>CAZBJE010000022.1:0-47840 GCA_964492125.1 uncultured Pseudobdellovibrionaceae bacterium | reverse complement strand
TTACAGCCCCCCGGCGCGGGCCAGAGATCCACGGAAAATCCCGTTCGCTAAGGAAGAATCGCAACCGTCAGAGATAGTAGTGCACCATGAGCCAGGCGTAATCCGCCGCAAGTTCACCGGTGTAATCATCCAAGCGCTTAGTCCATTCGGCCCGCAATTCGAAATGCGGCCGCGGAAAGAACTGCGCCCCGAGGCCCGCTGCGTAGTGCGTAGGCGAAGTCGGGTTGGTTTGGGCGTACTCGCCGGTTAAGTAGCCATGCACACCCTTGTAGAACTCATAGTCCAACCTCGCATAACTCGCCGGACCGAATTTGGTCCCCGCAGCACGCGAAAGATTCTGCAAGTCGAACTCGGCCAACAAAAAGAGATGCTCGGTAAATCCAATCATGGCGTAAGAACCGAACAACTGGCGCGTGCCCAGAGAATTGGTTCCGAGGTAATAGCTCAACCCCACCTTGGCGCGCTCGCCCAAGTTATAACCAACACGGGTTGTTAAACCCTTTTCTCGGTCTTCGCCAGGCCGTCCGAAGTTGGCGGTTAAAAAGACGTCAAAGCGTTCGCCGAGCCAAGAGCCTTCGACGTTATACGATTCGGTACCCTGACCTAAGCCCACGCCTGCTTTCGTCGCAATCGCGTGGTCGGCCATATTGATCCCAAACGCGGGCACGAAACGCCCAGCGCGGATCATCCAGGGAGAGTCTTCGCTCGGGCGAAAGATAGCGTAGTGCCGACGGCTGAGCGGCTGGATTCCCTTCAAGTCCTGCACACCGGCTGTGGTGACGATTTCAAAGGGACCGACTTTAGCGGCGGCTTCCGCGTCGGCTTGCATGAGTATAGCCCGGCCGGAGGCGGCGCCCGCCGTCCCATAGCTTTGTTGCCAAAGCTGCAATGCGCGGAACTGGCCACCAAAACTGAATGGGCCGACTTGCGACGGGACTGCCCCATGCAGAAAGCCGCCCTCCCCTTCGCGGGACCAGGTGCTCAACACTTCTTCCGCCTGCACTCGGCCGTAGCCGTTCAACATGCCGCCGCCATTGGGGCCCACGTGGCAACTCGTGCAGTTCACGTACCCGTGGCGGATCATTTCCGGGTAGCCGAATGCGTTCACACTTGCCAGGGTTAGGGTCGCCGCCGCTAGGCGGGTAAAACTTTTCTTCACGTGAGGGGACCTTCAACTTCTACTGTTATTTTCACATCTTCGTGCAAAGTTACGCCCATAAAACTCGGCAATTCAATTTTGTGTGCCGGAATTTTGGTGCCGAAATCAAAACTAAAAGTAGCTTTGCCCTCGTTGCGTTCCATTTTCGCCAAGCCTTTAACTGGTTGGGCAACGCCATGAATGGTCAGCGTTCCGGTGAACGGAAGATCTTTTGCCGATCCATTGCCTTTTTGCAGCTCAGCCGGCACTTTCATTTCAGTCAGCGCGAATTCCGCTTTAGGAAACTTGGCTGTCTCGAGGTACTTTTCTTTCATGTGCCGGTTGCGCATACCAATGCCGGTATCCAAGGTATCCAGCGCAAACTTGGCGCTTCCCGAAACCGTATCCCCTTTTAAGCTCAGATTGCCTTCCAACGGCTTCGCGTCACCCTCGGGCTTAGCCGTACCGCGGATATTCAGCATGCTCGGCTTGCCCACCGCTAGAAACTCCACCTTGGAACTGGATTTTCCTAAGTCGATGCTGCGTGAAGCAGGGATTTCGGCCGCGAAGGCCAGGCCGGCATACAGACTCATTAACAAGGTGAAACGCATGTTGAACTCCTAGTTGCTATTATTTTTCAAGGGCTCCGTCGGCAATCCAGACGCGGAGCATCTCAACTGCTTCGGGAGAAGGCATTGGCGGGCGTTTCGGCATTACGCCGTCGCGCGTATCGGTAAAAATCATGCTGTCTTCGGGTTTTCCCGGTACCAAGACTTCGGTGTCCAACATAGCTTGGTAGGTTTCCAGACTGACATCGCCACCCGGCGTAGCGCCTCTGTGGCAACGAATGCAGTAAGGCTTAAAAAAGCCGTCCATCATCGACTGGAAATTCGCTTTGACGTTGACCTGATTAGGTTCGGGAGCGGATTGGACCGTGTTCGGACGGTAATAATTGCAGGCCGCCAAAACCAAACCGAGAAACGCGAAGCTCGCTGACTGCACACCTGAACGCATTCCCACCTCCAGCTTCAAGATGCTAAAGGTACGCAGCGAACTCAAATTAAATTTCGTTATGGCAAATCTAACCTTAGCTTATGTTCGCAAAGTCTTGGCAAGCCGCCGGTAGAGAGCCAGAGCGTCGCGTATGACCGTCAGAGCCTCATCGCGATCGCCGAATTTCTCCACGATGACCGATTTGTTCTCCAGCGCCTTATAGTCCTCAAAAAAGCGCTTCACTTCGATCATGCGGTGCGGCGGCAATTCACTAATGCTTTGGTAGTGGGCGTACTCGGGATCGTGCACATGCACGGCAATGATTTTATCGTCGGCTTCGCCCTGATCCATCATTTTCATGACTCCGATGGGTTTAGCCACCATCAACGAGAGCGGTGGCACGGGTTCTTGGCCCAGCACCAAGATATCCAGCGGATCTTTGTCGTCGCAATAGCTCTGAGGAATAAAACCATAGTTCGCAGGGTAGACCATCGAGCTAAATAGGACCCGATCCACTTTAATTAACCCGCTCTTCTTATCCAGCTCATATTTGATTTTCGATCCCTTGGGGATTTCGATCACCGCGGTGACTTGCTGAGGGGACTGCGCCCCGATTTCCACATCATGCCAGGGATGCATTACGATTCTCCTAGAGATAAGGGGCAAAAAGCCGAGCCGTTCCGTCTCGCAATCGCGCGCCAAATGAGCGCCGATTGAGGTCTACCAATGTCATGCGGCGTGCCTCGGCTATTTTACCGTCGATATGCTGATTGATTCCACCGGTAAGTTCAGTGTCGAAGGCTTCCACATTTAATTCAAAATTGAGCCTCAGGCTGCGCTCATCCCAATTAACTGACCCAAAAAAAGCCCAGTGATCGTCTACCGTCATCAACTTGGAATGATCAAAGGGAGGCGGCGAGAAATAAACTTCGCAGCCGCGCTCCATGATTTGAGACAGATTGCCCGTGCTGGCCCAGCTCACCCAAGGGAGATTGTTCTCCTGAGGGAGTACAATTTGCACCTGCACCCCTCGCAACGCCGCTGCGTTGAGGGCGGTGACCAGTGTGATATCCGGGAGAAAATAGGGAGTCATGATCCGCAATCGCTTGTGGGCGCAGGTGATCGCGCCCAGTAAAATCCAGCGAGCGTTTTCAAAATGCAGGTCGGGCCCGTCGTCCACGCAACGAGCTAAGACCGATCCCTGCTCGGAAAGTGGCGGAAACCACGAGCCGCCTTTGAGGGTTTCACGGGTCGTGAACTCCCAGTCGTCGGCAAACACTTGCTGGAGATCGCGCACCAAAGGCCCGCGCACTTCAAAGTGGGTGTCTTGGACGGAAGCCCGCAAGCCCCGCGAAACCTCGTGGGTGGACCGAATATTCATGCCGCCCGTAAAGGCCGTCATGCCGTCTACCACCAAAATTTTTCGGTGCAGGCGCAAATTCAAGAAGAAGAATGATTTCGGCCGAAACATGGGCAAGAACGTGGCTACCCGCACGCCCCTTTTTCGGAGGTAGCGGTCCATGCGCCGACGACTATAGCGGGCGCCAATGTCGTCGATAAGGACCCGTACTTCGACTCCGCGTTTCACCGCCGCAATCAGCGCATCCGCAAATTTTACACCCAGATCATCGTGATCGAAAATGTAGGTGCCGAGGGTAATCGAGAAACGAGCCGCCTCAATAGCCGATAACATCGCGGGATAGGCTTGCTCGCCGTTGACGAGCTTGCGGATGGCGTTTCCGCCTACTGCCGAGGTGTGAGTCACCCGATCGCCCAAGCGCAATTGCCCGGCGAGATCGATACCAATGTTGGCGCCGAGCGTTTCGCGCATCGGCAGACTCTCCGCGCGCGGGCGCATGGCCTGAGCCCGACGGCGGATTCGGTTCACGCCCAACAAGGAGTATAAGAATGCCCCCACGAACGGCGAGAGCCAGATCAGTCCCATCCATGCAATGGCAGAGCGCGAATCGCGTTTGCGCAAAATGACGTGCACGGAAGTAAGCGCGGCAGCCACCAGGCCTAGCCAACCCCAGAGTTGGAAACTCCATTCCACCTGGCTCAGCAAATCGGACAGTTTATCGACGATGGACAACCGGCGGCCTCACTGCGGATAGCGTACCCCGACGCCTAACGGACGGGAAGACCGTAGTGGCTGAGGAGCGCAGGAGCAAGCTGGAATTTGGGGCCGACCAAGCTCTCCACAATGGTGGCGCTGTCTTTCGTGCCGCCCACCGCCATGAAGAGCGCCCGGAACTGCGCGAGCTCGGCGGAGTCATAGGCGCCACCGGGGGACTTCAGCAACCGGTCCAGCCGCACCGCCGAGATGGCTTCGGCCCAGAGATAACTCCAGTAGTTTCCCTCGTAACCCGTGAAGTGCCCGCTGGAAGCCGTGACCACTACCCCCTTCGGTAAGGGGTAGTAAAACTCTCGATACACTTCCGCTTCCACTTCCGCCACGGGCTTAGGCTTCGGGCCGTGCAACCTGAGGTCTAAGGCGGAAGCAACGACGGACTGGCGGAGGGTATGCGCCGGGAAAATCTCCCGCGAGCGGCGAATGCTCTCCAGCATGGATTCCGGCATGGCTGCCCCGGTCTTCCAATGTTTGGCGAACTTCCGTAGAACCGAAGGTTCCCAAGCCAGCTTTTCGAAAAAAGTAGACGGCACTTCGACGAGGTCGGCGTTGTTGCCGTCTGGCCCCAAGGACGAATACCTATGCGGACTAAAAAGGGAATGCAGCGCGTGGCCAAATTCATGAAACAGCGTCCACACTTCGTCGTGTGATAGCAAACTGGGAGTAATATCGGTTTCGGGCGTTAGGTTGGTGTGCACGTAGACAAACGGCTTTTGTGTCAAACCGTTCCTGAGTTGCACCCCGCCGGTAATACCCAACTGATGGAATCCATTGTTTTTGCCTTCGCGCGGAAAAAGGTCGAGAGCGAACGCGCCCAGGACGGCCCCGCTTTTTTTATCCAGGAGGGCGTAGAGGTCCGCGCCTTCCCAGGCGGGCTCGCTAATCGGGCGAATATCCAGGTTAAAGATCGTCTCCGTGTATTGAAACAAGCCTTCCACGACTTTGTCAGCCGGGAAATATTCGCGCACGGCGGCTTCGTCCATGCCCAGTTTTTCTAGTTTTAAACGGCGCGCGTATGCCACGTCGGAAATCGTGGGTTCCCTGCCAACGAGGGCCGAGATTTCCTTACGCTCTTTTTGGAACGCTTTCTCAGTACGATCTCGCAGTATCCTGAATTGAGTAAGCAACGCCTGTGGAGTCGTACTCAATCCGGTGGCTCCGTAATTCGCCCACGAGCTGTGGCCCATCCGCGTGGCAATCCGGGCGCGACCCGCTGTGATCAAATCCACCAAAGTTTGGTTGCCTGCATCGGCACTATTGTGAGAATTGCGCCACGCCAGATCCCGGGTATCGGCGTTGGTGCAATAACGGAGCACTTGGTCCATCTGCCACCACTCGCCTCCGTCGAGAGTGTAGGCATCACTGTCAACGTCGTATCCGAGCGTTTCCAAAAAATCGTCTGACAACCCGCTGAGAAGCTCGGCGGCCCGAGTGAAAGTAGCCTCTTTCTGCAAACCGGTCGCAAACTTCACTTCACTCTTAGAGAGCTCGTCGAATAACCCGCGAATTTCCCACGAGTCGATGACAGCCTGCGTGGACAGGGAATCGAACACAAAAATCGCGGCAATCACATCCACCAAACGGCGTTGTTCGTCGTCTAACTTCGCACATTGCTCGAAAGCATGAAGCTTCAGATAGAGCTGCGCATCGAGAGACATAGAAAAATAATCTTTGGTGAGTTTAGCGGCCTGGCGGAGCGACGCCTTCCCTACCGGCATACCCTCGGACAAATAGGCTGCCACCGCAAGACGCGCCTGCACGCTTCCGT
Source organism: uncultured Pseudobdellovibrionaceae bacterium (assembly GCA_964492125.1). Taxonomy (GTDB): domain Bacteria; phylum Bdellovibrionota; class FAC87; order UBA2466; family UBA2466; genus JAIEOG01. The sequence continues at coordinate 41,810 of CAZBJE010000022.1, read as the reverse complement.
ACTGATGGAGGGCCCGATCAAATTCCAGAATATCTTCGAAGGAAATGCTTCCGGCCGGAGCATCCATCACGCGCTTAATGGCCTGCTTAAGTACCAACCGCCCCCTTAAACCGAGGCTATTCACTTGTGCTTCGTCTTGGGGAAGATCGTCTATTTCAACGATAATCCGCTGCTTCATGGCCAGGGCATCGAATTGCGCACGGGTGAGCGGTACGCGCGCGAAAACTGCCGACGACAAAAAAATGCCAGCGAATCCGAAAATCCAAGCGACATTCTTCACGACGCACCCCAGTCTCGCCATTGTGGGTCTTACGCTCGGGGCGGTCAACGCGCGGCGCGGTCGGTGTGCATTGACTCAGTGCGTTCGGCCCCCGCGTTGACTTGACTGGGTATCGGGAATAAATCAACCCTGAGTTAATCGGGGGACTAAATGGGGATTCGACGGTCACTGCCTGCTCTCACCGCGGCATTCATCTACACACTTTTCGCCACCACCCTTTACGCCGGCGCCGCTCGCGCTGGTGTGAAAGCCATGCGATTGTATGTGCCAGTAGGTTACGACGATAACGACGAAATCGTCGCGGTGGTGGAGGGCTACTTAGAGAATACCTGCGACCAGTTGCGAGGCGCGAAGGTAACCCACGTTGGAACAGAATTTTTGATTGAGCCGCAGCGCGAGGCTCACGGCACAAAGTGCGACCCCTTGCAGGTTCCGTTCACTCTCGATGTCGTTCTTAATCCCGACGACTCTGTCGCCGCAGGAACTTACTCCGTGCGTGTAGAAGGCCGCAGCAAGCCACTGGTCGAGCCCCTAGTGATCAAAGCCGCCACGGAAGAACGGCCTGACGAATTTTCGTATGCGCCTGTCGACGATGCGGATGTCGGCCTTCTTTCCGGGGGGAGGATGCGCGCGGTTATTCAGGGGCGCTTCCAGAATACCTGCGTGGCCATCGATGAAATGAAAATCGGCACCCTCAATGGGAAGACGTACGAGTTACGACCAACAACTAAATGGCTCAAGACGGATTCCCGGGGTGGACCCTGCGCAAACAAGGAAGTGCGTTTTACCGCCAAAGTGGATTTTGATGAACCTACTCCGGGCCGCTACTTGCTCCACGTGCGTAGCCAAAGCGGCCGCTCGGTAAACCGGATTTTCTCGAACGTCTGGTGAATAAAGAAACCTCCATCGCTCTCGACTGGGGCAAGCTAGCCGCCCTCGAGACGGGCGCCATCGACGGGCGGCGTGTGCTTTTTCTACACGGCTGGCTAGACAACGCCGCGAGCTTCGTACCTCTCGTCGAACTGCTTCCGCAAAGCTGGCATTGCGTAGTGCTGGACTTACCCGGTCACGGGCATTCCGATCACCGCCCCGCAGGCACGGCCTACCATCTTATCGACGCAGTGGCGGATGTATTGAACGCGGCGGATGCTTTGGGTTGGCAGCGATTTACTCTGGTGGGCCACTCCCTCGGCGCCGGAATTGCTTCGGTGCTGGCAGGTTCCTTTAGCGATCGCTTAGACGCTTTAGTCCTGATCGAAGGAATCGGCCCGCTCTCTTCCAAGGCGGAAGAAACGCCGCCGCGCTTTACCGAATACTTCAAAGCATTAGGGGAACTAAAACACAAACGCCTACCGGTTTACCCCGACTTGGATCTAGCCACGCGGAGCCGTTTGCAAGGAGGCACCGGCCCTATGGCGCCCGCCAGTGCGCGCCGACTGGTTGAACGAGGCACGCGCCCTGTCGACGGGGGTTTTACTTGGCGCAGTGATCCTCGCCTGCGCCTACCCACTCAACGCTTTACCGAAGAGCAGACCCATAGTTTTCTCAAGTCGATTCACTGTCCCACCCTGGCGTTAGTGGCGTCGGAGGGATTGATGGCGCGCTTCGACACCTGGCAAGAGCGCGCGGCGCTCATTCCTAAACTTACACTGAAGCGTTTGGCCGGAGGGCACCACCTGCACCTGGACGATCCTGCCCCGAGTGCATCGGCCGTGGGTACTTGGATTAATTCGCTTTGAGCTGGTTGTACGCGTTGTAGGCCGCCACTTTATAGGCTTCCGCCAAAGTGGGGTAATTGAAAACATTGTTGATAAAAAAGTCGACGCCTGCACCGAGAATAAACGCGGCCTGCCCGATATGGACCAACTCCGTGGCCCCGGTGCCGATCACCTGCACCCCTAAGAGCTTGCGAGTTTTGGCGTCGAACAGCAGCTTCAAGAAACCGATTTCGTCCCCGATTATTTTGCCACGCGCAAGTTCGTTGTAGCGACCACGGCCCACGACATACGAAATGCCCTTCGCTTCCAAATCGCTTTCCTGCGCGCCTACCGACGATATTTCCGGGATGGTGTAAATACCAAACGGGAAACTATCGGGAAAACTGCCGTCGCGAACGTTGAAGGCGTGGGCGGCGGCCAAGCGCCCTTGCTCGCTAGAAGCCGATGCCAAACCGGGGCTGCCAATCACATCACCGACCGCGTAAATATGCGGCAAGGCCGTTTGGAAACTTTCGTTCACCGTAATCAGCCCGCGATCCGACGCACGCAAACCGGCTGCCGGCAAATTGAGCATGTCGGTGTTGCCCAAGCGGCCCATGCAGATCAAAAGCGCGTCGTACACCCGTTCGGTGCCGTTGATGTGGATCTTGGCTTTTTTCTGGCCAGGGACCATGGCGATGTTGGATGTCTTGGCCCCCAGGCAAAGTTCGATTTGGTTGGCGGTGAATTGCTTTTGGAGGGCGTCGGTAATTTCTTTGTCCATCCAGCTTAAAAGCCGATCGCGCTGATCGATGAGCGTCACCTTTACCCCGATGCGCGCAAAGATGCTGGCGTATTCCGATCCGATGACTCCCGCTCCGACCACCGCCAAGGTTGCGGGTTTGGATAGAACGTTCAATACGGTATCGCTGTCGAAAATATGGTGATCGTTAAATGGGATTTCGGGTGGTCGCACGGGCCGGGTGCCGGTGGCGATCACCATAAACTTTCCCTGCACCGTGATGGTCCCGGTGGGGCTTTCGATTTTGATTTGGTTGGGAGAAATGAAAGAAGCGAGCCCCTGCTTGAACTCAACGTTGTTGCGTTTGAGCTGTTCGGAGATGACCTTGGTCTCTTCGTCGATCACCCAGTATTTACGCTTCATCACTTCGTCGAAGTGAGTGGGGTTTTCCAGACTCGAATTCAATGCCGCTTCGCGTAGCGTTTTGCTTGGTATGGTGCCGGTGTTGAGGCACGAACCGCCAATCCAGTCCCGCTCGACCACCAGCACGCTCTTGCCGAGTTTTGCCGCTTGCACGGCCGCCCTCTGCCCGCTGGGACCGGAACCAATGATGACCATTTCGTATTGGAAATCAGCCGACATGCCTACCTTTGATGGTAAAGCGCCGCAGGGCGCGAATCAAGGTTGCTCTCCCGGTGGACGCAGCGCCCCACGGGACGCGGCGATCGCGCCGCCTAGGGCCGCGGAACCACCGCTACAAGTCCACAGGATGAAAAAACGCGCCCCCGAAAGCACGTCGGAGGTGGCAGCGGTGAGCAAAAAACCGACCAAACCGCCGAGCACCGCCGAGGCGGTCAAAGCCGTGGCCAAACCCCAGAACTTCCCTGGCGGGTCTGAAGCGAATACCACCGCGCGTCCCAAGGCCGCCCCGATCCACCCCGACAACGCCCCGCCTAAGACCGCCGGGGCCAACCCTGTCGTCGGGAGCGGCATCAAGGAGTCGAGCACCACCGCCGCGAAAAAAGGCGCCAGCGAGGCAATTAAAAACGGGGCGCTGGAAGCGAGCACTTCTCCGGCTTCCACGTAGCGCAAGAAAAAACGCCCCAACCGGTCCCAGATATCGGCGGTGTGTTGGCCGAAAGTCCACCCCGCCCAGGTCACGACCGCCAATCCCGGACTCACCAACAGACAGAGCCAAAAAGAGGCCGCCTCTGGGAAAAAAGCCGTCTGGTAAACCGCCCACGGAAAAAGCGCAGCGCCGGCACAAGCGCCCCAAAGTGCGTCGGTATCGGCCAGCGCGTTTTGCTCGTCCTCAAACCGCAATCGACGGGTAACGCCGCTCGGCCGCGGTTCTGTCCGAGGCGGTTTCACCGCCGGAGCAGGCTTAGGGGCATTCAAATAGGCGTTGAGAACGGAGTCGTACTCGCGGCGTTTATCGGCATGGGAGAGGACCTGGTACGCCTCGGTGATGCGGTGAAATACCGCCGCCGCATCGGGCTCGGTGGGGCGTCGATCGGGGTGGTAACGCAGCACGAATCGTCGGTACGCACGCCGGATTTCGGCGGCGGTCGCGGTTCGGCGCAGTCCCAATACTTGGTAATGATCAGCGAACCGCGCGGCTTCCACAGTTCATTATAAACCTGTTACAATCAAACTGACTATGCCCACCCCAAAGTCATCCAAGAAATACGTCAAACGCGCGTCCATCCGCTACACACCGGATGATGGCACCTTTGCGATGATCGATTTGATAGATGAACGCCTCGACGGGACCTTTCGCCCGTCGATGGTGGCGTTGGTTCCCGAAGAATCCGCCAAAGGCGCAGGGCTCGTGGTTTTGGGTACACCCGATCTGCAAGTCGGCAAATATATCCGCATCCAACTCGGTAAACTCCCGCCTCAACGCGCGGAAATTCGCTGGCGCCGCGAAGTCGATCCGCAAATCAGCCGCATCGGCATTTTGTTTTTGGAATAATTAATTGCGTCCGCGGGTGGAAGTGCCGTGGCGCTGATCCGTGGGCGCAGGTGCGCTTGGAGCCGATGACTGAGACTTGAAAAAGTCGGAGTCATTGTTCAATTGATTTGCGGGAGCGCTCATTGCCGACGAACTAGTGGGCGTACGCGCTGAGGCGGGCGCGATCGCCGAGGAAGCCGCAGCCGGAGCAGGCGATACGCTAGCGGCCGGGGGCTTGCCCACTCCCAAGTTCTGACCGTGTCCGCCCATCGGGACTTCGTCCCCCCCGGCCTGGTTCGGGTCTTTGCCCGTGGCCACTTCGCCGCCCGGTGTGCCATAAATATTGAGTTTGGAACGGCGTTCAATCTCGGCCCGCGTGGGAGCCGGGGCTTTCGCGCCCTCGATGCTGGCGGTTTCGCCGCTGTTTCGCCGACTGCTGCCCCGGACGGTAACCCCTTCCACGTCCGTGCCCGCACTCGCCCCGGGAACATCCACCGTGTTCTGTCCCTTGTTGATCGGGGGCGCTTGCTCACCATAGGCAGCTTGGCCCGTGCCCCCCGAGGATTTTCCTCCGCCTACCGTTTTCACTGTGGGCGGTGGGGTGTTTCGCGGTTTTTGAATGTCGACGCCTTTAGTCGTCGGCACGTCCACTACCTGCAAAACAGCGGGGATATTTTTGACATTAGGAAAAGCATGTTTGCGCATTTCGGCACAGCCGCCTCCGTTGGGCGATTGCGTCCAGGCTGTCGTTTCGGGAAACTGGGCTGTAACGGGCGCCCCTTCGTCAGCAAGCCCCACGCCGTTGCCCGCACCTGAGCCGGGCCCCAGACCCATCATGCCCGCGCCCATTAAGGTGCGCTGGATATCGGCAAAGGTAGTTTTGCCAGCATCCACCACCGCGACCGTCGCTTTTCTGTCGTCGACTTTGGCGGCATAGCCACTGGTATGCTCAAGGTTGTTTTTGATTTTGGGTGGCTTTTCGTATTGCCCACACCCTCCCGCGTAGGCGCTTTGGGAATCGATGCCGCAGAATTCCGCTGCCGCTCCTTTGCGTTTAGTGACCACCGCAATGGATGCTCGGCCAGCGCCCCGGGGACCAAAGCGCTTATCAGCATCGCATAGGGACTCCGCTGCCGCCGCTAGCTGAGTAGATTTGCCGGGCAGATTACTCACCGGAAGCGCATCCACCACTAAAGTTACTTGGCACTTATCTGCTTCTTCGATCAAATTATTGCGGATGTCTTTGAGCGAGGGCGATGCACCCGCTTCCACAAAAAGACAGACAGGGTAGAACAAACCCCAAGGTTGCTTTACTCCATTGGACGGGGCACCGGACTGGCTTACGCTCTGGCGCAATGACGCTCGCGCGTCCATCTTCGCCTCGACCAAAACCGACCAGCAATAGACCGTCGTCAATACAAGTAGTGAGCGCATACCTTATTCTAACCGCGCTTGAGCAGTCTGCCCACTAACCGGTAGTTGGACAGCAAATTCGGGTGGAAACCAAACGCAGCTGTGGTATCTCCCCCTCCCGAATGCGTCACCGAATTCTTCTAATCCTGGCACTGCTGTGCCTAGCCTCGCCCGCATTGGCGGTTTCTAACTGCCCGCGGTCGCTGGCGAATCTCAAGGCCGCCTTAGATTGGGGTGGAACCGGGCTCACGCTCGACGTATTCGAACAATGGCTGAATGCCCTGCCCTACCCGTCGGCGACCAGCGAAAGAGTCTCCAAGGCGGCTATTCAAGAATTGCTACGCACGCAAAAAGCAGTGGCCGGGGCCGAATTATACGAATGGGAAATTGCACGCGCCATCAACGCTGGCCTCAAAGAACGGACCCCCCACGACCGTATTGAACCGTTCCATTCGGAACCTCCGGTCAGGCAGTCGACTCGGATGGGATTAGGACTCGAAGTTGCTCTTGTTGATGGATCCATCGTGGTCGAAAGGACCATCGAAGAATCCTCTGCCGCGCGAAATTCGCTTAAACTTGGCGATCAGATCGAACAGTTCGGAAAATGGGTAGTGAGCGTGCACGGCGCCCAGCGTGTCTATCGCGAGCTCACCGTAAGGGAACACTCTGAAAACGCAAACATCCGTTTGAATGTGCGACGCGGGGGAAACCTTTTGTCTTTCGAGATGAAACCGTCGATCTACTTCCTACCGCAGAACGTACACACCAGTACGATCCCGATCGAGAACGTAAGCGTAGGGGTAATGACCTTGAGAGAGTTCGCTTCGCCCTCCGTGGAGTCCGATGTCGCTCGCGGACTGGACTTCCTCTGCAAGTCCCAAGTGGATGGCATCATACTGGACTTACGCGGCAATACGGGTGGTCGCGTGGACGCCGTTGTGAAAATAGCCGGCTATTTCCTGGGAAAGCAAAAACTCGTCATTGAGACTAAACCGCTGGCTCCTGACGCACAGACCATTCCCCATGACACCGACTCTCTTGCTCGCGTCCACGCACCAATCTTGGTTCTCGTCGATTATGGCACGGCTAGCGCTGCGGAAATTTTGGCGGGAGTGCTGCAACATTATCAAATGGCTTACATAGTAGGCACCCCTTCATTTGGAAAAGGTTCTATCCAGACGCACGACTCTCCCGAAGGCAAAGCCTTTGCCGGTTTGCCAGTGATACTCTATACCACCACCTCTTTGTACTACCTCCCCAACGGCAAAACTCCCCAACGCGTAGGCCTGCTGCCCGATATTGAAATGCACCAACCCTTCCTCACCCGCGCTCATTGCATCGTGCGCGAGTACGCGCTGCCCAATTCCCTGGCCGCCGCTTCATCTCCGAATTTGGTGCTGCGCCCCGATCCGCTCAGAGACTGGCTCTGCGCTGCCTCGACCAATTCCCGAGTAGCACTTCCGAATGGAGACTTCCAAAAAGAGGTGGCATTGAGCCTACTGCTGGATTGGATAGAACTCAGATCGCATTCCGAATAGCCTAAGTTCCCGCAGTACGCTGCGCTCTCGCCACGTGCGCGAGACCAGCCGCATTGAGCTCTCGGTCGATTCGGAGTAACTCCCAGTTATCCGCGCGCATCAGGCCGCGTTTTTCTAGTGCCGCTCGGAAGCGAGCGTCTATTTGCTGCAGACAAAACGCCGTGAGCCCAGCGTCTGGCTCGTCGCTATCGCGGGCCTTTTCCACAAGCGCTTGGGAGAAGTCGATCCAGTCGATGAGATCCAGCGCGCGGGCTTGCAGCTGGCGCAATTCGCCATAGTGAGTGAGAAAGGCACGATCGCCTGCCAAACTCGCCACCCGCTTGATAGCAGCACGCGCTTCGTCCGCCTCAAAATCGGTGGGGCTGGTCGACGGAAAAATGAATGGCGTGGCGGTTTGGAGACACGGGTAAAAAATCCCAAACGCATCACCGGTAAAAGTTCCTTGGACCGCCGAGTCCCACAGACAGAAGTGGTGTTTGGCGTGCCCGCGAGTGTGCATGAAGCGCCACTCTCTTTGCCCCCATCGGATCACTTCCTCATCCGCCACTTCTCGGATCCTAGATTCCGCAACCGCGTCAATCTGGCCGTAGAGTTTCTCGAAGCGGGCGTCGCCATAAACCGCGCGTGCGCCGGCAATCAGCTTAGTGGGGTCCTTGATGTGGCGGGCGGCGCGAGGGTGGGCAATCAAAGTCGCGCGTGGACAAGCACGCATCAGCGCGGACGTACCGCCGGCATGATCCAGGTGCACATGGGTAATGACCACGTAGTCGACGTCTTCTGGCTTTCGCCCCGCGCGTTGGAGGGCCTGCATCAGGCGAGGCACCGCATGGGTTGTGTTGTTTTCCACAAAGGCGGCTCGCTCACCTTCTACTAGCAAGTAGGCCGCAGCGAATTGGGGAAAAATATAATCGCAATCAATCAGGATGGGATCCGACATCCGACTAGCTTACCGGAGGGCGCTATTACTTGGCGAGATCGGCGATGCGCACGGTTTCAAAATACTGCGCCCACTGGACCACGCCTTTGTTCCAAATTTTTTCGAGCGTCGCCTTGGACTGAGGGTGCTTGAGAGGAAAATAGTCTTGGAAAAGGTCGGCCAAGTTTAGGGTATCCGGATCGCGGGCCAAGCTGTAGTGCCCGCCCCCCTCTTCGTCGCCGGCGCATTCCACGATTATTTTTTTGCGCAAGAGGTACCCAATCACGCAGCGGGTGTGGTTGCTATCAATTTCAGCGGCGTCGCGGGCAGACTCAAAGCTAGTGGGGCCGGACCCATCCCGAAAGGCCCTGTAAAACGCAACCAGAATCGCCAGCAACGCGCGCGCTTCACCCAAAGCGGGCTCGCGCTCGTTAGCCAAAAACAACTCTTCTTTGTTTTGGATGAGAAAACTAACTTCCGCACCCATAATCACAACGATCCACAGCACATAAATCCAAAACCCGATCAAGGGAACCACCGCCGCTTTGCCGTAAGCGGAATTAGTCCCGAACGCGAAATAGATCTTCATCCCGAAATTACAGACGCCCACCAAAATGGTTGAAAACAAAGCGCCCCACGCGGCCGCCTTCCACCACACTCGGCGCACTGGCACGTAGCGGTACATCATCAAGAAAATACCCATCAACAAAACCAGCGGCAAAATCGTATTGAGCAATAAATTCAAAAACGAAAAGCGCTCGAAGAAGAATTTACTGACGCTAAACCGGTGCAAAATAATGGGCACTGAGAATCCGCAGATCAGGACAATGGGCGCTACCACCGACACCACGATGAAGTTGCGGATCTTTTCGTACAAGGGTCGATTGCGTTCTGCCGACCAAATCACATTGAGGGTTGCATCGATATTGTCGAACGCTTGAAGGCCCACCCACGCCAAAATGAAAATCGCAAAGACACCCACCGAGCGACTAGCCTTGGTGATTCCCGCCAAGTAAGCGTCCTTGAAACTCAGGATATATTCGCCCACATACGCTCGGTGCTGAGACGGGATGGTGCTCAGGAAATTCTCCGTCATGTTGGTGAGCGCGTCTTGCACCATGCCGAACTGGGCGAGAAATGTGAAAATAAAGAAGACGCCGGCAATAAGAGGCAGCAGGGAGAAAACCATCAAAAACGAAAGCGACTGGGCGCGGATGATTACGTCGTCTTTAATGAACTCGTGGTACAGCATCCAGAACCAGCGTTGTAGCCAGATCCAAAACCGGTGCGGCGCACCCATTCCCTTGGTGGAAATGAGCTGCAGACGAATGACGCGCTGGCCCACGCTATGTAATTTTCGGCTCTGAACGGACACAGTTCCCCCTCTTCTCTTTCGGTAAAAGCCTTGCACACATCAAGCCTAATCAAGGCTTGCACCCGATCTACCGATAGCGAGACTGATGACTCGTTCTTCTCGCGCACGCCTAACATATTGGATGCAAGATGCGCGGGAGTACGTGGGCCCGGTGATGCTAGGCGTTATGATTTACGGCCTGAGCACTTTGGCCTTTTTCTACAGTTATCGCAATGACATGCTGATTTTTGCCGCGCAGCAACGAAGCCTACCATTCCTCAAAACTTTCCGGAGCATGGGGGCGACTGCCGCCTTCTCCACCGACATTTTTCCGGACTCGGCGCTAATTACGTACCTGCACGCTCTTCAAAGCCCAGGGCTGAACGCCCCGGAGGCGCGCGAAGTCGCGGATATTCTTCTTCAGGCCGGCGCATCGGTCGCGGATCGCAACGGCGGCGGCTGGACTCCCCTGATGCTAGCTGCGTCTGCGGGCAATCTGCCGGTTACCGAAACGTTGCTCGACCACGGCGCGGAAATCGACGCACGGGTAATCGGGGGCGAGCAAACCGAAGGTATGACCGCTTTGATGGCTGCGGCCCTGCACGGGCACAGCGGCGTGATGCGTTTGCTCATGGATCACGGCGCCAACGTGCAACTGCGGGCTACAGGTGGATTTACCGCACTTACCTTGGCCGCTTCCAAAGGCTACGCGGATTGCGTCGATTTATTGATTAAAAAAGGGGCCGCCGTCGCCGCCAGCATGCCACAAGTAGCGGAGCGTTCCGGCCACGCCGAAATTGCGACGCGCTTGCGCCAAGCGCACCCTAAGATCAAAGTAGACCTAGTACCGCGCCACCCGGCTCGCTACCCCGAAAAATAGACTCAAACTTTCACTTCGACCCCGATGCGTTGGGCCTCTTGCTGCCGTTTCCACATGGCAGCGTACTCTCCGCCGCGGGCCAGCAGATCCGCGTGCTTCCCACGTTCCACGATAGCTCCGTCTTTCAAAACCAAGATTTCATCCGCGTCGATAATCGTCGACAAGCGGTGGGCGATAACCAAGGCAGTTCGATCCCGCGACACTTCGTTGAGCGATGCTTGAATTTGCTTTTCGGTTTGCGAATCCAGAGCCGAAGTCGCTTCATCGAAAATCAGAATGCGGGGATTTTTTAGGATAGTCCGGGCGATCGCCACCCGCTGTTTTTCCCCTCCCGAAAGTTTTAACCCGCGTTCGCCCACCTGGGTCTTGTACCCTTGGGGCAAGGTGACGACGAAATCGTGGATCTTAGCCAAGCGCGCGGCCGCAAAAACTTCCTCTTCGGTGGCGCTAGGACGCCCGTAGTGAATGTTGTACTCGATGGTGTCGTTAAAAAGCACTGTGTCCTGCGGCACCACTCCCATGGCTTCGCGCAAACTCTTCTGGGTAATTTTATCCAGCGGCACTCCGTCGATTAAGACCCGGCCTTTTTGAATGTCGTAAAAACGAAATAGAATGCGCGAGAGAGTAGACTTGCCCGCACCGCTGGGCCCTACCACTGCCACCGTTTGCCCCGGTAAAATGGAGAACGAAATATCGCGCAAAATTTGGCGGTCGGGTTGGTAGCTAAAATCCACCCCTTGGAACTCCACCTTTCCCGGCCCGGGCGGCAACGGCTTGGCATCGGGAGAATCTTGGATCTCGGCATGCACGGAGATGAGCTCGAACATCTTGTCCATGTCGATCAGACCCTGCTTCATTTCGCGGTACACAAAGCCCAAAAAGTTCAAGGGCAAGTACAGCTGAATCAGGAACGTGTTCACCATCACAAAGTCGCCGACCGTTAAGCTGCCGGCCACGACCCCACGAGCCGAAAGCCACATCACACCCATCAAACCGACGCCGATGATTGCGCCTTGGCCGATGTTGAGCAAAGACAGGGTGCCCTGGCTGATGACCGCAGCGCGTTCGTACCCTTCCAGCGCGTGGTCGAAGCGGCGAAACTCATGGTCTTCGTTGCCGAAGTACTTCACGGTTTCATAGTTGAGCAAGCTGTCGACGGCTTTGGTGTTCGCCTCAGAATCTTTCTCGTTCATTTCTCGGCGATAACGCACTCGCCAGTCCGTGATGCCCAACGTGTAGGCGATGTAAACTGCGATGGTCACAAAAGCCACGGCTGCAAACTGCCAATCGTATTTATAAAGCAGAATCCCCGTAACCAGACCGATCTCAAGCAGCGTCGGGAGAATATTAAAAAGCATGAAGTTCAAAACGAACTCAATGCCATTGGTGCCGCGCTCAATGACGCGAGACAGCCCGCCCGTTTGGCGCTCTAAATGAAAGCGGAGCGAAAGGGCGTGCAGGTGCTTAAACGTATTGAGCGCAATCACCCGCTGGGCATGCTGGCCGACTTTGGAAAAAAGAAAATCGCGCAATTCGCCAAACCCTTGAGACACCACGCGCGCCACACCGTACCCGACGATAAAAAACAAAGGGACTGCTAGAAGCTGTGCCGGCTTCGATAAGCCGTCGATAGCGCCCTTGTACAAAAACGGCACGTACACATTGACGAGCTTCGAAAGCACCAGCGCGGAAAGCGCCAGTACCACCCGCAGTTTCAGGTCGGCCCGATTTTTGGGCCAAAGATAAATCGACAGACGCTTGAGCGTCTCCATGTGGTTGCGTTTTTGATAATTGGAAGGATTGAACGTAGTGGTATGCGCCATGTCGACGACTGTAGCAAAACGGTCGGAACGAGTCACTTGGCCGTTGGCCCCTAACGAGTGTATAGATGAGTAATGCGAATTTTACTCGGTATCCTACTTGTGACGTCACCTTGCTTCGCCGGTCTAGTGGTCTCGGGAGGGCTCACCCGCGGCACGGAAAAAGGGACGCTGAAGCAGTATTTCCAAAACTCCAGCGCTCGGGTCGACTTCAAGTTTCCCGGCAGTGACGGAACTTTTATCATTCACAACTCTACTGGCGCGATTCTCTGGGTTGACCATGCGCGCAAATCGTATTTGGAAATCAATAAGTCGGATCTCGATCGGGTGGCATCGATTATCTCAGCCTTCAACAAAGCGCCGGCACCTGCCGCCGGAGATATCAAGCTCACCAAGCAGGCGGGTGCGCACACCGTAGGCAAATGGAACTGCACGCGCTATGACGTTGCCAATAAAGGGAAGAAAGCGGGCAGTTTTTGCGTGGTCCCCATGCAAAGCGTGGGTGCGTCGGCCGCCGACTACCAAGCTTTGCAGTCGTTGATTGATTCGGTCGGTAAGACCGGCTTAGTCCCGGCTAAAGAGCGGGGCATGTTGGAGCTCGTAGATAAAGCTCTGCACTTGGGTTTCGTGGTTCAATCCAGCGAAACCGAAGGGGGAGTCATGCAGGTGGAGAGCATCTCCAAGGAAACGGTGAAGGAAGCTCTCTTCGCCGCCCCTAAGGGTTATGCCCGAACGGATGTTACGTCCTTACTCCAAAAGCAGATGATGAAGTCTTCCGGAAAATAACTACGTTTTCGGGCAAGAAGGTCGGCTCCCAACCAAACCGTTCCGCCAGCCAACGCATCGTGCGTGGGCTATAGAAAATCACGTGCGTCGGATCGCGGGGGTAATGCCATTCGAAAAACCCTTCCCATTGCGCCCGCATCTGAGTCATTACGCCCAGTACACCGTTCGGCCGCAGCAAGCGATTGAGCAATTCGAATTCTTTCAACGGCTGGTGAAAATGCTCTGCGGCTTCGCTGCAAGTAATAAAATCAAACCGCGAAGTGAGTGCTCCCTGATCCGGAAAGAAAAAGGGATCGTATTGGCGCATTTTGAAGCCTTGCTTGGCCAAAAGCACCGACAGCACCGGCACCGGTCCGCAACCGAAATCCAACCCTGCTCCCGCCGGCTTGGCCTCCCGAGTGACGGGCACCGCCAGACGATTGAGAAACTTTTCGTACTCGGGAGTTGCTTCATTGTTGTGCTGCAAATAGCGCTGCTTTTCTTCCTCAGCGACGAGCAAACCATCGCCCCGGACGAAGATGCACGCACACCCAGAACAGAGTAGAAACATCCGCTTGTCGGATGGAAGTTGCCCAAACTCCGAAGCGCTCGCTCCGCACAAACGACAATTTTCAGAAGGCGTGCGAATCGTCATTAGTTGATCGAACTCAGGATTTCTTCCAGGGTGCGCAGTACCTCGGGATTTTGCGGGTCCCATTCGAGCGCCGCGCGAAAATGCTGGATGGCCCGCAAGGGCAGCCCCTTGGCCAAATAAACACGCCCGAGATTGATATGAGGGTACTGGCGCGGTTCGTAGCGTTCGGCCTTAAGCGCCTTTTCCAACCACCCAATGGCCCCGTCGAGATCACCCTGTTGGATGAGGTAGGAACCTATATCGTTGTAGGCATTGCCGAACTGAGGATCGAGCTCAATCGCCTTTTCGCAAAGTTCGATCGCAAGCTGGGTATTGCCACGGTGGTGCTCCATCCAACCCCAATAAGTATAGGCGTCAGCCGTCGCGTGGTTTTCAGCGGATTTTTGGAAGAGAGCGCGTGCGTCGTCGATTTCACCTTGTTGCACGCTATGAATCCCGGCATCGAGAAGTTTTTTTGCTCGTCTGACTGCAAGTTCGTCCACGTCGACTCTCCCGCGCCTAGCTTAACCCGAAATGGCCGGTTGAGCGCCACCGTTTTATCCGTTAGTTTTCACAAATGAGTTCCTTGATTCGTTTGCTCATTTTGGTTGCCACAGCCGTTTATTTTTTCCGCTGGTTTCGACGCGTGACAGCCGACGTGCAACCGCCCCCGGCAGCAGGAAATTCCGCTTATGAAGTCTTGGGAGTCCGCCCGGGCGCCAGCGCTGACGAAATCCGAACCGCTTACCGCCAGCGGTTGGCGGAGTACCACCCCGACAAAGTGGCCTCTCTCGGGAAAGAGCTGCGGGATCTCGCACTTCACAAAACCGAACGCATCATCGCCGCATACCAAACCTTGCAGAAAAGAGCTTCCACATGAAAACGATCGCGTTGGTCTTGGCTTTCAGCTCGTCCCTCTGGGCTATGGCCACGCCGTTTGAAAAAGACTGCGCCGCATTAGAGAGCCTCGCCGACAGCGCCCGACTTACGAAGCTGCTGGAACGAGTCTGGAAATACCAAATGGAGGAATTCCCAGAGTATGCCACTTCCGTCGGCTACCCCGGACAAAACCGTCGTTGGACCGACCGGTCTCTGGAAGCTTATCGCCGTCGATTTGCCGAACTCGATGCCCCCTGGAAAGTTTTGCAGTCGATTCGCCGTGCCGTATTGAGGCCGGACGCACAGCTAAACTACGATCTTTTCAAATACTCCCTTGCGGAGGCCCGCGAAGCGCGCGCCTACCACGAGGAAGTATTGGCGGTTTCCTTGCTTTCGGGCATCCAAAACGAAGCACCGCAGGCGATGTCGCTAATGCCCCGCAATACCGTTGCGGACTACGAAGACATGATCGCCCGCTTAGAGGCGCTACCCATCGCACTGCGCCAGGTAGAGGGATTGCTACGCGAAGGCATGCGCCTGGGAATCACTTACCCCAAAGTGGCCATCGAGAAAGCGCTCGCCCAATTCGACGCGTTGGTGGCCCAAAAAGTAGAGCAGAGCGCACTTCTCGAAGCGTTTGCGGACTTCCCACCGGAAGTAGATGCGGCCGCGCGGGAGAAGCTCACGGCGCGCGCCCACGGCGCCTTGAAATCGGCGGTGACGCCGGCGTTTGCTAAACTGGCCGACTTTATTCGAACCGAGTACCTGCCAGCGTGCCGCACCCAGACCGCTTGGTCTGCTCAGCCGAAAGGCGAAGCATGGTACGCATTCAAGGTCCGCCAATCGACCACCACCACACTTGCCGCCAAGTCGATTCACGAAATCGGTCTGAAAGAAGTCGCCCGCATTAACGCGGCAATGGAAGAAGTGAAAAAGCGAGCTGGGTTTTCGGGGTCGCTTAAAGAATTCAACGAATTCCTACGCAGTGATAAACAGTTCGTTTTCGCGAGCGAGCAAGACCTGCTTAAAGGCTACCGCGACATCGCCAAACGTATCGACCCGCAACTACCGCGGCTGTTTGGCAAACTCCCGCGGCTGACCTATGGCGTGCAACCTATCCCAGCTTTCGCTGCACCGTCGCAACCGACCGCCTACTACCAACAGGGCTCTCCGACCTCCGGCCGGGGCGGAAACTTTTTTGCAAACACGTACAATTTGAAAACCCGATACGCCTGGGAAATGGAAGCGCTTACTCTGCACGAGGCCGTGCCGGGCCATCACTTGCAAATTGCACTCGCCCAAGAGCTAGAAGGCGTGCCGGAGTTTCGCAAGAACGAAGGCTACAATGCGTTTATCGAGGGATGGGGTTTGTACTCAGAAGGTTTGGGCGCCGACTTGGGCTTGTACCGCGATCCCTATTCTGCATACGGCCGTCTTACCTACGAAATTTGGCGCAGCATCCGGCTGGTGGTCGACACAGGCCTCCATTCGCTCGGTTGGAGCCGGGAACGCGCGATAGAGTATTTCGCCGCCAACGCCGGCAAATCCCTCCACGATATCGAACAGGAAGTAGATCGTTACCTGGTGATGCCGGGCCAGGCGCTGGGCTATAAAATCGGCCAGCTGAAAATCAGCGAAATTCGCCGTAACGCCGAAGCCAAAATGGGCGCCAAGTTCAACGTCCGCGCTTTTCACGACGCTATTTTAGAAAATGGCGCCCTGCCCCTGGATATCTTGGAAAAGCGGATGAATCGCTGGATGGTTAACGGGCGCGGCTGAGCTGCTCGAACGCCTGAACCCACGGCGTGATGAACGACACGTTCGTGCCAATTGCCGACCGGGTTAGGGCCGCAATGGCTAGGCAAATTAACGGTAGGATCAAATTCCACTGCATCAGTTCCGTCGCCAGGGAAATGCGCAGCACGTACTTGAGCGTATAACCGATTTTACTCTTCAGCGTTTTGCGTACTGCCCGCAATTCGGGAAGGGTGCTGGTGAAAAAACGCGCCAAATTGTAACCGGTAATCAGCCAAAGCAAGCTGGAGGCCACCAGCCGGGAAAATAGCGACGGACGAACCGCGACCAGCAGTAGAGCCGCCAGCAAAAGCACCACTTGAAATAGGATCAGGGCAATCCCGATGACCAAACCCTGCTTCACCCGCCGCTTAATATATTCACGAGTAAAATCGCGAGCGGTTTTGCGCAGCTCGGATACCACGCCAATACCTAAGAGAATTTCTTTGCGGTAACGCCATGCGGAATGGGCTAGCCAGAGCATGGACCTATTCTAATCGTCGAGAGCGATGTAGCGAATCTCTAATATTTCGAGGTCTACTTCTCCCCGCGGCGCGCGGAAAGTGATGGAGTCGCCCACCTTGGCCTTGAGCAAAGCGCGCCCTAAAGGCGAAATCCAACTGATCCGCCCCCGTTTGCCATCGGTTTCGTCGATGCCGACGATGACATACGTCTTTTCGCCTTCATCCTCGGTTTGTACCCGCACGGTGGCGCCAAAGCGCACGGAATCGGCAACGGTCAGTGCGGGGTCTACAATTTCGGCGATTTCGAGGCGTTTGGTCAAAAAGCGGATGCGCCGGTCGATCTCACGTAACCGGCGCTTGCCGTAAATATAGTCGGCATTTTCGGAACGATCGCCCAGGCTAGCCGCCCAAGAAACCACATCCACGATTTTGGGGCGTTCGACCGCCACCAGGTGGTGCAATTCGTCTTTTAGGCGTTGGGCCCCCTTGGGGGTCATATAGTTTTTGGAGCCCGCGGGAAGCAGGGGTCCTTCCGCTTCGGGGAGGTCCTCTTCTTCGTCGTTACCCTCTTTGACAAAAGCCTTACTCATTCAATCTCCAAGCGGCCCTTCTACCAAGAAACCCACCTGCATCTCAACCCCGCATTGTCGGGCGAGCCAAGCCGGTCTATGTTCCCCGTGTGGGCAAGAAATTTCGCCATTGGACGCCGCGCACGACCGAGATCCCGCGTAACTACCCGGAAGTGGCGCGCTTACTGCTCGCGAACCGCCATTTTGAACCGCTCGATAAACTCGAGTACGGCGATCACGGTCTAGAGGGCGCCGTCGCTTGCCTGAGCGATGCCATTCGGGGGGGCAAGCGCATTGCCCTTTATGCCGACTACGACGTCGACGGCACCATGAGCTGCGTGAGCTGGGTGTGGTTTTTGCGCTCGATTGGCTTCACTAATTTCATCACTTACATCCCGTGCCGGTTCAAAGAAGGCTATGGGGTCAACTTGGCTGCGGTCCGGCATCTCATCGATAACGAGAAAGTCGATGTTATCGTCACCATGGACACCGGCATCACCGCCAACGAGGAAGCAAAGTATTGCCGCGAAAAAGGCGTGCAGTTCGTGTGCACCGATCACCACAAAATCCAAGTGGAGAAGATGCCCGATTGCATCACCCTCAATCCCAAGAATCACCCAGACGAGACCTACCAGGAACTTTGCGGTTGCGGGATTACGTTTGTGCTTTTACGTCGATTGGCGGAGCAATTCCCAGTGCCGCAGGAACTTTGGACCGATCTTTTGGCCTTGGCTGGCATGGCCACCATTTGCGACGTAGTGCCGCTCAACCGTGTAAACCACAAGCTGGCCCGCCTAGGCGTAGGCGCACTAATGCGCAGCAACCGCGCGGTTTTGCGTCGACTGCGAGAAGCCGCTCAATTGCAAGAAGGCTTGGATGAGCAAGATGTGGGTTTTCGACTGGGGCCGCGCATTAATGCGGTGGGGCGCTTAGGGCACGCCGATCAAGTGGTGGAAGCTTTCTTAAGCGAAAAACCCGACAAACTCGTCGAGCAAATGGGCCGCGCCAACGACGAGCGCAAACTCATTCAGAAAAAGATTGTCCACGAAGCGATGCTCTTGGGAGCGGATCACCCTGAAGATTCGGTTTTATTCCTCGGTGGCGACTGGCATCCCGGAGTAGTGGGAATCGCTGCCAGCCGCATCGCGGAAACTTTCTGGCGCCCCACTTGGCTATTCCAACGGAAAGACGGGATCGGGAAAGGCTCGGCGCGATCTATCGCAGGTTTCGACGTCACCGAAGCCATGAAATCCTGCGGCGACCTCTTTATGAAATTCGGCGGCCACCGTGCCGCGGGCGGGTTTTCATTTAAATTGGAAAATGAAGCCGCTATCCGCGACACCCTAACCGACTACGCAAACAAAATGCGCGGCGCGACCCCCCAAATGTGGGAAAGCCGCATGGCATTCGACTTCGAACTTCCGCTGGATCTGGCGCGGGTAGATTTAGCGACGGAAGTCGATAAGTGGAAACCTTATGGCAACTCGTTCGAGGAACCACGTTTTCTAGTAAAAGGCAGCATCCAGAGCGTGCAGTATTACAACGATAAAGCCACGGGCGAGCGCAAACACACTGCTGTCCATATCGGCGAAACCGGCAAACTTTCCCGCAAAGTCCTGTTCTTCAACGAAGTCATCGAAAACCTAGAAGACGCCGAACAAGCCCAATTCCTAGTAAGCGCCAAAAAAGACACCTTCCGCGGCCAAACCACCCTCACCCTAATCGGCCACGACTACACCCTCTAATTCCGAAAGGGTCCAGTCGCTTTTCGGAATCCTTACGAATCCTGAAAGTGTCCAGTCACCTTTCGGAATCCCTTTCGGAATCCCTTTCGGAAACTCGGGGGCCGGGGCGGCGCGCCATGACAGCGCGTTAAGGGTGGTGGACAGTCGCAAGTAATTGGGTAGGGGGTTTAAGTATGCGGCTAGTTTTGTCGTGTCTAATGGGTTTGCTTGTCTCGGTGTCGTCTTTTGCGTCGATAGATATGGTGGAGGTAGAGAAAGACCTCACCGGTCCCGGCCTACGCGGCTGGATTCACGGCGCAGTCCACGACCACAAGGAATACGTTTTCACCTTCCGCGATCCGAGTGATTTTTTTAATCACGCCGAATTCTCTGTGCTTCCGGCTAACCAAACCGTAAAGGACGCGCTTCTGAAAGCGAATCGCCACGACGAAGTTCTGCTGTTTGGAAAACTGGGAACGAACCCAAGCTCCCAAAAGCACTTAGTGATCGACTCAATCAAGGTTATCGCTACTTTCGATCCCGGCATCACCGTGCCTGCGCGCCACAGAGAAGCCAAACTGCCCGACGATTTGAAGTCCGGCTCCACACTTCTCGCAACCGTTCATGCCATTGCGGCGGATGGTGAAATCTTGGTGATTGAATACAAAGACGCAGTAGTACCCGTTTTTGTAAAAGAGAAAACT
This sequence comes from uncultured Pseudobdellovibrionaceae bacterium, assembly GCA_964492125.1. Classification (GTDB taxonomy): domain Bacteria; phylum Bdellovibrionota; class FAC87; order UBA2466; family UBA2466; genus JAIEOG01. The sequence goes on along the minus strand of CAZBJE010000022.1, from coordinate 21,683 downwards.
CTGACTCGCGATTTGTTTCGGGGCGACAAAATCCGCTTGCACTATGTTATCCAACGCGGCCCGAAAATGCCGGTGCACTTAGGACTCGATCCGAAAGTCGCCAAATCGGTCGAGGTTTTGGAGCGGGTTGAGGATCAAAATGGCAAAAAGCTCACTTTGGAAGGGGCGCTCGTCTACTTCCCGAAAAGCCCGCAAATCCGGTTCGGTATCTTCGCGCTGCAAGTGGTGGACGCCGAAGGCTTGAAACTCAACTACACCCTAGTCAACTTTGAAGATCCCGAGATCTTCAATGCGATTCGCAGGAAATTAGACGGCTTCTGGACCGCAGGCGTGAAAACCGCGCAAGATGGCCGCAACTGCTTCATCAACCAGAAAGTCCGCATCCGTGCGGAAGGCATCGGCAACGTCGCGTCACCGAATCAAGCCAATCCGCAGATTCTGTTGGACGGTCCCAACTCGATTACGCTGGTCCCCTAGAAATTCCGAAAAGTGACTGGACACTTTCGGAATTACTTTCTTTTTTCCGGGCAGTAGTTGGGTTTGGGGCCTTGGGCGGGGAAGCTGCGGCAGACTTGCGGGCGTTTTTCGTAGATCGTGCAGAGGCGATCTTTGGCGCCTAGGAAGATGCAGTCTTCGTTTACGCGTTGGGCGAGTACGAACAGGCCGGTCCGCACCCGGAACGATTGAATGAGTTTTTCGTCCATTAGCTTACTGGCGATCTTTTTGATCGACTGGGTGGCTTCTTCGGGCGTGATCAATTCCATTCGCTGCAAGTCGGCTACCGAAACCTCCACTGGCAACGTGCAGCAGAGTGCATGGCAGCCGGTGCACATGGACGGGCGGTGTTTGACCCAAGTCGTTAACCGACCGGCGTCGGCGGGTTCTCTCATTTGAGCCCCCGGCGGGCCATGAGCGCCTTGTAAAAAAACGGCGAGTTTTCCGCTAGCTCTTCCATGTACTCTTCCACATCCTCCGCATCCCCGGGCGGAAGGGCCGCGTAAGGAACAATGTCCTTGGGGGGCACATACCGAAAGGTGAAATTTACCCGGCGCGTTTCGAAACCATCTACCGAAACAGGGAAGGAAAAGCCACCTTTGCGTTCCACCCGCTGCACACGGTGGAAAAGATGGTTCTTCCAGCGCTCGCCCCCGAATACCTGCAGGGAGCAATCTTCCAACCACTGCTGCAAAACCACCCGACTGGGAGCGCCTTTGCCGGGGCTGGACACGAACTGAAACATCGCACGCTCGCCCAGGGAAATACTCGCCACCGGGCCTGGCTCGAAATCCTTATGCTCACCCACCCGAGCGGTATCTAGGGCCTTGCCGTCTTCCATTTGGCGCATGCCATATAAATTCACCAAACAGGTATTGAGATGCCATCCCTTGGGAATAAAAACGGCGGGAAAACTGCGGCGAATCCCCGATTCAATCCGGGTGACCAATCGACGCAGCACAGGTGGAAAAGGCTCGGCTTCCACGCAACGAAACCGAGTACCCCGGGGTGGGTGGTAATAGCCCAAACAAGCAAACTGCCAGTTGCCCAGCCAGTAAACGGGGCGCAGCAGCGCGCGAGCGGGCTTACCTTCCGGAGCTGGGTGGTGGGCGGAGTACCGCCGCTCCCAGATGGGGTGCAGTCCACTCAGCCAGCGCAAAGTCTCGGCGCGGTCGGTTGCGGAAACGAAGTACGGCTCGTAATGTAAACCCGGGGCAAGGCCGGGGCGTGGCCGGCTCATTTGGTTTCCTTACGGTAAAGACAGTGGGCGTAAACCACATGGGAGTGGTGCACCTCACGAAAACCTAGGCGTTCCAGCACCCGGTTTTGCAGGGACTCAATCCCCACTTCGTGGAATTCCAGAATGGCTTTGCAGTCCAGGCAAACCACGTGATCGTGGTGCTCGGAGCGCTGCACTTCGTAAACCACTTGCCCGGCGCGGTCGGTAAGGCTCTCGCGCAACACCCCGGCATCGAGCAAAACGGGCAGCGCACGATACACCGTGGCGGGGCCAATGGCAGCGTGGGCCCGGCGCACTTTGCGGACCAAATCGGGGCCGGTGAAATGGTCGGTTTGGTCCATCACTACGTCGAGGACCTGGTTGCGCGTTTGGCTGCGATTGAGTTTCCTAGAAGCTTGGTAGCGCTCCAGCTTTTCCAAAAGCTCGGTCTTTTGCAGCGCGGAAAGCGGGCGGGCTTTCTTGGTTTTTTGCGGGCGTCCGCAAGGAAACGCGCGCGGCAGACGGGGAAGAGTCATATGGCGCCCAATCTGACATAAGCCGGGCTTTTCAACCAGCCGAAATTAAACTTGAGAGTCATTCTCAGTTTTGCTAGCCTTATCAAGATGAAAGACACACTTGCCCGTTGCTACGGTGTTCAGGATGTACCGTCGTTTTTCTTAGAAACCCTGGATCCCACCTCCGCGGTTTTAGAACTGCATTTGGGGGAGCAGAATGTCCGCCTCACCCGAGAAGCCTTCTATTCTATGGTCGGGTCACTTGCTAAGATGGCCGTAGAGCTATTAGAAGTGGAGTCTCATACAACAGGTGTGGAGATACACTAGCGGGTTTGCTACGCTGGCGACGACGTAAAGATGGGGTGGGGGAATTTGTATAGGGGGGGAATTTTCGCCTTGGTATTGTCATTCGCGGTTTGGGCGAGCACTCCTACTCCCTGCGAGCAGCTTCTGAACGGCAAAGACATTAAGCCGCCAACCAAGAGCCAGTTTCTTCGAGATGCGGCTCGCTACCTCACCGGCTCCGAGGCCGATGCCGACACCGCCTTCCAAGCCTATAAAAAACGTACGGGTCCTCATGACCCAAAGCTGCCTTACCCTCTTGCGCCCAGTTCGGTGAAGGTAGGCGATGACTTGGATGATTTTTTAAAGGAAATAGGATTGGACCAAGAAGTTTTCACCGATCCCCCTACGCATAAGTGGGAAATGAGCAAGAGCGGCCATTGGATGCGTCGGCTCATTAGCCGGTCCACGGTGAAGGGTAAACCAAGATTAATTTACCGACGCCGGAAGCAATCTGGAAAACCACTCCTATCCATTGCTCACACTTGGGAAAGCACGGCAACACGGACATCAAATCGCGAAACCGAAGTCGCCATTCAGAGGGAAAAATCAGAGGATTGGGATTTTTTTGTGTTCGATAAAGACGGGAAGCTAACTTCGGAGTCCGTGTTCTTCACACGAGCCGGCAAGGACATCACGGGCCCGAGCCCGGTCACTTGTTTAACGTGCCACTACAACCGCCGCACGCAGCGGTTCACCAATATCCCAGCTTCCTTTGTATTCGCAGACGCTTTCGCCCGAGAGGCTTATTAGCGGACTTGCTTAACAGCAATGATGCTGCCGGTAGATTGCGAGCCACTGCATTGGCCAGTGTAATTTAACGTCATGCTGTAGTTGGAGTACGTGCCCGTGCCCATCAAGGTGGTGCACGACTTGCCCGCAGGCAGTGTCATCGTGAACTGGGTCAACGAATCCCCATTTACCGTTCCAGTGAACTGACCTGAAATGGCCGAATATTCACCAGCGAAGCTACCGCTAACAGCCGACCCGGATTGAGTGAGATTGAACACGATTCGCTCTTGTGCAGTCGACTGCTGCCCTTGCAAGGCGCTCGACCCTTGACTGTAGAACGTGCCGGTGTACCCGCTCGCGCCGCAGCCGAACAAGATCAACGAAAAAGCCAAAACTGTTACGAGACGCATAGTCTACTCCTCATGAATCCATTGGGCTCTCGACCCACACGGTTCCACCGCCCTAACAAAGCAATCCGGATGCCAGGCCGGTCCGTACCTAGAAGCAGTCGTTCCCTAAAATGAACGAGGGAATCGTCTTGGCAGAGGTGCCCATTTGCGGCACGGGCGATTGCTTGCTTATATAAACCGGTTTGGATAGGGTCCAGCGGATGAAGCCCCTAGCCCCACCCGAGGTCCAAGAACTCGCCAACCAGGTCGGCGTATTCATTCAGTATTGGGGCTTTAAGAGCGTGCATGGTCGGCTCTGGGCTCACCTGTTTTTATCGAAGGAACCTCTCGACGCCGGGGCTCTGATTAAACGCCTGGCGGTCTCCAAAGCGCTGGTTAGCATGTCGCTCAAAGACCTGCTCAAATACAAAGTCGTCCGCATGGCGGGAAAGAGCCCCGAAGGCACGGCACTCTACGACGCCAACCCCGATGTCACGGGGGTCATTCTCAACGTGCTCAAACTCCGCGAGCGCAAGCTAATCGACCGCGTCAGCACGGCCTGCGAGTCACTCAAATCGCTTTCGGACGATGAGATGACCAAATGGAAACTCTCCAATGACCGGGTCCGAGCCATGAGTGATTTGGTGAAGACGGGCCGTCGAACACTCGAATCCTTCTTGGCCCTTACTAGTACCGACATGCGCCCATGGCGTCGCTTTCAATCGTCCGACGCTTCTAAAAACGCCCACTATTGACCGCCCGCGCCTTGGCTTCGGTCGGGCAGCCCACAAGAATAAAGACGGACGTATTTCTTCGTTCGGCTTCACCTAAACGCAGTAAATTTTGGAGGAACCACCATGCAGGGTGTTCTTTACCGAGTCATTCTCGCGGGCCTTTGTGTGTCCGCGGTTTCCGCGTTTGCCGCCCCAAAAACCGCCGTCATTGCCGTCATGGCCGGCTATAATTCGTGTAAGAACGCCACGCGGGGTGGACCTCGCGCGGCCAGCATCCCCATGGCTAACGCCTACGCCCGCACCTTGAAAAACTTGCAGGCCAAAGTTCCCGATCTGCAGGTGATTACGCTTTATTCCTGCCTCAACGACGACTCTCCGCCGGACGCTCAAGCGGAGTACGCCCTTTCGACTTCCCCCAACGTGGACCGACTGGGAAATACCCGCGACATCCGAGCGGAGTTGGAAGCGATCTATAAAACGCACCCAGAAGCAGCGGTTTACTTGGTGGGACACTCGTACGGCGCCTGGATGGCGATGTACCTCACCCAAACGTTCGCAGGTAAGCCGAACTTTAAAGGCCTGTTCACCATCGATCCCATCGGACCGGAGTGCGGTTTTGCGGGGGTGATTTTCGGCGGCACCGATTGCCATCGCGCACCCGTGGATTTGGAAAACAAAAATATCAAGACCCGCGCAAAAGTCTGGCTGAATTTCTTTCAGCAAGACGACAGCTGGCTTACTTCCTCAAAAATACGCGAAGCCGACGAAAACCACCAAATCCGTTTCGAGTGGGGCCCACACAGCTCGATGAACGTACAAAAGCCCGTTTGGGACCGAATCCAAGCGGCCGTGCTCAAGTCGCTCTAGTTAGTCACGCAAAGAGATAAACTCTGGCGTGCGCCGCTCTTGAATAGCCCGAAGCCCCTCGCGGGCTTCGGGTGATTTCAAACACTTTGCTTGGTGCTTGCAGTTAAATTCTAAGTACTCTTCCAGCTCATCCTTCCACAGCATTTCCTTCTTGATGTACTCCATTCCGAGCTTTGAATTGCCGCGGATTTCCTTGGCAAGTGCCAGGGTGATTCGTTCGAGGTCCGCCGGAGACTCCGCTACCTCGCAGGCACCTCCCCACTCGGCTACCTTAGCCCCCGATTCCGTTCGGCCGCGCAGCCACAGTTCCCGAGCCTTCGCTTCGCCTAAGATTTTGCCGGTCATATGCAAGATGCCCATGCCCGGACTCAGCCCAATCTTCACAAAATTGAAAGCAAACTTGGCGCTCGCCAAGACCGTCCGTAAATCACAAGCCCAAACCAAACCCAGGCCGCCTCCGGCTACGGCGCCGTTTACTTGAGCAATGGAAACCTGCTTGAGCTCTCGGACCGTCAGAAAATTTTCATAGAGATTTTTAAGCGCCTTGCGCACCTTGGCTTCCTTCTCCTCGGTGCAGGCTTCTAGAAATTTCAGATCGGCGCCGGCCGAAAAGGCCCGGCCCTTGCCGGTTAGAATCACGACGTCCGACTTTTCCTTGTGCAGAACTTTAATGAGCTTGGCGAAACGCTCCGACATTTCGAGGTCAAAAGGATTGAGGCGTTCGGGCCGATTGAAATACACGTGAGTGATACGGTCCTGGGTTTCAAAAAAAACAGGGCTATGCGGATCTTGAAAATCGCTGGTGTGCTTGGACAAATGGGCCTCCCAAGGTAAATTCTATCAAATGAAGTTCAAATCTGTCCTGATCGGACTGGAGGGGTTTGGTCTGGGCGTGCTTGCCACCGCGCTATACCTGCGCACTCCCCACCCACCCGGCACGCTCCTGGAAGTGCCGGTGCTGCGGCAAGTGACCGACTACTCGTGTGGCGCCTCCGCACTCGCGTCCGCGCTGGGGTATTACGGCAAAGAAAAGCGCGAATCGGAGCTGATGAAAGAAATCGGCACTAGCCCCAAAGACGGAACACCCTTTACCACCATGGCCCAAGCCGCCATCAAGCGCGGCCTCCAAGCCACCGTCTACCACGGATTTACCGTCGAGGGTTTACGCCATATTTTGGACCGGCGGCAGATCGCCATCATCGATTTGCAGGCCTGGCATGGGTCGGCTACCGACTATCGTGCCCAATGGGACGACGGCCACTACGTGGTGCTGATCGGCATGGACAGCGACCGAATCTATTTCATGGACCCGGCTATTCTGGGTGGACGCGGCTCCATGTCGCTCAAAGATTTCAACGACCGCTGGCACGATGAGGACGTCCAAGGAGAACGCAATTACCACACCGCCATTTTACTCGAGGGCGTGCCCAATCCCCCTCCCATTTGGCAGACGATCGAGTAGAATGTTCCGATGCTGTCTTTTGAAGCCAACGCCGATCGTATTGCCCGTCGCATTGTAAAACTCGAAACACGCAGTGAAAGAATTTCCAGCTGGAGAGTGGGCCTATTCATCGCTTCCTCCATTTGGGGGTTGGCGCTGGGGGGATTGGGCCTGGGCTGGCCGTTTCAGATTCCAACGATGGTGGGCTTTGGGGCCTTTGTGGTTCTCATTTTTGTTCAGGATCGGGTGGGACGCACGCTGGAACTCTTTCGCAAACGGATGGAAGTAGCCCGCAAGACCCGTGCGCTTTCCACCTTGGATTGGGAACGGATTGCGCCGCTCCCCAAGGTAACCGGTGCGGAAAGCTTACCTCGCTACTTTTCCGACCTAGACCTCCTCTCCGGGCACTCTCTCCTGCGACTGGTAAACCATACCGTTTCCACCGCCGGATTCGGCAAGTTGATTGGTTACTTCAATTCCAACGGAGTGAGCGGCGACGAAATCCGCCGTCGTCAAAACGTCGCCCGAGAGGCAGCGCGGTTACGCGTTTTGCGGCGACGATTTCTGGTCATTGAATCACTTTGGTCTGGGCTAATAGAATCGGACCGGATCTTAGAATTACTGCAAACGCCGCTGCATACACCTCGCGCGGTGGGCTATTTTTTCCTCATTGCGGCAATCCAAGCTACTTTTCTGATTAGCTTTGCCCTGTTTTCTTTTCTAGGCGGGCAGCCTTACTTTTTAGCCGCAGGCGTGGCTTTGCTTGTCGCGTACCGCTTTACCGGCGGACAAGTAAAACTGCTGGAAGCGTATGCCTACGGTATGTCACTGGACGTATCGCTTGGAAAGTTCGCGGCACTAGCCGAAGTATTGGGCCGAATGAGCACGACCGGTGGCCCCCATCTGAAGCAGCTTTTGGCGCCTTTCGCCGGAGCCAAAAACCCGCGCGCGGTTTTGGCGCGCGCTAGCCGAGTAGTGGGCTTCTTGGGTGTGCGCCAGAATTATATTTTGCACATCGCGGTGAATCTTCTGATGCCGTGGGATTTCTTTTGGACTCTGCGTTTGGAAAAAGTGCGCAAAGAAGTAAAAGACCGCCTGCCACTCTGGCTAGACACTCTCTCAGAGTTGGAAGTGTTTATTTCGTTGGCCGAGTACCAAGTCACCCACCCCCATTACGTGTTTGCGCGAATTGAAAACGACGCCCCCTACCATTTGCGGGGCCGCAACGTTTGCCACCCTTTACTTTCTCCCACCACGCGAATCGGAAACGACCTTGAGCTCAATGCCGACCAGCGCTGTATCATCATCACCGGCTCGAATATGTCGGGCAAAAGTACTTTTTTGCGGTCGCTGGGCGTGAACCTGCTTTTGGCCAAGGCCGGTGCAGTTGTTTGTGCGGACGAATTCGTCGTGCGCAATTTAGACTTGGCGACATCGCTGCGTTTGAACGATTCGCTGGAGGACGGCCTATCCTCGTTCTACGCCGAAGTAAGGCAGCTTAAGAACATCTTAGACCGCACCGACGCGGGGGTAGCGATGCTGTATTTAATCGACGAGGTTTTTCGCGGCACGAATAATCGGGAACGATTGATCGGTAGCCAAGCCTTTGTAAAACGATTGGCTCAAACCAAAGCGTGCGGCTTGATCACCACCCACGACTTGGAACTTTCGCAATTGGCCGACGGCAATCCCAACATCCGCAATATGCACTTCAAAGAAGACATCGAAGGCGATCGCATGAGCTTTTCGTACAAGCTAGCCAGCGGCCCCTGCCCAACCACCAACGCTTTGCGGGTGATGAAATTGGCGGGCTTGCCTGTCGACTAAGATTTAGTGGCAATCGAACGGCCGCGGCGACCGAACCAACGCGCCGGATCGACAGGCTTGGTACCTTGCCGCACTTCGAAATGCAAATGTACTCCTGAGGCATTTCCGGATTGGCCCGCGTAGGCAATGCACTGGCCTTTGGTGACGCGCTCGCCCTTTTTGACTCGCAAAGCCGACGCATGGGCGTAAAGGGTGGAGTAATTTCCCGCGTGCCGCAAAATCACCGTGTTGCCGTAGCCATCAATGGAATCAGCAGCGAAAACGACAATCCCTTTTTGGGCGGCGTAGATGGGAGTTCCGTGGGTCGCTTTCAAATCCACGCCCTCGTGTTTGTGGCCGGAGCGTAGCCCAAATGCGGAGTTTATTTTCATGGCCCTCAGGGGCGGCTGAAAGACCACGGGGCGGGGCGACGCCGGCTCACGCGCGCCTTCCTCAAGCGCCTCCCCATCGAGTTGGAGCGCGATTGCAGCGCTATCGCGCAGCACTCTCTCCACGCTCAAGCTGGACGACGATGGCCCGACTCCCGCGCAGGCTACAAAAAGAGTGAGCCCGGCCAAAAGAAGGAAGCTGCGCATCCGTTCATTCTACCGGGCTCACCTTTTCAAAGACAGGGCAATTGAGAAGGGTATGCCGCCAGGCGTTCTGCCATTTTGGGCGGCAAGGACCTTTGGATGTCTTTCAATCCGGCTTTGATCATTTTCAGATTCTCGGCTGGGTCGAAGGGTTGGAATTTGGCGGTAACGTCGGCAGCGGCGCCGGCAGCGTTCATATCGTACATAAGCGCGCGGTCCTTATCTTTGGCGCACACCCAATCCCATTGCTTAATATCGACGGTTTTGGTCGCGCGTTTGGCGTGAGTGCGAAAGCGCACGATCTTATTGGTGGGATCATAAACGATATGAAATTTAGAGTAGGCGGTGCCACCGACCGAATCGAGCAATTTAAAGGCAGCATCGGGAGCGGTCACTTTGCCCTTCGGATCAAAGGTGGAGGCCATCATGCTGGCGCGTGCGAAACGCTGCAATGGCGTAGTACCCTTGGGTAACGGCGCCCGGCCGCCAAAACCTTCGAAGTAACTGAGGTACTTCATCGATTCAGAGTACGTGCTGTTGGTGAGAGTCGGAGCTTTGAGGTCGGCACCGCTATGGACAACCATCTTTCCTTCCAGGTTTTCAAATGTGGCGCACGCACCGGTGGCGTCGCAAACCATGTAGTGCACCGGCGCGTAGGCCCGCGAGATCCTCAACTTGTCTGCTGAGGCTACGGCTTCTGAAACGGTAGCGTAGTTGTCTAGCTGGTACTGAATCCACTGAAGCTCGTTGACTGTCTCGCGCGCATCGACGGCCGGATACTCCGTGTTGTCGAGCCACATGATCTCAACCACCAATCCTTTTTCATTCATTCCGCCAACTGGAAATTCCCGTCCGTTTTGGTTGAATGTGAGACTGCCGTACTTCGAAACCCACTCTGCCGGAGTGTCGTCCGCTTTCAGCTGCAATGCCTTTTTCCCAATACCCTTGAGATTGGCCACAGCCATTCCGTGCCCTAAGTGCCAGTCGTAACTTTTCGCAACGACTCTCTCCGTGCTCGCAGGAAAAGCTGCGGTCGTACAGGCCTGCCCTACTTGCGGAACCCAAAACGAAGTAACAAGCGCGAGTAGAGATAAGCGAAGCGGATTACTGACTATTTTCATTTGACCCCCTAATTAACAAACCCATGGGAGGAGAATGGCATGGCGATTGCTCTGGCTCAAGAGAACGAAGGAGAAAAATGACTATGAAAAAATTACTGAGTTTATCTTCCGTTACCTTATTGTTAGCCGCCGCCTGCGGTGGCCCAGTCAAAGACGCTGTCGTGCAAACTTTCAGCGAACCGAAGCTGATGACGACGTGGGAATCCAAATGCACGGATGCCGGCGAAGTCCTCAAGTTATCCGAAAAAACTTTCTTGAAGTTCAACGGCGCCGGCTTCGAACGCATCCAGTCCTTCTATTCGACGGACAAATGCGGGGCTGACAAACCGGCAAACGAAGCAGTGGTGGCGGCCGAAGTGCGCTACAAAGGGTCTTTCCTGCTGACCAACAACGCTATTCCGGCCAACGGGGCTAAGCTTATCGACTATAAAATCGACCAAGCCAAAGTGGTTGCGTTGAATGATGCGGGCTTAAAAGTGCTAAATGAAACCAAACTCTGCGGCCATGAAAACTACCAACTAAACCAGGAAGTGGATCTCACGGCACAAAGCGCCGGTGGCACATGCCCTCTGCAAACCGCTCCTTCTGTTGCTTATGAAATTTACAAAATCAACGACGGCAGCCCGAACCAACTCCTCATTAGCCAACACGGTTGGTTTTCCGGTCGCGGTGAGACCTCGAAGGATCGCCCGACCGAGCTCGATGCGGAAAACTTCTACATTCCGTCGCAACGCAGCTGGTAAGTTTATTTCTTAGACTTCATCCGAGCCCGCTTACTGGACGCAAGTTCGGTAGGCGGGTTTTTTACTTGGGTCGCTTTGTTGAGTGCCGTGCGGAGCGAATGCGGATCGACGGGCACCCCATTCGCGCGCATGCTCCAGTGCAGATGCGGCCCGGTCACGCGACCAGTGGCGCCGGCGATTCCCAGTTGTTCACCTTTTTTCACGATTTGCCCCGGCTGGACGTCAATTTTGCTCAGGTGGGCGTAACTGGAGTAGATCCCACGGCCGTGGTCGAGCAGCACCATATTTCCCGCCATGAAGAACAAACGAGCCAGCAAAACCTTGCCCGTGTTGGCGGCATAAATGGGGGTGGTGGTATCCGCGCGCAAATCGACCCCGAAGTGGGTACTTTTCAATTCCCCATTATAGGTGCGCTGATTGCCGAACTGACTAGTGATTCCACCGGTAGTGGGTAAATCGAAAACCCCTTCCCAGAGTTGACCGGGTTCGGGTGCCGCGTACGCCGCTTCGATATCTTTCTTGTCTTCGGCGATCTTGGCTTGTTCTTCCGGGTTGGGCGCGGTGATGGAAGGCTTTACCTTCAGCTGATTGACTTGAAACTTACCTTTTTTCACGGCCAATTTGAGCGATTTGGCTTGTTCGCCCCATTGGGCCTGCACCTCAAACTCACCGACCGGCGTGTCTAGCGGTACGCTCACGATACCGCAAAAAGTAACCGGATCCGCTTTGCCGCAATCCCACAGCTCGATATTTTGAGCCCCGGCTTTGAGCGTGAGTTTTTCCGGTGGATGGGCGATTTGAACCAGCGCCGCTTGCCCCTGGCCCAATTTTTTCGGTGAAAGAGTAAATACCGGCTCCGCGCCAAACACTGAACCGTTTATTCCCAGGACCAAGACTACGACTATCCCCACCCGCATCCGAACCCCCAGTGGCAGCGATAATACCACAGGGCTAGCGTGGCGGGATGGGCGGCTGAGAACTCTCCCAATTCCATTTGATTGGCTCGCGGTAGGGGCCAGCAAAACTGACGCGAACGAAAAGGCGCACCAACGCCAAGCCCACAAAGACAAAAACCAGCGCTAGAATTGCCGTCGACCAAATCCCGATCCGCACTGTGCTGTGCAAAAGCAAATCCTGGCCAACAAATCCGGGTCCGATCGGAAATCCAGCAACCAACAAAAACCCAAGAAAAAGTAGTGAGGCCCCAGTAGGATCCCGGCGCACCAAGCCGTGGTGATCGGCGAGGGTTCCACCGGGGAAGAGTTTTTCAAAACGGGTAAGTGCGTACCGCCCCATAGCCCAACCCACTAAGTTGGTAATACCCACAAACCACGCGCCCATGTGCCCTTCGTGGTCGAGCAAAGAAATCGCGAGGCCTATGGCCGTACCGGCCATGGCGGCGGCATCCCAGGCCCGAACCGGCCGCCCGCGTGTCGCGGTCGCAAAACTTGCGAACGCTAACGCCAGCGCCACTAAAACCCCCGCGCCCCATTCCGCTATCGAGGTCGCCGACACCGACATCCCCACTCCCAGAATTACTATGGATGCAAAGATGGCTCTCGGCTTAGAAGCGAGTCCGACAATCGCGCCGCCTACCCAGCGGGAGGGCCGCCAAAACAAATTGCGCGACAGAACCTCCAAATAAGCTTCATTCAAACAAAAGATGTAGATCGTAGCAGCCCACCGACGAGACACCCAGCGCTCGACGGTTAGGTTGAGTAGGCGAATGCGGCCCCCGCCTTCCCCTTGCCAGCGCAGCACAAACGCCATAATCGACGGCGAAACGAGCAATTGAAAACAGCGCAGAAGCGCATTGCCGGCCATGTGGAAGAGCGCAAGCGTCTCCCAGCCCAAAGCCAATTCCACAAACATCAATCCCACCTGCGCCGCGGAGGCATAGGCAATTTGCCCTTTGATATTGCTCTGGGTGTGACCGACCAAAGTCGATAAACCAGCAGTAATCAGACCCAGTGCGCCCACCAAATACGGCGCGTAGTAAGAGCTATGCCAAACGGGGAACATCCGCATAAGCAAGAAGGCTCCAGCGTGAATCGAAAGCGCGCCGTAAAAAATCGCACTGGAGGGCGTGGGGCCTTCCATCGCACGCGGGATCCAAAACGTAAAAGGAAACTGAGCCGACTTGCCCGCTGCCGCAAGCAGAGTAAGCAAACTCAATCCCAGCAAAGGCCACTCACCCGTCTGGTGCAGAACTAAAAGCAAGCGATCGGATCCCAAATCGGAAAACGTCGGCGAGGCATTCCAGACTAGATGGCTCAACCAAGCCCCCAACAACAAGCCTACATCGCAAAACCGATAGACAGCATACGCGCGCAGTGCGTTGCGCGAGGGATTGAGCCGCTCGCGGTAAAAAGCGATGAGCAAGAAAGAGGAAATCCCCACAATTTCCCAACCCGCGAAAAGCAGATCCAAGGTACCGGCCAGCGCCAGCAGATTGATGCCACTTAGGAAAATCAGAATATTGATGAAGAACCGCGTGTAACCGCTTTCACGGTGCATGTAGTACTGACTGTACTTAACCACAATTCCGCTGATGAATGCGACGAGGCCTGAATAAACTACCGTCAGCACATCCACCTGAAAGCTTATGTCGAAACTGTATTCGCCATATGTAAAAAGCGATCCGAAATTGAGATTCACCGGCGCGAAGCTGTCGGCCGCCCACCAGAAAAGCATGGCTACCCAGAGCACTGAATTGAGGGCCACGGTCGCGATAGCTAGGAGTGAAACCACCGCCTCACGCCGAAAGCGGCCAACGAAAAGTACCACGGCGGTAAAAAGGGGGAGCGCCACCATGGCGACGGTTAGCCATTGCATTACTTGGGCCCTCCTAGTCGGTGCACACAAATGCCATCGCGGCTTCCGTTGGCCAAGATCGCTTGGGCATCCGGCGCGGTGGGTGTGCTAGGCACCTGACTCAAGTCAATCGGCACCATTTTACCGTCGTTGAAACAAAAAACCTGGTGGCTGGTGGGCGATAGAGTCACGTAGCGCACCCAATAGTTGGCAATCCATTCGTAAAGCGCGGGCTCGCGCTTGAGTGCCGCTAGGGCCACTTCGGGCTCTTGCTCAATCAAAAGCATCAAACGAATAGGATCTTGGATCTCGATCATCTGCGAAGGCAATCCGGTGCGGACATCGCCCTCCACGCCGTTCGCCACGCCCAGGAGCGACATAATATTGTGGGGCAGCTTAGTGCCAGCGCCAAACGCTTCGTTGTCCAAGCGCGAAAAGTAATACTCCAGATTAATTCCCCCGCAGACTGGGATTAGGGCGCCTAGAAGCCCCTGAAGGATTTTGCCGTCGGGATCCGTCGTGGGATCGTAGGATTGCAAAAACGCGCGCCGATCCAAGAACAAGCTGTGCGTGAGGGAACGCCTGCCCGTGATAGCCATGGTGTTGGTGGCGTGGTTCATCTCAGGCCGGGGCTCAAAGAGCGCGGCCGAACGTTTCTTCACTTCTTCCGAGGCTTGCGCGGGAGTGATGTCTGTCGGCACCAGTTCAAAACGACGGCAACGTTCCTTGGCATTAAACTCCAGGGCTCGATTCATATTGCATTTGAATCTTTCAAAAGCGGTAGATTGCTCCGACGTCATCCCTCCCACATCGAAATAGCGTACTTCGTCGCGCGTTGTATCGTGAATGCCACCAACAAAACGGGTGCTTTCAGTGATTATGACTCCCCGATCACGCAGCACCGCGCGCACCTTGCGATCATTGGCCATAATCGAAAACACGCGGGAGTTGGGAGCGCCGGCACGCCCCGAACAGGCCCCGCAATCATACGCAGCAAAATGAGGGTTATTGGTGCTGCTAGAACCATGGCCAAAAACCACCACTATGGGCGCAAAATCCTTCGTGCTACCGGTGCTACGCAAAACCATTTCAACGCGATCCGCCATTTCATCAATGGCGTACCCGACCCAGAGTCCTTCAGGAGTTCTCTCGTCGCCCGTCCGGTACAACGCAAGATCATTATCGGGGTCGATGCGACTGAGCGCCGAAAGTGTGGGTTGGGAAAGCCCCGGCTTCGCAATGCTCATGACCAGCTTAACTGCCGACCAGAAACCAATCACCTGGGTAGTCAACCAACCCCGCACCAACGTGTTGGCGCGCGTGTTCAAATGAAACGCATGCGAAAGCCTCGGTTTTTTGGTGCTGATGCCTTCCGCCAAAACATCTCGCACCACAAACTTGGGAGTCACTGGCAAGGGGCACTGTTTTACGGGCTTACTGTCATGCACACCTTGGAACATAAAATCGATGGCATAATGCCCTGCGCTCGCGAAAGTTTGAATGGATGGGTCTTGCTGCTCCAAATAGCGACGTAGCGAGCACTCTCTGTCGTCGATGCAAAAGAAGGCTTGCGCGCTGGGAGCTCCAACACTGCAACGGCGGTCGGCGCTTTGGGTTTGCAGCGCCTTCAAGGCGTCGGTGTAATGAGTCCACTCGTACGCTTCGTGCCAGAGCGCCAGGCAAGGATCCACATGGGAATAGGGAGACTGCGCAGCAAGCGATGGCAAGGCCTTGGCCAGGGGCACAAAATCATCGCCCTGCTCGCGAAGCATCCAGCCCAGCTCAATCATCAATTCCAGCGCTAGAACTTGCTCAACGTTGATATTTTTTGGCGACATCAGCGACTGCGAATCGCGCGCAATCATGTTGGCCATGGCATACCAACCGCCCTTACTCAGCATCATCTCGTGCAGGTAGCGCTCGTACAGCGACGCATCCCCCACCAAACGATCTAGGCAGTGCAATATAATGCGATCGCGCGGCTCTTGAAAAAGCCGCCGAATGCGTGCATCCGACAACGGGCGGACGGGGAGAAAGCTGTTGTGTACTAAACTGCCTACTCCTTGAAAAAAATCGGTGCACTTCGGAAAGCTTCGACTCGCGATCCCCTGATCGAGGTAACCTCCCAGCAAGCGAAAAAGGAGGGGTTCGACGAGAGTATCCAGCTCGAGTCCGTGAAGGTTGGCCCACTGCGCGCGAATCCCCTCGCGTGCGATTCCCCGCGGAGGTTGCACTAGCGCCTCGTCGACTGGGGTCTGCAACCTGGCATAACAAAGTTCGCGCAACGCAGGAGTAGTTCCCCGCAATGCGAAAACACGCTCTAACTCGCGCTTGAGCAAACGCCCTTCCCGGTATGCCTGCTGAAAAAAAGCAGCCGGCATGTAGGCAAACGCGCCATAGAGACGAGAAGCCTGCCAAACGGCATCTTCAAAGGGGTAGTGTTGAAATTCGTGCAAAGGCTGCTGGTGGATGAAATCCTTCACCGGCCCTTGTCTGCAAAGACAAAACGAAAGATGAGCAATCACCTTTGGTAAGTCGAACTTTTCCCGAGAATGCGGATCAAAAGAAAGCCGGGCCACCGGAGTTGTCGCTTCGCTACCCAACATTACAAACTCACCTGACTCCCGATTTGGAAAACGAGTGCAGTAGCGTTCGGGTCCGCGGTTGCACCGGCCGCCAAGTGATGGCGGGTATTCCAATAACTCATTTCACCCCAGAGTACCGCGCCTTCGACGATTTTGTAATCGCCGCCCAAGTGCGCAGTCCAGTTGGATTCGATTCCGCTTCCCGTACCGTTGAGGGTGAAATCGGTGGTTTTGTACGACGGCAAAATGGAAACTACGTCGGAGATTACCGCCGCGCCGCCTACCGAAGCGAACACGCTCGTCACGCCCATTTTCTTTTTGGCGGAAAAGTACATTCCGGCTTCTTGAGGGCAACTAGTGGAGTTGGTGGCATTGCAGAAGGTTAAGCCCAACATACCCAGATTCTGGGTGTTGCGGCCGAGGTACGCCTCGCTGCGAAACTCCATGGCACCGCTGGTAACCGAAGTAAAAGCAGTGAGCGCGCCCGAAACCACTCGTTCGGTAGCGGAAACCCGCAGCGGAGTTACCAAGGCGGAAAACCCAGCTTGCCAGCTCTCGGCTTTGTACGTTTCGCGCACGGCCAGAGTGGGCACGATCGACAACTCGGTATTGCCCTCGGCGAAAGAGGCATTGGCTTGGGGCAATCCAATGGCCACCGCCGACTCCCAATGGCCGCTGGTCCAAGTTCCCACCAACTGGTGGCGCATGAAACCAATATCGCCCGCCTCGAAAAAATGCCCCACAAAGTTATATGTAAACGGAATGAGCGGCGAGGCGATATCCCAGTCTTGACCGAACTGAATTTTGAAATCCACACCGGGAGAATAGGTCAAAACCGCACGACGCAATCGGGGGTTGGCTTGGGTGGTCGGCGAAGACTTTGTGAAGTCGATGAAGTCCAGCTCCATCAACGCGCTCAGTTCGACCGAAGGACTTACAGTAAAACCCAATCGTGACTGGGCTACTTGGAAGGAACTACGGGCCGCTCCCAAGTTAGCTGCCTGCATAACCGGGTTTGCCGCGGCGGTTACGGCCCCTTCGTTCGGGTTGCTGAAAGTTTCGACCCCAGAGGTGGCCAGACTGTAGTAAGGCAAGACGAAACCGTGCCATTTGAGCAGCGGCACATCGGCGTGGGCCCACATTCCGATGCATGCGCTAGCCATCAGCCCTCGGAGTACCGTGGATTGTCTCATGCTGTGAACTCCTAGAAGCTTCTAATCCGACGCTTAGCCGCGAGCTAATTTCCTTCCCGCCAGCTTGTGTCCCGACATACCAACATGCTTTTCAGAAAAATCGAAAGTAAAGGGGGTACCAGCGTGGTGCCCCTCTTCTTCCAATCGTTCCAAATGCTCCATCACAGTGTGGTCGACAAAAGAGCATTTGGACAGATCTACCCGCACAGCTTCCCGCCCAATCCGGTCAACCAAAACGGGACGCAACTTTACAAAATTAGTACTTACTAGGGCACCATTCAGATGGAAAGTTGCCTGACCCGCTTTGCGCTCTTCTTTCCAAGCGGGAACGAAAAGGCCCTTCATCGAACCAGCGCGCCAGAAGTTCAAGGCCATTTCCAGCGCGAACCCCGACGCAACCCCAATCAATAGATCGCTGTAAAGAGTAATGGCCAGAGTGCTGAGCATCACGGCCAGCTGGTCCCATCCCATGCGCCACGCTTTGACCAATTGGTTGGGGTTCCCCAGCCGATAACCGACCACCACCAAAATCCCTGCGAGGGAAGCCATGGGAATGCTGTGCAGCAGCGCCGGGAATATCGCCACAAAAGCCAGAAGGAATAAACCGTGGAAGAAGTTCGCCCAGCGCGTCTTAGCGCCGTTGCTCACGTTTGCCGAGCTGCGAACGATTTCTGAGATGATGGGATAGGCGCCAATCGCACCGCAAATCGTATTGCAAATACCTTTAGACCAGAGCTCCCGATTCAGATCAGAGGTGCGGTTGTATTTGTCCAATTTATCCACTGCGTAGGCACTCAAGATTGATTCGATCGAAGCGACCAAGCAGATAGTAATGGCGTGGCGCCAAAAAAGAGCCGTGCCGATTAGCTCGAACGTCGGCTTGACCAAAGCGTCTTTCAAATTGGCCGGGACATTGAGTAGGAACTTGGGCCCCACAGTAGAGGTGTTCATGAAGAACTTCACCGTGTGCTCATGGGCGATATCAAATACGGAACCGAGCGCAAACCCCACCAAAACCGCAACGAGCGGCCCGGGAACTTTCTTCAACCAACCCGTTTTCACCTGATTCATTGCAATGACGATGACCACACTCAACGCACCGATGAGCGCGATTTCAGGATTCATGTGGTAAATACTGCTCGGAATTTCGGCGAGCAAACCAAATATTTCCTTGGATTCCGGAGCGACTCCGAGAGCAACATGCGATTGTTTGGCAAAAATGATTACGCCAATCGACATCATCATGCCGTGGATAACAGAGGTAGGGAATGCGAGGCCCAACCCACCCAGCTTCGCAAACCCCAACACTACCTGCATCAGACCCGCTACCATCATGGCTGCCAGCGCCGGCTTGTAACCCGCAGCAAGGTTGCCCCCGCCCATTTCCGTCACGGCCGCCAAGACGATAACGATCAAACCCGCTGCCGGTCCGTTGATGGTTACAAAGCTCCCACCCAACAACGAACCGACCATTCCACCTACCACCGCCCCCAAAATTCCTGCGGTGGCCGGCAAACCCGCGGCAATGGCAATGCCGACAGACAGCGGCAACGCGAGAAGAAAAAGGATGAACCCAGCAGCGAGATCATCCCTCCAATGCTTTTGAAGGCCTTCCAACCCATCTTTCGGCAATCTCTTAGCATTGGCTTTTTTCATCCCAGGCATGTGCGAGCCCCCATAGATTCAAGATAGGGGTTGGGCCTTAAACTGGCATGAATAGGAGATTAAACGTTTTTAATGCCATCGGGGTCGCGCGGGAGCACGACCTCAAAACAGGCACCGCCCGCAGGCCGATTGGAGGCAACCACCGAACCTTGGTGTAAATCCGCGATTCGCCGCACAATCGACAACCCGAGGCCCGAGCCCGAGATTTCATCGCGATTGGACTCGGAGCGATAAAAACGTTCAAAGAGTTTGTCGAGGATACCTGCGGGAATCCCCTCCCCGGCATCTTCGATCATCAACACCAGGTGTGCGCCCCGGTCGAAAAGCGTGACTTGAATGGTCGCTCCATCGGGCGAGTATTTCAGCGCGTTATCCAATAGATTTTCGATAAGGGAACGTAAAAGCTCTGGCTCAGCTTTTAATTCAAAGGATCCTCCCACCGAATCGGGCGGCAACACTTCCAGATTCACACTGAAGTGAATGCCACGCGGTTCGGCGGCTCGCTCAAAGCGAGACACAGCTTCCAATACTTTTTCATCCATTTGCACGACTTGCAGCGAAGGTTCCCCGCCCACCGCATCCATGCTGGCCAACATGAGCAGGTCGGCGACCATTTTGGATAGATAATCTATTTCCTGGGCCGCACTGGTGACGAAAGTTTCGACGGATTGAGGAGAGCGATCGCCTTTCCTGAAAAGCTCCAACTCACCCTTTAGTATCGCCAAAGGCGTCTTTAGTTGGTGAGAAGCATCGGCGATGAATCCCTCTTGGGTGCGAAAGGCTTTTTCCAATCGGCGCAGAAGCCCATTCAAAGTCACCGCCAACTCGCGGATCTCGTCGTTGCTGGCAGGCACCGGAATGCCTTCGGACAGATGCTTGGCTTCAATCTCGTTGGCTCTAGCAATAATCGCGGAAACCGGTGCCATTGCACGCCCGCTGAAAGCCAAACCGAAACCGGCCGCAATCAACAATATCATCGGAACCGAAACACTGAAGAATGCGAGCAAAGACTCCTGCTGGCGATCGAGCAAAACGTTGGGTACTGCCGCTTGGACCACGAACGCGCCAACATCAAAGCGTTGGGCCAAATGAGAAACCATTCGGTAGCGACCGCCGGTAGCCACTGGGGAAAGAGTGGGCAGTTCCACTGTTTGGTACAACGCCCGTTCCTGCTCCAAACGATGCTTATCCCGCACCGTAAAAGGCAGCGCCCTCCCTCCAAGGCTCTTGGAGCGCAGCAAGATTTTGCCGTGTGTATCCACGATTTGCAGCAGGGTTTCGCCCAAGGAAAACGGCAATATCATTTCGGTGTCTTCGAGAGCAGTGAGCGGAGTCGTTTTCTCACTCAGCTCCGACAAGTCGATGGAATGGGAAACATCGATGACGTAATTGTAGAGAGCCGAATCGAACTCCCGTTGGTGGGTTTGGGCAATGTAGAGAAACACTGCGGCGCTAAACACGGCAAATAGGACGCCAAAAACGCTGACAAAAAGCAAAACGAGCTGCGCCCGTACGCCGAGTCGGTCAATCCAGCTAAACGCCCTTTTTAAGGACATACCCCATACCTACGACGGTATGGATCAAACGCTCCTCGGCGTTCAGATCCAGTTTCTTGCGGAGCATGTTTACGTAGACATCAATGACATTGCTCTCGTTATCGAAGCGAGCATCCCAAACATGTTCACTGATAGAAGCGCGCGAGAGCACTCGGTCCGGGTTGCGTAAGAAATACTCCAGCAGCGAGAATTCCTTGGAGGTAAGGGCAACGGAGCGGTTAGCTCGCGTGACTTTACGCTGCACTAAATCCATCTCTAAATCTTCGAAGCCGAGTTTAGCCCCGATATTTCCGGAGTTCGCAGTCCCGCGCCGCAAGAGCGCCCGAACCCGCGCCGCTAGCTCGTCGAACTCAAACGGCTTAACCAAATAGTCATCCGCCCCGGCGTCTAGGCCATGCACTTTGCTTTTGGTCCCCGCCAAAGCAGTGACCATCAGAATCGGCCCGGCGTACCCATCTCGGCGAAATGCCCGCGCGGTATCAATTCCACTTTTATCGGGCAGCATCACATCCAAGATAATGAGATCGTACTCACTACCGGCCAGCATACACTCCGCCGCCGCCGACGATTCCGCGACGTCTACCGAATAACCGGCGTCGTTCAATCCTTTTTGGATGAAACCAGCCATTTTCTTTTGATCTTCGACGAGCAACAGACGCATGTGGAACGATTCAAACCGAAAAACCTGCCGACTTCAACGGACATCAATCTGGGTGGGTATTGAACGGGGTTTCCCCGCTTGGTAAATTGGGCAGAGGGCCTGTCGGGCACACCGGTCCTTTTGTGGTATCACCTGGGGTGGAGGCGCTCGCATCGCAGATTAGTCCGCGCGTTCCTTTGGCCCTTTAGCTGCGATGACGGCCCGCCTAGCAC
>CAZBJE010000021.1:0-48758 GCA_964492125.1 uncultured Pseudobdellovibrionaceae bacterium | reverse complement strand
GGCTGGGATCGTGGGCAGCATCGCCATCGCCAAACGCCAGACGAAAGCAGGTGGCAAATGAACCTCACCCCCGTTGAACCTTGGATTCTGCTTTCTTTCAGCGCCGCCATTTTTTTCATCGGCCTGGCTGGAGTGCTGATTCGACGCAATATTTTAGTCATCATCATGAGCATTGAACTGATGCTCAATGCCGTGAACCTCACCATGGTGACTTTCTCGGCCCCGCTCCAGCATATGGGCGGGCAAATGAATGTGTTTTTCATCATCGTGGTGGCGGCTGTGGAGTCCGCCGTGGGCTTGAGTCTGGTGATTGCGCTGTTCCGCACTTTGCGGACGGTCGACACCGACCAAATGCAAGTACTCAAAGGTTGATTATGCTAGCTCTGATTCCTCTCCTGCCGCTGCTTGGGTTTTTGATCAACGGGCTTTGGTACCTGCTGGTGCAGGTGCGCACCGGACGCGCTATTCCAGCCGCGGCCGCGGGTGCGATTGCCTCGGCCTCCATTGGCGGATCCTTCGTACTTGCGCTGCTGCTTTTCTTGCAGCTGGTGGCGATGCCGGCGGAATCCCGAGTTATTGAATCCATCCTCTTCTCCTGGTTCAAAGTCGGCACGCTGGATGTGAGCTTTGGCTTGCGCTTAGACGCTTTGAACAGCCTGTTCTGCTTAGTCATCACGGGCGTCGGTTTTCTGATTCACCTCTTCTCCATCGGCTACATGGGCCACGACGAATCGCCGGCCAAGTTCTTTGCGTACTTGAACTTGTTCTGCGCATTCATGTTGGTTTTGGTTCTGGGCGCGTCGCTGCCGGTATTGTTCCTGGGTTGGGAAGGCGTGGGGCTTTGCAGCTACCTGCTCATTGCCTACTGGTACACCGATCCCGACAAAGCCAGCGCCGGCAAAAAAGCGTTCATCGTCAACCGCGTCGGCGATTTCGGCTTCTTGCTCGGCATGTTCCTCATTTTCACCACCTTCGGTACCTTGGATTTTGTGGCCTTGAAGCAGATCGTGCTCACCATGCCGGTATCGTCGGGAATCATCACCACCATTGGGCTTTTGCTCTTTGTGGGTTGCATGGGTAAATCGGCGCAGATCCCGCTTTTCGTCTGGTTGCCAGACGCCATGGCCGGCCCCACGCCCGTTTCGGCGTTGATCCACGCCGCTACCATGGTGACCTCCGGTATCTACCTAGTTTCGCGCATGAGCTTTATTTATGCCCTCTCGGCCGACGCCCTTTGCGTGGTCGCGACCGTGGGCGCAGCCACAGCGCTTTTCGCCGCCACCATTGCTGTCGCTCAGAACGACATCAAGAAGGTATTGGCCTACTCCACCGTTTCGCAACTGGGCTATATGTTCCTCGCCTGCGGTGTGGGCGCTTATGCCAGCGGCGTTTTCCACGTCATCACCCACGCATTTTTCAAAGCGTTGCTGTTCATGGGCGCCGGTAGCGTCATCCACGGCATGCACGAAGAACAAGACATCATGAAGATGGGCGGCTTGCGTTCGCGCATGCCCAAAACCTTCTTGGTTTTCGCGGCCGGTTGGTTGGCCATTTGCGGGATTCCTCCTTTCTCCGGCTTTTTCTCTAAGGACGAAATCCTCTGGCACGCGTTCAGTTCGGCGAATGGTTCACTGCTGCTTTGGGCGATTGGTGCTCTGACCGCGCTGCTCACGGCTTTCTACATGTCGCGGCTTTTCATCCTCACTTTCCTGGGCACTCCTCGCTTCAAGGAAGCTGCAGGACATGACCACGGGCACGGTCACGACCATGGCCACAAGACCGCAGCACACGGCATTCACGTCCACGAATCGCCAGCTATTATGATTTTGCCGCTCGCCGTTCTGGCGGTGCTAAGCGTTGTCGGTGGAGCCATTGGCCTGCCGCATATGAGCTGGTTGGAGCATTGGCTGGAGCCGGTTTTGGCCCACGGCCCTGAGCTGCGCGCTGGCGTGCACCACGAAACCGAGTGGTTGTTGATGGGCGCTAGCGTTGCTATCGCGCTAGTGGGGATTGTGGGCGCGTTTGTGGTGTACGGCAACTTGCGCACCGCCGAAGCACTGCGGGCTCGCTTTGCCGGTATCTACAAAATCTTGAACCACAAATGGTATGTCGATGAGTTCTACGACGCGCTCATCGTAAAACCGATCCATGCGTTTTCTCAGTTCCTTTGGAAATTTTTCGACGTCAAAGTGATCGACCGCATCGTGCTTAGTTTCGGCGTGGCCAGCAATCAAGCCGGCGCTGCGGCTCGCACCGTGCAAACGGGTTCCACCCAGGTCTACGCCTTTCTGATGTTGGTCGGCTTTGTTCTAATCGTGGGGTACACGCTCTATGGCATCTTCGCTTAGTCTTTTAGTCTTTTTACCCCTGCTCTGGGCCCTAGTGGGGCTGGCCCTGCCCTCCACAAGTGAGTCCGGCGCACGCTTAACCAAGATTTGGTCTTTGGTCGGCTCGGTAGCGACCTTCTTGGTTTCGCTCATGGTTTACACGGCGTTTGACCCGACTTCGGCGGCGTTTCAGCTCACCGAAACCCATGACTGGATTCCCGCGTTAGGGGTTTCGTATCGCTTGGGCTTGGATGGCATCAGCCTTTGGTTGGTGATGCTGACCACTTTCTTGACCCCGATTGTGATCCTGAGCTCGTTCGGTTCCGTCGACAAAAAGCTCAAAGGCTACTACTTCCTGATTCTTGCTTTGGAAACCGCCATGCTGGGTACCTTCCTGGCCATGGACGCCTTTCTATTCTACGTTTTCTGGGAAGCGATGCTCATCCCGATGTACTTCTTGGTGGGTATCTGGGGCGGTAAGGACCGCATCTACGCCGCTACCAAGCTTTTCATCTACACCATGGCGGGATCGCTTTTGATGTTGGTGGCGATTTTCTACCTCGCCTACCTCTTCAAATTGCAAGGCGGCGCCGGCATGTCCACCGCGCTTCTGGATCTGTACACGGTGAAGGTGCCCTTCGACGGCTACCTCTCGCCTCAATCTTTGCTCTTTCTAGCCTTTACCCTGGCATTTGCCATCAAGGTGCCGCTCTTCCCGCTGCACACTTGGTTGCCCGATGCCCACGTGCAAGCCCCCACAGCGGGCAGCGTGATCTTGGCCGGCGTGCTTTTGAAAATGGGCGGCTACGGTTTGATCCGTTTTGCCCTGCCCCTTTTTCCGGAAGCGGTAAAGCTGTACCAAACTCCGATTTTCTTTTTGGGTACGGTCGCCATTACTTACGGGGCCTTGGTGGCCTTGGTGCAAACCGACGTCAAAAAGCTGGTCGCTTACTCCTCTGTCAGCCATATGGGTTATGTGGTTCTGGGAATTTTCTCCCTGAACGCCACCGGTTTAATGGGCGCCATGTACCAAATGTTGGCACACGGTATTTCCACCAGCGGTTTGTTCCTCTTGGTGGGCATGATCTACGACCGACGCCACACCCGTGAAATCTCGGCTTTCGGCGGAATTAGCAAAGTGATGCCGTTCTATGCGGTAGCCTTTCTAATCATCTTGCTGTCGTCGGCGGCGTTGCCAGGAACCAATGGGTTTATCGGCGAGTTCTTGATTCTGTTGGGCCTGTGGCAAGCGGCTCCGGTTTTCGCGGTCTTCTCGTCCTTGGGCGTGATCTTGGGCGCGGTGTACCTGCTGTGGATGTTCCAGCGCGTGATGCTTGGTCCGGTGACCGGCGACGAAAACAAAAAACTCAAAGATATTGGCGCTCGCGAAATGATCGTCCTGGCGCCGCTTTTGATAGCAGTTTTCTGGATGGGCTTTGCCCCTAACTTTTGGTTTTCGAAAATGCAGACGTCGATCGATGCCGCCCTGGTGAAATACCAAACCCAGGATGCGGTGGCGCAGCACGAAGAATTGAGAAAGTGAGCTCCGAGTGGAACCTAAAACATTGATTGATCCCAACTTGCTGCAGCTCAGCGCGCAGCAACTCACGCTCTTATCTCCTTACCTAGTGGTGTTCGGTGGGATTTGCTTGGCCATTCTGGTCAGCGTAATGCCGGGGCTTAATCCCAAGTGGTCCGTTCCCGGTTTGATCATCGCTTCGTTCCTGGGTGGAATCGCTGCCGCGATCCATTGCGCCGGGCTCCCCGCGGAAGCCCTCTTTGGTGGGATGCTTCTATCGGACGGCCTGGCGGGTTACGCCAATGTCCTTTTCCTCGGCGCCGCCCTCTTGGTTTGCCTCTATTCGTTCCGCTACTTGGAGCGACAAGGCTTGGCTCTGCCGGAGTACTACATCCTGTTGGCGCTTTCCGCCTTAGGCATGATGCTGATGGCTTCCTCGCTGAATCTCATCATCATTTTCATCGCGCTCGAACTGATGTCGATCGCGGTTTACGTATTGGTCGGCTTCCGCCGCAATGATCGCCGCTCCAACGAAGCGGGGGTTAAGTACTACATCCTCGGCTCGGCGGCTTCGGCAGTGCTTCTCTACGGCGCGGCTTTGCTTTACGGCGCGACCTTGAGCGTGGATATCCGCGAAATTGCGCAACGGGTCGCCCAATCCGGCCAACTCTTTAACCCGATGCTGCTGATTGGTCTGCTCTGCGTTTTGGTGGGCTTCTTGTTTAAGATTGCCTCGGTGCCTTTCCATATGTGGATGCCGGACGTTTACGAAGGCGCACCCACGCCAGTCACCGGGTTTATGACCACGGGCCTGAAAGCCGCGGCGTTCATTACCTTGGTGAGAGTGTTGTCGACATTGACCGGCGCGCCCGTTCTATCGACGAATGTGGCCATGAGCTTCCACCATATTCTTTGGGCAAGCGCTTTGCTCACCATGTTCATCGGCAACGTGATTGCGCTGCAACAAACCAATTTGAAACGCATGCTGGCCTACTCTTCCATCGCCCATACCGGCTACTTGCTGGTGGGTCTGGTGGCTGGCCCGACCAACCCGGAAGCGTATACTGCTGTGCTTTTCTACGTCTTGGTTTACGCGGTGATGAACCTGGGCGCCTTTGCAGTGCTTTCCGTACTTTCCCAACCGGCTGACACCGGCCTGGAATTGAACGACTTGTCAGGTTTGTCGCAAAAGCACCCCATGCTGGCCTTGAGCCTTGCGGTGTTTATGTTCTCGATGGCGGGTTTGCCGCCTTTTGCTGGTTTCACTTCCAAGTATTACCTTTTTTATTCCGCCATTGGTTCGGGCGAAGTTTGGTTGGTGGTGCTGGCGGTGCTTTGCAGCGCGATTGCAGCGTACTACTACCTGCGCGTCTTGGTTTTCATGTACATGCGGGAACCCGTCGGCCAGGCGGCTTTGGCCCCCATGCCGACCTCCAAGGGCGCCGTGATTGCGCTGGCGATTACCTTATTGCTCGTGCTGCAACTGGGCTTGATGCCGAAATCGACTCTCGAGCTTGTGGGCGGGCTGCTCAAACCAGCGCCTCAAGCAACGGCCAGTCTGCCCTAAGCCATGCCATCCCGGGCGCCCTCGCCGCCGCTCTCGGCCTCACAAGCGCTCTTGTGGATCGTTTGTCTGGCGTGCCTCTCGGTGGGAGCCCGCAATTTCGAAACGGGAATTGCCGTCGACGCCAACACCTACGGCCTTCTGGCCCGTGCCATTGCCCGCAGCGGCGAGTGGTTTTACCTACCCGGCAGCACCGCCGAGTTTGCGCCCTTCGCCGAGCACCCCCACTTAGGCATTTGGCTAGTGGCTCTGGTTTTTAAGGTACTACCCGCGGCGGATTGGTCGGGCCGTATTGTGGGCCATTTTTTCTACGTAGCCTTTCTTTGGGTTTTCTTTCTCCACATTCGGCGCGAACAGGACGAGAAAACCGCGGTGGGTACGGTGCTCCTGCTTTGGATTTGGGCTCGCTTCTCTAATTTTTTCTCCAATATATACCTCGACCCCGGGTGCTTATTCTTCGGCTTCGCAGCGATACCCTTGATCGGTCTGGCCTTCCGCCGCCGTCAGCCCGGTTGGGCAGCACTGGCCGGGGTGAGCTTGGCACTGTCCGCGATGACCAAGGGGATGACGGTACTCGGGTTTTTTCCGGCGGTGGCCTTTGTCGTTTTGAGTCAGCGCAACTCGGGCGTTGAGCCGTACAGCCGCGATGCTTGGGAACTGCGCATTCGCTCCATTGCGGCTTTGCTGGTGGGTTTGGTCGGCGTCTTGGCTTTGTACGATTTGGCGATCCAAAAAAGCCAGGCGCCCAACTTTCTAGAAATTTATTTCCGCCGCCAATGGACTGGACGATTCGCTCATTCGTGGGATTGGTGGAATGTGCTGCGCGCCCCGTTCTGGAAAGCGCTTTTGCAGGATAGCCTGTACACCCTCCCGCTGGCGCTGGGGGCGTGGCCGGACCGAGGCAAACGGTTTTCGTATTGGGTGCCTTGGATATTGCTTCTAACGTTTGCGTGCATGTACGCGCCCGCCGGTCGCTACAGCTTGAACTACTGGGTGACCGTCTTGCCATGGGTCGCGTGGTTGGTTTCGGCAGGGGTGTTTGCCCGCCTTGCGTGGAGCCCATTGGCAGCGGCCAAATGGACCGGGCGTTTTGCGATTGCGGCGGTGGTGATTATCCAATACCTGCCCGTTCGCACCCATGGATCCCCGTTGGCGGGAGAGCTGGTGGAGATCGAACGCCTACGCCAGAACGGGCGGGCGGCGCGCGTGCTGGTGGATTTTCACCCTCACCCGGTCGACTTTACATTCAAGGATAGCTACGCCTGGAACACCGACTTACCGACGAGCCATTTGGAATCGCAACAGCCGGTGCCGGCAGCAACCGCCGGCACGGTCTTGGTTCCCATCCATCCCTCGACCGCTCGCGACACCGAGCTACGTGCCAATGGGTGGTGCTTACTCGGGCAATTCGGCTGGCGTCTACTCTGGACGGCCTGCCCCACACAATAATCAGGGGACTCTGGGCGGACCCGCCAAAATATGGTAGTCCAGAACTTCCACTTATCGGGGCGTAGCGCAGCTGGCTAGCGCACCTGCTTTGGGAGCAGGGGGTCGCCGGTTCAAATCCGGCCGCCCCGATTCACCTTCCCAGCAACCGCCGTGAACACCGCACGTACCAGGGCACTGGTCGAGATTGGGGCAATTGCCCCCAGAATGCCTCTAACTCCGCGACAAACCGTTCGCACTGTTCTTTGTACAGTCCGTGACCCGCGTTTTGAAAATGGGAGAACTTGAGCTGGGGATTTATTTCCAAGAGCCGGGACTGGTGCTTGGGGGTGAGGATGGCCCCAAGCTCGGTATTGCCCGACATAAAGAGAATGGGAAAAGGTGCGCTGGAGATACTGCCGGTGAGATCCTCGCCCCACGACTGCGCGATCATATCGTCGGCAAATTCCATCGATAACGTACCCGCGCGGATACTTTCCGCGCTTGCTTCGTCCCGCCTGCTCTTGAACGGAGCAATGTCTACGACAACGAGAGACTTCACCCGTTCAGGGAAGAGAGCCGCAAAAGCCAGCGCCACCCGCCCGCCAAGCGAATGGCCGACGAAATGGGCGGTCTGCAGCCCCTGGGCATCCATCCAATTTTTCAGGTCCACCGCGTGCAGCCAAGGGCGCTGGTCGACGCCGTTCAAAGGAGTCTGCCCATGGCCGCGGGAATCCATCGATACCAACCGCCGGCTCCGGCCTATGGGCCCCAGCGCACGCACCACAGAGTTCCAAGTTTCTTTTCGCGAACCTACGCCGTGGAGAAAGAGAACGGTTTCGGGGCTCGCCTCATCGCCTTGAACGAGGAACGAAATCTGGTTTGGCGACAGCCCAAGTTCGAGATGGTTTTCGGGAAGGTTTGCCCAAAGAAGGCCGGGCAACAGAACGCCTAAGAAAACAGTAAACAAGGCAGAAAGTCTGTATCTCGCCACAGCTTGTGTCGGTACCACAAAGCAAACCGCCTTCCCACCCCAGGATTCGGTTGATTCTCTTTTTCAAGCGGTGATAAACCACCCAGCCATGAGGCCGACAATGACAATGCGACTCTTTGTTTGGGCAACCGCTTTGATGGCTGCGCCCCTAGCCCAAGCCGGGGTATCGCTGAACGGACCAGACAGCATCTGCGCGGAATACATCCGCCATAGCGAGCTAGAACCGCAACTGCACTCACCGGCCGACTTTACCCTAGACCTTCTTGCGCGGAATCGAACGGCGATTCCTTCGAGAGCCTTTTCCCGACTCATGAACGTGGCACGCGACCCTGAAGCATCTGGTTCGACGGTTTTGGCCTTTATCGGACCAGCACAAATCGCGCGTGCCGCCTCGCTTGTGCACCAGGAGCGCTTGGAAGCGGACGATTTCAATCACCGTCACGGACAAGGGACTTATCAGAATATCGTTTTTTTCAGTTCGCTTGCGGGAGGACTTCTGGTTTGGGCGGTCCTCAAAATGAAGGGTTTGGATTTGGATCCCTACATTTCCCAGGGTTTCCAGGTAGGCGGGATTGGGCTCGCGTCCATCTATGCCTCATTAGAAATTCCCAAGAGAGTGTTCGGGCCCAGCTATCTCAGTTTCTTAAGAACCGTTGTCAAAAAGCTTTTTTCAACGCCCATAAAACCGATCTATTGGGGCAACGAGATCAGCGGTACGGACCGGCTCTCACGGCACAAGCTGGACATCTTGTTCACCCAATCGGAAGTCCCCGCCATGGCCGAGCGAGATATTTTTGAAGACCTTCCGGCCGAAACCCCGGTCATGCTTGTATTCATTCAACCGAAGTAGTTGCATGGTTCGCAATCAAGCGATCGACGCGAAGGCGACTATGCTGGCCCGGCACTATAACCAAGTTCAATTGGCCCTCGGCACTAAGGGGCACAATCTGGTCGCCTCGCTTAGCGACAATGACTTTCGGAGTCTTACTAAACCCATAAATTTTCGCTGACCCGTCTTGGACGTCCAATAGCGAGCCACCCTCGAAAAGAGTCACTCCATCGGGGATGTGGGTTAAGCGTACGCAGCCATAACCGCCCCTGATTTGCTCGTGCTGAGCATAGAGCAGACCAACGAGCGAAATGGATGTCACCGCACCGACTCCGCTAGCGGCGAAACCTCGCCCGTGGTGCGTCACCGCCTGCTCGTAAAAACTGTGCGCAACTTCCAAATTGCCTGCTTCAACGGCTTCATTGCCCGCGGCCCGGGCTAGGTCCCCTTGCCGAAGCTCGTAAAACGCAAGGCCATAGAGCATGACCGAGCAGACTGCGGCCCCTTTCGTCAGCAAATCCATGACCGGGGGCGCAGCGTGGGTTTTGGGATTCAGAAAGGCGAGAACGAGCGCAATTTGGAGTAAACGAATGAACATGGCCGGCATAATTGCCGGCTTGGCCCACAGAAAACAAGAAGTTTGTGGGCGCAGCTTTCCGACCCGCTCCACCCCGAAATCAGCGCTACAGGCCTATCAATTGGCCTGGGTAGTTACCCATTCCTTGGCAGCCAGCTGCCAAAGAAAGAGCGACAACTTGGGGTACTTGAGTCGAGCCTCTTTGGAGTCGTTCATTTTTAACTGGGCGAGATCTTTCAAACGCGACTTAGTCTCCGCATAGGTGATGGGATCTTTGCGGAAGACAGCCACCACTTCTTCCAATGCGCGCAGTTGCAGCTGCTCATCTTCGGCCGTAGGCACGAAAGCCCCTTTTCCCGCAGCGATTCGCTCGTCGAGGCGACGGGTGAACATCTTCTGGTAGCGGAATCCGATTTGCGTGTATTCGAAGTCTTCCAAATCCGCGTCGTATCGGGCGCGCTCTTGTGGCGAGAGCTTGTTCTTGCCGCCCAGTGCATGGATTCGGCGGGCCCAAAAGCGGTGTAGCGCATCACCGTCGTTCTGCATCTGGTCCATTAAAATATCGTCTTCGGATTCAGGCGATCCTGCCGCCATGTTCCGAGTCAGCTCCACGGTCTTTCTGTCTAGTGCGGATCGCAGCTGGTTGTACTCTTCGGGCAAGCCATCCGCGTCGGAGGCCCGAACGGCCGGCAGAGGGTTCTCGTCCGAGGCACTTAGGTAACTCGCAATTTGGCTAGACGTTTTTGCCCAAGAAGGAACGAAACGTCTTGCTGGTTTGCCGGCTGGCGCTGCAGGAGCGACCGGACGAGGAGTCGCCGGCTGTACCGGCGTTTCCCCGGATGCGACGTGAGCGGCCGAATTCTTAATTTCGGGTTTGCGTACTTCAACAGGGGCCGCCGGGGCACTCGCCACAGGCGAATTCTGAACGCGGTCATTGAACCACTTCATATCTTCAAGATTACTGGGGTGCTTCAAGATGGAGGCGTACGTCTCGGGAGCAGTGCCGTACCGGGCCATCAACTTCTTTAGCGCCTCCGGATCCAAAGCCCGATATGCTTTCCAGTACACACCATCGACCAAAACCATATCTTCCACAACCAAGCGGCCGCCATCGACCGAGAGGATCTTATTGCGCTTCGAGCCTACGACCTGAAAGACCCCTTCTTTTTCCACAGCTATGCTGACAGTCTTAGATTCCGGCGTGCGATCGAAAAGCGCTTTGTAGGAACTATTCTTCAGAAAACGGTGGCGTTCGGGGCTCATTCGCCCCCCTTGCTCAAGTTGCCGGCTCCGGTGCTCGAACAAGGAAGCCAGCACATTGGCTGGAGGTTCTTTGAACGAAAGTCCATCGCGGTAAAACACGGCCCCTTCTTGATCAATTTCGAGAAGGAAACTCCGCCCGCCCACTTCGTAGTAAGCGTTGTCGGAAGACCCCGCCGGGCGGATCGAGAGTCCGGCGTAGGCATTGCTGACGAAAAGCCCGATGATGAGCCAAAGCGGCATGCGTTTTATCATGCCTAACTAAGCTGCAACGAAAGGGCCATCCGGGGGCTCTGCCTAGAGGAGGAGTAGCCTATTTGTATGCACTGATCAGGTTCTAGTCGACGGAACCAGAGATTATCGGTGCCGTATTCAATGCGCCACGATGCGCGTTTTTATCCAAGCGCTGTAGTCGCCCACCTGGGTCAGCTTCAGTCGAGCCGTCTGTTGACCGGGTATTCCCGTGTGTTGCCGGTCGGCGCGAGAAACGCTGCAGCTCACTGTGTCTCCCGATATCGAACAATGCAAAACCGCTACATCCCCCGAGCAATTAAAGGAGGAAATACCTACTTGCCCGTTGGCTCCCGTCGTCTGGCGAGTAATCTGGCAACGATGGCGCCCATCTAGCCGGAACTCTCCACTTGGCCCGCTGCGGGTGTATTCATGAAACTCCACGTAGGAGCTGCGATCGGTAAAGACGTACGCACCGGCTACGGACGCGTAGGTCATGTTGGGCCGCACGGGTATCGACGGAGTGGTGGCCGAGGGCCTGCTCCCTCGCGACTGCGAGGCGCCCAAGGGTGCTTGCCGCTCGTGAAACATCCAATGGTCAGCCGACGGACCCGAGTACCCGCCTCCCGAGCCATGCCTCCCGGAATATTCCTGGTAGCTACCTACTCGAGAAATCCCGTCGGGAATTGCCACGGTGGCGCTCAATAGCGCCCATGAAAACAAGAAAGTACGCATACGACTCCTCCAGGCGAATAACGCTACGGAGGGCGCGGTAGAAAATCAATCCCGAATTAGTCGAAATGTTAAAAATACAATCGCCGCCCTCTTATTCGAAAGTTATAAATATGTAATACAATCAAAAGCTTAGGTCATTTTAGTGGAACCCAGGACGGGCCCTATGGTAGAAGCGTCCTCAGCTTTTGGAGGCTATCGTGTTCAGAAAGTTGTCGCTCGCGCTGATCGTTATTTTTACGTTCCCCTTTTGCGGGCCGGTCAACGCGGATTTCTCCGTCATTTTCTATGGCGCAGGAAATTACGATGACCAAAAAGGGAGCCCCGACTCTCCCATTTTTCACAACTCCTCTCGTTTCGCGCAGCCCGGCCCCGGACAGCACCCGCGAAAACGAGAAATTCTGAAAAACTCAGTGCGCGACCTTCTTAAGCAGGTGGGGAATTCGCCTCTGACAATCATCATCAACGATATTTCGCCCGCGGCTGCAAAAACTGCGAAGCTGGAACTTGCAGACTTGCAGAAGAGCGCCCCAAACTTAATCTTAGAAGTCGCGGTTGGAGATTTACGCGACAGCCAAAGGCATACCGACCTGGCCTACCTCGACAACCCAATCGAGGATTGGTTTTACGATTTGGACACCGGAAAGCCTTTCGCCAGTATTGAAACGGCGACACCCAACGCCGGTTTACTCCAGAAGCTGGCCGATCTTTCGAGTGCCGGGCTTTTGATCACGTCTTACTACCACGACGCCATGGTGGCACTGGAGCAATTCTCCTCCCTTCGGTTTGTGAACTTGGGAGCGGGCTACCCGTATATTTGGCCCAGCGGCAAAGTGGACGACAAAGAAACGACCCGGTATTTGATTCGACCCAGCAAGGGCACAGCTAACGGCGGAAGCCGCGTGGAATTCCCCCCCATTTCGAAGGGGAGCGACTCCTGCCCCTGCAAAATCAATGGGGGCTGCTAAGGGGTTTGTCGGCGAATCGCCGCATAAAACAGCCTTCTGCTTCGCTGATCAAGCTGCCGGGGTACCCGGTGGGATGCGTGAGTCCCGTTCGGTGAAGAAATTCATGCACAATCGTGCCTGCCCAAGAACCGATATTTTGAGGGTATTTGCGGAGAGCGACTTGATTGAGCTCGATGTAGAAATCGGGGACGTCGTCGGGCGCGGGCCTGTTTCCCAGCATGGAACGTCCCCAGATCGAAAGAGGCTCCGTCATGGCAGCGATACCTACCGGCAGGCCTGATTCGACGTGGTAGTCGACGACGCGGGTGAGATCGGCGTAGACCGCGTATGCATTGGCATATTTGTTCTCCAAGTTCGAGCGCTTGGGATCCCAGACCACAAAGTCTTTTGTCGCATACTTTGCCACACACCTTTCAAATCGGCTCAGAGGCAGCGGGATGTCGGATTCGATTTCCGCTAAACGCATGGCCAAAAACGTAAGCGCGCGTTCGATCGTCTGCTCTTCATTCGCAGCAAAACCGGTAAGTTCCACCTTTACAGCGTCTCGCGCCCCGTGGACCCTGCGATTCAGAACGCGGGCCTGGGCCGGGCATACCTGCACGAAGATCCAACAGACTAGTACAACGGACTGGAATCTCATGAAACCTCGGGGTCAAATTCTATCGACGAAAAATACTTTCGTTTGGGCCGGGGGGTGTCACGCCCATATGCGTTAGGCTCCGCCTAGATCGAAGCGGGGCGGGACCGCGGATCTCCCCAAGAGGCAGGCGCAGAGAGCCGCTTGCAGTTCCCACCCTTTTCGGATACTGGCGTTCCCGACAGTGAGTCTTACGAGTATATGAAACAAATTTCTTTTCTCTTTTTTCTACTTTCGGGGCACCTCATGGCGGCTATCAACTGCCCACTGTATATGGCCGCGGAAACAGACGCCCCTTATCTGGCGCCCTATGAAAGCCAGCCAGATCGCATACCTTCAAAGCACTATTGGTTAGCGGTAGAAGTTTGGTCCAAAGTCGTACTTTTGGATTTGGCGTTAGCCGATTTGGAAGACATTAAAAATAGGCCGAATCAGGATTCGCCCTCACGTGATGAAATAAACGATATTCGTGCACTTGAATTCCCCCTGAGGAAACTTCTCGAAGTGCCACGCCCTCAGAGACTTGAAACTATTACTCTAAAGAACTCAGCACGCCTTAAGGTTTTCGACCGGCGGCTTGGGGAGGCCGTGGATGGCGGCCCGCATTGGTTGGATCTTCCAGCTTTGCGCTATATTTTGAGGAAATGGCGCGAGAGGATTTACGAGGACGACCGAGAACACGGAAAGATTTTGTCCTCGGTTTTCAGCGTTTCCGGCGATGTGATCGTGCGCGACAAAACTTTTCAAACCTATCGGGACGTACTGGATTACTGGAGCGCCATTTTTAAAAGTATCGAAAAAGCTTCCGTTCTGGGAGCCATCCCCGAATCCGAGCGATTCAGATTGGCTCCGTACTTAAACGAGTTTAATGAAAACTAACGCAGCGATCCACCTTGAGGACCACGCGCTTCTTGCCGCCCTCGCTTCCCCTTGCTAGCTTCCGTGGAATGGGGGGGACGATGAAACTATTTTTGGCGCTGCTTTTCGTCAGCGCTTCGGCTTTTGCATTAAATTCTCGTACGGCGGATCAAACGTGTCGGCGCTTGGTGCCGGCGAAGAATGTGTACGCTTGTTTGAGCGCCACTAAAGGCAAATTTATCAACACCTATGCGATGGGTGTTTGCGACCGCTACATGGATAGCAGCGCCACCCTGAAATGCGTGCAGGTAGTCGCCGGCCAAAAGTTTCAAGACGACGCTTTGCGGGCTTGCGATCGGTATACCGATGCCCATCAAACTACCTGGTGTCTTTGGTCCGTAGCCGGCTGCTCTCTCACTGCGGCCCAAGTCAGCGAATGCGACCGCTACGCCAACGCTCCCGACACCACCGCGTGCTTCCGGTACCAATGCAACCGATAAACGGGCAGAGAAATATGAAAATGCATTTCTTGGTTCTGGTCCTTCTGGCTTTGCCTGCGCAGGCCGAACGCGTGGAACTGAATTTTGATTTCGATGATAATCTGGTTTTTACCGACGCTAAAATCCGACCCAAACACAACAGAACCGGAAAAGAAGCGAGCCTCTCCACCCAAGAATGGGCGGCGGCCCGCGAACAGATGGGCAAGCCCGGGAAGTGGAAAGACTATTCCGCCCCCGCCGATGCATTCCGGGAGGTGACTGATTCCACTCCCGACGGCACAGCACTTTTCCCCAAACAGGTCAAAGCGGCTATCGCCAAGCCGAAAGCCGCCTGGCAAGGCCCGGCATGGAAATCTTTCGTGAGAGCGATGGGCAATCCGGAAAACCGGGCTACCACTGGCATTATCACCGCCCGCCGGCATAGCGTGGATTCCACCTACGCCGCACTCAACGTTTTATTCGATCAGGGTTTGCTGCCGGCGCTTCCAGACAAGGCGGGTTTGTTCGTGGTAATGGACCCGGGATTTCCGACCGAATTTCAGGCTCCCACGATCCCGGAGCGCAAAGCGAAGGTGATGCTTCATCTGCTCGATCGCCTGGACAAAATTCCCCTACCGGCGGGCGCCACCCAAACGCACCTATGGGGTTTTTCGGACGACGACTACGGCAATATTTTGACCGCCGAGCAAACTCTCGGCCCCCAAGTCGCCGCTAAACGCTGGCCCCATACGAAAGTACTTCTTGCCTTTACGGGTCTCAATCACCCACTAGAGAAACCTCGCTGTGAGGTTTTGGCTAACGGCGGAAAACCCCGCCCGTGCACCGGCGCGGAAGAAAACGCATCATTCAAAGTCCCTTAAGAAGGTGGAGAGTTGCCAAACATGAACACCAAAGCACTTGTACTCACGCTACTGAGTCTTCCGTTGATCGCCTCGGGGTTGGATGCGGACCCTCCGCGCAACCCGTTCTTGGCCAATTCTCCTTGGCCCATGTCCCACCGAAATACCTACAACCAGGCATCTTCCCCCCTCGCAGGTCCCGCGGCCGCCACAGCTACCGATGCGGAGCCGCAAACGACGTCGGCGTCACCGCGCTTTCTCACTCAGTGCCCTGTTCCCATCACTTTGGTTTACGGAGAAAAAAATGCGAAGGGCCACTTCAGCATTTGGGGAAACTGTAAGGAGAAAGTTTTCAAAATAGACTCGAACGGGGGAGCCTGGACAAGCTCGGTCTCGGTTTTCAAGGGCGATTCACCGGCGAGGCACATCTCCGGCGCGTACACTTTAGTGGATTCGGACAACGTCTACTTCATGCCATATGGGCACTATCTGCTGGGCTACGCGGAAAAAGAAAAAGGCGAACCTTCATCGGCTATCGAACTCGTTAAGTCGTTCGAAATTCCTGAAACGCAGTTGATTACCGATAGTGAAGATATCGTGGGACTCAACCTGACCTACGACGGATGGCTTGCCGCTATTACACGCTACAACCTTTTGGTCCTCATCAATCGCGCCACCGGAGACAGTGTCACACTCCGACTTTCCAACTCCAAGGACGAAGAAGTTTCCAATTCCTTGGCCGTTGATGAAGACGGCGGAATCTATGCCCTCTCCGATCGCGCTCTCTATCGGGTGCAGTGGGATGCAAAATCCCATACATTAAGCCAAACATGGAGCGCTCCCTACCCTAAAACCACGGCCGCAATGCCGGGCCGCCTCGGAGTGGGCTCGGGTACGACCCCCACCCTTATGGGTACCGGCAGCGACGACAAATTAGTGGTCATCGCCGATGGACAAGAAAAAATGCAGTTGCTCGCGTTCTGGCGAGACAGCATTCCCAAGAACGTTAAGCCCCTCAGCGGATTCGATCCCCAGGTAGCGGGGGCCATCGGCATTGATTTCGGGTACCCCGGAATTACCCGCTCCATCACCGAACAGTCCGTGCTCGTTTCGGGCAGCGGTGCGGTAGTGGTCAACAATGACTACGGCAACCGCAAGACCGGCCATCTTTACAATTTGGTGACCATTCTCAATTCAAACAAAAAGGGAATCGCCCCTTACGGGATCCAAAAATTCGATTGGGATAACTCTCTGCGCCAATGGAAAGAAGCGTGGCACTCTCCCGCACTGAGCGCGCCAAACGGCATTCCGTGTATGAGTCGCAGCACGGGATTGATTTATTACGTCGGCCAGTTTGAAGAAAACTGGACTTTCGAGGCAGTCAATTGGCTTACCGGTGATCTCGCCTTCCGAAAAATCCTAGGCAAGGACAGAACCTACAACAGCTTCTATGCCGCCACCGAAATTGGGTATGACGGCGCACTTCTCAGTGGGAGCTATGGCGGAGCCATGTTGCTAAAATAGCCCCAAAAGGGCTTTTCAACGACCGGACTCAGCGGTACTTCCCTAGTATGGGGTTGAGGTCGATTTGGGTTAGCGTCGCCTTTCTTTGGTGTGTCTGGGCCAGCGCACTGCCTTGTTTCCGGCTACTCCAAAACGCATCGGAATTTAACCCTGCTGCGCTGGTTTCGATCTATTTGGATCCCGCTCTCAGCGCGCGCCAACGATCAGCGACGTTGAATCAGTTAGCTAAACACGACCTTATTTTACTCAATCAACCGGAGCATTCTCCCCTCATCGCCCAGCTTACGCTTTCCGGCCCGAGGCAAATTAGCGCCATCCCGGGAGTGGCGGAAGTTACCCAGGCGCAGCCCGAAACATTGCAAGTATGGAAAGAGGGTCGGTCCTGGCACCGAGTACGTGAGTCTTTGATGGATAATGATCTGTCAGGAAACTGGCTGGAAAGAGCCACTCCTCTGCGGGGAATGGGGCGGGTTACCTTAAAACAGATTCGGCAAACCGCTCGAGATTACGGTGTGTTGATCGTGCTCAATCGGTCTCGCCCCGCCAGCGAGGCCGAACTTAGCAAAGAAGCGTTCCTATTTGGGGGAACGGTTTTTTACGCAGACGACTTGCCCGCTGACCCAGGCACTCTCGAAATGCCTGGTTTGGCTTTGCATTTTCTTCCCAACGCCCGCTCCTTAGCGGTGCGTGGCACCCTTAACCCGCTGCAAAGCCGTGGAAAGGCTTTGGCGGAAATGAATAAACGGGAGGAGATGCGAGTTTTTGAACGCTATGCCCCAGAGGCGATAGCCCCCTGGATTCCTGCGGACAAGCTTTTCACTACTTGGCCAGGGTTGGAACAACAGCGGGTCGAAGCTCTCAATGAGGTAAACGCCTTCCTAAGCATTCGCTCTGCCTCACTCTCCCAAGTTCGAATCTTGAATAAAAAGCTGCGCAGCTTTTTTGAAATGGCCGTAGCTACCCTCCCTGACGAAATGCGAAAGTTCTTTATTAAGCACCGATACGATTCCGCGAGCATGGAGTCAGGCCAGCTATGGAACTATCGAAATTTCCAAGCCGTCAAAAATGCTCGGGCTTTTTATAAAGCTCTTAAAAGCGCAAAAAACGAAACCGGCTTGCGCGGGAACCTTCTAGACAACGTTGGCTTCGAAACGCACTGGGAAGACGATTACCGCTTACTTATTTTGCGCAACCTGCTCCTAGGCGGAGACGAAGTATTCTTTCAACAATTTCTCCCCGTACGCCGCAGCCACTACGGCAACAATATCGAATTTCGAGTAGACGTTTTTCAAGGTCGGGTGGTGGGGACTAACTTTCGTTACAACCTGGAATATTTCCCCGAGGAGGGCGAGCAAGCCGCGCGTTTCGTGGCAGGCGTCTTCGCGCGGCTACCCAGCCGGTACCGGACGTTGAGCGCGGGCCTAGACGTAGTACAGTTGGTCGACGGAACATTTCGTATTATCGAGGGCAATTTCGGCACCGCCAGTAGCTTTTGCTTACCCGATACTATGCCGATATACGCCAATACAGCGCTATCCAACTTTCTAGGCAAACCCACCCCGCTGATCCGGTATTTGGATTCTGCCTTTGCAAAGGGCCTGTCGGCGCAAGCAAAGGTTTTGGTAGATGCCTATGCCGACGAGCCGGACGCAGACGACGACGAAGCAGTCGGCTTAACTCGAGAAGATATTTTCACCTACTTCCGCGACCGATACGTGGACAACTGGCGCGCCACTCCCCAACTTTCTCGCACCATGGCAACGCCCTATCAATCCCTGCGAGCCTTGCTGTTTCTGGCAGGAGGGCAGAATGATCCGGGTTTGGCCTACCTAGCCCAGACAGCCGCCGACTATGTGGCGCGAAATTAACTCTTATGCCGTTGCCGTCCCCCAATCGTCGTTCAAAGGTCCTTGAACTTCTGCGGCACACCGGTTATTCGTCCTCTCTGATGTCCGACCCCCAGCGCCTCCGTCGTCTACACAACGCTTTTCTCGCCTTGGTCGTAGGTCTCATCTCATTGATTCCCCCGGTGGAGGGCGGCTCCTTATCTTCGCGCCGAGCCAAATACGTTTGCGGCGCGGCCCTTCTCGGCGTCAGTGCCACCGCCGGCACATTCTGGTTCGGTGAAGCTCCCAACGGTACGCTAGGCCCCTCGCAAGCCGGTATCCATCCCCCTATGGAAACGCAATCGGCCGCCGACAGCGCGTTCCATCACTACCAATTCAATCAGGGGTCATTGAGCTACACCGAAGTCGAAATTTTGAATGACAGCTGGTTGAGCAAGCAAGTGGCCGAACGGGTCAAAGCAAAATTGGTGGGCGAATTCCCCCAGGCCGCCGAATTGCCCCGGTGGGGAGACCCCGGCTTGCGAGTGCCGCTGGCGGTGGTGACATTCGTCGTGGATCCGCTCGACGCGCGCCAAGTGCATGTTCAGTTGGTGGGCCCTTTTCTGACTTTGAAATCCGAGCAAACGCTCTCGTTGGAACAGCTGCATTCAGGCGCCCAGCAAAAAGTGCAATTCAAACACCGACGGACCGACGCCTTCAACCAAGGGCTTGAGCTTAGTTTCGATTTTTCCTTCCGCTTTGATACCGACGATCAAGCAGTCGACGATGTCCAGATGAGTGGCAAGCTTCGGGCCTTTGGTCCCTTTTTCGAACACGAGGGCGCTTTCGCCACCGGCCCCCTCACCGCCCGCGCCGCCACTCGTGTCGCCGAAAGGTGACAAACGGCCGCGCCCCCTTTATTTTTTTACCCTCACATTAAAGGGAGATCGATGCGCTACGCTTTTCTATTTCTAACCCTGTTGCTGACTCAGTGCGCCCAACCAGGTGAAAAGCCCGATCTCACCCCGGTGCGTCAGGGAACTCCTGTCGCTTACTCCTCCGTGGTTCTGGACCAAGTGGCAGAACAGGTCCGTACCACCGACAAGAAAAACCACCCGGTAGTTATCTTCGACCTAGACGACACGCTCTTTGATGGGCGGACGCGAACGTTGAGCATCTTGCACGAGTTCGCAGCCAACCCTCAAGTGCAGGCAGACTACCCCGACATTGCCCCCCGCCTGGCAAAAGCAGCGCTGAGTGATATGCGCTACGACGCCAAGGATGCATTTGATCAGCTGAATGTGCACGACGACGAACTTCTCAAGAAGTGGAAGGCGTTCTGGTCGCCGCGCTTTTTTTCCGATCGCTACTGCGAGCGTGATGAAGCCACTCCGGGCGCGGCCGCTTATGTAAAACGGCTATTGGGTTTGGGAGCCCATATTGTGTACCTGACCGGGCGAGATGTTCCGCGGATGCAAAAAGGCACGTTGGCGAGCTTGAAAAAACGGGACTTACCGACGGGTCGCCAGACAAGTTTGATTTTGAAACCGAAAGCCGCCGACGACGACTTGGAATTTAAACGAGCAGCCTTTGCGTCG
This sequence comes from uncultured Pseudobdellovibrionaceae bacterium, assembly GCA_964492125.1. Lineage (GTDB taxonomy): Bacteria > Bdellovibrionota > FAC87 > UBA2466 > UBA2466 > JAIEOG01. The sequence continues at coordinate 28,550 of CAZBJE010000021.1, read as the reverse complement.
ATCGCCAAAATGGGCCAAGTCGTGGCGGTGGTTGAAAACGAGCCTAAGAACTTAAACGCCATGGGCGAAGCGTTTCCCAAAGCCATCTTGGTATTCCTCGATACCCAACATTCCAAAGCGCCCGACGCCGTAACGCCCGAGGCGCACTGGGTGAAAAATTTCGTCCCTCCCTCGGGCGGTTACGAATAATCACGAAGGCTGGACAAGACGCAGCGGAGCGGCATACTAGGCGGCATGAAAAACATCGCCGATACCCTGGTGCTCTTGGTCGCCTTCGCTCACTTCTACTTTTTGGTTCTGGAAATGTTTCTGTGGACCAAACCTTTTGGGCGAAAGGTTTTCGGTTCGAGTCAGGAATTCGCGAATGCGTCGCGCGTCCTAGCAGCGAATCAAGGGCTCTATAACGGGTTTTTGGCGGTGGGGTTGCTTTGGGGACTGGGCTGGGGACCGGCAGGCGACGTCCTCAAACTCTTTAGTTTGAGCTGCGTGGTGGTAGCGGGAATCTTTGGCGGGGCTACCGTCTCGAAACGTATTTTCTACATTCAGGCGTTGCCCGCTGCGGCGGCGCTTTTGCTTTACGCCATCTAGTTCCAGTAATTGGGACCGCCATCGTCTTCTTTGGTCGAGATCCCATCGCCCTTTTCGTTCACGATAAGAGTGAATTTTTTCTTCAACGCTTCTTTCTCGCGATCCCGCTTGGGACCGGAACCTTTGCCGCCCTTGGGCAATACATAGCGGAGCCAAATATACGCTGCCCCAATGCCCATTCCGCCCAAATGAGCAAAATGCGCCACGTTGTCCTTGGGGCTCCCTTCCACTCCCATGATCAATTCAATCGCCGCGATTACCAGCACGAACCAACGCGCTTGCAACGGGATCAAAAAGAAAACCAAGAAGTATCGATCGCCGTAGAAAATCCCATACGCAGCCAGGATCCCATAAATCGCGCCACTAGCGCCGATAATAGGACTCATCAGGTTCTGGCCGTCGAAGAAGGATATGTTCACCAGGAAATTAAAAACCCCCGCGCCGATGCCGCAGAGGAAGAAGTAAAAAAGAAACCCCTTCTCGCTCAAGCGCATTTCTATCTCGGCACCGAAGTACCAAAGAATCAGCATATTCATCAGCAGATGAAAGGGGTGCCCGTGCAGGAAAAGGTACGTCACGAACTGGTAACTGAATTTCCAATCCTGCAAAATCCAGCCCGGCACTAATCCGAATACCTCATCGATGGGCCATTCGCCCAAGCGCACCCCCAAATGCGAGAGCACAAACTCCACGAAGTACGTCACCGTACAAGCGATGATGAGTGTCTTGGTGACCTTCGTGAGCGGAGGCACGGGACTGATCTGGTCGTAGCGCATGGGATTCCCCTTTAAGGGTGCGAGGTGGTGATCTCTTCCAATTCAACCAAAACGCCGGCGATGCTCTTGGGGTGGATGAAAAGCGCCCGGCCGCGTGCGGCTTTGCGAATGCCCGGGGCCAAAACTTCCATTCCCGCCTTACTCAGCACATCCAGCCAACGTTCCAACTGCGAGACTTCAAAACAAATATGGTGCAGGCCACCCGAAGGTTTCTTTTCCAGAAACTTCGCGATCGGCGAGTCCGTCGCGGTGGGTTCCAAAAGTTCGATGCGAAAATGCTCCGACACCGCCACCGGTATCATCGCCGCCGTCACTCGCTCGGTGGGCACCGCATGGGTGGCTTCCACTTGCAGGGCTAGGGCCGCCAATTTTTTCGCTACTTCTTCGATTTTGGGAGTGGCAATGGCAATATGGGACAGCTTCAACATCGACTTATTCTGCTTCCGACTCCGACGGTTGACTGTCGGTAGGCCTAATGCCCTGCATGGCGGCAGGTGCACTCGACGGTTTGTTCAGCCCCTCGGATCCGGACGACGCACCTTCGCGCGATCCAAAATTAGTCCGGCTCCCCAACTCTTTCTTCTTCTGCGCTTCGACGCATTCGCCGTACGCTTTGAAGTTCGAGTCTTTCAACGAGGCGCAAGCACCCATCCACCGGGCACGTTGTTCGGTGTTGTAATCCAATTCCTTGGTCTTGTCTAAGTAACGCCGCGAGCCACCGGCGCTGGTCCGCGTTTCCGGTTCAGCGGTGCCGCCGTTCAAGTCAAAAACTCGATCGTCCCAAATCTTGATGCCGTTACTGCCCGCAGCGGGCTGCGGGTTGAGATTGGCGGGCGGTGCGGCCTGACCCTGCGGTTGGGGCTGAGTGTACCCTTGTGCATTTTCGCCCAAGGCGGGCACGGCCAAGGCCAGGGGCGCAAGGAGGCCCCACCAGACGCTCAGAAACCGTTTCTGCTTGACCATATCCTCTTAGGATATCACCTTGCCTACCCCCACCTCAACACCGCCCCAGGCCGACCCTGTGGCCTTTGAGGCGGTTACCAAGGAGACTAAATGGGAAACCCTAATAATGCCGAGATCTTAGGCCAACTAGACAAGATTTTAGAAGCCGAGCTTTCCGGCGTCGTGCGCTACCTCCACTATAGCTTCATGATTTTCGGACCGAACCGCATTCCGATCACTGGCTGGTTCCGCGACCACGCCAACGAAGGCATCACCCACGCCGTACAAATCGGGGAAAAAATCACCGCGCTCGGCGGCCACCCGTCGGTAAAAGTGAAGCCGGTTCCCGAAACTAACGAACACAATGTTTTGGAAATCCTGAAAGAGTCACTCGCTTTTGAACGCGAAGGCCTCAACCTCTACCACGGTCTTTTGAAGCTCGTGGAAGGTGAAGTCGCGCTCGAAGAAATGACCCGGAAATTGATTTGCGAAGAAACCGATCATATCGAAGAAGTCGAAAAAATGATCCGCTCCGCTAAGTAAGCATTCAAAGCGGCCAGTCTCTTTCGAGAGTTTTCTCTCACGGCGGCTGGCCGCTTTTGTTTTTTTGCCCTGACCTTCTGCGTCCCTCCCACGACCAAAAGCGCCGCAAAACGGCACTTCCGCCCGAAACTTCCGCACGACACTGCTGGCATACACCTTGCTCTCTCTTGGCTCCGTGGAGGGTGCGAACCATGGGCCGTAAGAAAAAAGACGAAGAAATTTTGGATGAAGAAATCGAACTCGGCGGCGACGAAGAGCTGGAGCTTGAGTTGGGCGAAGCCGATGATTCCGATGAAGATGCGTTGAAAGAGCCGGCCAGCATCGAAGCCGATTCGCTCGATGAAGAAATTCAGGAACCCAAGGCCCCCCGCAAGCGGGCACCGCGCAAACCCAAGGTGGAACCGGCGATTGAAGAAACGCCGGTCGCTGCTGCTGCTGTTGCAGCTGCTCCGGTCGCGCTTCCCGTGGCTCCCCCGGTTCCGGCCGTGGAAAAAGATGCCGTGGTCCTTCAATGGGAAGCCGCAAAGCTAACCACCGAAGCGATTGTGGCGAGCCTCGATAAAGTGAACGGCTTGCTGCGCGAATTGCCCGACCACTATGCGGTGGTGCTGCAGAAATCGATGAAGGCCAGCGCGCCTCGCTCGGGTTCGGCGTCTAAAATCGCGTTTGGCACCAGCTTGATGGCCATTTTATTATCGGTGCTGAGCTTGTCGTTTTCTCAATCCGCCCGTCAGGCGGCACTGAGCCACGGCGGCGCAGTCCAAGCCGTGCACCGCGCAGCCGCTCCGACGGCCGAGATTGATATGCTCGCCGCATTGGAAAATGTGAAGAGCACCAAGGCGAAAAAGTCCAAGCGGACGAAGTAACCCGTAAACACCCTTTGAGGCCGGTCGACTTCCTAACCCGAAGTCGCCCGGCCTTTTTTTTTGCCATCTAACCGCTTCGCTGCGCTCGCAAGGGCGAGTCCAAGCTGATAATCTAACGTCCTCTATGATTAAGGCCTTCAAAGAGTACGATCCAGCTGCCCGCAGCCAATTGGAAATCTTGCTTCTGTATCCCGGCGTGAAAGCCGTGTACCTGCACCGCGTGGCTCATCGCCTCTTCCTTTGGGGGCTCACCTTTCCAGCGCGTTTCGTATCGGAGCTTTCGCGTTTTCTGACCGGTATCGATATTCACCCCGGCGCCCGTTTAGGGAACAACGTGATCATCGATCACGGAATGGGAACCGTCATCGGCGAAACCGCCGAAATTGGCGACAACGTGATCATTTACCAAGGTGTTACCCTCGGCGGCACCGACACGCATAAAGTGAAACGGCACCCTACCATCGAATGCCATGTCGTAATTGGCGCGGGCGCAAAAGTTTTGGGCAATATCGTGATCGGTCGGGGCTCTCGCATTGGGGCAAACTCCGTAGTGATTGAAAATGTGCCACCCTTCTCGACCGTGGTGGGCATCCCGGGTCGAGTGATTCCACGCGGGATTGAGCCGGGTAAAGAACTTTGCCACGAAGCGATCAAGTAAGGAGTCCGTCATGCGTATTTTTGAAAGCATCGTCCACACCATCGGCAACACGCCGCTGATAAAACTTCAGCGGGTGGGCCGAAATCTCCCGGGGCAGATCGTCCTCAAACTCGAGTTCTTCAATCCACTCGGCTCTGTGAAAGACCGCATCGGCGCCAATATGATCGAAACCGCCGAAAAGGCAGGCGTGCTCAAGCCCGGCATGCACATTATTGAACCCACGAGTGGGAATACCGGCGTAGCGTTGGCGTTCGTGTGCGCAGCCAAGGGGTATTCGTGCACTTTGGTCATGCCCGAAACGATGTCGATGGAGCGGCGTACTCTGCTGATCTTGCTCGGCGCCAAAGTCGTGTTGACCCCCGCCCCGTTGGGAATGCGTGGAGCGGTGGCGAAAGCCCGCGAACTCGTGGCCGCTCGCACCGATGCTTTTCTGCCTAGCCAATTCGACAACGCCGCCAACCCCGACATCCACCGCAGAACCACCGCGCTAGAAATCTGGGACGATACCGACGGTAAAGTCGACATCGTAGTGGCTGGGGTTGGAACCGGGGGGACTCTTTCCGGGGTGGGTTCAGCTTTGAAAGCAAAGAAACCGTCAGTGAAAATGATTGCCGTGGAACCGGTGGAATCAGCGGTTATCTCGGGCGGCGCTCCCGGCCCCCATAAAATCCAAGGTATTGGCGCAGGCTTTATTCCCCGCAACCTCGATAAGACGATGGTGGATGGCGTCGAAAAAGTGAGTTCCGATGAGTCGCTGGCGATGGCCCGAGAAATCATTCGCAGCGAAGGCGTGCCGATCGGAATTAGCTCAGGGGCGGCTGTCGTCGCCGGTTTGCGGATCGCAGCCAAACCCGAAAACAAAGGCAAATTGATTGTGGTGATTATCCCCAGTTACACCGAACGGTATCTATCGACCTTGCTAGCCGAGGAAGCCCGCCAACAAGCACAGAGCCTGCCGGTGACTCCGGTCGATCCCAGTACTCTCGACTAACGTGGAAGAAGAACTCAAATTCGCCCTGAGCCGAAGCGGGTATGAAAAGCTTTTGGGCACCGCCACTGGGGCGCGCGATGTGCACCAAGTGAACAGCTACTTCGAAACTTCCGATCGCGCTTTACGCAAAGCCCAAGCGGGTTTGCGGGTGCGCATTGAAAATGGCAAAAAAGCAACCATCACCCTGAAGTGCGCTGTGGCCACTACGGAAGCAGGCGCGAAAGAGGGCTGGCACCGCCGCCAGGAATGGGAAAGCAAACTGCCGTTCGCTACCGCCCAGGCCTTACTGGCAAAGCGAAGGCGTTTGAGCAATTTGGCGTCGCCCGTGATGCGCGCGCTTGCCCGCCATCTATCGACTATCCACCCCGATCGCCTCCACCCGATTGGTAGTTTGCAAACCTGGCGCCGCCCTATCAAAGTCGGCCGCTACGCGGGAGAGTTGGATCGTTGGCAGGTCGGCTCGCACACTTTTTACGAGCTCGAAATCGAGACCCGCAACCGGCGAGGCGCGGAAAAAGCGGTGCGCCTGCTCTTCAAACAACTGGGCATCGCCGTCCGCCCTCGTGCCACCACTAAATTGAGCACTTTTTTTCGCCTCACCCGCTAACTAACGCGTTGCAGTGTTCGCTATTGGCGGTTTCAGCTTTTCCATGCTACGCATTAATGTCCCATGGGTAAGGTAGTTTCAGTCAGCATACTGCTCGCAGTTATTTTTCTTTCGTTTCCGATCTGCGCTTCGGAAGAAGACACGCTCGCCATCTCGAAAGCGCGAGGCCGTGTGGAATTTTTCCCCCCTCTCTTTCCTCAGCAGGGAGAAATCTGCCCAGATACCTTGGCGAGTTGGGGAGCCGAGCGCCAAATCTTTTTCCAAAACCAACCGCTCGATGGCGTGCGCGCCTTCTACGACGGGGAGCTTGGGACTTTTCGCTATTTTATTCCTCGCCAGAATTGGCCTCAGAATCCTCGACTCATTTTGCCCATTTTTCATGGCATTGGCGCACTCAAAACGAGCCACGGCGGGACCCCTCTGCGCTGGTCGCGCGCGTTCAGCTTCCCGCGTGATAGCATCCGCAAAGCGGTCGCAAAAGAATTGGCCAAACAAGACCGTTCTCTTTTTAGCGTGGTATCCGAGACAATGGATTGGCCGATGTCCGGCAATTTTGTCGGCAGTGAAAAAGCCCACTTTTTCGAAGACCGTTGGGGCAGCGGAGCGGCCACCCTATCTACGCTCAGCGGCCATTTTTCGCGCTTACGTGCACACTACGGAATCGACCGACTAGTGCCCATTGGAGCGAGCGCCTCTCCCACCCTCCTAGGCGATCACCGCATCCAGGCCCAGGTGGATGGCTTGATTTTTCTCGGACCCGTTATTCCCGGAGTGGCTGCGGGGTTCGATGAAAGCGTCGCCAAGTTCCATCGCATCGCCGCCGAGGGGAAGCTCTTCACTCCGAACTGGCCAGCGTTTCACTGGTGGTACAAAGCGGTTCAGGGGGCAAGCTGGGCCGATGCCCCCCAGCCGTTCCGCGTGCCGACTTTGGTTCTGATCGGAGAGAACGACCCCGAGGTACCCGCGCAAACCCGAGCGTGGCTCGAAAACCAAGCTCGCATCAACCCGCTTGTGGAGCTCTACATCATTCCCGGTGCCCGTCACGACGTGCTTACTTCGTACCCTCTGGTAAACGCCGGAGGAGAACGCATCGGGATGTATGATCCTACGGGGGCGTATCTGCTTATCAACGATTTCCTCGAGCGGCGGTTCGGCTCGCAAACCTCGCTTATCCAACAATAAAAAAAAAGCCGCCGGGCTTGAGGCCCCAGCGGCTTTTCGACTTTGGGAAATCAAAGACGAATTAGATAGTCGTGGTATCGACTTCTTTGCCTTCTTCGCGCTTACCAATCAGCGACTTCGTCAAAGCGAAGAACTGAACGTTAAGCTGGAACACTGCATCGGCAGGATTGCTGGTGTTCGCCGAGTTCAAGGTTTCGATGAGTTCGCGAATTTTCATCCGCAATTCACCGACTTTGCTCTCGGGCAAGCTCAGAGTAATGCTCTCGAAATCCTGGGTCTCGGGACCCTGGGTGTAGAGCGACTGAGCCGCGAGTTCGGCCATTTGTTCGTAGTGAATTTTTTGAGCAAGAGCCACGCTCGACTCATCGACTTGCGTCGATTCTTTGGTAACGAGAGTGCCATCGTTGGTTTGGCCGACGAAGCCGAGCTTCAACAGCAAATCCACCGAAGCCGCCGCTTCTTCCATCGTAATCGCGGGAACCAAGTTTCCGCCAATCACTGCTGGATCGTTCTTAACGGGCGCCTTCTTGACCATCTCGCGAATCGCGGCGTGGTACCACTCGTGGTAGTAGTCATAGAGCTCAGGAATGAGCGTTTTGACTTTGAACAACTCACGAAGATACAGCAGCTTCGCTTCGAATACTTTTTTCTTCGAAGGGTGTTCGCACTGGTTGTACTCGACCATGTAACGGAAGAATTCCGATTCGTGGTTGTCCAGGCGAAGGCCCTTGGCGAATTTGCCGATGGCTTCTTGGCTTAAATTGCGTTTGCCGTCCATCACGAGTTTCAAGTAGTTCGGCGAACCGAAACCAGCTTGCTTCGAGAAGTGGCGGAACGAGAACACCGGATCCGCTGCTTTCAACTGGCGGTAGCGGTCTTTAAGAAAATCCCGGTAGTCTGAGAAGTTGTAGATATTGGATGCGATAATCACGACTGAGTCCCCCTGAAAATTTTTGATTTCCCCTGCCTCTACCTAGTGCAAGCGGTTTGCCAGTGGGCCACTAGGAGTGCACACTTGCATTTGCCCGTATTCTCGATGACTTATGAGACTCGAAGAGTGCGTCGATCTTTTGGTGCTTCGTTGAAGCCGGTGTAACCGGATCAGACACTGGGACCTAAAGGGTTGAAATGATTAAAGTGGAATCGACTGAATTTTGGACACTCAGGCTTTATGGAAAATAACGGACCTTTTTTAAAAATTTTGGAGCGGCTCGGAGGCGAATCCCGCATCCATTATTCCCTCGATCACTTTACTCAGGCACTAGAGGCCGCCGGCAGCCCCCACAAAAGCGTCAAAACGATCGTCATTGCCGGCACCAACGGGAAGGGATCCGTTTCACTCTTGGCGAGTTCCGCACTTATATCTGCCGGCAAGCAGGTGGGAACCTTCCTCTCCCCACACCTTCAGCACCCCCGCGAGCGCATCCTGCACAATTTAGTGCCTCTATCGGCCGCGAGCCTGGATGCTCTCGCACCCAAGTGGGAAGCGTTGGCGGATCAATTCCAGCTCACCTACTTCGAGTTTGTGAACCTGCTTTGCTTTGTGTGGGCGAAAGAGGCGGGACTGGATTACCTGGTGCTGGAAGTGGGAATGGGTGGGCGCTTAGACTCCACCAACGTCACTACCCCCATCGCCACCGCCATCACCACCATTGATTTTGATCACCAGGCTTACCTGGGCAAAACCCTCGAAGCGATTCTCACGGAGAAAATGGGAATTATGCGCGCAGGGGTGCCCGTGTTCACGCACGTCCGAGGGGAGAACCTGGAAGCCGTTTTGGAAAAACGTGCGGCAGAATTAAAAGCACCAGTGCACTATGCGTGGAAGCAGCCCGCGCTGGTTAAGCAGGTGCAGTGGTCGGGGCAAACGGTGGAGTTGCACGGCACGCCCTTCCATTTGGCCACCCCCACGCCGGGCATGGCCCAGAACGCAGCGGTCGCCTACGACCTAGCCCGGTTTATCGCCCCGGCACTGGCCGTCGATCAATTACAGATGGCGTTCGCACGCGTGCGTAATCCGGGGCGGATGGAAGTGGTGCAAGAGCAGCCGCGCATCGTGCTTTCGGGCGATCACAATCCGGCAGGAATCCAAACTCTGGTCGAAACTTTGGGCTTACTGAATTGCAAACCGCGCGTGATTTGCGCCTTTGCCCCCGACAAACCCCATGCAGAAATGTTGAAGGCCTTGCAGGCCGTAGCGTCGGACGTGATCCTCACCCGCATTGGCCGCTTCGAAAACAAAATGCCGGCGGGTTACGAAAAGCTGACATTTTTTATTCCCGATCCAGAGGCATGCGTTACTCATGCAACCCGCTACATGGGCCCAAAAGAAACACTCCTCATCACCGGCTCGCTCTACCTAGTCGGCGAATTGCGCCCCCGCTGGAAACCCGAAGTAAACTTCCTAGCAACCTAAAATCTTCCGAAAAGCGACTGGACCCTCTCGGAAACTAGGGGGCTAATAGTTGAGCGGGGGTTTTTCCGGAGTGGGGGTCTTTCCAGTCGGGCCAGACCTCATTTAAAGGGATGAGCACGAAAGATCTTTTGGTTAGCTCTGGGTGGGGAACTATCAAGCCGTCCGAATTCCAAACGGTTTCGCCGTAAACCAAAACGTCTAAATCGATTTCGCGGTCGGCATACCTGGGCGCGGGCTTGCGCCCCAATTCGCGTTCGAGTTCTTTCAGGTAATTGAGAATCGCGGGCGGTTTCCAGTCGGTTTCGCCGACGACGACGGCATTTAAAAACGGCGCCGTGGCCACCCCGCCCCAAGCTGGCGTTTCGTAAAAAGCAGAGGATTTTGCACCAATGAGGAGATCTTCCCCGATTCGCTCCAAAGCCGCCTGGAGAAACGCGGCACGATCTCCTTTATTTCCGCCAAGGCCCACCGCAACTCGGGTCAACTGTTTCATAAGAGTTAGGTCGGGGCCGAACCAGATTCGATGGCGGTCCAAGTTTGTAGCGCGCGCTTCATATTCGCCACGTCATGCACGCGGAAGACACTCGCCCCGTGGGTGCGAGCCCAAAGATTGGAAGCAATCGTACCGGCCTCCCGAGCGGGAAAATCGATTTTGGGATCGCCCAAAAGGCCCCCTAGGAAAGACTTGCGGGACGTGCCGATGACCAAACGCCCGCCCACCGCGGCAAGATCCTTGATGCCTCGAAGCAGTTCCAAATTGTGGGTGAGCGTTTTGCCAAAACCAATTCCCGGATCGACCCAAAGGCGCTCCTTGGAAACACCCGCTTCGCGAAAAGCGCGAACCCGCTCAGCCAAAAAAGCGCGAACCTCAGGAACCACTCCCTTCGGGTAGTCGGGATCCTGCTGCATGTTTTCCGGAGTGCCGCGCATATGCATCAAAACCAATTGAGCCGTGCTATTGCGCATCAAATCCAAAAGGCGCACATCACTGCCGCCTGAGATATCGTTGATAATGGAAGCACCGGCGCGCACCGCTTCGCGGGCCAATTCAAACTTGCGGGTATCGACCGAAATGGAAACCGAAAGAGTGGAACGAATCGCCTCCACGATCGGCAGCACCCGATCCATCTCCTCTTGCAATGAAACCGGCTGTGCTCCAGGGCGAGTGGACTCTCCCCCGACGTCGATAATATCGGCACCGTCCAAAACCAGGCGTTCGGCTTGTTGCAAAGCACTGCCCTTGGCGTAGTAATTTCCGCCGTCGGAAAAGGAATCGGGCGTGACGTTTAGAACGCCCATGATGAGGGAACTCGGTCGTGTTTGCATGGGGGCCTATCCTATTTAAAAACAAGGAGATGGCAAGGAGTCATCCCGGACCAAAAGGCAAAAAAAAGGCCGCCCCGGTAAGGGCGGCTTTCGGAAAGCGAGGCTCGATCACTTCATCTGAGAAATGCGCTCGCGCAAAAGCGTAACGGCTTTGTCGCGGAAATCGTTTTCCTTAACCAGTTTGAAGAAGTCTTTGAGCTCGACGTCTTCCTTGATCATCTCGAGAACAGAAGGCGTCTTGGCTTTCGCCGCGGCCTTGGTTGGCTTCGTTGCTTTCGACATACCGTCTACGTACTGCTCCACTCGCGTACCCCCAACTGATTATTTAAAAAGGATTGCTTTGTAAGGAGTCGGCATTATGCCAGAGCCCGCTCAGGAAAGCAATGCTTTGCGTCATCTTTTTAACACCTTGCCGTGGATTGTCACCCCTTCCTGCGAACGGGGTTTTCCGCCCTGTCCCGAGGGCGGCGCGATGGGCACGCCTGCGGGCTCGTTCGCATCTACCGTTTTTCCTCCCGCTCGCATCGCCGAGCGATCCGTGCGTTCCATTTGTCCTTTGGCGGCGATGAACGGCCCCTCGCGCCGCCCTCGGGACAGGGCGGAAAACCCCTTTCGGAGGTAGGTCGACGGCCTACGGAAAGATGTTCGGGAGGTGCGGTTGGCGGCGCTTTCCGCCGGTCCTGGGAGCAGTAAAGCGGATGCCCATTCTTCCCGGACCCAAACGCCCGTCTTATTCGGGGGTTAATAGCCGTTACGGACAACGACATCATAAAGTTCGGCTTGCGGAGGGTGCCAACCGAATTTCGGATGGTAAATCCCAACTGAAATAGTTCCCGTTACTGAGAGCATCTCCTCTAGAGCTTGGGTTGGATCTTCCTCGATTGTTCCGAAATGATCATATGGGAGGTCTTCTTTGCAACGAGTTACATGGACCAAATAAACTATACTAAGTTTATTTGCAGGCTCGTGATCTTCCCGAAATATCTCAAAGAGCTCTCTTGTAATTTCGAGACGTTCCCTGGTGGGAGCGGTCCCACCGCCACTATCGTGAACTTTGACGTGCTCGCGATCTTTCAGGAGGGCCTGCAAACCGCTAAGGAAAGTCGACTTCCCAGCATTCGATTCCCCATAGACAATGACAACAACTACGTTTTCCGAGGATCCGTTCTGTAACTTTTCTTCGATTTTCGCATAGGTGCGACGAAGCCCCTCGTCAAAGCTGACTTCAATCAGAGCGTCTTTGCACATCGCGGATGAGCCTGTGGGCATAAGGATAGTGAATGCACAGAGGGATAGAACGGCTCTTATCATCGCGAACTCCAAATTTAGCGCCACCGCGCCCACCCCGCGTTGAGCATTCACTACCACAATGCCATTTTGCTGCCCAGATGAGTCACTCTGCCGGCACTGCAGGTAGGCCAGTTTTAGACCCGTACCGCCCAGCTCCGAGAGGTGATTTTGAGTTGGGGACCCATTCTTCCCAAGTCCCAGGCCGTACCCAAACACCCGTCCTATCCGGGGCTGCTGGGAAGGGATCCCCATAGGCCGTTCATCGCAGCCAAAAGACCCATGGGACGCACGGACTGATCTGCGATGCGAGCGTGAACAAGCACAATAGAAACCAAAAGCGGTGTGGCGTGCCTAAGGGGATTCCTTCCCAGCAGCCCCGGATAGGACGGGGATTCGGGCAAAGGTTGGGTTTCTTGACGGATCTGCCCCCGCCTCATAAAACACCGTTATGAAATCACACCCTTTGTTTGAGAAAGCCCGCATCTTTGCACCTGGTCCAACGCCCGTTCCCGAGGAAGTTCTCTCGGCCATGGCCAAAGCGCCGTTGCACCACCGCACCAAGGAATTCGCCACTACCCTCAAGCGGGTTTGGGAAAATCTGGCTTTCTTACACCAAACGAAACAACCGGCCTATGTGCTAGCAGCGTCGGGAACCGGCGCGATGGAAGCCACCATCACCAACTGCCTCTCGACCGGCGACGAAGTCGTTGTCGTTAATGGCGGTAAGTTCGGCGAGCGCTGGACCAAAATCAGCGAAAAGTTCGGCCTTAAAGTCCACGAAATCAAAGTCGAGTGGGGCAATGCGGTCGACCCCGACGAAGTAAAGCGCGTGCTCGCGGCCAACCCGAACACCCGCGCGGTTTTGATGCAAGCCTCTGAAACTTCCACCGGCGTCTTGCACCCGGTGAAAGAAATCGCCGAAGTGGTGAAACAAAATAGCGATGCTTTTATTTTCGTGGATGCGATTACCGCCTTGGGCGTTTGTAATTTGCCCATGGACGAGTGGGGTCTCGACGCCGTAGTGAGCGGCTCCCAAAAGGCGCTCATGCTGCCTCCAGGGCTATCGACCATCGCGTTGTCTAAACGCGCTCAGGACGCTCGCAGCAAATCCAATTTGCCCAAGTTCTATTTTGATTTGAAAGCCGAAGAAAAGGGCCTTTCTACCGGCCAAACCGCGTGGACTCCGGCCGTGAGCCTCATCGAAGGCTTGGACGTCGTCTTGAAACGCTTCCGGGAAACGGGTCTCGAGCCTGTTTTTGCCCACCATGCGCGCTTGGCCGAGGGCACTCGCCGCGGCGTTACTGCCATGGGCCTGGAGCTGCTGGCGAAAAAAGCGCCTGCTCCTTCCGTTACAGCGGTTTTGATGCCCAAGGGCTCGGACGCCGGCGACAAGCTAATCTCTCATATGCGCGACCGCTACGGCATCACGATTGCCGAAGGCCAAGACGCGTACAAGGGCAAGATGTTCCGATTGGCTCACCTGGGTTACTTCGACGAGCTCGACATGCTGACCATTTTGTCGGCGGTGGAAATGGGCTTGTCCAAGCTCGGTGTGAACATTGAACTCGGCGCCGGCCCCGCAGCGGCTGCCAAGTACTTCCTCGAAAGTGACAAGGCCTAACGCATGCGATTACTCATTGCCGACGGATTATCGACGGAAGCCATCTCGCGGCTCAAACAAATTCCCGCGCTGGAAATTCTGGAATACAAAGACATCCCGCGCGCGGACCTGAAAGAAATCATTCCTTCGATCGATATTCTGATTGTGCGCTCGCGCACCCAGATCGACCGCGGCTTGCTCGAAAATGCCCGCAACCTCAAACTCGCTATCCGCGCCGGTATCGGCCTCGATAACGTGGATGTGGCGGCGGCCACCGAACAAGGCGTCGTGGTGATGAATGCCCCCACCGGTAACATTGTCACCACCGCCGAGCACGCACTGGCAATGCTTTTTGCCGTCTCGCGCCATATCGCTCGGGCCGACGCCAGCATGCGGGAAGGCAAGTGGGACAAGAAAAGTTTCCAGGGCTCTGAAATCCGCGGCAAAACGTTGGGTGTGATGGGTTTGGGCAATATTGGCAAAGCCGTCGCCGAACGAGCGCTAGGCTTAAAGATGAACGTCATCGGCTACGATCCCTATTTGTCGGCGGAAGCCGCCTTGAAGTACGGCGTCAGCCTGGTGCCGTTAGATGAACTTTACGCCAAAGCCGATTACATCACGGTGCACGTGCCCTTGCTCGACGCCACTCGCAACCTGGTTGGCCGCGAAGCTTTCTCTAAAATGAAAAAGAACGCGTACCTCATCAACTGCGCGCGCGGCGGTATTGTCGACGAGACGGCTCTGCTGGAAGCGTTGGAAAAGAAGCTCATTAAGGGCGCGGCGCTCGACGTTTTCGAGCAAGAACCTCTTCCGGCGGACCACCCCTTCTTAAAGCGCACCGATGTCGTACTGACTCCCCACTTGGGAGCCAGCACTGAAGAAGCGCAATACCAAGTGGGTTTGGAAGTCGCTGAGCAGGTGGCCGAATATGTCCGCAACGGCGCTTTGAAGAATGCGATCAACGTCCCTAACGTGACGCGCGAAGAGTTGGAGTTTTTGAAGCCCCACCTCACCCTTTGCGAAAAACTGGGATCGTTCGCGGCCCAAGCCGCCGAGCACAAAAATGTGAAGCGCATTTCAGTGAGCTACGAAGCCCTGGGCGCCGAAATCAAACGCGAAGTGCTTACCCTTTCCGTGCTTCAAGGTTTGCTCAGCAGCCTTACGGGCAGCCCGGTGAATTTCGTCACTGCTCGCAAAACTTTAAAAGAGCGCGGCATTCGGCTGGAAGAATCCGCCGATGAAAGCTGCAGCGACTACGGCAGCTTGGTACGCCTTACCATCGAAGGGGACGAAACCCTCACGGTGGCCGGTACCCTGTTCGGAAAGAGCGAGCCGCGGATTGTGAAGGTAAACGACTTCTGCATCGACGGTACGCTTTCGGGTTCGATGCTTTTTACTCAGAACATCGACAAGCCGGGCGTCATCGGCGCCATGGGCAATATGCTCGGGCGCGAAAACATTAACATTGCACGCATGCATCTGGGACGCAGCGAAAAACGGGGCTCGGCCATCGCGCTGATTAGCGTGGATACCGACCTTGGCCCGGATATGCTTTCCGCAATGCGCGATATTCCCGGCATGACGTCGGTTATTCAAGTCAGACTATAGGAGCCTCTCATGCCCCAAGGTGTTGTCATCATCGGCCTCCAGTGGGGCGATGAAGGAAAAGGTAAGATTGTCGATTATTACACGGCCGAAGCCGATATCGTTGCACGCTTTCAGGGCGGCAACAATGCCGGTCACACGCTGGTGGTCAAAGGCCAGAAGACGGTCTTGCACCTGATTCCCTCGGGCGTCTTGCGGCCGCATGCTAAGTGCTTCATCGGCTCCGGCGTTGTAGTAGATCCCGAGATCTTCCTCGAAGAAATCGACATTCTGAAAAAAGCACAGGTACCCGACCTGGAAAAACGCATCGCGCTTTCCGATCGCTGCCACGTTATCGTCGACTACCACAAGCACCTCGACGCCGCCCGCGAGGGGCGCAAAGGTGGAATTGGAACCACTAAGCGCGGCATCGGCCCCGCTTATGAAGACCGCGCTTCTCGCCGAGGCATTCGCATCGCCGACTTGTACAACGAAGCCGCGTTTGAAGAGAAACTCACTGCCAATTTGGAAGAGAAGAACTTCCTCTTGAAGGAATTTTACAAAGTCCCCCCAGTACGGATGGACGAGTTTGTAAAAAAATACCGCGGCATCGCCGAACGCATGAAGCCCTTTGTGCATGATGTTTCGAATATGCTTTTTGATGAAATCCAGGCGGGCAGCAAAATTCTATTCGAAGGCGCGCAAGGGATCTTGCTCGACGTCGATTACGGCACTTACCCGTTTGTGACTTCGTCGCACACCCTGCCCTCCCAAGGGGCGCTGGGCTTGGGCGCGCGTTTGCCTAAGGACACTTTGTTTCTGGGGATTGTGAAAGCCTATACCACCCGCGTAGGTGATGGCCCGTTTCCCACCGAATTAAAAGACGCCATGGGCGAACGCTTGCGCCAGAGCGGCGGCGAATTTGGAGCCACCACCGGGCGGCCGCGACGTTGCGGTTGGTTAGACTTGGTCGCCATCCGCTACGCGCTGCGGGTATCGGGAATCAAGCATTTGGCGGTGACAAAAGCCGACGTACTGTCTGGTATCGACGAGCTCAAGGTCTGCACCGGCTACACATACCAGGGAAAAACCTACGACACCTTCCCGGCCGACACTTCGCTTCTTGCCAAGATGGAGCCT
Organism: uncultured Pseudobdellovibrionaceae bacterium; assembly: GCA_964492125.1. GTDB lineage: Bacteria > Bdellovibrionota > FAC87 > UBA2466 > UBA2466 > JAIEOG01. The sequence goes on along the minus strand of CAZBJE010000021.1, from coordinate 12,041 downwards.
GTTTATGAAACCCTCCCCGGTTGGAAAGAAGACCTGACGCAAATCCGCTCGGCCGCCGAGTTGCCCAAAAATCTGGTAGCCTATCTGAGGTACCTGGAAGACAAGACCCAGAGCCAGGTGAATTTGATTTCCACAGGAGCGGGGCGTGAAGCGGTTATTGATATCCATCGGGCTTTTTAGCCTGGTTGCACTGGCCAATGAAGAAGCGTGTTCGATCCGCAATCAGGGCGCAAACTGCACGCCCATTACGGTAGACGGGCCGCACGAACTCGGGCTGAAGCTCTTGCCGGGCGAATTGCCCAAAGCCGCAAAAAAAAGCTCCGGGACTCGAAAGCCCCAGAGCGTTAAAGAAACGGCCGAAAAGAACGACTTACGGGTAAAAGCCCCGAAGTAGCATCGCTTTGGATAGGTGATCCAACGACACGGCAAATGCCGCACGCCGCATCCCAATATCCCGCGCTTCCTGCATTTCGTACACGCGGTTGAATGCCGAAGTGATGATTTCCCAGAGCTTGTTATTAACGTCTTTCTCGCTCCAGAAGTAATTCTGCATGCCTTGCACCCACTCGAAGTAGGACACAATCACGCCGCCCGCGTTGCACAAGATGTCGGGAATGATGAACACGCCCTTGTCGTGCAGGATCTTGCTGGCGCCCATGGTAGTGGGACCGTTCGCGCCCTCAGCCACAATTTTGGCCTGGATGCGATCAGCGTTTTCTTCCGTGATTTGGTTGTTGAGTGCGGCCGGAATCAGAATATCGACTTTGAGTTCCAACAACGCTTCGTTGCTGACGTATTCCGCATTCGGGAAACCCTTCAACACTTTATTGTTGGCAATCCATTCGCGCAGCTCGTTGATGTCTAAGCCAGCCGGATTGTAGACCCCGCCAGAGACATCGCTCACCGCTACGACTTTGCAGCCGATGCTGTTGATGATTTTGGCGGAGAAAAAACCGACATTGCCGAAACCCTGCACCGCGACGGTGGTGTTGGGGCCGAGATCCATCCCGATGCGTTTGGCGGCTTCCATGATGGTGTAAACCACCCCACGGCCCGTGGAATCCATGCGGCCCAGCGAGCCGCCGATTTCGATCGGTTTACCGGTCACCACGCTAGGCACTGCGTGCCCGACGTTGGTGCTGTACGTGTCCATCAACCAGGCCATGGTTTGTGGGTCGGTGCCCACATCGGGAGCCGGGATATCTTTGTCCGGACCGATGAACATGTGGATTTCAGAAGTATAGCGACGAGTCAGGCTCTGTTTTTCCCGACGAGAAAGAATCGTGGGATCGCAGCGGATGCCGCCTTTTGCGCCGCCGAGAGGCAGGCGCACCAACGAGTTCTTCAGAGTCATCAAAAACGAAAGGGCCGCGCATTCGGCCAAGTTTACGTCGGGATGGTAGCGGATGCCGCCCTTACCCGGACCGAGTGTGGTGTTGTGGTGCACCCGGAAACCGTCGAAAGTTTGGATGGTGCCATCGTCCATTCGGACGGGAATTGATACATAGAGGCAACGCCGTGGTTTCGCCAAACGGTTGAAGACGTTCGGGTCGAGATTGATTTCCCGCGCCGCGCCTTCCATGACATCTAAAACGTTTTTGTAGAACGGGTGGTTATCCCACCCGCAAATTGCATCTTCGTGCATTCCCGACATTAACCCCTCCGACTAACAGTAAAGAAATATCCTACCCCAATCAACGCAGGCAAAGCAAAAATCTGCGCACCGCGCCATCATGTCCTTTGACTGGTGAGGTAAACGCTGTCGGCAACGTAGCGCAGCGGAGAAAAAACGCGGCTGAACCAACGCAATACCTCCGACACTACAATCGCGGCCTTGCCTTTCAGCGACATCAGCTTCCAATCCGAGGGCTGCAGCCCAATTCCCAGAAAGCAGTCGACCGAGACGTCGGTTTTTCCCACTCGAGAACCAAACAACGCGCGCAGCTCGCTCAAGGTGTAGTAACGCACGTCAAACCCGCCGGGTTCGCGAAAGCGGCGCCGGGCTTGGTGGTATAAGCAACGCGCGCCCCATTTAGTGGGCATTTGCACGAAGCTGGTCCCTTGGGGGTGGAGCACCCGGCCCATCTCGGCCACCGCCGCGGCGGCATCGGGCCGCGAGAAGTGCTGCAGCACGCTGTAAGAAAAAGCAGTGTCGAGGCTAGCGCTTCGCAGAGGCAGGTGGCGCGCATCCCCGACGATAAAGTGGGCTTGCAGGCCCAGATCCTGGGCCACCCGCCGAGCGGCCATAATCGCGCCCAGCGACGGATCGATGCCAATTACTTTGTACCCGCTGCGGGCCGCGGCAAAACTCCAACGGCCCCAGTTGCAACCCACGTCCAGAAAAGTACGTCCATTGCCCGGTGCTAAACGCAAATGCGGAATCGGGTACCGATCGAGCGATCCGAGCAAGTGACGGTAGGCGATGCCATTGGTAGCTCCCACCAAATAAGCCACTACCGGATCTATCTTGCGCCCTGGCTGGACGGCTAGCTTGGCAATTTCGGCCCGCTCGTCGGCATTCAACCCCACCGACTCCAAGTACCAACCGTCGGCCCCTGCTGGACACTCGGCCTGCGCGATCGATTGGTCGGCAACGGGAATAGTTTGATGGATGCCGTCTAAGAGCATGACCGGCACGCCGTTTACAACGGGGTAGCGGTGGTGGTGTGGGCAAACGAGTTGATCGGAACGGAGCTGGAGAGACGCCTGATCGCGTGGGCAGACTAGATTTTCCAGATACCAGGTATCCATACTGTCCTCGCGAGATTGCCGGGCCCATGCCGCTTGGCTGGCTCGCAATGACAGTAATTCTAGCTTGCTTTGGAAGGTTTGTAATCGCGGTAGATACGACGCAGTGAGGCTTTGATGTTGGCGTGTGCAGCGAGCGTGTTCGCTAGCGCTTGCAACACGCGCAGATTATCCATCGAAGGCAAATCGCTCGCCTTCGCCCGGCGAACGGTCAACACGCCCACCACTTCGGCCGCGTAGCGCACCGGAAAAACCATAATCGAGCCGATGGAAATCGTCCGCACGCTGTCGTTGATAGCGCTGGTAAGTTGATTTTTGGAGACATCGTCAATCAAGACGAAGTTCCCTGAGTGGATCACGTCCAATACTTCAGGGTATTTATTTAAAGCGACCGGAAAATCGGAGAACTTGGGATCGTCGCTCGACGCTAAAACCATCCCGGAGTTGGACTCTTCATCCACAATCATCATCGAAGTGCGATTGGATTGGAGCAAAGTAGCTACTCGGCAAAGCACTTCGTAAAACGCCGTCGAAATGTTGCTCGATGGAGTTCGGGATAGCTTTTCAGTCGACTCCAAAAGCACGGAAAGAAACGGCCACGCCTCTTGGGAGATTCCGGCTTCGGCAGTAGCACCTAAGTTCTCGATCACCTTCTTGGGAGTCAGGTGATAGAGGATGCGGTTGTGCAGGTTGTCGTTGTCGACGTTGTCGGCAACGAAATCGTTGGCGCCCGCCTTCAAGGTGTTCTGGATATTCATCTTCTGCAACTGCTTAGAGATCACGATAATCTTGATGTCCGGGTTGCGGGACGATTTGCGCACATTGCGAACCAACTCGAACGGTCCGATACCGCCCAGCAAAAGATTGAGAACGCAAACATCGTAGGAATTTTCCGAGATGCTCGCCAAAAACTTTTTCTCATCCGTAACCGCGTCCGAACCGACCCCGCCACCTTTGAGCTGATCCATCAGCGACGTGTACTTCACCACTGCAAAGTCGGCGAACATAACCTTTTTTTGAGTTTGGACATCGGCCATGGGGGCTCCCTGTTTGGCGCCGGAACTCAAGCGTCTTTTTCGGAAAATTCTTTACCGTCGAACGATAAAATTTTGGTCTGGGCGTTGTACTTGGTGGAGATATGCACGGGTCGACGCCAAAGCACCTGCACGTTCTTCAACGTTTCAATGGCTTTGTCGTATTCCAAATCAATACCTTCGTGCTGGTGCATAAGCAGAAGCTCGCCGCGGTTTTCAAAATTACCATCCTCCACCCGAATAACCGGTTGGCCATGATTGGTAAGCGAGAAGAGCAGCTGCTTTTTCACCTTGCGCCAGTCGCGATCAACGATTTCGTACTGACCGGTACGGCGATTAAAAGCGTAAGTGAATAGCTTCTGGGCCTCGCAGAACTCTTCGTTCATGAAGCTATCGATGAAAGTGACGTCGTTGTGCAGTTTACGCACTTCGAAAATCTTCTGGCGACCCAAGCCCAGCTTCATGTCCCAGTTCTTGCGGCGATTGCTGTCGTCGCAATTTTCGTACTCGGGTCCAAACTTCCCCTTGTTCCACCGGTCTTCGATATCGCGGTACAGTTCGATACCAAGTTTGTAAGGGTTGATTTGCCCCGGGCGGCTGCCCATGGTGCCCGCGTGGTGATCGGCGAAATCGATGATTTCCGAATCCTTCAGCACGTGTTGGGTCATGAGGAAGGAGTGCCAGTAACTGGCCCACCCTTCGTTCATAATCTTGGTTTGGCCTTGAGGAGCGAAATAATAAGCTTCCTCGCGGATCATCGACAGGGTTTCCCGCTGCCAGCGCTCTAGCGGTGCGTAATCGATCAAAAATTTGAGCATGTCCCGCTCAGGCATTAGCGGGAACTTGCGTTGTTTATCGCCCGCATCCTGCAACTTCTTTTTCTCGTCGTCTAAGAAGGATTGCGGGTTGATGTAGCGATCCATGTAGTCGCGGGTATTGGTAAGCTTGCGCACCCGGGGACCTTCATCGCTCCAATCCTCTTCGGGCCCCAAACCGGTTTCCTGCCGCTCGGTTTTGACTGGGATAAAGCGAGAAAATGGGTCGATCATATTGTCTACGCTGTGGCAGACATCGATAAAGTCTTCTACCACTTCCACTCCAAAGCGATCCGCGTACTCTCGGATGCGGGTGGCATGGTTGGCCATTTGATCGAGCATTTTGCGATTCGTTTTACTGAACCACATATTGTTCTTAAAAAAGTCGCAGTGCCCGTACACGTGGGCCATCACCAGCTTCTGGTCGACGATTTCATTGCCCATTTGTAGGTACGCGTAGCAAGGATCGGTGTTGATCACGAGCTCATAAATCTTCTGAAGGCCGTAGGTGTAGGACTTCTGGAGGTAGTCGTACTCCATACCGAAACGCCAGTGGGGGTAGCGAGTCGGGAAACCACCCAGCGACGCGATTTCGTTGATTTCGTCGTAATCCACCAGCTCGAAAATAATCTCGAAGGTATCCAGGCCGTAGCGCCGGGCGAGTTCCCGAATATCGGTGTGGGCTGCCTGTAACTCCGCCGGTAGGATTCGGTTCGACATCTTTAGCGCCCCTTCCCCAGGAAGTCCTTGAGCGATCGATAGATGGCTTCCTTGCTTTCAATCTTGGAAGTCACCAAGCGGTCCTCGTCCTTAAAGCTCTCAAGCAAATCCTTAATGAACTGCCCGCTGCCGTAGCGGCTCTCCACTTGCCCGTAGCAGAACTGATTGCATTTGGGCAGGAGCTGTCCCTTGAGCAAGTCGACACAGATCTTCGTGTCTTCGCCGGACCAGTTATCGCCGTCGGAAAAATGCAGGGCGTAAATGTTCCAGTCCGACGCCGGGTAGTCTTTGTCGAGGATTTCGTTGCAAAGCTTGTAGGCGGAGCTGATGAGCGTGCCGCCACTTTCGCGCGTATGGTAAAAAGTTTCTTGGTCGACCTCGCGCGCGCTGGCATCGTGAATAATGTAACGAATGGCGACGTCGTGGTACTGCGAGCGCAGCCAAGTATCGATCCAAAACGATTCGGTGCGCACGATTTCTTTTTGTTCGTCGCCCATACTACCCGATACGTCCATCATATAGACGATAACGGCGTTGTGTTCGGGCTTGGTCACCGGCTTTTGCACCCGGTAACGGTAATCGTGCTTGATGGGGATAATGACGGGATCTTCGGGGTTGTACATCCCGGTCATCATTTGCCGGCGAAGCGCTTGTTTGTAAGTGCGCTTCACATGGCGCAAGCTATTGGGGCCCACCATATTGATGCCCGAATATTTGTTCTTCTGCGACGACATCGATCCCGTGCCTTTGGGTTCGATACGCGGCAGTTCCAGCTCCTCGCCCAGCATATCGGCCAGCTCTTGGAGCGTGACCTCCACTTCCATGGAATGCTGGCCTTCGCTATTGCCGGCTTGTGGCTGCCCGCCCTCTTGCTCGCCCTGGCCGATGGGAGTGCCGGGCGCACCTTCGCCTTGCCCCACTCCGCCGCTTTGTTTGCGGCCGAATTGGAAGCGCGGCAGATCGATTTGGTTCACGGGAATAGACACATAGTCTTTCCCCTGACGGCCGATTAGCTCTCCCTGAGTGATGTACTTCTTCAGGTTCTGCTTAATCTTGCCCTTAACGATCTGCTTAAAGCGCAGATGATCCCGCTTGATGCCCGCGATCATGGAAGGCCTCTTGGGTTAGGGACATGGGTACGTCCCAAAGGACGATTATTTACGTTTAACGTCGCCCCGAGCAAAAATGGAGGCTACGAAATTTAAGACGTCGGTCGCACTGACCTCATCGTACCCGTAGTACTTGATGAGACGGGCCTTCACGACGTCGATTTTTTCCTGCGTGGCCGCATCGACCACATTGGAAACCAAACTCGTTAGCTTAATCGTGTCCTTTTGGTCTTCGAATAGCTTGAGTTCGAGCGCCTTGTGCAGGCGTTCGTTGGTTTTGTAATCAAACTGACGTCCTTCGATGGCCAAGGCACCGATGTAGTTCATCACTTCCCGGCGGAAGTCTTCTTTCCGACTGTCCGGGATGTCGATCTTTTCTTCGATCGACCGCATCAGGCGCTCATCCGGCTCTTCATCCTGGCCGGTAAACTTGTTCTTCACCCGCTCACGCTGAGTAAAGGCCTTCACGTTGTCGATGTAGTTCGCGCACAGGCGAGCCATCGCTTCTTCGTCAGCGGAAATCGCCCGCTGCACTTCGGATTTTACGATATCTTCGTATTCCTGTTTCACGACCTGGAGCAGATCGCGGTAGTGCTTGCGCTTTTCTTCCGACGAGATCAAGGAGTGGTGGCGCAGGCCGCCTTCGAGTTCGTTGAGAACCATGAAGGGGTTTAAGCAAGCCACGCTGCCTTCTTTGGAATTAACCAAGGCGTTGGAAATTTTGTCCTGGATATAACGAGGCGAAATGCCTTCCATCCCTTCCCGGGTGGTTTCCTTGCGCAGCTCCCGAACGTTGTCTTCGGTAAAGCCGGGCAATGTCTTGCCGTTATACAGTTTCAACTTTTGGAGCAACGTGAGGTTGGCCTTCTTCGGCGCTTCCAGACGGGTCAACACCGCCCACATCGAAGCCATTTCGATCGTATGCGGAGCGATGCTGGCTTTGATTTTGCGAGGGTTGAAGTCCTTGCGGTAAATCTTCACTTCCTCAGAAAGCTTGGTGATGTACGGGACGTCGATTTTCACCGTACGATCGCGCAAGGCTTCCATGAACTCGTTGTTTTGCAGCTTACGGTATTCCGGCTCGTTGGTGTGACCAATGATGACTTCATCGATATCCGTTTGCGGGAATTTCTTGGGCTTCACTTTGTGCTCTTGGGAGGCACCGAGCAAGTCGTACAAGAAGGCCACATCGAGCTTCAAGACTTCGATGAACTCCACGATACCGCGGTTGGCGATATTGAATTCCCCGTCGAAGTTAAAAGCGCGCGGATCCGAATCCGAACCATACTCCGCAATTTTGCGGTAGTTGATATCGCCGGTGAGTTCCGTCGAATCCTGGTTCTTTTCGTCTTTGGGCTGGAACGTACCGATCCCCACGCGGCCTTTTTCAGACAGCAAAAGACGAGTGACCGTGACGTGGTCGATGACCTTCGTCCAATCGCCCGAGTAGTGGTTCATCAGCTGATCGAAGATGTACTGAGTGGGTGGGCAGAGATCGCCCTCGATCACCACGCGGTGACCTTCTTTGCGCCCGCGATTGATTTCCTCGGCAAACTTCTTGCGAACATCCAAAGGCAAGAGCTTCAACGGCTCTTCGTGCATTGGGCTCACGAACTCAGAGGCACCGCCCAAAATACGCTTGGCCAGATCGGCGTCTTTAATGTGCCATTTGAAAGTATAGAGCGCGCCTTCTTCGGTGTGGGAGTACCACTCGACGCCCTTTTTTAGCAGACGGGCGATGGTGCTCTTAGAGCTACCGACAGGGCCGTGTAGCAAGATCACGCGCTTTTCCGGGCCGTAGCCCTGAGCAGCGGCTTTCAACGTGTTGACCAGTTTCATCAACGAGACGTCGAGACCGAAAACGGCGTCTTTGCCGTTATCGATGGGATCTTTGAAAAAATTATAGGAAACAATCTTCTTTTTGAACTCGACGTACTCTTCGGTACCGAAGCTCAGAAGAAGGTCATACAAGCGCTGAAACGCGTTACGCGTGACCTCTGGCTTGTCTTTGACAATCTCGATGTAGTCTTGGAAGGAGCCCTCCCAAGTAAACTTTTTGTGACGATCTAAATCCTGGAGGCCCCCAACAAAATTCTTAATGTCGATACCGGATCCCGACATGGACTCTCCTTTTAAAGGCAGGTTGGATACTTCTTCTACTGCCTTTAAATTTTCCCGCCGATTCCGTTTTTAGTCAATCGTTCTCAAGCGATAATGCGTCGCGCCCAACTCGCCGCTTCACGAACGATCTCTTGTTCGTCAAGCGTCATGAGGTTTCGGTTCTCCATCAAGACTTGGCCATTCACCACAGTGTGGCGAACATCGCGCCCACTCGCGCCATAGACCAAATGAGAATACGGGTTGTAGAGAGGCACCGCATGCGGCCCCGAAACTTCCACCGCAATGACGTCCGCCTGGAAGCCGACTTGAAGTGCCCCAACATCATCCAGACCCAACGCCCGCGCACCTTCCGACGTGAGCATGCGCACCACCTCTTCGGACTTTAACGCGCCTGCGCCGTACTTGAACGACTGCAACTTGGCCGCAAAATCCGCTTCCAAAAACAGGTCGAGGTTATTGTTGCTCGCCGTGCTGTCGGTCCCAATTCCGGCGTTTGCCCCGGCGCGACGCAACTCCACCATGGGCGCGGCCAAGGTTCCCAGTTTCATATTAGACTCGGGATTGTGCACTACCCCCACCCGGTGTTTGCCCAAAATAGCGATGTCTTCTGGCGTCAAAACCACGGAATGGGCCGCAGTGACCTTCTGCTCCCAGAGCCCGATATCCTCAAAGAAGCGCGTTGGCGTCTTGCCATACTGCTTCATGGCGACTTCCACTTCGGTGACTGTTTCCGAAAGGTGCGTGTGGATGCGCACTTGATGCTTGGCCGCGTAGGCCACGATTTTTTTCCAGGAAGTTTCCGACACACTGTAAATCGCGTGCGGCGCTAGCGCCGGAGTCACTAGTGGGTAGTCGGCCACTTTTTCCCGGAAACGATCGAACGATGCCGTAAGATCGGCGCCGGTCTTATCGATGTCGCTTTCTTCAGTGAGCGACTGACCGGCGATCATCCGCAGCCCCACTTCATGGGCAGCGCGAGCGGCTTCGTCCTCGAAATAATACATGTCGTTGAAGGTAGTGGTACCAGAGCGGATCATTTCGGCAGCAGCCAGCATCGTTCCCCAATAAACAAACTGGGGCGAACCCCATTTCTGTTCCATGGGAAAGATCACCGTGCGCAACCAAGCTTCAAGCGGCAAGTCATCGGCGATTCCGCGCAACAACGACATGCCAGTATGCGAATGGCCGTTCACCAGACCAGGCATCACCAAACAACCGGTGGCATCAATCTTCTTGGCTCCCGGAGCGGGTTTGGCCTCGGAGCGGGTACCAATGAAAGCGATTTTACCATCGGCGATGCCGATGGCCGCATCTTCCAACAGACCTTTCGGGCGATCAGGAACCAGCGCGGTACCGCCCCAAAACCAAAGCTTAATCTCCCCCATAACCCCTCACTCCCCATCTAGCTGCGCACTGGAAAAACGGTGCGGCAAAAGCGCGTCGAAATCGGATTTTTCAAAAGCGGTAGCAGTGCAATCGATCGCCAAAACCTCGGGCGACCCGAACTCCGCCAGGACCTGGCGACAAGCGCCGCAAGGAAAACACGGCTCGTCCGCGGAGGTGACTACCACTACCCGCTTCACGCTGCGCCCACCTTCCGAGACCATTTTCACAATCGCCGTGCGCTCGGCGCAGATACAAAGTGAGTAGCTGGCATTTTCCACATTGCAGCCTTGAAAAACGCGGCCTTTCTCGTCTTCCAGCGCACACCCAACCCGAAATTTGGAATAAGGGGCGTAGGCTTTATTTTGCGCAGCCAAGGCGCTGTCGACCAATCCCTGCCAGGCGGCGGGGATCTTGCTGACCGTTTTTTTCTTAGCCACTATAAGAACCCATTGCCGCAATCCCTGCTTTCAAAAGCTGACCCAAATTGGAATGTGCCTTGCGGGCGTTGTCCAAAACTTCTTCGTGGTTCATGGTATCGCCAGTCACGCCCGCCGCCAAATTGGTGATGCAAGAAATCGCTACCACCCGTTTACCCATATGGTGCAACGCAATAGCTTCGGGCACCGTCGACATCCCCACTACGTCGCCACCCATCTTGCCGTACATGATAATTTCGGCCGGGGTTTCGTAGGACGGGCCTTGGCAACCCACGTACACTCCCTCGGGCAGATCGATCTTCAACTGCGCAGCCGCCTGCCGAAACGTCGCCCGTAACTCGGGGTTGTACAACCGGCTAATATCGGGAAAACGCGGCCCCAGCTCGGCTAAATTGGGGCCAAAAAGCGGGTTGGCACCCATCAGGTTCAGGTGATCGCGGATCAACAACAAAGAACTGGGTTTCATGTTGGGGTGGATGCCCCCGGCGGCGTTGGTCAAAATAAAATCTCGCGCGCCCGCAAGACCCATGGCCCGAAACGGAAACACCACCATGGGCATGGGGTGTCCTTCATAAAAATGAATGCGACCGCGAGAAACAGCGATGCGTTTGCCCGCCAACTTGCCCACGCTCACCGTGCCGGAGTGCCCCTCCACCGTCACCCCAGGCATGTGGGGCATGTCGCGGAAGGAAAACTCGGTTTCCACTTCGAGGTCGGAGAGTACCCCCGCCATCCCACTCCCCATAACCACGACCGTTTCCGGAAACGTTCCGCATCGCTGGCGCAAGAAAGCCTCAGCCGCCTTTAATTTCTCAAGCACGAATCACCTCTTCTATCCAGCGCGCCGGTGCGGCGGTGGGTTCAACCGAAATAAAATCTGCCGCCACTACAGGCGGAACATCCATGGTGCGCTCAGTCGACAAAACCATCTCAAAAACAGTTTCGCCTACCGCCACCGGATCGCCGACCTTCTTGTGTACAATCACGCCGACGTCAAAATCAATTCCGGATTCCTTGCTCTGCCGCCCGCCCCCCATAGACCGAACCAGCTTCGCGATCGCCAAAGCGTCTAATCGACTGAGCTTACCAGCAGAGGGCGCCACAACAGAGCACCGCGGCCGGCTTTCCAAAACTTTGCGGCGACTCTCAAAAGCGTCCCAACGCCCCCCTTGCACTTCGAACATTTGCACAAAAGTGGAATAGACCGCTTTGCCTTGCAGCTCTTTTTCGCATTCTTGGCGAGCTTTTTCGACGGAGAGCTTTCCCCGCGAAGCCAAAGCTAGCATTTCCGATGCTAGCACCAAGGTGACTTCCTCTAGCCCCGTCTCGCGAGCACTGCCACTGAGAAAATCGGCGCATTCTTCCACTTCCAACTGGTTGCCCACTTTCCAACCCAGCGGTTCGTTCATAGGCGTCAAAACCGCGGTAGCGCGCACGCCCTCGGCAGTTGCGGTTTCCGTAAGCGCGCGGGCCAAGGCCCTACCTTGCTCCAGCGTAGACATGAAAGCCCCACCGCCGAATTTCACATCAAAAACCAAACCGTCCAAATTCTCGGCGAATTTTTTGCTCAAAATACTGGAAACGATCAGCGGCAAGCAATCCGTGGTGCCGGTGACATCGCGCAAGGAATACAGCAACCGATCGGCGGGTGCCAAATCGGCTGTTTGGCCC
>CAZBJE010000020.1:41544-49072 GCA_964492125.1 uncultured Pseudobdellovibrionaceae bacterium | reverse complement strand
CAGAATCCCGTGCTATACTGCAACGTTGGCTGGGGCTTCCGCTGGTTCACACCTATCGGTCCCTTGCGTTTCGAATTTGGCTATCCTATCCTTCAGGGAGGCGGCCAATCGCAGTTTTACTTTACAATCGGTCCCCCGTTCTAAGCGGCGGAAGGAGAATCTCCATGTTTCAAAGTTTGAAATACACTGTTCTCGGCGGAGCTTTGGTTTTGGCGACATCGGCTTCGGCAGCAACCGAAGCCTCCTCTTTCAAGGTCGCTTTTGTCGACTTGCAGGATGCATTGCAGTCGGTGGATGCCGGCAAAGAGGCCAAGAAGCAGCTTGAAAAAGAAATGAACGCAAAGCGGCAATTACTGGAAAAAACCCAGGCCAATTTGCAAAAAGAAACCGAAGAGTTCGATAAAAAAGCGGCCATCATGAATGAAACGGCCCGCGCTCAGAAGCAGCAGGAAATCCAAAAGAAGATTGCGGAATTCCAAAAATCCTACGGCGAGAGCCAAATGGAGCTTCAAAAGCGCGAGCGGGAACTCACCAAGCCTATCATCGACGAACTCCGCACCATCGTTGAAGGCATCGGCAAAGCCCAAACGTTCAACCTAATCCTAGAAAAGAACGAAGGCGCGGTCCTCTACGCCCAAGACGGCAAAGACCTAACCAAAGACGTAATCTCCGCCTTCAACGACCGCAAAAAAGGCAAAAAGAAATAATTCCGAAAGGGTCCAGTCGCTTTTCGGAAAGCGAAATAGAAAAGGGCGGTCGACTTAGTCGACTGCCCTTTTTCTTTTCTTCTAATCTAAGCGCACTTATAGAACGAAAAGTGAAAGCACCAAGATAGCGGCGAGGGCAATCAAACGGACCCACCAGGGGGTGCTCCATTCCGTGCTCACTTGCGCAATCGGCCCTTTCTGGGGGCGCAGCGTATAGGGAACCGCTTGGGCTGAAGCGCGCACGGTCACCGCAGGGCGGTTGGCCTTACGGCGCTCAGCAAAATCCACCCGCACGATATTGCTCGAGACAGTCTTGGGCAATTCGATTTCAGTCGTCTTTTCGTCGTTCACGGTAGCCTCAGCGTCAAATCGGTAAAAGTTAGTTATTCGTGTAGAACTGGTTGCTGTACTGCTGCAGCGGATACGGGAATTGAATCACCGCTTGGCCGCCGTAGAACGTACCGTTGCTGATCACGCCCACGATGTATCCGGTAACCTGCGCATACTGCACCGGGATTCCGTTAAACACTGTGCTGCCGAGGACTGCGTAGCCGTTGTACATTTGGTAAGGAACCGAGCCAGTAAGCTGCGCCTGAATTTGGCCGCCGTATCCGTAAGTGCCAGGGGCCGTGGTGCACATGGTGATCTGCGTAGCAGGGCTGGTTTGTTGGTACGAATTATTCGCGTACTGAGGAATGTTGAACAGCGCGGTGCCGGTCAAGTTGCTCAAGCTGACGCCGAAATTCAAACTCGCCGAGACTCCGCCGGAGAAGCTAGCCACTACGGGGCCGTTCCACAAGGGCTGTCCGGTGGTGCCGATGCAGCCAACCGTTCCGCCGCCGCCGCCGCTCACGAATCCGCCCGTGTTAGCCGGCGGAGGAGGCAATGCGGGAGGCGTCCCGCCGCAGGAGCTCAGTGCTAAAGTAAACAACGTTGCCGCCAAAAGGGCCTGGCTACGTTTCCAAGTTTGTTTTACTACGTTCATCTTCATATCTCCTACTTCGCCCAACGAGAGTACGTGCTGGTGAAAGTGCCCAATTGCTTCACGGCTGCGTTGCCGAGGTTCATGTAGCTTTTGCAAACAGATACGTCGGTGTTCGTCGGCACGGTAGTCGGGCAGTAACTCGACTGCTGCGGTCCCGTTCCGTAGTCGACCCAGCAACTGTAAGAAGTCTTTTGGCACTGAGTTTCGCCGCTTTGACGGTGGCGGTAATAAATCGTGGCGGCTTGCATTTGATCGCTAGCCAAGTTTGCCGTCACCCGAATGGTGTCGAGTGAGTCCGAGAAAATCAAGTCGAGCTGGCCACCTTGGTTGGTAACTGCTCCGTCGAAACCTGGGATTGTCGCTCCCCAAAAGCCGTTGTTGTCTTCGAACCCGATATTCACATTCGCGCCGGTCAAGGTGACGTCACGAGTATTGGGAATGGATAAATTGAAATGGGTTTCGATTACCGGGGTGAAAACGTTGCCGGCCAGATCAATCAGGCCGCTAATGGTTTTGCCGGCGTCGCAAACCGAAGTGTTGCCGACACAAGTGGGCAAAATGATATCCACGCGATTGGAAAGCCAATCGGGCCCGGTTGTACCGCCCGGGGTGGTGTTAATTGGGGTATTGTTTCCGGTGCTGGGATTGTTAGCTTGCGGCAAACCGCTGCTAGAGCTGCTACCACACGCGGAGGCGAAGAGGATCGTCGCCACGAACAGGGCGCGAGCCATCCAATTTTGCGACTGCTTGTTCACTTCATCCTCCACTCAAACTGCTTCCACTTCTACTGAGCGCGGCTCTCGATAGAGCTAGGCCCGTGAGCCTATTGTGCAAGGGCGGTACCAGCTTGCTGGGTAAGGGTTTCAAGCCTCCGGTGCGAAAGGGCGATTGTGCAGCAAACTGACAGCGGGCGGGCCGAGGTCGCGCAATGGCGCGAGAGAAAAAGCCGTTAAACCGCTCTTATTGCTCGGGCTTTGTGGGGCAGCTGAGCGTGTCTAAGCTATCGGCAGTGGGTTGACCAAATGCGCCGCTCGGAATTGGCAGCGGGAGGAGCGTGTGTTAGAAACGGTAGTTCAATTATTGAAGGAGCCGCGTTGACCTACGTCGTCACTCAGCACTGTGTAGACTGCAAGTATACCGATTGTGTAACCGTCTGCCCGGTGGATGCATTCCACCAAGGGCCGCGGATGGTTTATATCAATCCCGACACCTGCGTGAACTGCGACGCCTGTGTTCCGGCCTGCCCAGTCGAGGCGATTTTTTCGGAAGAAGCGCTTCCCGAAAAGTTCAAAGCCTACCTGGAAATCAACGCCCAGGGTGCGGCTGCCAACCCCATCACCAACGAAAAAGTGGACCCCTTGCCGGGCGCTAAGACGCTTGAAGAGCTTAAGGCCCTGGATGCGCAGGGGTTCAAACCACCCAATTTCCCTTAAATTTTCGGTAATTTGCCGGTTGTCGCCCTAGGTTGACGAACGTCTGAGCTCGAGTGTAGCCTCGGGCGGAATGGTATTGGGGGGTAGTAAAATGAAGGCTTTATTTTGCGGTTTGCTCGGGGTTGTTTTGCTCGTTTCGGGTTGCGGCAAATCGCCCGGTGCGGTGGATATCGCGGTCGCGCGCACTGCCTTTAACGAAGTTCAAATTACGGTGCGCAACGCGCCGGCCGGTAAGGCCGATTGGTGGCTCTTCCACCAGCAGGGCTATGAGCAGGCGCAGGACCGTTTTCTTTCGATGGATGTCGCGCGCCGAGTGGGCCAGGCCCGCTTAGCCGAAGTGATCGGCGAAAGAGCAGTCGTGTCGGATCGCCGTTCCATCGGTGTGGGCCTTGCTCGCGGAGTGGAACTGAAAACCGCTTACCTGCGTGAAAACTTTCCCGAAGCCTACGTTCTTTTGGAAGGGTACTCGGAAGGGGTGAATAAATTCATCCGCGAAATGCCCACCAAGAATCCCGACCTTTTGAAAAACTACCGCCAGATCACGGGGAATCACTCCTATCTTCCCGAAGAGTGGAAGCCGGCCGATACCGTTGCGGTGGCGCAGAACATGGCTTTCTACCTTTCCAGCAATCTGCAGGAAAAACTCATGATGGGTCAAATCTCTGCTGCGGTGTCGGGCGGAAAAGATCCCACGTCCACTCGTTTGGCGGGCGCTTTGGATATGCGTCCTGTATTCAACGCTTTCATCATGGACGCGGATCGCAGTCAGAACACATGGCGAAATAAAAAACACGATACTCAGCTGGCCGCTGACACGGTCAACCCTGCAACTTCCGCACTGAGCAAGTTGGGTTGGCAGGGAATGCCCGAGGTAGGTTGTTTGAACTTGCCATACCCTTTTCCAGAATGCGGACGCAAAGCCTCTTTTGGCAGTAATAACTGGGTGGCTTCTCGCGGGTTCGCCGGTGGAGATACCGCATTTCTCGCAAACGATCCGCACTTGCGACTGACTTTCCCGTTTAATTTTTATGCGGGAGCGTACGATTCTACCGCGGCCGGCGGTACTCTCCGAGTGGCCGGCTACGGCTTGGTGGGTGTGCCCGGTGTCTTGATTGGTCACAACGATTCCATTGCATGGGGTTTTACCAATAACCCCGCCGATGTCGACGACGTGTACCTAGAAGTTTTGGATGAAACCAAGACCAAGATTTTCGATGGTGCGGACGAAAAAGGGGAAAAACTTTTCTCCCCGATGCAGGTGACCAAGACAGTCATGAAGGTGCGCAATTCGCGCGGCGGCTTAGATGAGCGCACGGTGGAGTCGCGCTGGGGAAAACATGGCCCGGTATTCTCCGACCATATTCCCGAGATTCAGGATGTGCTGGAAAAATTCGCCAAGTCCCAGCCGTTCGATGTTTCGGTCGTGGCGACCTATAAATGGACTGGCCATTTAATGAGCTCCGAATTTGTAGCGATGCTGGGTGTGAACCGCGCCAGCAACTACACTCAGTTCAAACAATCTTTGCGGGAGTTTAAGAGCGGGGCGCAGAATATGGTATTCGCCAGCACCTCGGGCGATATCGGGTACTACTCCCATGGCAATTTTCCCATCCGGACCTATCTCAGTCAGGCCCAGGCTCCTTTCATTCCTGTAATCCCCTACGCGCGCCATCTAATGGGCCAGCTTTTAGCGGCTTTTCGTAAGCCCGCGGAGTGGGAAGGTTTTCGGGAAACCATGCCCGAGCTCTACAACCCGTCTTCGGGTCGGATCATTACGGCCAACAATGATCCGTTTGGGCATTCGGAGCGAGCTGCTTTGAATGGCTATAACGACTACTTCGGCTACGGCTTTAGCACTGGTGCGCGCGCCGAACGGATTACCCAACTGCTCGACGCCAACAGAGGGCATCTTTCGTTGGAGACCATGCAGAAAATCCAGACCGATCACGTGGACTTGCTGCTCGGCGCCTTTGTGCAATTGGCGAGGGAGAACCGTGCGGAATTGAAGTTGAGTCCCGCTGCAGCCACGTTGGCCGACAAACTGCTGGCTTGGAACGGTGAAATGAAGGCGACCATGAAGGAACCGGTCTTGGCGGATGCTTGGGCGAGTTCGCTGACGGGTCTTTATTTAGACGTTGTTGCTCCCGAGGTGAATGCTCAGTTGCGGGAAGCCATCGACCGAACTTCATTACTCGGTCGCACGCTCTACAATCGTTTAAAAGACAGCTTGGCCAGCGGGAAGGAAGACAAGCGTGCGTTCGGCATGAAGCTGCTGACAGATAGTTTTGAACGTGCCGCCGACCGCGTGGCCGCCCGCGGGCTCCAAGAGGTTCCTTGGGGCCGCATGAACCGCCTGCATTTCTATAATCCGCTCGCGGGCATTCTGCCGGCGCCTCCGCTCGTTTCATTTCCACTAGAGCGCGACGGCTCGTGGGAAACAGTGGACGTGGCCGGCGAGGGTTATGGCCCGAACTTCCGTTTGGTCATGTCGCTACAAGCCGGAAGCCCCATAACCGCCGTAACGGCGGTCCCAGGCGGCAATTACACAATGACCCAAAAAGACGAAGTTTTCGGTGAACTAAACCGCTGGCGCGACGGCCGTTACCGTCCCATGGTCGACTTCCTAAAATAGACCATTCCGAAAGGGTCCAGTCGCTTTTCGGAATTCCGAAAAGCGACTGGACCCTTTCGGAAATTAGGATTTTAGGGATTTTAGGGACTGGGTGAGTAGGGGGAGGATCTCGAAGAGATCGCCTACTAGACCGTAGTCTGCTTTTGTGAAAATCGGGGCTTCGGCGTCTTTGTTGATCGCTACGATCACTTTGGACGTACGCATGCCAGCCAAATGTTGGATGGCGCCCGAGATACCGCAGGCGATGTAGAGTTTTGGACTGACCGTTTTACCGGTTTGGCCCACCTGCATATCGTGCGGGGCATAGCCTGCATCGACCGCAGCTCGGCTCGCGCCTACAGCTGCGCCGATCGGTTCAGCGGCTTCGAACAAAATTTTGAAAGCGTCCGCGCTCTTTAAGCTTCTGCCACCACTGATGATGATGTCCGCTTCCGTTAGCTCGACTTTTTTAGCGGCGCTGGCCTGGACTTCAACCAACTTCGCGCGGATCGTGCCGGGATTGGCCGCCGCCTTTTCGATGTTGGCTGTTTTTGCATGTGCCTCGCTGACGGGGAACACATTGGGGCGAATTGAAAAGGCCGCAGGCCCTTTGGTGAAGGAAACCGTTTTGGTGCATTTCCCAGCGTAAACCGGGCGGCGTACGGAAAAACTATCGCCAGAAACTTTGAGCTCCGTGCAGTCTGCCGCCATTCCCACGCCGAATTTAGCGGCGAGGCGAGGGAGGAAGTCTTTGCCCTGAGATGTAGCGCCGGTCACGATGGCCGAAGGATTTTTGGGAGACAGGTACGCGTGCAGAGCGTTTACGTAGCCTTCTGTCGTGTATTGTTTTAAATCGGCGTGCTCCAAAAAGACGACTTTCGAGGCGCCATGTTGGCCTAGTTCTTCTTTGAGCGAGTCGGCTAACCCGCTGCCGGGAAGAATGACCATCGGTTCTACGCCTTGGCGCAGAAACTCGCCCAAGATTTCGTAGGTAACCCGTTTGATATGACCGTCTTTGATTTCACCAATTAGTGCTACGTCGCCCATGCTCATCTCCTGGTCAAATGACCTTGGCTTCTTCCCGAAGCAAACGAACCAATTCTTTTACCTGTGCCGCAGCGTCGCCGGGAATTTTGATCCCTGCTTTGCGATCTGGCGGCAACGCGAACCCAGAGTCCTTGGTACGCGAGGTTTCCGAACCCAAACCCAAGTCGGCCAGGGTGTAGGCTTTGATTTCTTTTTTCTTGGCCTTCATGATTCCGGGCAAGCTCGCATAGCGCGGGCTGTTGATGCCTTTGTTCACGGCGATTACCGCGGGCAAGGGGCTTTCAATAATGTGCTTGGTGCCGCCTTCCACTTCGCGTTCGGCCCGGAACGACTTCTTATCGGCTGCAATATCGAGCTTCACAACCACAGAAACCGACGGCATATCTAGGAACTCGGCCACGTAGCCAAACAACGCGGCCTGATCGTCGTCAATTGCCTGTTTGCCGGTGAATACCAAGCCAGCGCCTTCTTTTTTGCACACTTCGGCCAAAGCCTTGCCGGCCAAGAAAGTATCGCCGTCTTCCATTTTTACGTGGATGGCATTGTCGGCGCCCATGGCTACCGCAGTCCGAAGGGCTTCTACAACTCGGTCGGGACCTGCGCTGACTACGGTGACAGTGCCTTCTTTGAATTTGTCGCGGGTTTTGATGGCTTCTTCGACCGCGAATTCATCATACGGATTGAGGATCCATTTGATGTCCGATTTTTCGATCGCGGTAGCGTCCCCGCTGATGCGAATTTTGGT
>CAZBJE010000020.1:27988-41534 GCA_964492125.1 uncultured Pseudobdellovibrionaceae bacterium | reverse complement strand
GGACTTGTTTCAAAAGCACGAATACGTTCATGGTTTAGTCCTTCAACAGATGGCGAGCGATGACAACCCGTTGGATCTGGGAAGTCCCCTCGTAAATTTGCACGAGCTTTACGTCGCGCATGATTTTCTCAACTGGGTATTCCTTGGTATAGCCGTAGCCGCCGTAAATTTGCACGGCGTCGGTGGCCACTTCCATAGCCATGTCCGCCGAGAAGCGCTTGGCGTGGGAAGAGGCCAAGTTCGCGGCTTCTTCTTGTCCGTTGTCGAGCAGCCAAGCGGCACGGTGACAGAGCACGCGGCCCGCTTCGACCTTGGTAGCCATATCGGCCAACATGAATTGGATAGCTTGGAAATCCGAGATGGGATGACCAAACTGCTTGCGCTCTTTGGCGTACTTGATGGAGTGCTGGAGCGCCGCGCGTGCGGCTCCCACTGCGCCGGCCGCAATCGGCGGGCGGGTGCGATCCAAGGTGCGCAACGCAACCTTGAAGCCTTCGCCTACTTTGCCGATTAAGTTCTTTTTGGGCACTTTCACGTTTTCAAACGTGATCGCCCGTGTGTCGGAAGCGCGTTGGCCTAGTTTGTTTTCGGCTTTGCCTAAGTGGATCCCCGGGCTATCGGCTTGGATTGCCAAGCAGGCGATCCCTTTGCTGCGCAAGGATTTGTCGACGGTGCAGAAGACCGAAAAGAGCGACGCATAGCCGGCATTGGTGATCCACATTTTGGAGCCATTCACCAAATAGTGGTCGCCTTTGTCTTCCGCAGTGGTGGAAAGCGAACCAGCATCCGAGCCCGAGCCAGGTTCGGTTAAGCAAAAAGAAGCCAAAAGCGGCTTTTCTAGGAAAGGCCCAACGAGTTCTTTGATTTGATCGTCGGTACCATAAAGCAAGATTGGGTAGAGACCCAGCGTGTTCACGGCGATGCTGGTGGTCATGCCAAGGCAGCCAGTGCCCATTTCTTCGTTGATGATCACGTCGTCTAGGACGCCCAGTCCCAAGCCGCCGTATTTCTGCGGCACAGTGATGTTCATTAGGCCCAATTCCCAGGCCTTCTTGATCACCTCGTGGGGAAACTCGCCGCTCTCATCGTACTTAGCGGCGACGGGCGCGATATCGTTTTGCACGAACTTCGCGACCATTTCTTTTAGGGCCAGTTGTTCATCACTCAGCTGAAAGCTAATCATTCGGTGTCCCCCCAGAGCAGGGTTAAAGGTATTCGTAACACCTATGGTTTTTCAACTTCTTTTGAGATAGTTTGCGCCTTAAATATGAGCATGGATTCAAAAGCACGCAAAGCGGTTCTGGTCATTTTGGATGGTTTCGGAATCAACCCGAAGACCGAATTCAACGCAGTCGCGCAAGCGCGAACGCCGACCCTGGATGGGCTCTTCAAGAATTCTCCCCACACCGAATTAGACGCTTCTGAGAGCCATGTGGGACTGCCCCACGGCTTCATGGGCAACTCCGAAGTAGGGCATTTAAATATTGGTGCGGGCCGGGTGGTTTACCAAGATTTCTCGCTGATCAGCCACGCCATTGAAGAAGGAACCTTTTTCACGAACCCCGTCTTCTTGCAGCTTTTTACCGCGATGAAAGCGGCGAAAGGCAAGCCTACCTTGCATATCATGGGATTGCTGTCCGACGGCGGCGTGCACAGTCACATCAGTCATGTGCTTGCTTTAGTTCAGTTGGCGGTGAAACAGGGGATTACGCGGGTGGCGATCCACGCCTTTATGGATGGGCGCGACACGTCGCCGACCAGTGGGATCGACTATATCACCCGTTTGAATGGGTTCTTGCGCGACGCCGGTGCCGGTGAAATTGTTACCGTGCAAGGCCGATTCTACGCGATGGACCGCGACAACCGCTGGGAGCGCACCGAAACGGCGTACCAGGCCATTGTGCGCGGAAAGGCGGATCACCAGTTTACCGATGCCGCCGAACAGGTGCGCGCTTTCTACGACGAGCGAATTACCGACGAATTCATGCCGCCATCGGTTAAAAAAGGCTATAGCGGCGTAAAAGATGGTGATGGCGTTTTGTTCTTCAATTTTCGCGCCGATCGCGCTCGGCAACTCACCCGTGCGTTCACCCAGAGCGAATTCCCGTTCTTCAGCCGCGAAGATTTGCCGACGCTTTCGGGGTACGTCACCATGACTCCCTATGATGAAAGCTTTAGCTGCCCCGCGGCCTACGGCAAACCGAAAGTCGAAAACACGCTGGGCGAGTTTGTAAGTCGCCAGGGTTGGAAACAACTACGTATCGCCGAAACGGAGAAATATGCTCACGTGACCTATTTCTTCAATGGCGGCGAAGAAAAGGTTTTTGACGGCGAGAAACGCGTTCTAGTGCCTTCGCCCCGGGAAGTACGGACATACGATCTCAAACCCGAAATGAGCGCTGCTCAGGTTACGGAGCAGTTGATTGCCGAACTCAAGACCGGCCAATACACCTTCACAGTAGTTAATTACGCGAACTGCGACATGGTCGGGCACACCGGCAATCTGCGCGCGGCGGTACAGGCTGTCGAGGCGGTTGATCGTTGTTTGGCTCAGGTCTTGGAAGTGGTGCAAGAGCAGGGGGGCTTTCTGGTGCTCACCGCCGACCATGGCAATTGCGAAATGATGCAGGACAGCAAAGGGCAGCCTCTCACTTCCCATACGCTTTTGCCGGTCCCGTTTATTGTTTTTGACCCGTCGCGCAAAGGCCTACACCTGGCGTCGGGCGGGCGGCTTTGTGATATCGCGCCTACGCTCATTGAACTTTGGGGACTCAAGCCGCCCAAGGAAATGACGGGGAAATCTCTGCTGGCTCACTAGGTCGCGCGCCGCACCGCACCGTTTGCCCGCAATTACCAGGCTTCGCACTGCAATCATCCTGCGGTATAATGAAACCTAGCCACTTCTACGTTCGCATTCCATCAATTCAGTAACTTAAGAAGCACTTTTCAAGGAAACCCATGTCATCGGGCCGTTTGGGAGATTTGCTTGTTGCTCGCGGAGTTATCTCCGCGGATCAGTTGAAGCAAGCCGTTGAACTGCGCAAGCAGAACAAGGACCAAACACGCCTTTCTGCCACGCTCGTGCAACTGGGACACGTGAATGAGAACGTGCTCGTTACGTTTCTCAGTCAGCAGTACGGAATTTCCGCCATTTCCCTCGAAGAAGTCGAAGTTTCAGAGGAAGTAACTAAGCTAGTGCCGGTGAATTTGTGTGAGAAGCATGGTCTGGTGCCACTCGCTATCGAAGGCAATCACCTCAACGTAGCCATCTCCGACCCCACCAATGTCGCGGCTGTCGACGATTTACGCTTCCTTTGTAATATGGAAGTGAACGTCTACCTTGCTACCGAAACCGCCATTCGGAGCTTGATCAACAAGGCCTACGGCAAAGAAGATGCACCCAGCGACTCACCCATCGCTGTGGATGAATTCAATCCGGACGCGGAAGACGAAGAAAAAAGTCAGATGATCGAGGTGAATAGTGGCGATAAAAAATCCGCTCACGAAGTGGATGCCAATGCCCAGATCAACGACAAGCCAGTCATCCGCTTAATCAACAAACTTTTCGTCGAAGCGATTCGCCGTAAGGCCAGCGATATCCATATCGAGCCATATGAAAACTTCATGCGTATCCGCTTTCGCATCAACGGCAGCCTCTTGGAAGTGATGCGCCTGCCGGCCACCATGAAAGCCAATACTCCAGCGCGTATCAAGGTGATGGCCCAATTGGATATTTCCGAAAAGCGCTTGCCTCAGGATGGGCGTCTCCAAGTTAAGACCAAGGACCGCAAGATTGATATTCGCGTTTCCATTCTGCCGACTATCTTCGGCGAAAAAGTCGTGATGCGTATTTTGGATCAGGGCAATACCACGCCGGATATCAAAGGCATCGGCTTTGAAGAAGATCAGTATAAATACTTCAGCAAAGCCTGCTCCCAGCCGTACGGCATGTTGCTGGTGACCGGTCCGACGGGAAGCGGGAAATCGACTACCCTCTATGCCGCACTCTCGTCGGTAAACGGCATTGATGTGAATATTTCCACGGTAGAAGATCCGGTTGAATACAATATGGCTGGGGTCAATCAAACCCAGGCCAAGGAAAGTATTGGGCTGAGTTTTGCCGCTGCTTTGCGCTCGCTGCTTCGCCAAGATCCGGACGTGGTGATGGTGGGGGAAATCCGCGATACCGAGACAGCCGAAATTGCGATTAAGGCTTCTCTTACCGGTCACATGGTCTTTTCGACACTGCACACCAATGATGCTCCCAGCACGATTTCTCGTTTGCAGCACATGGGAATCGAACCGTTCTTGATCACTGCTTCTGTGATCTTGGTGCAGGCGCAGCGGCTGATTCGAGTAATTTGCGACAAATGCAAGGAACCCGATCCCCGCGTAACTCGCGAAAACTTGGTGGAAGCGGAAGTACCCGCTCATTGGTTAGATACCATTCAAGCGATGTACGGTAAGGGCTGCGATAAGTGCGGCGGGACCGGCTACAAGGGACGCCGCGGGATTTTTGAAGTGATGCCCATGAGCGAAAAACTCCGTGGGCTGATCATCAAAGGGGCGAACGCGGATGTGCTCAAGAAAGCCGCGATTGAAGACGGCATGCTCACTTTGCGCCAACACGCTTTGATCAAATTGTACCGCGGCGAGACTAGCCTTGAAGAAGTGCTCAATAACTCTCGCCCGGATGGAGATCTCTAATGGTCACTTTATCCACCTTGCTGCGCGCGATGCTGGAGCACAAAGCCTCCGACATGCATATTACCTCAGGCAGCCCGCCGAGCTTTCGGGTGAACGGCCGCATTCTCAAAGCGAAGACCAATTCGCTGAACCCAGCCGAGACCAAGGAGCTTTGCTACTCCGTACTGACCGATCAGCAAAAAGCCCGGTTTGAAGAGGACCGGCAGATCGACTTTTCGTTTGGTATTCGGGACGTCGCCCGTTTTCGCGCCAACGTGTATTTTCAGCGCGGGGCGATTTCGGGAGCATTTCGCCATATCCCGTTCGAAATTCCGCGACTGTCCACTTTGGGGCTGCCGCCGGTTATCGAAACGCTAATGCGGCGTCCGCGAGGCTTAGTGCTGGTTACGGGAGCTACCGGCTCGGGTAAAACGACGACGCTCGCCTCGATGATCGATGCCCTGAATGAAACGTCGAATTTGCATATCATCACTATCGAAGATCCCATCGAGTACATTCACTCCCACCGCAATAGTTTGGTGAACCAACGGGAGATCGGCCAGGACGCTCCGGGTTTTGCTCCGGCCCTGCGGGCAGCCCTGCGCGAAGATCCCGACGTTGTGCTGGTCGGGGAAATGCGCGACAAAGAAACGATCGAAACAGCATTGGCTCTGGCGGAGACGGGCCACTTGGTGTTTTCGACTCTGCATACCAATAGCGCCTACCAAAGCGTCACCCGCATCATCCAAGTTTTTCCCAGTGATGCCCAAGATCAAATTCGCCTTCAGCTTTCGATGTGTTTGGAAGGCATTATCACCCAGTCGCTGCTCGAGCGAGCCGACCGTAAAGGGCGTGCGCTCGCATGCGAGATCATGGTTCCGAATATATCTATTCGCAACTTGATCCGCGAAAACAAACTTTTCCAAATTCAGTCCGCCATGCTGGTCGGTCAAGAAACCACGGGCATGATCACGTTTAACCAATCGCTCCTACAATTGGTGCGCTCGGGGGCTGTGTCGGCGGAAGAAGCCGTTTCGGCTAGCCAAGATCCGGATGACCTGATCAAAGGTCTGCGGGACGGTCGGCGTTTGGTCCAGGGCGGCTAGCTAAGAGGGGCGCATGAAGTACCGATACACAGGTGTTACCCGACAGCGCGAGCGAGTTACAGGCATGATCGAAAGTGCCGACGAGGCGGAAGCTCGCCTGCGCTTGCGCTCCATGCAGATTCGGGCCGAGACCATTACGGCTGCAGGCGAAAAGGGCGGCGGTTCCTTTGACCTCAGTGCCCTGATGAAGGGCCTGGGCAACGTCGGTGGTGGTCGGATCAAACTCAAGCAGCTGATTCTTTTCACCAAGCAATTCTCCTCCCTTATTGATTCCGGCGTGCCCGTTGTGCAGTGTCTAGATATTCTGTATTTGCAGGAACGCAAAGGCGTTTTGAAAAACACCTTAGCCATCATGAAGTCCGATATTGAGGCGGGTAATGGCTTGGCCACGGCTCTGTCAAAACACCCCAAAATTTTCTCCGAATTTTTTATCCGCATCGTAGAAGCTGGCGAACTCTCTGGAACCCTCGACAAAGCGATTAAGCAAGTCGGTCTGCAGTTGGAAAAACTGGACCGCTTGAAAGCAAAAGTCATCAAGGCGCTATCCTATCCCGCCATTACACTGGTTGTGGCATTTGGGGTGCTCATCTTTTTGCTGATCAAAGTGGTGCCGGAAATCGCCAAGCTCTATTCCGAAGGCAATGCGCAGCTGCCTGAGCTCACTGTATTCGTGATGTCGATGTCCAAGTGGGTGCAGGCCAATTTTCTGTTCGTCTTTGCGGCCATTGTCGTCGGGGCCGTGGGGGGTACGGCGCTCTACAGGATGCCCCAATTCCGCGAAAAATTTGATCCGTTGGTGCTCAAGGTCCCTTTGATTGGTTCTTTGGTGCTACGTTCTGCGGTCGCTCAGCTTACTCGCACATTGGGGACTTTGGTGTCCAGCGGGGTGCCCTTGATCAACGCGTTTGAGATCTGCGCGAAGCTGATGACCAATCTCGCCATTCGCGACGCCATCAAGCTGACTATGCAGTACGTGCAAGAAGGCCGCACGATCGCGGCCGGGCTTCAGGCCAAAAACATTTTTCCGCCGATGGTTATTCACATGGTGAATATCGGTGAAATGACCGGGCGTTTGGATGAGCTGCTGAATAAGGTTGCCTCCATTTATGATGACGAAGTGGACGACGCTATCTCAGGCATCACCGGCCTTTTGCAGCCTGCGATTATCGTGTTCGTCGGGATCATTATCGCGTTCCTTTTGATCGCGATGTACCTGCCGGTATTCCAATTGGCAGACAAGGTTTCAGGTAACTAATGATCAAACGCCTAATATGGGCCTCGGGAATGGGCCCCGGCCACGTAGGGTACCCACCTGTGGGGGAGGCCCTGCAATGGTTGATGCTCGCCCGGTTGGGGATGCTCTACTTGCTTTTGATAGTGGGCGTGGTCCAGCAGGTTCTGCTGTCCAACAACGGCGGCCCGGGAGTGGTTGTTTCGTATTCGCTCTTGGCCGCGGCGTTTGCCTTCAATTCCTTGGCCGCTTTGAGTTCTCCCAGAGCGCGGGGCTGGTGGCAGCCTGCCGTTCATATCCTCTTTGATGCCGTTCTCATCTCGATTTGGATTTTTTTCTCCGCCGGTAAAGAGAATCTTTATTCGCTGTTGTACTTAGTGCAAATTCTTTTCGTTGCGCTGATTTTGTACCAGCGCGCGGCCTTTATTGCGGCTCTAGCCGCGACCATTGGCTTTGGGGTGGTGCTTTTTTTGCAACCCACTCCTGGAGTGGGGATGGTTTGGGGACTGAACGTCGCGCTGTTTCTCGCGCTGGGAATCGTCGGTGGGTATTTGAGTGAGGAATTGCACCGCACTAGCGTGCGGCTCGCCGAAAAGAGCGAAAAAGTAGAAAAGTTGATTGCTCTGCAAGACCGGATTCTTTCTCATATGCCCACGGGGTTGCTGACCGTCGATGGGCAAAATCGCATTGGTTTCCTTAACCCGGCAGCAGCCCATCTTCTGGGCTTGGCTCCACAGGCGGTGGTTGGTCGAACACTCGGCGAAGTTTTCCCCGGGTTGTTGCCGTTCTTCACTCAAGTTCCCCGGCTGCAGCACGTCGTGGAAGTTGAACTGCAAAATACCAAGCACGTTCTGCGCGGCGACGTCGCCATGCTGGATGTCGACAGCGCGGGCTCGCTCTTTCATGCAGAAGCCACCGATGGACGGGTGCTGCTCTTTCAAGATGTGACCAAGACATGGCGTTTGGAAGAACAGCTTAAGCAAAACGAGAAACTAGCCGCCGTAGGGCAGTTGGCCGCCGGGATCGCCCATGAAATCCGCAACCCGCTAGCGGGCATGAGCGCTAGCATCGAGATGCTGCGGTCGTCGCTGCCGCCAGAGCTGGTGAAGGGTGAAGATCAGAAGCTGATGGATATCGCCTTGCGCGAGATCTCCCGACTCAATTTACTCATCACGGAATTCTTGGATTACGTAAAACCAAACAAACTCAAGCTCGAGTCGGTGGATCTTTCCAAGCAAATTTCCGAAGTCCTTTTCGCGTTGCGCCACCCTGAACGGCCCGGTTTCATAAAGTCGCTCAAGGGCGGCATTGTAGTCCGCACCGATATCGAACTGAAAGAAACCTACGACCCGAGCGCCATCGCTCAAGCCAACAACGAAAAACTCAAACAGGTCATTTGGAATTTGGTTATCAACGCGATCCAAGCCATGGATAAACCCGGCACCATCGAAGTGGGTTGTGCCCGCGATGGCGCGCAGCGGGTCAAGCTTTGGGTGCACGACCACGGCCTGGGAATGAGCGAAAAAACACTTTCTCATCTTTACGAACCCTTTTTCACTACCAAGGAAAAAGGAACTGGTCTGGGACTCGCCACCGCCTATAAGATAGTGGAATCGTTCAACGGAGAAATCCGGGTCGAGTCCGCGGTCGGGCAGGGGACACGTTTTGAGATCCTCCTTCCCGCCGCTTAACTGGCGGGGGATTGATGCGTTTCTGGATTTTCTTAGGGCTTCTCGTCGTAAGTTCTGTGCAGGCCGCCCCACCGGTTTCTCCCGCTCGTACCCTCAACGAACTAGAGGAGGCCATCGCTGATGCGCCCCCCTTAGCCGCCCCGCAACCTACAGTCCCTGATCGCCGCCGCGCAAATCTCTTTGGAACGCTCAATGACCAACAGCTCCTCTTGGTAGGTGTGCGCATTGACGCGGCGTACACCGGAGGCGGTGCCGTAGTGCAGGGTTTTATGATTCCTTCGGTGCGCCTGACTGCCTGGGGCCGCGCCGGCGATCTGATTGCGTACCGTTTTTCATTGGGGCAGACCAAAGAATTTTCGTCGGTATTGTTGCCCACGTTGATGCCGGTGCAGGCTTATGTCGACTTCAATAGTTCTTCGGCAATGGATTGGGACCCGCATTCTCGGCTAACTCTCCGCTTTGGTCTTTTTACGCCCACATTTAACCCCTGGTGGACGCCAGATTTGTCGGAAATTGCACTACCGGACTACAACGAGTCGCACCGAGCACTTTTTCTGGCTCGTGACATTGGCGCGGAAATTATTTTGGAACCGATCGTGGGGCGCCTGCAGTTTTACGCCGGCATGTTCAATGGCAGCGGAATTTTTGCGACCAATACCAATAATTCGCGCGCTTTTACCGCTGGTGTTCAAGGGAATGTTCTTTTCAACGGAGCGAAATGGATGATGGGCTTTTCCGCTCTTTTGCATGAGCAAGCGGATCCCACCAATGTGAACTTCCGCTCCGATGCGATTGGTAATTTATTCACCTCTTTGGAATTTGCTGGTTCGCCCTTCAAATTAACTGCCGAACTTTTCGGTGGAGGATTAAGTGACAGTACGCGCAATTCCACCGCTCTCGGCGGCGCTGGCGCGCTCTACATCCCCGTATTTACCGGATTGCGTTTCTTTGCGCGGGCGGAAGTTCTACGTGGCACGGGTACCGGGACGGGGCTTATTCGCAACGGACAATTCGGACCCATCTTGGATCTCCACAAGTCGACACAGGCGTACGTCTTCTATCAATACCTCGACACCAATGGTTCTATCGAGCATATGGGCTGGGTGCGGGTGCGCTTGAATATCTAACGCGCTTCTTGTTCCGTCGATAAACGCGAAGCGTCAATTAGTCTTGTTTACTCCTTCCTTTGCTCAGGCTAAACGGAAATGCATTGGGAGGGTCCATGAAATTCAGCGTTAAGCTAATGTCCGCTTTTGTTTTTTCTTCGATATCGGTCCAAGCCTTTGGGGGAATTTGGTTTCCCATTCCGTTTGTCGGCAGGCCTATTATTGTGAGCGGTAATCCCGTGCACATGATCAACTCGGGAACGACACTATCAGTGCTTCTTCCTGGCGCGCTTCAATACGACGAGTTTGGTCAGGTGGTGAATCGTCTACAGCGAGTAACCCACTTTGAAGTTGTCGTTGGGCCCGAATCAACCCTTCGTGGTTGCTACCCGGCCGCGAAGTCGGATGGGTTTAGAGCGTTTACGTCGGTGAACTCCCCTGTTCCCGGTATTAGACCAACGACAAAGGTCGATACCTACGATCGGAGCATGCCGGGGGATAGCCGCAAATGGAGAGTCCACCGTTTCGAAGTCAACGGCGGGACAGAAACTCCCGTTTCGCAATTAAATATTTTCTTTCCGGCGGCACCGACCCAAATCGTCCCGTGCCATTTCCAAGTAAATATTACCAACGCAGATTCCAGTGATGGGCCTTCGGCCGTCCCTGCCGCTTCTGCTTCGGCTGCGCCCCAGTCCGTCCAATCGGCGCCGACCAAAGCGAGCTTACCGCGCCTGCTAGATGTTCCGGCGGTGGCTGCGGAGTCAGCGAAGTAGTAATTCTGGTCTCATTCAGAGGGGGCGGCGGGTGAACGATCCGCTGCCCCTTCTTCGAATGAGTCGGCTTCGTGAAAAAGCGTTTCTCCGCTACTCGCGCGGTACTCGCGCATGCCTCGCGCAAAACCATAGTGTGTGGACGCTCGGTCTACGGCACTAAAGTACAAACGGATCCATACCAACCCTGCTGCTTGGGTAATCGTGCTAGACAACGCGCGCCGCAAACCATTGGGGTCAGCGCCAGCGGGAATCGCTCCATTTTCCAAGACGCGATGGAAGGTAACGGGATTGATAGCGGCGAAGCTGCGGCCGCCGGTCGCTGCAAAGACCTGATCGCTGATTTGCTTCCACCGTTCTGGGGCATTTTTGTTTTCGCTCGGTTTGTCGCCAAAATCACAGGAGACGAAAATAATAACGGGATTTGGCTGGGTAAACACCACGGGCGAAAAGTCGCCTGCCTCAGTGATGGAGTAGCGCTGCTCGCCATCGTTTAAAACGAAGTCCCCCGGCGAGCCATGGGCGACAATGATAGTAATGTCTGATTTCGCAGCCTTCTGCAGTTCGGCATTGAGCTCCGCCGGTGAGCCTATCGTCGCTTCGTGCACGCTATGGGCTATTCGGCGGATCATATTAAATTCCGCGACCCCGTGCAGGGGGTCCGATTCTAGGGTGTCGCCATTCTGATCGATGTCCGAGTGGGGTAGGTTCTCTAGAAAACCACGGTCGACTAAAAGGCTAATCCGTTTGCCCTCCCACTGAACCGCGGCTTTTTGCTCAGTATCGCGTAAGTAGTCGGTGAGGCCATAAGGCGACTCCGTGACGGCATCGGCGACAAACTGCATGGGATGCAGTTGGTGCATCATGAGAATAACGCTGATGCCAAAAGGGTAGAGAAAAGCGCCCGTGCTAGCAGTAGAAAGACGCTGTTCCCACTCGTAAGCCGAAACCGGAAAGAGGGTGCGAATGACTCGTCGGAAATAACTGTCGTCGGCAATTCCAAGGGCGAGGAGAGACAATTGATATTGGTGGAGGAAGTAGCGAGGGGAATAGAAAAACTCTCTGAACTTCACGTTTTGTTGCATGAGGTACGGCACGCGAAAAAGAAAAGGCGCGCTGGCCCAAAGCAATTCCTTGCCCCAATCCTTGCCCCAGTCGCGGATACGATCTATGCGGTTGCGCCGGTCTTGGTACCCCTGCGTAGCAGCAGGCCTTTTTCCATCGACGTGAACCGCTCGCAATCTCAAAATCTGCGCCGCCCGTTTGAAGTGGGCTTGGCTATCGGGGTGGAGTCTCCAGGTTTCCCCGTTGTCGGCGATGAGTTGGGCGAGCGCGATTGCACCGCCGCGGGCATCGTTTTGCGTGCGCGCCTGCTGGTACGCTTCTAACCAATCGGTGCCACGCAATAGTTCGGCACAACGGGTGAATAGAGCGTCGACCGGCCACGCGGAATGGCCTCGCTTGGGCAAGCCCATCGTTAGCAAAAGTGCGAAAATAAGGACGAAACGAGTCAAATGGGTCTTCCTCCGGACCGGTAGGCTTAGCATACTCATCTTGAAAACCGAAGGGCGGGAAGCTAGAAATAGACGTTCCCAAGCGGGCTCAGCTATTTAGGGCTTGGGCAGGAACTTAATAATTGAAAGGATCCAATATGTTCAAACGCCTTTTACTGACCCTCGCAGTGGGCCTTCCGTTTTCCACTTTCGCCGACACTGTCGTCCAAACGCCCGAAGTTAAGTACGTCTGTTACGCTTGTCGGGTAGACGGCGGAGGCAATCCTTTGCACATGTGCCTCGAGTTGATGACGGCCCCGGTGAATGGCCCAGCGACTTATAAAGAAGTGGTTGTCTACAAGACTACGGCTATTGAAGCGGATCTAGCGGTCTGTCTGGCAACGGCCCAAAAGGCCAACGCCTCTTTAGCAACCCCCGATCCCAGCGCGCCCTAAAAAGCTCCGGTAGGTGGCAACCTTTTCCGGGGGCTGTTCCCATTGACGGTCGTTGTTCGTGCACCCTAGACTCCCTGCATTAATCTGCGTGAGGTGGGGGCTAGGGTGTACCAGTTTAGAAATTTAGTTTGGTGTAAAAGATTTTCGGTCTGTTTTGCTCTCCTTGCCATTGGCATTCCCGGTACTGCACAAGCGGGCAAACCTGGTGCCGGCGACGAACCCACATTGCTAGAGAGGCTGGTCAATGCACCGGCGCCCGCGAATTTGCGGTCGGAAACGCAGTCCAGGCTAGATGCGATTTCTAAGGAGTTTCATCTCTCGATTTCTGGCTTTTCGACCCAAGAGGAGGCGGATCTTTTCTTGGGGTGGTTTGAGGTTTTCAAGCAGTCGAGCCGATTCGATGAAATGCGTTTCTACATTGAGGAAACGCGAAAGCTGAGTCCTCAATTCAGGGGACGCTTCCATTTTCAGATGAAAGAGGGTTCTCCTTCTTTTGGTTGGGAAGCGTTCGTGTTCGGGTGCCGAAAGGAACGGGTTAAGGCAAGAAAACTGGTCAGTACGCTGGGCCCCTCTGCAGTGGCCGATCTATTTGCGCAGGCAGGCCTAAGACCGGAAACGATTGCTTATTTAAAAGATGTCTTGGGTCGTGGGTCGGACCCTTGGACCTCTGTTTTTGTTTCGGATGGGAATACTCTCACGGCCGAGCAGGTTCGGGAGAGGATCCTGGACCTGTTTCTTCTCAATGATTCACAGATTCCTAAATTGCTGGATTTGGAATCGCCACCCCGATGGTCCTGGAGCAAAGATTCCGCAGGGGACACCTCCATGGAGTCCATCGGAGTCCCCCTTAGTGATGTGCTTGCGGGGGGCTTCTATTTTGAGGCTCGGCGACGAATCCTCGTCGCGAAGGCACTGGCTAAGTGCAATCTAGACTATCTCCGTATTGATAATGCCTTGATCAACAGGCTGAGTCGGGCCGATTTTCAGCGTTTTATCGAGGTGGTTTTG
>CAZBJE010000020.1:0-27978 GCA_964492125.1 uncultured Pseudobdellovibrionaceae bacterium | reverse complement strand
AACGCGGCAAAACTGCCTCGCGTGCGCGATTGGGGGATTAAGACGATCCATTTCGAATACAATGAGTATTTCAGAGAGGGGTTTAGGCCTTGGGAGCGCGAGTTTAACGTGGCCTGCCCGGGCATTCGGGAGATTGAGTCGGTTTTAGATCGTTTATCGCGGCCCGCAGAAATGAAATTGCGTGTCGACTACAGGAGGGCGGTGACTCTTTCGTTGTCCGAGGTATCCCAAGAAATGAAGAAGCAGGATGCGTACGCCAAATCTCTTCTCGAAGAAGGTTTCAATTTAAAGCTACCTAGCGATCCGAAGGATTTTGAACAAGCGCGTTCCTTGTTTGAGGCGCAGAGGAATTCTAACCAATTCAAAAAAGCCAAGTTTCAGATTGAGGAAACCCGCAAAGTCTATGCCGAAAGGGAAGCAAACGGGCCGGAACCGTTCAATTATTGGATTTCGGTTGATTATAGAGGAGCCGGGCCTGGGGAAAACTTTGTTTTTGTCCAAAACCTTGTTCGTGATCGAAGCGTATTTGATGATCACTTTCGCGAGGCCACGGACTCCGCGCAAGATAGGTTTTCTAGGGTGAAAAGGTCCTCTTTTGTCGATAGAGGGGCTTCTAAGGAAGTGGCAGAGTTTTTAGCGACCGAAATCGAAGAAAGCGGCAAGCACCCCATTATGAGTGGGGTCTTGTTACAAATAGTGGATGCCTTGGTTCTTTCCGATAATAAAATTCTACGTTCCCTGAACAACGGTTTCTATGAACTTCCCGAGGCGAGGCGAAAGAATTACCCTGTCAGATTGAAAATCGAAAGCGACGCACTGGTTAGTATTACCCAGCTTGCTTACGATCCTCGGCTAGCTAGAAATGAAATGGATGTTTATCCCGTCCTGAATCGATTGGTCTCAACGTGGGGTAGGATCCGCGCAAACCAAGCATATAAAGTGAGCTTGGATCCTGAGTTAATCGTGAAACTGCCTCGTGCTGAATACGTTAGGCTCAATAAAGAAATTATTCCTCGTTTGCAGTCGTTGGCCGTGGAGAAGTTCGATCGAAAACGCATTCACTTGCTCTATAGCGAGCAAGGTCCAAAGGTAGCTACGGACGAAACAAGCAATGTGATTAATATCGAGGTTAAATCACTCAATGAATTGGATCCGTTGATTTATCCCTAGGGGGATTCGAACGGGCAAAAAATTGCCGCCGGAGGGACTTGAACCCCCACGGGTTTCCCCACTGGCTTCTAAGACCAGCGTGTCTGCCAATTTCACCACGGCGGCTTGAGTTCGACCCTATTTTCTCGGGCGGAAGAAGGCAAGGGCCGAGCGGAACAGAAACCGTTTTAGGCCTAATACAAAAGTTTTTCGGCCGCGATCCATTCGGCGACGCCGCGGGGCATTTCGGGACTGGCATCGCTATGGCCAAGTTTGGCCAGCACGGTCGCCGGCGCGACAAGGCCTTCTTTCGATCGGACACAGGCGCGAGACACCGCCGAGGCCATAGTCTTGTCCCCACGTTTGAAGACATGTTCGCTGTAAAGCCAACGGCCATCCCAACAAACTAAGCGGGTATGCAGCACCGCTTTTTGCCACCGTTTGATGGGCCGTTTGTAGACGATGGTTTGGGAGGCGACTAAGGGCAGCCATTTCTCGCGAGCGGCGAGTTTGAATAGGCCCAAGTTCTCCATCCAAGCGACGCGACCGACTTCCATGTAGTCGAGGTAGCGGGAGTTGATCGTAACGCCCAGGAGGGTCTCGCTCCAACCGACTCTAAAACCCAGCGCCACTGAATCCAACGGCTTGGCGCGGGGGCGGAAACTCGCCAAGATTTTTGCTTTGAATAAGCGGGTCCAAAAAAGCATTTAGGTACCTCCCAAGAGCCCCGCAAACTACCGGTGAGGAGGCGCAACGGCCAGGGGAATGAGGCGCCGAAAGGCTTTTTGCAACACTTCTAGAGAAAAATGCCGGCATTGGCGTAAAACGAACCGCCTTCACCAGTGCGTAAAGACTGGGCGTACCCAGCGGCGATATACACCCCAAGATTCGTCTGCCAGTCTAATCCGGCATTGGCGTACGCGCGGGTTCCGTTCGGATCAAAGCCAAAAACCGACTTTTGCGAGCTGGAATTGCCGGACGAGTTCGCGAGGTTGATGCCTAGCGTGGGAGAGAGCGACCACGTCGGTACAAGCAATTTGACGCCCGCGCCCACTGTGTCGATCTTAAAGTTTTGACCGGGGGTGTTGGAGCCAACGCCGATGTTGATCCGGATCCAATCTTCAACGTTGTAGGCGATGTTGACTCCCACGTTAGAAGGGTACGGATCCCCCCAGAGCGACGCGTAGGCTCCCAACGGGTGAAAGTGGCGGGAGCTCGCCATGGTGCTACTGCGGCCACCCGCCTCGCTTTTGCGTTGATCGATTTTGGCATCGTTTACTTCCGATTTAGCTTCGGACAGAAGCTTGGAACGTTCCGTCTCGGCTTTGGCACGTGCTTGGGCGTCATCCACGATCGTCTTCGCCTTCTCTTCGGCAATTTCGAGCTTTGCCTTCGAGCGCTCTTGGGCCGCTTGCAATTCCGCCTGCGCTCGGATACCCGCCGCGTCGAGCTTGGCCCGAGCCCGTTCTTCATCCGCTTCGGACCCAGGACTGGCCGAGAGGGAAACTGCAACAAAACTGGAAAGGAGCAAGTAGCGAAGGGCGGACATGTTCATTTCTCCACATTCTAGGGTGTCTGATCGAAGATGGAGCAATCTGCGTGCCATTGTGTCGAGTCTGGCGATACTTGCGAAAAGTTAAAACCGATATTAGCGTCGGCTGGGAGTAGGGGGGACTTTGGCGCGCTTTATTTTTGTCTGCACGGTCGTTTTGTTTGGGGCTGGTTTAGTCTATGGGCAGGACCTGACTACAACCGGCTTGGACCTCTCTCGGCCCGCGCCTGTTCCTGTCCCGTCTCCGCCAGTTGCTCCACCTGTCGCGCGTTTGCGAGGTGTGCTTGTATTCGAAAAAGAAACGCCGCAACGGCTCTGGCCCTTTCTTTCTGTAGGCGGGAAGAAAATCCGAATCGAAACAAAGCTGCAAGCGGTCCGGGACCAAATCAAAGCCTGTCGGGGAGGCGAAAACTGTGAAGTTGAAGTGGAAGCAGGCGACTCCATTCAATCCGCTACTATTCTCGTCAATAAGTTCAGGGTGGTTCGGCGTGACGCAACCCACGTAAAATCGGGGCCTGATCGGATGGACTATCCGAGCGCCTTCAATGTCATTGATGTGACCGGGCCAAGTTCAGGCGAAAAGCTCTGTTACCGATGCCAGTTCGGCGCTCGGCCTGTAGTTGCTCTGTTTGTTAGAGAGTGGGACGAAAGCGTTCTAGAATTAGTGGGATCGCTCGACAAGTACATCGCAGATGAAGGAGCCGAGGAGAAAAAAATGGCGGGGTATGTGGTTGCCCTCTCGGACGATTCCGATGCAACGGAGAAGCGCCTTCAAGCCATTCAATTGCAGAGAGGCCTTCGTGCGATTCCGCTGACGCTTTATGAAAATTCCCGCGGCCCCTTGAAATACAGTATCGGCGCAACTGCCAATCTAACGGTAGTCATGTGGGTCGATT
The DNA here is from genome assembly GCA_964492125.1 of uncultured Pseudobdellovibrionaceae bacterium. GTDB lineage: Bacteria > Bdellovibrionota > FAC87 > UBA2466 > UBA2466 > JAIEOG01. The sequence goes on along the minus strand of CAZBJE010000020.1, from coordinate 24,381 downwards.
CGCAAGTCGAATTTGCGCAAGGGTTTTCTTCCGGCAGTATCGGAGCACGCGATATGGCAGAAATCCTGCGCGAAGCGCGGAAATTGGGTATGTAAATCCCTCTCGCGCGAGCGCTATTTTTTAACGCATGAAATTCCTGTGCCGGGGCGGACGTAGCAAACAGTCGCGGCTTCGTCGTCATCAATTTTTAAAACGACATCACCGCCAGAGGGATTGGGGGCGTGGATCTTAGTCACTGTAATTCCAGAAGATGCCTTAACGGATTTAGTTCCGGCCGCGAAACCGACCGCCAGAACCACCAGTACCAGAACAGAAAGCCCCAGCCGCAATTTAGATATAAACATAAATTCTCCTTCCCTCCTCGCTACGCCGGTATCCGTTAGTAGGCAACTGTTTCGTAAGGGGGAAGGCGCGGTTGGCCATCAGTCGGCGGGTGGGATGTCGATTTGGTCTTCCGTGTCCAGGGACGTGTCTTCGCTGGAAGCCGGCATCCGCTCGTTGGGCGGGCGGGTCGACACGGACTGGCATGCCGTCAAACAGATAAGGCAGACAAACAACGCGATTGGTTTCATCTGTTAAGAATATCGCCGTCGGAGAGAAAAAGCGAACCCCGCAGCCACTTCCGTTTCCCGGAAACGGCTGTATAGTCAGTCGCTCAGTAGAGGGGGCATAAATGTTTTGGGTAGGTTTATCGACAGCAGCGGCAGCGGTTGGAATTGGCATTAATCTTTTTAATCGTCTGGTGCGCTTGCACTACCGCATGAAAAGCGCACACGCCCGAACCGATTCGCAAATCGCGCGTCGGCACGAGCTAGTGCCCAATTTAGTAGAAAACGCCCGGGCCTATCTTTCTCACGATCGGGCGGCGTTGGAGGCCGTGGTTATCGCCCGGCAACAGGCCGTGGCAGCGCGAGCAGCCGTGTTGCAGGACCCGTTGCAGGCCACTGCGTTGACCCGAGTTTCCCTTGCGGAACGCGATTTGGAAGCCTCGGTGAGCAAACTCACTGGCGTGCTGGAAAAATACCCGGACTTGCGCGCCAATGAAACGGTGGGCGGGGTTTTGCAGGAGCTCACGCAAACCTCGCACCAAATCAACTCTTCGCGGCAGTACTTCAACGATGTAGTGAAAATTTACAACACGGGATTGGAAGTATTTCCAAGTAACGTACTGGCGGCGGCGTTCCGATTCAGACCCGCGAGTCCGTTTCTGGAGAACGCTGCCGCCCAGTGAAATAAGCTAGTTTTAGTTTGGAATTAGCGGCCCGTCGTGCGGCAGAAATTATTGACCTGCACTCGCGGGCTGCTGGTTAGATCCTGCGGTCCGATTCTTGAGCAGGAGCCCACGGGGCTCCAATGCATGTCTAGGCGGGAACCCGGCTCGAACACTAAGTCCAATACCGGCTGTTCGCTCGCACGGAACGCGAAGCTCTGGGTGATTGCGCCGCTGGCGTCGTAGACCTGCACGCTCATGTACTCATCGCAAGCGGAGCGCTTGGTGATTCCGGCGCGCACCGTTTGGTGCTCTGTCGAGAGAATCGTGTTACCGGACGTTTTGAAATAGCCGCTCATGCAAAGATTGGCGTCATTCAAATCCCAGTCGGACCAGTCTTCGAAGTTCACGCCAACTGTAACCGGATCGACCGTTACGGCAAGACGGCAGTAAGCGGAACCAGCTGGGCCGGTTACTTTGCCCACGAATGTTTCCGTCCGTTGGGGAGTGAACGTCGCCACCGGGTTGGTTAGGGATACCGGAGTCGCTACTCCGCCGCGCTTAATTTCAATGGCGCTAATAACGCCCGTGGGATTGACCCGCAAGGTGACTGATTGGCCCGGTTTAATCGGGTTGGCGGAGGCCATCAACGAGCAAGTCGGAGCCGGCATCACTTGCACGGTCTTGGTGCACGTTCCCGTACCCGCCACCGTCGTTACATGGCCGACATAGGTTGTAGTATCAGACGGGAACATAGCGACGATGCCCGAGCCGGGGAGCAAAGTGCCGATACCTTCAATGGAGCCCGTTTGTACCGGTCCACCGGCGGAAAGTTGCAACGAGGCCGCCATTCCCGGTGAAATGAAATCGGGGCCGGTGATGGTGCAAGTCGGCAGCGTGGCCGGAAGCACCCCGTACACCCACACATAGCCTGAGCAGGTAGCGGTTTTGGTTGCATCGACGGCGTCGGCAATTTTGAACTCAATCAAGTTCGGGCCGACGGCGTCCACCGGCACGCCAATATTGTGAGTTACCGAAGCGGAAGTCGGGTTAGAGATGAGCGCCACGCCTCCTTTGAGTACGCTGGTCACATTCGCCAATCGATTGGCTTGAACTTGGAAATTAGCAGAAGCCCCCGTCGGCTGGCCGTAGGCGTTTACCGGTACCACGATGGTGCTGGGCTGAGAGAAAGCGCTGCAAGTTAGTGCCGGTGGCGCGGGCGGTGCGATCGCATTGACCGTGACGGGCGCCATACAAGAAACGTTTTGCGTTGGATCGCTGTCGGAAACAGCTTTGAACATCACCACGTTCAAACCGGCTTTTTGCAATTGGCCCGAAACCCGAAACAGAGACGCCGCCGAAGTGGACGGAATCCCCGCAGTGAAGACCGTGGTGTCTACCGTATCGCCCGATGCGACCAAGCGCGCCTTGCGGTTGGTTGCGACGGTGAAATGGACGACGGGCGCGCTCGGCACCCAACTACCGTTGGAATTGCGAACAGCAGTGATATTGGAATAGTCGGGATAAGCTGTGCACTCAAAAGCGACGTTCAAGCCGCCGCCGTTAGGATCATTGGGATCCGTAACAGTGGTGTTACCCCCGATTCCGCCGCTGCCGCTCGACAGAACGCTGAAGGAAGAAGACTCCACGCTGATTTCGTTTCCGAAAGACCCGTCGGCCAGACGCGGCTGCACAATCACGATTTCTTCTTGGATATTGGCGACCGCGGTGTAGCGCTTGGTGAAATGAGTAAAAGTGTGGAAGGTGACGATTGTGCTGTTGTCGGGGCGGATGAGGCGAAAGCCGGAGCTGCAGCCGCTGGCCTGCACCTGCCAGAGTACTTCGGTGCCTTGAGTGATGCTGTTGCCGCTGAAACTGAGAGGGCGAATGCTCGCGGTGGCGAAGCTGCACGAATCGGCCAAAGAGGACTGGGTCGAAGTGTTTCCACCCACTGTTTGCACGTAGCGCGAACACATCGTGGTGGAGAACGACAGAACCAGTAACAGAACTTTTGAATAACGCATGATGCCCCTCTTCGCTGTGCCTCTTAGCTAGTGCAATAGGGGTGCCCCGGTTCGCGAGTGCGTGGGCTGATTGTATTCTTCGCGTGCGCACTGCCCACTGTGTGAATCCTCTGTACACTTGGGGGCATAAATCGGCGTGTTTAAGTGTTTTAAATCAATGTGTTACGACGAATTCTGTCGATTTGTCAGTCTCTTGCTCGAGTGACCAGTCCGTGAGCAAATTAGGCAGGACAGCCCTGGCTCAAACCCTTAAACTAAACCCATGCTCCAAGAAAAACGCTGGGCGACCGGACTGGTTGCATTGTTAGTTGCGGGCTATGTGGCGGCGGTCTTTCCGCTGCTGTTTTTTCGCCACGACGATTGGTGGATTCTTGGCAATAGCGTTCGGTACTTGCCCCAAGATTGGTCGTACGCCTTTAAGCCGATGTTGTACTTCCACAACTCCCCCTTGGTTTGGTTCTTTCGGCCTGGATTCAAAGCGCTGGTTTTTCTTTTCTACTCGGCATTTGGATTCAACTACCAACTCTGGATGGCAACCCTGCTCGCTCTTTACGTTGGTACGCTTTGGATAGGTTATGCCGTAGTGGTGCGCATTGCAGGCGATTCTCGCAACGGTTTTTGGTTTTTGGCCGCGATGTCGGGATCCTGGTTAGTGCACTTCGGCAGTTTGGCTTGGATGGGGGAGGGGATGATGAACGTCCCCCAAGCCTTTCTTTTGATGACTTGCACGTATGCGTTTTTGCGGGGAGCACGCAACGCTCGCTGGTGGGTGGCAAGTTGGGTCGCTTTTGTGCTCGCGTTGGGATTTAAGGAATCAAGTTTGTTTCACACCGCTTTTCTTGCGGCGATGGTGATGGCCGAGCCCACATTCACCCGGTTGCCCGCTCGGCAAAGAATTCGGTTGCTCGTGCCCTTCGCGGTCTTGGGAGCGGTGTATTTGGCGATTCGTTTGGGCTGGATGCCGGTGAGCCCGAGCTACCACCCTCACTACTCAGTCGATAAAATTGCGAGAGCGTTTGCCCAGGCTTTAGGGCCGGTGCTCCTGCCTCTACTGCTTTGGGCGATAGCAGTGCGGTGGCGCGAGCGGGCGGGTTTTCCGGTGTTCGTCCGGGGTTTGCGGTCCCGTGGGTTTTATTTACCTTTCGTAGCAGTTTCGATTTCGGTTTATCTGGGGTTGGATTTCTTCTCGCCCGGGTGGCTGCTGCTTCTGGGGACGTTTTGTATTTTGGCGATGGCCTGCGCGCCATTGCCGCCTCGTGTGGAATCTCGATTGATAGTGCGTTTCGCGGGGGTTCTCTTTGCGCTGTCGGTGGCTCCCATTGTTTGGCGACTCAATTCAGTCGGTTGGTGGCAATGGCACCGTGCTCAAACCGAGGTTTTCGCCGCGATCCGCAACGCGCCGGCCGACACCACCCGAGTTTTTGTGCGACCGTGTGAAAACCCAGAGTACCCGGGCGTTACTTTTGATCGGGTCGTTGCCAATGAAGAAGCCGTCCGCCAGATTTGGTTCCTTACCCACGGCAAACCCATCGATGTGCACTTCTTGTACTGTGATTCCAAAACGCCCCAAGTTCCGGGACAGCTTTTACTAGAGTGGAAATTTCCGGAGGCTGCTCGCGTTACGTCGTTTCGCTGAGCTTGCAGATGGTCGCGAGCCCCACCGCCTCATTCGCCATGCGCTCGGGAGCAAAATCAAACGGCACCACGCTGACTTCCACGGTCACTGCCACTACCGCCTCGAATAGATGCCCGCCGACGACCGCAAAGTCCGCATTGCCCAGCGCCGCGTGCACGTGAATGAATGGTTTGCCGTCTTTTAGGGTGATGTTTCCGTTTAGCGAAATGAGCTCGTGGTCGTCGGAGAAGGTTTTGCGGATGTAGTCTTTACGGTGCAATTCGTAGTAGCCCAGTTGGACCTCTCGGAGCGCTCCCAGCCCGTTGATTAAGCCGCCTTGCAATTTTAGAAGCTCCAATGCGGGCGTGAGGGTGGCGATGAGTTTCTCTCCGCGATCGAGTACAAAAAGGTGGCTGCGGTCTTTAGTGAGATGCTTCATATACCAAACCCGAAAAAGCGGCCGCCAAACAGCCCAGTGCTAAAACTAAAAGCGTCATCCACCCCAATACGATGAATCGGCGCAAACCACAGTTATCGCATTTGCGGCTCCACGCGAAACCCCAAACATTGGGAACGAAGGAATGCTCCATCGCCACCAATTGCAAACTGGGGGGCGTTCCCAAGGGTTCGGTTGCCCATCGCGCGATATTCGAAAGGCGCATCCCCAGTTGCCCGTGCACGCCGCTGGTGATCAGGGTGCCTTGAAGCCGCTGGTCGGCTTCGGTTTGAATGTACTCATAGGCATCGGGGGCCACGACCGCTGCGAACTGAGGTATCGTCGATAAAACCAGGAGCGCGTAGGCCCAGGCCCCTGCTGCGGCCCGCGCGCGCCGAAAGCCCAAGGCGACCGGGTACGCTAAAAACCCGATTAGGTGAACTTGGTAGCGAGCGCCCCAGCATTCACTTCCGTCGGGGTTGTTGTAAATGAAAGCACAGAGCAGGGTGCTTCCGAGAAAAGCGAGCACGATGCTAAAACCCAGAAACGGGCGATCTTTCCAGGCGGCCCGCCAACCCACAGGGGCGAGCCAAAGCACCGGTGAAAGCACCATCAGGCCTTTACCCAAACCAAACCAAAGGCCCCAAAATACTTCCGGCTGGAACGTCGCCCACGTCACACCCAATTGCTGGGCAGCCGCCAAATCGTAGCCGCTGGCGAAGGGGCTGCCGAAACGCCAATAGGCGAAAAAGGCAATGGCGAGCAGCGGGGGGAGCGCTCCGAGGCACGCAAACCCGATTGCCCGTAAAATCGCGCGGGTGTCGCGGCTCTTGGACCATGCGTCCAAAGTTACGCCGAGTAGGGGAAGCAAAATCCAAAAGCTATTGAGCCGCACCAGCAAGGCATAACCGGCCAAGAATCCGGCGGTCGTCCACTGCCAGCGACGGGGCTGATCGAGCCCTCGAACCCAAAGTGCCGTCGACAAAAGCGCTAGCGTTCCGACCAGCGACTCTTCCTGCGCTGTCTGGCTGCTGTAGACGAATAAAATAGAAGTCAGCGAGAAAATCGCGGCTCCCCGCTGGGCGCACCCCCGTGCCAACCCTAGGGTTTGCAGCCAGACCGCCATCGCCCACCACCAGGCGACTCCCAAGAGGGGAATGTAGAGAAAAACAAGCGGCAAGCCGGTGAGTTTTTCTGCTGCCCATCCGGACAGGCCGGTGAGGCGCACCAATAAAACTCCCAGCGCGTCGAATGGAATCAAAAGCAACGATTGCCCCATTCCGTAAAAGGAAGTCCCACCGGGTGTGCCGGGCCTTTTTACCAGCGCCGCGTCCACCGCTGATCCAGGCGGAACGAAAACAGTTCCACGGCTCCAAAGCGCGCGCGCGATCTCAGCACGGACTCCCACATCGAAGGAGAGGACTCGTCCAGGCGACGCCGCGAGGAAAAGAAGGAACAACCCAGTGGGCAACCAACCGTCGCGAATAGAAAAGCGCGTCATAGGAAACCAATTATACCATTGACTAAACACGTGTTTCTTTCGATGAGAAGGAGACGTGAAAATAGCATTCGTATTCAATCTTAAGCGCGACAAATCTTTGGAACAAGCCGAGTTCGATACTCCGGAAACGATTGCGGGGATCCACGGCGCTCTCGCCGCGGCTGGCCATGAAGTGATTGATGTCGAAATGCCGGGAGCCGATCGGCTCTCGGAGTGGATGCGTCGGCTAACCGATCTCAAACCCGACATCGTCTTCAATACCGCCGAGGGGTACCACGGGATCGGTCGCGAAAGCTTAGGGCCGACGCTTTTTGAACAACTCCAGGTTCCGTACGTCGGCTCCGGGCCCTATGGTTGTTTTTTGACTCTGGATAAGTTTTTGACCAAGCAAATGGTTGCTACGCGTGGCGTGCCGGTCATCGAGGGCTACTTCATCAACAGCACCGACGATTTGCAGACCGTCGCCAATGATGTGGTTTACCCCGTCTTCGTCAAACCCAACTACGAAGGTTCCAGTAAAGGGATTAGTTCGCGTTCGGTTTGCCGGGATTCGGATTCTTTTCTCGCTTACGCCACCGAGTGTTTGCGGGTTTTTCCTCACGGCATCTTGGTGGAGCGTTTTGTTTTGGGTCGCGATGTGGCGGTTCCTTACATTGCGGGTCTCGGGGACGGCGGGGTCTTAGAACCATTGGAGTATGTGCTCCACCCCAAGCAGGGTTTTGGCGACAACGTCTACGACTACGATTTAAAGAACAACGACGACGATGCCGTGTCGGTCCGATGTCCAGCAGAATTAGAACCAGCCACTCGGACTCAGCTCATCGAGATGATGAAGCGTATCGTTCCGGTCACCGGCGCTGTGGACTTCGCTCGGGCGGACTTTCGGATCTCTCCGGAAGGGGAAATCTATTTCCTCGAGTTAAATGCTTTGCCCAGTTTGCAACCCGGTGCGGGGGTTTTCGAAGCCACCAAGGTTTTGGGGCTAGACTACAACCAGACAGTATTAAAAATATTGGACGCGGCGACTTCCCGTCTTAAACGGCAGGGGAAAAGTTTTAAAACGCCGCGCCGTATTATCTCTTCCAAAATGCCGAAAGTGGCGCTGGTTTATAACCTCAAACGCAAAAGCCCCGGCGATCCGGACTACGAGCGAGAAGCCGAATTTGACTCCCAGAGTACAGTCGATGCGATTTCCGCCGTACTGCAGAAAAAAGTGGGCCGGGTGCTTTGTATCGAAGCAAATAAGACGCTGGCCGAGAATCTCAAGGCGGCCAATATCGAGGTGGTGTTCAATATCGCTGAAGGTTCCAATAAGCGTGCCCGTGAAGCCCAGGTGCCCGCCATTTGCGACTTGCTCGGTATCGAACACACCGCCAGCGACGCCACTTGTTTGGCTATTACGCTCGACAAAGCGATCACCAAGAAACTCCTCAGTCAGGATGGCGTGCTCACTCCCGCCTATCGTCTTTACCAGGGCGGCAAGATGGTCGAGCCGGGGTTGCATTTCCCCGTCATTGTAAAACCAAACCAGGAAGGCACTTCCAAAGGGATTGGTGGAAAATCGGTCGTGTCGTCGCAGGCCGAAGTAGAGCGGGTGGCGATGGAACTTTGGAAAGAGTTTCAAGAGCCGGTGCTTTGCGAGGAGTACATCGAGGGACGTGAATTTACGATCGGTGTGTTGGGTAATTCCATGTTGAGGCTCATTGGGCCCATGGAAATTGTCTTCTCGCAAGAAGCCGGGCAGTACCCAGTCTATTCATTCGAAGCCAAGAATTTGCCGATTAGCTCGAACAATATTTTCCAACTGCAATGCCCCGCCACCTTGGGCAAGGAAATGGATCGCAAAATAGCGTCCTTTGCCCGAAAGGTTTATCGCTCGCTCGGCTGCCGAGATGTCGCCCGTATTGATTTCAAAGTGGACTCCAAAGGCGGCATCTATTTTCTGGAAATCAACCCACTCCCGGGTCTCACGCCGGGTTTCAGCGATTTGGTGGTGATGGCCGAACGTTCGGGTTTGGAGTTCGAGAGCTTGATCAACCGCATTCTCACGCCCGCGTTGCAGCGCTGGCGTAATGCGGGTAAGTTGCGTCCTTCATGAATCTCTACGAGCGTTACCGCGAAGATGCCAAACTGCGCTGCCGCCTGCGAGACCTAGGGGTCAGCATTGGGACCGGCGTGACCGGACCCCATAACGCCATCACCGATGTTCCCGGGGTGCGGGTAGGGCATACCACCTTGATTGAAGGTTCGGGCCGCCGCAAGCCAGGCAATGGCCCGGTGCGCACGGGGGTCACTGTCATCGTCCCTAACGACGATATCTACGGCCGAAAGTTGATCAGCGGCGGCTTTATCTTGAGCGGTGCCGGCGAAGTTTCGGGCTTCACGCAGCTTTCCGAATGGGGCTTGATCGAAACGCCCATTGCCCTAACCAACACTATGGCAGTGGGGCGGGTGAGCGACAGCGTCGTAAAATGGATGGCGCAAAAATACCCCCAGATCCGCGATCAGCAAGAAGTTATTATTCCGGTCGTAGGGGAATGCGACGATAGTTTTTTGAATGACGCGGTTGGCTTGCACATCAAGCCACAGCACGTTTTTTCCGCGCTCGACGGCGCGAGCAGTGGACCGGTAGAGGAGGGCGCGGTCGGCGCCGGAACAGGCATGATCTGCTGCGATTTTAAGGCGGGTATCGGCACGTCGAGCCGCGTGCTCACCTTGGGCAACAAGGCGTACACGCTGGGCGTTTTGGTTTGCTCCAACTTCGGCATCATGGAAGATCTGCGAATGGATGGCTACCCAGTGGGGCGGTTGCTCATGGCCTCGCAAGGCCGTTACAACCGTCGGGTGAATAACTACGGTTCGATTATCGTCGTAGTGGGCACCGATCTCCCGCTTTCCGCCCAGCAAATGAACCGAGTTTGTCGGCGAGCGGCGCTCGGTATTGGGCGGGTTGGAAGCTATGGGGCGCACGGCAGTGGTGAAATCATCATTGGTTTTTCCACCTGCAATGAAGTGCCGCACCGGCCCACCGATTTGCAAGATACGGTGCGGATGATGCGCGATAGCTCGCTCGATCCCGTGTATAAAAGCGTGATCGAGGCCACCGAGGAATCGATTCTAAACAGTCTCACTACGGCTGTAGACATGGAGGGGGCAGGAAATAACCGAGTGCCCGCCATGAAACTCAACCTGCTCAAGGGGCTCCTGGAGCACTACCAATCGGTGCAACGCCTCGTTTCAACCGACCCCAGCTAATCCAGTTGACGACCCAAAATTCCCCCCGTCTAATATCCACATTCAACTTTGTTGAACAAAATGGGGGTAAACAAAATGAAAAGCTCGATGCTTGTTACGGCTCTGGGGAGCCTGTTTCTATCTGTGTCCGTGTTTGCTAGGTCGCCGATTCTTCCGTCCAGCAATACCTATGAAGGTTCTATGGATTGCGCTTCGGCTAAGGCCTTCGTGAGCAGTCCTCACCGTTTCTATTTGTCGGATTACGACTGCAAAGTAGTTGTCACGACTACGATGGAGCGCCAAAACCAATTCGGTGATCGCTTTGGTTCCTTCACGTACGAAGTGACCACCTTGAGCCACCGCGCGCCGGCTTCTTGGAACTTCTCGGATTCGGGCACGTACAAAACGTCCCACAACGGCCGCATTTTCCTCAATTTCGGCGGACATGACTATCCGCGTCCGCGCGTGAACTATCCCTACGGCGATTTCACTCGTCGTGGCCTTGTTCTCGCGACGTCTGTTCGCGGCGGCACTTTGCTCGTTCGCAATTAATTCCATTCGCCGTCATTGCGAGGGTGGTACAACCTCGCAATGACGGTTAAAATGTTTCCATGTCCATCTTCCATGCGATCCTCTTAGGTGTTGTCCAAGGCCTTACCGAATTTCTTCCCATCAGTAGCTCCGCCCATTTAACGCTGGCTCCTTGGTTTTTCGGGTGGCCGGATCCGGGCTTGGCTTTTGACGTTTTTCTCCACTGGGGAACATTGCTAGCCGTCTTCGGCTACTTCCTCGGCGACTGGATTCGCCTGGTGCGTGCGGGAATTGCGAGCATAATCGAACGCAAAATTGGTTTTGAACGCGATCGCTTGATGTTTTGGATGCTCACCCTAGCGACCATTCCGGCGGGTTTGGCAGGCTTTCTCTTTCACGACCTCTCTGGCGGCGCGTTCCGCGCCCCTTTGATTATTGCGGTGAGTTTATCCTCGGTAGGGTTTCTAATGTATTGGGTGGATGGCCGTTACCCGCCTTATCGCGGCATCAACGACCTTTCGATGAAAGACGCCTTGCTCATAGGCTTTGCGCAAATGTTCGCGCTCATCCCCGGGGTGTCTCGCTCGGGATCGACCATGACGATGGGTCGGTACCTGGGATTGAACCGGGAAGCGGCGGCCCGCTTTTCTTTTTTGCTTTCGTTCCCGATTATTCTGGCGGCAGGGCTGTTTGAAACTCGCGGGCTGATTCAGTCCGGAGTCTTTGTGCATTCCAGCGGCTACATGATCGCTGGATTTATGGCGTCGTTGATTTCAGGGATGCTCAGCATCCACGTTTTGCTGGCGTATCTGCGCACCGCTGATTTCGCGCTCTTTGCCTGGTACCGCATCGCGCTCGCGGTGGTGGTGCTTTTGTGGAGTTTAGTGACGGGCCACTAGAAGCTGTAGGTGGCTGATACGGCGGTCGTCATGTAATCGCCTGCGCGCCCGCCCTGGGAAACCAAACCGCCCAGCGTTCCGTTTTCGTCCGCGAAAAAGACCATCTGGTAGCGGATGTCCAAACCCAAAAAGACGTGGTTGCGGTACACAGCGAATTGAATACCGCCGCCTGCGTACGCGCCGAAGTTGGTGCTGGGGGTAAAGGTGTAGGTACCTGCACCGACCGACGCGATTTTACGTTGAGTACGATTGAAAACACCGCCACCCACAGAGAGGTAGGGGTTGGCGATCGCAATGGCCCGCGGCGCAGCCTTCGTGTCGAAGTAGTAACGAAAGCCGCCGGTAAATCCCATGAGGTTGGTGTCGATATCGACCCCGGTAGATCCGGATCCCCGGGGAGAATCGAGGCTATTGCTGTAAGAAATACGCCCCTCAAACGCGAAAGATTTATCGAAGAAATAAACGAGGTGGCCGCCCACCAAAAACCCGGGAGCGGTGGTGGAGCCCAAGCCGCCGGTGTAGATGCCCGCGCCCATGTCGACGCCCATCATCATGTAGCGACCGAGATGGAAAAACTCTTTGTCGTCTTTCTCTTCGTCGGAAAATTCATATTGCGCCGGGTCGGCGAACGGATCGGCTACTCCAGGGTAGTCGCCTTTGCTCTCGGCATGCGCCGGAAGGGAAAGCACCAAGAACAGACTCAAAACAGGAAGCAATATAGTGCGCATTGAGTGCCCTGAGGTTTGTTTGATTATACCTTAAAAATAGTAATGAATCCCGCCGGAGGCGAATGCGCCGCCGATGGTGCGAAAGCCGGTTGTACGTAGGGATCGCAGGCCGATGCCGACTTCAAATGTGAGTCCCAAATTCGGCAAACCACCCAGAAAAAACTCGCCCCCCACCAGCGCGTCGAACTCTAGGCCGGTGGCACGTCCGGCGGTGTCGTTGTTGCTCACCAAGAACCCAGCCACTCCGAGATATAGGTTGAGGTTTTCCTCGAGAACCACGTTGCGTAAGGATTTCACGCCGAGTTGGTAGGCGCCATTTTCGGTATTGAACCCGAAAACGAAGTCGGACGCGACCAGGGAGGTGTGGAAAAATTTAAGCGAGAGTCCTGGGCCATTGGTGAGGTCCAAGTGGGAGAGACCAAAGCCGGCCCGGCCCTCCAGATTTTTCGCTGCTGCGCCCGTGGATAACAGCAAAAGTACCCCTAAAAGCCCTCTTTTCATCCCCGTTCCCCCTGTTTTTCCGCAAATTCTTGTAAAAGCGTACCATAAGAGGTTTTGAAAGCTCGGCATACTTTTGGTAGCTTCATCGCCTATGAGCCGTGACCCCAAAATCGACCGCAAGACATTGAAGAAAAACGACACTTTCGTGGTGAAGGGCCGCCAAGCCGTGAACGCTCTCTTACAAGAGCGTCGCGTGTTCGGCTTGGCCGTTGCCGCACTGGCGGTGCTGGTAGGCGGGTACTACGCGTACGACGCCTACTCGAGTAACCGTTTGAACAAAGACTGGAACGCCTACTACTTAGCCGAAGAGGCGAAAGGCGAGGAGCAGGTGACCAAGCTCAAAGCCGCGTTCCAAGGCGGGGGCAACACCCGCGCCACCTTCATGGCCGCTGTCACTTTAGGTGATCACTATATCGATGCCGGTCGCCGCAAGATCGAAGCCGAAAAAGTGAAGGCCAATGGCGGCGCCAAAGCGCCTGCTAAGGACGCCAAGGCCGATGCCGCTAAGAAGGCCGCTGACGCCGAAGCGCGCAAAGACATCGAGCCGAGTTTGACGGTAGAGCAGTGTGGAGAAAACGCTGCTGAGTGGTACGGCAAAGCGGTGGGTTCTTCTGGCCTGTTGGAAGGCGAACGCGAATTGCTCACCCTGGACCAAGGGCACGCCATTGAAATGCAGGGCAAGTGGGATGATGCCGCCGCCAAGTACAAGGCCGTGGTCGATATGGGCGGCCAAAGCAAACCGTTGGCGCTCATCCACTTGGGGCGCATCCACGAGTTGAAAAAAGACAAAGACGGCGCAAAAGCGCTCTACAAAACCGTAGCGCAGGAATTTGCCTCGAGCGAATACGCCACCACGGCCAAGAGTTACTTGCGCCGCATGGACAGCGCTTTGCTTGCGCCGGAGAAGCCATGAAGCTAAGCGGGCTTTTTGCCGCGCTTGGGTTGCTGGTCCTTGCTGGCTGTTCCAGCACGCCTCGGCCTACGGTCGAAACTACCGAAGTTTTTTCAACTTGGGTGATGCCGCTTAGGCCGACTGCGCGTTTCGATCTTTCGCCTTACGAGCGCACCAAACCGATTCTCTTGGGCGATATCCTTTATACCGCCGACTTACAGGGACGGGTTTTGGCCGTGCACCGCACGATGGGCTACATTCTTTGGGAAACCAAAATGCCCGCGGGTGTTTCGGGCGCTTTTGCCTACGGGCGATCCAAGCTGATTGTTGGTGATAAACAAGGAAACTTGATCGCGCTCAACGCGCGCGACGGTTCGGAAGCCTGGCGCTTTAAGTCGACTTCGGAATGGATGTCCGCTCCGGCCATCAGCATGAACCACGTTTTCGCGGTCAACACCGCGGGTGATCTTTACGCGCTCAGCGAATCCAGCGGCAAAGAGATTTGGCTCTACAATCGCCGCGGCGATGAAAAGATGACGGTTCTGGGCAGCGGCGGGCCCGCGGTTTACGGCAACACCGAAGTCTTTCAAGGGTTTTCGGACGGCACTTTGGTGGCCCTATCCGCCGAAAAAGGCAAAATCATCTGGGAAAAGCAATTAAAGAGCCGCGAACGGTTCTATGACATCGAAATGACCCCGTATGTCGACGAGAAGCGGGTGGTGGCAGCCACCTACGACGGCCGGGTTTACGGGGTGAACCGAGTCACCGGCGAATCCAACTGGGTTTTTCCGGTGGGCAGTTACTCGGGTTTTGTCGTCGAAAACGACAAAATCTATTTTGGCGGCGTGAACCACCAGTTTTATGCACTTGATTTGGTGAGTGGGCAGCCCATTTGGACCACGGCTTTCGATGGCGGGATTTCCGCAACTCCCGTGCTTTTGCGCGACACGCTGATTTTTCCGACCTCAGGCGATCCGACCTATTTGGTTGACCCTAAAAAGGGTAAAATCTTAGGGCGGGTTCCGTTTGGCGCGGGGTCTTTGGCCTCGGTGGTCGCATCACCCGATGATGGGTGGTTTTATGCGCTGAGCAACTACGGTAATCTTTATGCATTCGAGTTGCGCTTAGTGGAGTCGTCCCGCTTTCTAGCGTCTCAATGATCAACGGCGATCAAATCCGTCCCCTTTTAGAATCCGCGCGCGAGAGCTTCGTGTTCTCCGCCTACCAAGTCTACTCCGAGAAAAACCAAGTCCGTGAATGGTGGGGCGGGGTGACGAGCTATTGGCCCCCGGTGCAAGCGGTAGGCCCCGATACTTTGTTTGATATTGGTTCGGTGACCAAGGCAGTGGTCACGACCACACTCTTCGCTCTTGCGGTGGATCAGGGAAAGTGTTCGCTCCAAGACACCGTTGGTAAATGGGTGCCAGAATGGCGCACTAGTCCGGTCGCGGCCTTGGTCGTATCGGATCTGCTCTGTCACGCCTCTGGTCTAAAAGCTTGGCTCCCCCTGTTCGAAGGGCCGATTGCCCATGCCGGCACCCGCGCCTGGGTTGCGTCTCAGGGGGCAAGCTGGATCGATGCCGCTCCCGGTGATCGCACTGCATACAGTGATTTAGGTTTTTTGATTCTCGGCGAGGTGCTCAGCGAAATTTGGAAGCGGCCCTTCTGGGAGGCCTTTCAAATCGAAGTGGTGGGGCCCTTGTCGCTACCAGATGTTACCTACGGGCCCATTCCCGCTAGTCGCGCGGTGGTCGCCACCGAAGTGCGCGGCGATAAACCCTTGGTCGGAACCGTGTTCGACGAAAATAGCGCGGCCTTGGGTGGGCGCACGCCCCATGCGGGTTTGTTTTGTAGCGCGCGCGGCATCGCGCCTTGGTGCCGGGAATGGCTGGCAGCGGTGCAGGGCAAATCTCATTGGCTGTCCGAGTCCACAGCGCGCGTTTTCACCCGCAAAGCAGATCGGGTGGCGGGGAGTACTTGGGGCTTGGGTTGGGACACCCGGAGTTACACGGGTTCGTCTGCGGGATCCCTTTTTTCTCCGACGAGTTTTGGCCACCTAGGGTACCCTGGTTGTTCGGTTTGGATCGATCCGCAACGGGGCGGCTACGCGGTGTTCTGGAGTAATCGCGTACACCCTTCGCGACTCGATGAGCGCATCCGGAAATTGCGGCCTAAGCTTCACGATGCCATCGCCAAGGATTGGTAGGGGGAACCATGGAAAAAATCCACTTTGTCGGGATAGGGGGCGTGGGGACCGGCACGCTGGCCATCGAACTTGCTCAACGCGGCTACGCCGTGAGCGGTAGTGACGGTCCGTTGTACGAGCCCATGAAAGGCGAACTCGCCAAAGCTCAAGTAAAAATCCTGGAAGGCTATTCCGAGGACAATCTCACCCAGGTTTCTCCCGATGTCGTGCTGATCGGCAATGTTATCCGCAAAGACAATCCCGAGGCCGCCGCTTGGATTCGCAAAGGTGCGCGCTTTATCTCTTTTCCCGAAGCGGTGCGCCGCTATGTTATCGGCGATAAAAAGGCAATTGTCTGCTCCGGAACACACGGCAAAACCACCACCACGGCCTTTACCGCGTTTTTGTTGCGCGAGCTGGGTATGCAGCCTTCGTATCTAATCGGTGGCGTGCCGGCCGATTTACCGAGGGGATGCGCGATCACCGATGGCGAAGTTTTTGTCGGGGAGGGCGATGAATACGATTCCGCTTTTTTCGACAAAGGCCCCAAGTTTCTGCACTACAACCCGCACTGCCTGATCTTGGCCAATATCGAATTCGATCACGCTGATATTTATCGCGACTTAGCGCACGTGCAATCGGCGTTTGAAAAACTAGTCGCTCTCTTACCTGGAGACGGGCTTTGTGTGGCTCGCTTCGAAGACCCCGTTGTGCAAGCGGTAGCCAAGGGGGCGATTTGCCCTGTGCAAACTTTCGGTATGGGGTCGGGCGCCCAATGGCGCGTTCTGCAGGTGAAACACGAAAAGCAATTCGTCAGTTTCGAGTTGGAGTTCGGGGGCCGCAACCAAGGTTGGTTCCGCAGCCCGATGTTCGGTGAGCACAATGTGCTCAATATCGTATCCGGAATCGCCTCGGCGGTGCACTTTGGCGCTTCGTTGGACAAAGTGCGTGGCATCGTCGAAAATTTCCACGGCGCCAAACGCCGCCAGCAGATTCTATTCACTGAGCCTGTAACTCTGGTCGACGATTTTGCCCACCATCCCACTGAGGTGGCAGCCACCTTAAAGGCCGTGCGCCAACGCTACCGAGATGGGAAACTCTGGGCATTTTTCGAACCGCGTTCGGCCACGGCGCGGCGCGGCTCTCACCAAGATATTTACCCTTCTGCCTTCGGGCCCGCCGATGAAATTCTTATCTGCGAACCCTACAAGGCCGGCGAACTGCCCACTGGGCAACGTTTTGAGGCGCAGTCGCTGGTCGATGCCTTAAAGGCCGTGGGAAAATCTGCCCGTAGTTTTGCCGCGGTGGATGAAATGGTTGCCGTCTTCCAGAAAGAACACCAACCCGGGGATATCGCGGTGGTGATGTCCAATGGCGAGTTTGGTAAAATACAGATGAAGCTCAAACAGGCCTTGGCTTAGTACTCGCCCTGCAGCCTTTCCCAAGACTCACCGCACCAAGGAGCCCCCTGTGAATCCACGGCGTCTTCGTCCGTTTGGCGTAGTCTTTGGCGACCGCCGGGGTGCGGGCGTGGTTGATTACCTGATGATCACCGCGGTGATTTGCGCAGTCGCCATTCCGATCATGCGTTCTGCTTTCGGCGACCGACTGATTGGTTCGTTGATGGCCAATCGCCAGCAGCTAGTCGGCTTCATCGCTCAAACTCCCAAGCGGCCCGTTCCCAATATATGGTTTTCCTCCGAGCGCCAAGGCAACACCGGCGGCAACGGCAACGTGAACGGGGGCAACGGCAACGTGGGTGGAAACGGCAACATCGGCGGGGGCGGCGGCAATGTAGGTGGAAACGGCAACGTGGGTGGGGCTGGAAATATTGGCAACGGCGCGGGCGGGGCTGGCAATGTGGGAAATGTGGGCGGCAACGGCGGCGTGGGCGGCAACGGCCAAGTCGGTGGCAACGGCAACTTGAACGGTGGCCCGGGAGCTTCCGGTGCGGGGTTCGGAGCCGGCGGGGGAATGGACTCGAATTTTTTTGGAGGAAATTCGGCAGGGGCTAAAGCCGGGGATGCGGAGGCCGATGGGGCACGTGGCGGCGTTTATGGATCGGGTGCTTCGGGATCAGTTGGAGTGGAAGGAAGTGGAGGCGGTGGCGGCGGCGGTTCGGCTCCCAAAGGAGAAAAAGGATCCAATGCTGCGGCCAGTTCTTCTTCGGGTGGCGCGAGCGATTCCAAGCGCAGCCAAAACGAATCGATGGCGCAGTTGGAAGAAGACGAACGCCGAAAAGCCGGCGCATTTGACTGGTGGTTTTTGCTTAAATTCTTAGTGGTGTGCTTGATTATTTTCTTGCTCGTTCTGATTGCGCTCAGCAACTTGAAACGGGCGCGCTAAAAATAATACAGCCGGATAAAGTCGGGGAACTTTATCCGGCTGCACAGAGCGAACGACGACGGAATCGGTAGTCGAACTCGTTCAAGGGTATTTGGGAAACCAGGAAAGACCCGTCGAAAGGCTCCGCTTATACGACCCTAGTGGGTCTATGGTAAGGCCAAAAAAAATTTACAAACAACTCGGATGGGTAATAGAGCAAGCGGTGTGCCACCGAGGTTAAAATCTAAATGACCAAAATCTTTGGAGTATTTATGCGGGTATTTCTAGGCTGGGTGGCGGGGATGACGTTCTTGGGCGCAGCCGGTGCCGCAATTGGGGCGTCGCCCAAGCCAGCGAAGGTTCTCAAGCTGATCGGCGCCATCCCCCACACCGGGTATTCAGAAGGGCTCGATTTCCATCAGGGCTTTCTGTGGAATGCCTTGCCTAAGGAGATTCTCAAGATCAACCCGTCGGACGGCAGCGTGATCGCGCGGTATACGCCGGGCAGCGAGTACAGCGAAAGTGTGGCTTGGTTCAACGGCGCGCTTTGGAATCTTAGTTTTTCGGATAACGGCATCTACAAAGGTAGATTAAAAGCCGACAAACTTGCGTTTAAGCGGGTCGGGACGGTGCCGGAAGTGCATGGGTGGGGCATCACCCACAACGGAAAGCAGATTATCGCTACGGGCGATTACAGCAACAAGCTCTATTTCATTGATGCACTAAGCGCCAAAGTCACACGCACTTTAGAAACCGATAAAACCGCTTTGGAAGATCTCGCCTGGGACGGCCGAGGGATTTGGACGTCCAGTTTCACGGGTGATCGCGGCCATATTTTCCGCATCAACCCGCAGACCGGTAAAAGCGGCCCTCTCTATGCGTTGCCGGACCCGGAAAGCTGCCCCATCATCGACGGTATTGCGGTGGATGGTAAGACGCTCTGGGTGACTGGAAAGCAATGCCCCTCGATCTACCGTTTTGAACTCCCTCTCTGAACAAAAGTTAAGGATTTGCAGTCCTTAGGTCCTCCTGGCGGGTTGCTGGCTGCGTCCCGCCGTGGGATGAGTAGGGCTTGGGGGTGTTTTTATGCAGCGTCAGCTCTTTTTGTTTTCTGTTTTGTATTCTCTTTCCGCTTTCGCAGTTTTGCCTACAATCAATTGCACGGACCGCGATCGGGGCGTGGTTTTCGAAGAGGGCATCGATGATTTCTTATTCGATATTCGCGATGTTTCGAGCCCCGGAACTATTCCAGGTGCGCTAACGCCGCGGATCGACGGTGCGAAATATTTGGTCCAGCTTCGCCTTCCCAAACGGGCGGGAGCCCATTTTTCGGCGGGACGCCCCACTTGTGTATTCGGTGAGCTGCAGCCCATGCTGATGAATTGTCTTGGAGTCCAGCCTACCGAAAAATTGAAACTCACTAATGTCGCCACTGGCGCAGTGAGCGAAATCACGGTGAATTACCTTGGCTTGACCAGTTCGATTATCAAAACCGAAACGCTAGACAACCAAGCGAACGTCCAAACCGCCAACGCGTTACGTTTTTCGCTGCAGATGAGCTACATTCCTTTGCCGCCGCCTGCGGCTGCAACTTCGTCTGCGACCGCCACGCCCGGTGCTCCCGCGGATCCCACGTCGATCCTACCGGTCGCGCGTCCGGCTCCCACGCCTGGTGTGTCTCCGGCACCGTTTGCACCGGTTTCACGGCCGGGCTACTTGCGCGCGGATTTTGACGTGCGCCAAGATATTTGCAAGACCGGTGATCAAGCGGAAAGTCCGGCTCGCTGATTTGGAGGGGTGGAATGTGTAGGTGGGTAGTTTGCGGGTTAGCGTTTCTAAGTAGCGTGTCTTTCGCGGCCTTTCCGACTCTGATTTGTGCAGACGCAGAAAAATCTCTTCGCTTTTCGGAAGAAGCGGATCATTTTCGTCTGGTTTACCAGGGCAAGAATGCCAACCAAAGTTTGTTGGAGCATTTGGAAGATAGCCCCGATGGACACGAGATGGAATTGGAACTGCGCTTTGCCAAAAAGCATAACGACGCCGGCGACACTCCCACCTGCCTGTTTGCTGCGGATCTTCCAACGGTATGGAGCTGTGCGGGTGTACGCACAGCCGAAGGTTTAGTGATTACCGATAAATCTACGGGTGCATCGCATTCCATGCGTGTGACGGATCTTACTTTGGCCACGCAGATCACGCACGAGCGCGCCTTCGAAACGGAATCTGAAGATAGGCTTTCTTCCACTTTCCAGTTCCGCTTCATCGCGGTGATCGGTAAGCGAGCCATGAATATGCACACCTTTCACGAGACGGAATTCGCGGCGCGCGACTGCAATTTGGAGGGTGGCAATGCGCTTCCTTAAGTTTGTTGTGGTTTGGGGGCTGCTAACCGCAAACGGCGCTTACGCCGGAATCACCATCTCGTGTGGCAGCGCCGAGCAATCGTTGATTTTTCAAGAGGGCATCGACAATTTCTATTTGGATATCGTCGAGCGAAGTAGCTACGGGACTTTTGTTGGCGGGATGCGCCGCGGTGGTTCGGGCGGGCAGTTTGGTGCGCACTTTCGCTTGCCCAAGCGGGTGACAGTGGCAGGTGAGCCGGCGCCGGTTTGTCGCTTTTCAGATACCTCGCCGCTCCTTTTTCAGTGCACGAGCCCCGTGTTTGAAGGAGAGGGTGAGCTGATCGACGCCATGACGTCGCAGCGTTCGAAGGTGGTTGTGGGGAAGTTGGATGTCAGCGCGCGAGAGGTGGAAATCCAAACCTTCAACCCGGGCACTGGAACGATGGAAAGCAGGACTTGGCTGCGGGTGAGGTACCAAACGGACGCCATGGCCGAAGAAGTGAAACCGAAACCGGCTGAGCCATACCGGTTGGAAGTCGACTACCCGATCAAGAGCTGCAAAGCCGGCGAGGGCATTGTGACCCCCGCTATTGAGAGCTCTAATTCGCCGTAACGGGGATTTGGTACGTTTCGAGATTATAGCCCGTCACGGTGAGTAACGTGCCCACTGGGATGGTTGCCCGTCCCGCTAGCGTGAGGGAAATGGTTCCCGACGCATCGGTGGTTCCCACCGCAATCGGCCCATTTTCCCCGGGGGCGTACACACTGGCTTGCACACCTGCGAAACCGCCGCCAAACGCATCCGAAACGCGCGCGGTGACTTGGGAATCGCTTCCGGTCACTGCTTGCACTGCGACTGCGTACGGCTTGGGGGAGTCGGTACGTAGCAGCAGCGATGGGTCGCCAAAGAGGTTGTACCACTTCAGGTTGTCGGTGGTGTTGGTGGCGACTCCCATTTTTTCATACATGTACATTTGGCCCGCAAATACGCTGGCGCCAATAGAGTGCACGGGTTTTTCGAAGTGGTACTTGGCAACGCCTACGCTCATGACTGCGGGTTCGTTCCAGCTGACGTTTACGGAGCCGCCGTAGTAGGCAATTGCACCATTGGGATTGCCAGCTCGCTCCAGCGTCATCCAGGCTTTGCCGAAGCAGCGGTTCAGGTCGACCCACGATCCGTTTTGGCAGGCGACGTCGACGACAAAGGGCAGCTTGCCTTCGTTTTCAATTTGGTCGACGTCCGAGATGTTGAAGTATTTGTTGGTCGAAGCCCAATCGGTGCCTGTGCCGTGCCCGAAATAAGAAATCCAGCTCCGGCCTTCTTTGAGTGCGCCAAAAATGCTGGCATGCGTGGCCGTGCTATTGCGTTCGAAGAACGAATCGATATGGGAGTAGGTTCCGGCGGTGAGTGCGGCACTGACCTGATTGGCGTAGTCTTCATCCGATGGATTGGATCCTTCGTCACTTGCTAGCGTCATCGCTTTGGGGAACCAGCCCCCACTGGCCGCTTTTTCGTACGCGATGGCGCGCGTGACTTGGGTTTTCGCTTCGGCTTCGTTGTCGGCTAACAGTCGGCCGTAGAGAAGGTCGGGTACGGTGTCTTTGCCGTCGAGTAGAGAATAGGCGTAGTCGCTAGCGGCTTGGCCGCTGCCAGTGCTCTCTTTGAACCCGGGCAGAGTGGTCTTATTGCCGACGAGTAGCAGGTAGCTGGGCTTGGGAGTGGCTTTGTCGTAAAGGGTTTGGATAAACGCTTTCACTTTGTCGCGTGTGCCGCCCGCCTCGGTGAAGGTGTAGACCTGCACGTTTAAGCCTTTTTGCCGTTTCCATTCTATGAGCGGTTCAATGGTGGCTTTGAGTGCATCGGCGGTCACCACGATCATGGTTTCCGGAACGGTTGGAGTCGTGGCGAAGAGATGAATATCTTCCCCATTCGCCGTCATCTCACGGGCTACGCGCTCGACCGAAGCAGACATCGAAACTTTGCGGCGAGAAGGATTTTTAAACCGGACCTCCGCCGTCATTTCGGTGGTCACCAAAACCGCCTTCTCTTTCATTTTCATTTGCAGCGGGTAGAGCGCCAAGCGCACAAGCCGAATGCCTTGGAATTTCCCTACTTCCTCGATTCGCACGGAGGCTTCGGGGAAGGTCTCCGCGGAGTCGTAGAGCTTTGAGTCAAAGTGAAAGCTCACCTGTTCCTTGGGTAACTGGCAGCGCTGCTTGGGCTGACAAGGTTGCACCACGGTTTCTTGCACTAGTTGTTCTCGCCTAGCCAAAATGGTGAGTTCGGGTTCGGCTCCTGGGGGGACGGCAATCAGAACGCCGGTGCCCGGAACTTCCGGCGCGCCCACCTGGCCGATAGTCGATAGACCATCTACCTTTACCGAGCGAAAGCCATCCAGCCCGCGTTGGATTTCCACTCCACCAATTTGCAGGTGGACCTGCACCGGAGCGAAACCTTTGCGGTCGGAGGCGGGGCGAGAGACTTCCAGTTCGGCTCGCGGCCCCATCTGGTTTCCGTTTGGGAATAGAATTTCCGCGGCAAATGACGCAGCAGGGCAGACGGTGGCCGCAAGGATGGCCGCCAAGGCAAGGCGAAGCATGAATAGCCTCTCAGGTTAGATGTTTGGGGATTGTTGCTATGGGATTGGTACGAGCAGAAAGGAACCCGTGTTCTTAGTTTAACACAAGCGCGCGCCGGAAGAACGGCGCCTCGGGCCAAATCTTAACATTTGTATCGACGGTAAAATGACAAATTGTCAAAGCGTGCGGGCTTGTTAGACCCCGCTGGAAGAAGTCCCTGTTCGAGGATGAATGTCGTGGTGCCGAGCCCTGTGGTGCGCACTGCAAAGCGTCGTGAGATTGCCAGCCGCATGCATCCCTCCGTTGGCCACTTGAATCACGTGGTGCTGCTCCACCCAACGCCGCTGCTCGCATCTCTTACCGTTGGGTAGGGTCTGAGTACACTGGCCTTGGTCCCGAAGGTTCACTGCGTGTGTCACCGCGGCCGGCCGTGCGGTTCTTTTGCCATGCACCATTGCCGGAGCCTCTACCTTGCCCGGGCAAAGTGCCTGAGCCGATTCGGATCTCTCAGCGCGTGCGACCGGATCATGGCGTTTGATAAAATCATCGAAAACAGCTTCCAGCGTACCGGCCAAACTTAAGTTCTCCTGCCGCTTCTGAGCGACAACGTCCTTCACGCGCTTGAGCTTTTCTTCCTGAGCGGGAGTTAAGAACACACGCAATTCACTCAAGGCGTCGCTCAGCGGACGAATTCTTTCGTTGCCCGAAGCCGCCAAAGGCTTTTCTCTCACCACTTCGCGCTCAAGATCTCTTTGCGAAAGAGCAGACGCCTTAGAAAGCCATGCCTCTTTGTTTTCGCCATTAATGACACTGACGATCCGGCGCGCATTGGAGAGATGGATTTCACCTTCGTCGATCTTGGCTTTCAATTCAGGAACTTCACGACTCTTCTTCGCGACACTGCTTAACGCTTGCGCATGGCTTTCGGAAAGCTTCAGGCACTGGGTGCAGTAGAGAAACAAACTGGTGTAACCCTGCCGCTCATACTCTCTGGCCTGATCTACCTCGATGAGAATTCCTAGAAGTTCGGCGTCGGATTTCTTAAAACACAGGGCGGCGTGGACTGCTCTTTCATGGAGCGAAATATTTTGGTTCATGGCTGTACTCCTCTTCAATAAGAGGAAGCTACCACGGGTTTTTCGGTGCGTTTCAATGCGTCCAGATGCGGCCAAAAAAGCTGGTTCGAAATTAATCTTAAAACGTTCCTTTGCGTAACTCCTAGAGCTATTGGGAGCCCTATATCCAAGCGGAAATTGCTCGCTCTCAAGCGGAAGAAAAAGGCGCTCGCCGATCGTGTCAAACACAAAGCTAATCTATCGAGTGCTTTTAGGGGAGCGTGGGGATTGGGAGCGAGTTGGTTAGCGACACTTTCACTTTA
>CAZBJE010000019.1:52760-53025 GCA_964492125.1 uncultured Pseudobdellovibrionaceae bacterium | reverse complement strand
GAGATTCAGGTTTCTATAGAGTCGCGAGAGAAGGAGTGGCTCTTCTGCGTGCGCGACAACGGGATGGGCTTCGAAATGTCATTCGCACAGGAAATCTTCCGCGACTTTCGGCGTCTTCATAACAGGGAGGTTTCAGGCACAGGCTTGGGGCTTTCCATCTGCAAAAACATTGTGTCCCGGCATGGCGGGAAAATTTGGGCTGAGTCGGTTCCTGGAAAGGGTTCATCCTTCTTTTTCACACTTCCAAAATCCGCCCGAATGGGCG
>CAZBJE010000019.1:0-52750 GCA_964492125.1 uncultured Pseudobdellovibrionaceae bacterium | reverse complement strand
ATATTAGCCATACCTAGCGAGATGAGCTGCCTTCCTGATTTCGTAATTCTTGTCGGCTTCAACCCTCTTCCAAGCCTTGCGAAAGACTTCCGCGGCAGCAGCCTTAACGGGATCGAAAGTCCGTGGAAGAACTTTTCCATCCGCGCCGTACTTTGTCCCCGAAGCATGATTCGCATAGCGGCGTGCCCTGGTGTAGCCCATCTGCAAATACTTGCGCGCCATATCCATCCCCACGAAGTCGCCTCGCCGTTGATACTGCCGGAACAGCTGGGTGATTTTTCCTGCCGACTCTTTGGCGACAATTAACGAACGAAATCGCCAATGGGGTAAAATTTCCGACTTATAAGGTTCAACTAAAAGCACTCCTTGCTCCCCCTTGCCCACGCAATACATTTCCGGATGCTTTCTAAGATCGAGATGTTGGTACTTGCGTGAATAGTCGAATGTAAGCGAACGGTAATCGGATCCGCGTTTGCGTTCGGCCCGTTTCCCCCTGAGCGGCTGCCTGTCCTTGCCCAATGCAACCATACGCTTTTCCTTCCCTTCGGTGAAGTTGGGATGCAAGGCACAAGCCAGATGTCATCCAGCCGCACTAGTTTTTCCCAGGTTCATGCGGCCTTTCAGCCAAAAGTTTCCCACACGTCTTTGGCCCCTCTGCTTCCCTCAACGTGATTCCTAGCAGCAGCCCATCCAGCGCCACAACGGTTTCTTCTAAACTCGCGATGTCCGCTCTTTCTCGGGGTGTATGGACCTCCTCAATGGTCGGCCCGATGGAAATCATATCCATCGAGGGGTATTTACCGGCGAGAAAAACCATCTCTAATGTCCCCGCGATCACCTTCGAATTATTGAACTGGCCCACTCTTAGAGCGCGTTCAATGATCGGGCTCGAGGAAGAGGTCATCCAAACAGAAGTGGGTCCCAATTCTTGAATTGAAACGCCATTGCCCAATTGAGGGAGACGCTGGAGCAGCTTCACCTTCGACCCGTGCGCATCGAGTAGCGCCGCTTTGGAAAAACTGCGGTTGTGCAGCATCATCTCCAGTTCGCTGGTAGCGCTGCCAGAGTTTACAAATTTAAAATAGACAAGATTGGAAGACGTTTCGACCCCATTTGGAAAATTCCCATTCCAGCCCAGTACTCCGTCGGGTAACTCCTTTAAAAGTTTTGCGAGCGCTGCTTGAACAGTCTTGTCCATCCCGGACTGGCGAGTGCCTTCCAATGCTTCGATTTTTAACTTGAAGCCTGGAGCGGTGCGACGACTCGGCCCGGGTGGCTGGTCGAGCCCAAGAGCATCGAAGACCGCGACTCGCGAGATTCGGTCCAATTTAAATTCGAACTTCGAATCCAGAGCGACATCAATTTCCAGAAAAGCGGGAATGGTTCCCGTAGCCACTGCCTCCCCTTCTCGCTTACCCGCTCGGACATTAATCACACGAGCTTCGGGTAAATTCAGTCGCAAGGTTTCCAAAAATTCTCCAGCTGCCTTTGCGGCGTTCAGGCGATTTTCGTGAATCTGAAGACCTGAGTGACCACCTGGAAGTCCACTAAGAGAGATACGAAACTGTTCACTAAGTGAAAAATCCCCTTCCCCATTATTTATATTGCCAGTGACTTTGATTAAACTTGCTCCCTGACAGCCACGACAAACCACCCCGGCTTCTTCGGCATCTAGATTAATCAGCACTTCGGAGTGAAGCGGAAACTCCAGACTCGCGGCCCCCGCCATAGTGCTTTCTTCCGATACCGTAAAGAGGAGTTCTAAAGGGGGGTGTGGCAACGTTGAATTGGTCAAATAGCGAAGGGCCATGGCCACGCCCAGCCCGTCGTCTAAGCCTAAATTTCGTTCGAACCCGGGCCCATGAATCCATCCATCCGATTGGACGACTGCGAACGGAACTTCACTAAAGACCGCCGAGGGTACGGATGCTTCCACCATATCCAAGTGAGCATGGAGGGCGATCCCACCCGATTCGGCAGCAACCCCGTGACCAGGAACTCGGACAAGTACGTTTCCTGCAGAATCTTGCTCGAAGGTTGTCCCAAGTCCAGTTGCATTGGCTTGGTCCACGAGGCGCCGAATATAAGAGCGCACGCCTTCCTCATTGCCGGAAGCTCTCGGGATAGAGCCGAACTTTTCGAATAAGTCGATAACCTCTTGCGTTGCGGGCCCGACTCCACAGAGGGCCTGGTCAGGCATGAGAATCGCCAAGAAAATAAACAAAATCAAAGACTTCATAAACACCCACTTGGTTTGATTTGAGGAGTGGGTAATTACCTGAAATCGACCGATAAGTGTGGTGAAATGAATTAAACGGAGTATTAAGTGCTGCTTAACAAGTTAGATCTGAACCGTTTGAGGGTATTTTACTACTCATGCGCTTTGAAGAGTTTTGCCTTAGTCGCCAAGGAACTCAATGTAAGTCGCTCTGCCATCAGTCAAAGCTTAAAGAGTCTGGAGGGTGAAGTAGGAATTTCGCTGTTCGTCCAAAAGCACCGAGAGATCATCCCCAGCGAAGCAGGAAAAATATTATTCGAATCTATCGAACCGCTATTCGCAACCATCAATGCGAGCCTTGAAGAACTGAAGATCGCAAAAAGCAGGCCTTACGGCAGGCTACGCATTGGCGCTCCCAAAGTGCTTGGCTCCTACCAACTCGTAAATGCTATCTGGAAGTTTAGGAAGGAATTTCCAGACGTCCACTTTGAAATCACGCTCGATCTACCAGAAAGAATTCTGGGCCAATTGCTTCGAAATGAAATCGACTTCGCTATTGTCGACGCGGGAGATACGTTTGCAAAACTTTACCCAGTAGCAACGAGGGCCCTAGCTATCGAGGAACAGATCCTGGTCTGCTCCAGGGGCTACTTCTCCTCGCAAGGTTTGAGGAATGCGGCTTATTCCAATCTGATCAACTGCGAGTATCTTTCTCACGTACCTAACGGCTTGGAGGTGAAATTTTGGTTCAAGAAACACATGAATAGATTTCCGCGTGAGCTCAAGCTGGCTCTGAGCATCAACGACACGTTTGCTCTAATCAGAGCCGCTCTCCACGGGCACGGACTGGCTCTATTGCCAGCCTATTTAGTAGAGAAGGAATTAAAATCCGGCGCCCTCGTTAAAATACCAACGACGAAAAATGCTTATCAGAACCAGATAGTGACCGCGCACTTGCCGGATAAAGTACCCTCCCTTGCCGAGAGAAAGTTCCTTCCGTTCTTCGCTGATTTTCTTGGACGCGCTTTGTAAGGGTTGGATTACTGAGAAAGAACCTTCTCAGTAATCTGACGAATTTTCCTCTGCTGGAAGTAGTTCCCCACAACGTGCGCGCACCTATTGAAGAAGCCTTTAGGAACCGAGTATTCGAATATGTTGCCGGCGTTGACGGCCTCAATCAACCGCATAGCCGACTGGCGGACCTGCGTAGTAGGCCCAACAAAACTGATCGTTGCTGCAATGGAATTGAGATCTTTTGTCTTCGTGAACTGCTGCCCATCTTTAATTTCGTAAAAGGGAGCGGGAGAAAAATATCCTGGGAGCGATCGAATAAACTCCAACGCTCCTGCTCTGAACCTACCATCGGCGTATGCAATCAGACTCACCACCACCGCATCTTGAATTCTTTTGCGGGGAAAACTCGCTATCTCCTTCTCGAATCGCGCAGGATCCAAAACCCTAAGAATATTTAAGTGCAGGTGGCTTGTTCCCCAAACTTTCTCATCGACCATCGGCATCCCCGCCCCTCCCGGACGCGCGCCGATTTCACCGAAATACCAATTGCTCTCGCGATCTCCTGTGTTCGGAGCGTAGAAGTTTTCGCCATGCCCAGGCCCATCCGTTAGCTTCACGTCGGATTGAATCTCCTGCATGGCATTTTGAAGATCCGTGCACAGGGGAGAGGTCAAATCCCCCGCCAAATCGATCAAATAACTGTGAATGCCACCCGATAGACCCACCTTGTTATACAACCAGTTTGCGACCAAAGTCGTTCGACCCGCGGCCGCGATTGTGTTCGCCACATGTTCGTCAAAGTTAATTGTCGGTTGGACGATGACGCGATCGTTGGAATGACCGTAAAAGTCTGTTTCGCCGCGCAACTTACTCACACTCGCGCGCAATTCTTCTTCCTGTTGTTGTATGGTCATTTCACCTAGAAGACGGGCCGCGCGAAGGTGTGCACCGGAATCGAAGAACCCGTATCTAGCACGCTCCCGAATCTGATTCGGGTTCATGTAACGAAGGGATTTTGCGCCGTTCGACGCAGAGCTCGCGTCGGGCTTAATGAACACACCATCCACAGCGTGGCGATTGGCGAAAGCAACGGCTGCCTCAGGGCTATCCGTCAGCAAGGTTGCGATTTTGTATCTCGCTCGAACGGCGTCTTGCATCGCTTTCTTTTCACGTCTCAAATGCGAAGTAGCAGGATCATTTCCCAATTTGCGATCACAAAGACCTGATTTGAACAAAAATTCATTCATCGAGTCTGCGCGCATCGCGCCTGTCTCCATGCCACCGAAGGCGAAATAGACGCCCTTATCGCGAAGGACTTGTTTCAAACGCTCTTGGTCTTGTTCGCTATCGAGGTCGAACTTGAAAGTATCTTCCCCGTACACATGCCGAGAGGCGTCGAAGGAACCTCGGTACTCTTCTTGGATTTCTTTTTCGGTTTGGATGTGAATCCAACGAATTCTTTTACCCGGGAATAACTTCGCGGTCTCCTGCGCATAGAGGCTCGACGAACCGTAGCAGTCAACGCAGGCGAGGGTTATCCAGTCCCCTGCCCTTGCCACCGAGGGCAAGTAAAGCACCGCAACGATAAGGAGAGTTGATACCCGCAAGCTAAACATTGCGGGCTTTTAGCATATTGGGAGAGTGGAATCGAGGGACGAAAAGGGGCACCGGATTAACAAGGTAAGCTTAAGTATTATTTGGCATTTTGCCTCGCTCTAAAGCGATTGCAAGCCAGCCACAACCCTAGCGTAGAGAAGCTTATCCTCTTCCGAGGTTTGCCCGTGAGCCATCAGGGATTCCGCCCAAACTTTAGCTTCCTGTAAAATCGGCTTAGCAGTTGGAGAGGTATTTAGCTTTGCTTGTTTAGCCCACTTATCCAAAGCCCAAATCGCTCGCCAGCCATACGCGTCCTCGGGTCCGCAACGCAAAACGATCTCTTTCAATGGAGCGACCAAAACCTTAACGGCGTTGAAATCTTTCTCGCTTTTGTTTTCATAGATACCGACTACGACCCTGATGACGCTTTTAAATGCCCCCTGCAGATCCTCGGGCACGGAGGAAGCGTTTCGATAGTATTCAGCAGCCTCCCTCTCAGAGAAAACGGAGACCTCCGTGAGCTTAGCGAAAAGCCTCTTAATATTTTCATCTCGCATTCCCTTTAGATTGCCTTCCAAAAGTGAAACGAGCTGCTGCTGTTGCGCCGGTGTAAATTCCGCTTTTTTCGGTGGATCGTAAGCAAGAAGTGCGGGTGCGAATAAATTCCAGAAGATAAACGCGCACAACAAGGGAGTCGCAACGCCCCCTAAGAAGCCCAAACTGAATCGGATTTTTGGCGAAAACTTTCTGCGAACCAGCAGCATCATTAGGCACCCTGTTACACCGGTCAGAAGGAAGAGGCCAAAAACCATCAAGAAACCGAAAACCTGCCCCTTTCCCTGCAGCGGCGATACTAAGGAACTTACCAGCAGGATCGCCGACAAAACTCCAAATGGGGTCAGGGCACCCACTAACGTCCAATACATGCTCCCAATTCTACCGCCTTAGCCCAGAGCCTCCATGACAATTTTTGCGCCTTGTGACGGGAAGCAAATTTCTATATGGTGCGCCCCTTAACTCCAGCTTTGAGGTCTGTTTTGAATCGGGTGCGCGTCGTTTCCGCTCTGGCATTGAGTCTTTTTTCGTTCGCGATCCCATGCTTTGCGGAGGTTAAGCTTCCACTCACAGGGCGCGCCGTCGACATGGATTTCGCGGAACGCTTGGCGCACTCGGATCGAGAAACCGGGATTGCCGAGCTTAAAAAGGCGGGTGTGCGGGTGCTCTCGTGGAATGCGGACAAGCGCACTTTAGCGGGAGAAGACTTATCCGATGTTGAAAAGGTGGCTCTGCCGGCCTACTTGGAGAAAATTGCCAAATTTATGGGCACGTCTCTCGGAGAGGGGTTTGAGTCCATCGTGGCCAATGGAACTCTAAAGGTCGCGCAGAACACCATAATTTTGAAATCCCAGCTTGCCGACAAAGAGGTGCCCCACGTCCTTGCGCACGAATGGTTGCACCTAGTGCTCATGAAATCGCCCTCACCGATTCTAGGTGAAGGGAAAATCCCACCGTTATCTGAAACCTCCAAGGCGCTCAAATTGCTTAAGCAAAAAGTGATTGCCCAGGGCGTGGATCTCAACCCGAATCCAACTGCAGAATATTTTGCTAAAAATGCCGAGCGTTACCAGACAGTGATGGAACTGCAGTACGCTATGCTATTGGGGCAGATATCGACTCTTTGCGACGAATGGGACATCCACTTGCAAATGATTTTATCCAGACTGAGCACCAAACGAGTCGCCGAGCTGGCGTTGATTGCAGAACACCTTGAAAAGAGGATTGATCTCGCCAATGACTATGCCGCTTCCTATCGCCGCTTGGGGCAACATCGGGCGTTGTTTACGGAAAGTACAAAAGTGTACGGCGACGCTACCGTATCCCTTGCCTTGTTCCTGGAGGGATTAGTGGAAAAGTACTTCGCCCAGGTTGAAAAGCATTTCACTCAAGCAGAACAGGGAGAACTTGGAAGCTACGCCCCTGCCCGAAGTCTCTTTAAAAGATTTAAGTAGAAAACGGCCTAAGGCAGTTTAAGCCAAGATACTTCAAAAACCACCCAGCTCACTAAGAGGGAGAGCAGGAGAAAAAAGGTACTCTTAGTTGCCTCTGTCCTGAGCGATTTACTACCTATCGTGGAAATTAAAAATAGTTTGGAAAGGTACGATGCCAGTACCGAGATCGCCAGCAGACCTCCGAGCAGCGGAACTCCCACCCCTCCAGTATCATGCAATTGCACGTTCGCGATTACCGAGCCATGAATCTCGAAAAGAGAAACAAGAAAAGTGAGAACAACTAGACCGGTTTGACCAAACAGGTTCTGAAACATTTTTGACAATACTAAAATCGCAACAATGAACGCGGCAAGTTTGAGAATAGGCATAAGGCGAAACGGTTTAGACTCTATGTTCAGCGCCTGATTCGCCAACCTATTTGAATGGCGGTAAATCAGAAGGGCCGTCATTAGAAGCGGGCCAATAAAGATCAGCGAAAGACCAAAATGGAACTCACTAGTGCCGGTCAAAAGCAAGGCAATGCCCTCGAATAGCATTGCCGCCGTCGCAGCAAGAAAAGTGAGGGTTTCACTTGAGACGTCCTGCCGACTAGCTCTATTGCTTCCCTTAGCCAACGAAGCAGTTGTCGCGGTACTCGAAATCAAACCGCCCATAAAACCCGAGAGAATCGATCCCGTCCTGGGACCTAAAACCCTGACCATCGCCACGCCCATACTCTGGATGAGTGTGAGCGCGAATATCATGGTGGCGACTTTCTTGGGGCTTAGTAGGTTCCAAGGATCGATTGGTGCTTCGGGTGAAAACCAAACCAGAAAGGACATCGCCACCAAACTCACCCCGAGCTTTAGGCTACTCCGCACGGTTGGTTTCGATACCCTTGTTCTCACCAACCGATCCAATCTCATCGTGCCGAATGAGACCTCCCAGATGGGCTGTTCTTACAAAAAGGCCGAGGGTCAGCACAGTGAGCCCTAAAATTCCGAACCATACTCCGTTTGGAACGGGCGCTCTGAAGCGGTCAAACAGCCAAGCAGCGAGCATGAGCGCGCCAACTACCTCAATGAAAATAAGTGAGAGCTCTGCGGCTTCCTCGTGTTCGTGAATAACCCGCTCGGAAACACCAGCTCGGTGTTCCACGATTTCCTCAGCCGGCTCCCCAGAGAGAAACACGGGAATGGAAGTAAGTGCTGAAACAATAAGTACGATTGAGGCGGCTGCTTTCAGTTCTTTCGACTTACGCAAAATAGCAGCTAGGAGCAGGGGAGCTCCCACCACTACCAATCCTATGGGGAGATGATTTAATGCTAAGTGTACTTGCGCGGCATTCATAAATGCCCCCTTTCACCTTCTAAACTACGCCCCGCGTGCCCTTTCTCCCATAGAGCAGATGACATAGAGGGTATGTTATTGAAATAACAACTGTTAGGACGCAACATGCCGACAATGGAAACCTTGAGCCGGACGGAGAAGACTCTTCTGACAACTATTCTGGCAGGCGTTGTCGGGCTTGTGGCTTTTGACGTTAGGACGGATTGGAATGCCGGCGCCTCCATACATCACTTGGCTACGGAGGCCTTCGTCGCTGTCCTGGCACTTTTCGGGATCGCGTTTATCTGGTCGCGTAATTTTTTGCTCGACCACCAGATTAAGCAACTTGATAGCGATCTGGAATTGGCGCGAACGGACGCAGTTAGATGGAAATCCGAAAATGCCTTGTTGCTTCGGGGTTTGGGGGAAGCCATTGAAAAGCAATTGGCCGCTTGGGGCCTTACGTCCGCGGAAAAAGAAATAGCGACACTTCTCCTGAAGGGGCTCAGCTTAAAAGAGATTGCCGAAGCGAGACATACGAGCGAGCGCACAGTTCGTCAGCAAACAATCGCGGTATATAGCAAATCAGGCCTGGCAGGTCGAGCGGAGTTGGCGGCGTTTTTTCTAGAAGACCTCTTACTTTCATCTTGGAATTGTACTTTGGTCCCACCCCATCCTTGCACGCCGTGATTCCTTTAGGTTGGCTTTTTAAACTAGCGGTTGGTTTCAGGGACAATAAACGGTTTGACTCAACTTAAAGCCATTTGAAGCTAAGTTCAAAATAGCCACTTTGGAAACTCCGCGGATATCGTCCGCCGGACACGGCAAATCCCATGGCTGGCCTATTCCACTACGCGGGGTAAATGGTTGCCGTCCCAACATCAAGCTAAGGCAGTACTTGTAGTTCACCGTTATTTTATATTTGCAGTTCACGCCGTTTTTTTGGACTTCAACAACGGGATCTTCTTCGGGCCCGATGATTGGGGGGAGAGTAGCAAGTGCCGCGTTAGACGGCCATTTTTTCTGAATTCCGATACCCGCCACAAAAGGCAAAATGAAGTCGCCCTTACCTCTCTGAGGCATCACATACTTGGTGGCGGGCCCCGGAAAGAGATGTTCCAGGTCCCCCGTTGGCGCTCCTCCTGTGGACGGATCCCGTACCTCGGCGCCCAGATTTGCGATGGTTTGATTCAAAATCGTCACGCCGATTGTATCGCTGAGCGATTGGCGGGAAAAGTTCTGCAGAATCTGTTTGCGCGCTTGGCTCTGAGCAATGATGGAAAAGAGACCGATGGCCCAAACGGCCGCGGTCATCGTAACGACGGCAATTAAGACAACGCTTCCACTACTGGAGCGGAGAATCGACCTGCTGCGCAACATCTCAAAATGCCCCATTTTAATATTTAGTTTACCAGCATACAATTAAGTCTACCAAATGAATGAGCGAGGATTCACCCTACTTGAGCTTACCGTTACGGCAGTCTTGGCCGTTGGGTCGGTTCTTTCTTTCAATCAGCTTTCTTTCCTCCACCTGCTCAACAAGCGCAAAACCCAAGCCGTGGTCCAGAATCAATTGGAGCACCGCACCGTTAAAGACTTTGTGCAGAGCGTAATTTCGAATTCCCTTACCTCGCTAATGTGCAGTGCCCCGCACCCGTACAAAGCCTACAGCGCGAGGCTCAACGTCTGTTATTTCAGCCTCAAACCAGATGGCGTTACATACTATACTCAGCCAACTGCAGCAGAGATGACGTCCTGGCATCAGCTGGGAGACGCGCTCTACGAATGGGCCATTACCAATACCGCGCGGGACGGACGAGTCGATCGAGTGCTCGACCCAGTGAAGTTCGCAACCGTGGTCAAACCCCTCTTGGCAGCCAACCAATGCCTTACTTGCCACAATGGATCCGGGACCCCACCGTATCTCAACCGCGACTTTGCAGATTACAACTCCTGGCAACTTAGCCCACCGTTAATAAGCTCGATCCCCTTCGCGACACCTGTTGGGCAAAGGATGGTACGCTCGATCGTCACGCTACCTTCTATGGAGGTAGGCAACTACGATACTGTACATGAAGTGCGTTTTTTCACGGATGCAGATTGTGATAGCTCAGACTTGGTACCGATGACTCGAGTCTATACCTCTGCGCCGACTTGCGCAGCAAACGCGATTGACCTATGCAGATACCCGAACGCATCTAGCTGCGGGGTCACTTGTACCAGTACCGGTGGAGGGAACTCGTCTACAGCACCCAGCTGCACTCAGTGGACGCTCAAGGTAGACTGCCGCGTCCCCCGTACTCTTTGCACTGCATCACTGCCTTGCCCGCCCACTTTCACCTTGGCTCCCGGAACCTGCGCGGAAAACCAGCCGTCTGCCACTTGCGGCGACGGTGCCACCACCTGGCATTGCATTGATCCTCTTTTCCCCAGTGCCCCTCAGCCAGTCAAATTTTCGGTCAGCACCTTTTTTACCGACCCCACCTCCGGCGACCGAACCAAGTACTGGTCCAGCGGAGTACTTCCATGAATAAAAGAGGCACAACCCTGCTCGAGCTGACCGTCGTCATGGCAGTCGCTTCAGTTTTAGGGTTTCTTCTGTACCAAGCCTTTGAGCCGACCAGGCGCAGCTTTGAGAGATCCCAGACGACTGCGGCTTTACAAGCGGATGCCTCGACTCTCCATGGAATCCTTCAAAGGTATGCGAGTCGAGCGCAGGGACTAGTTTTCAATCAATTCGGAACAGTTAGTCCTGGCTACTCCATATTTAAGAAAGGCGTGATAGTTGTCAGCGCGGATCTCAGGCGGTGTTCGAATTATAATGTTGCCAACAGTGCCTCCAACATCTCGCGCATCGAGATCGCGTGCTGCTCTGCCGGAATGTCGATGAGCGTAAATACACCCCGTTGGGGCCGGTTAAGGGCGGATTCGGCGTGTGATACTCAAAATGGGCTTTCCATTGTGACCGAGTCCCCGTCAGGCGCGCGTAAAGCCACTTGCTATCCAGGGTACTTTGAAATGAACGTCTTTACTCAAGGCACCAACCAGCGCCGCGGCACGCTCATTTACGGCATTGAACTTTTCGCAAACGCCAACTCAAATCGCACTGCTGATTTAGATCAGCTCAGGGGCGTGAATTCCATCCGCTGGACAACTTCGATCACAGCGGGCGATAGCCCTTCAAACCTTGCCTTTGTTTGCCAGTAGGTCATTTCGCACGTGCTCGAACGACAATGCGCAGGCCTTTTTTATCCCAAACAATTTGGGCTATCGCCCAACTGAACAACAACAAGAATGTCGGGTAAAAATACAACGCTCGTTGAACTCCCAACAAAGCAACGGTTGAGGAGACAAGGCTTACTCCCACCAAAATATGGACGATAAAAATCCAGAGAATCGCATACGAAACTTTCTGAACCACATCAGGGGTAGCAGTAAGCGAGGGGTAATGGACAAAAACATAGCGCAACGCGCCTGCTGCTAGCAAATACCCGCCACCCAAAGCAACGACGATGCTAGCGGGGGCTGAAAAGATAGCTAACCAAAAAGGCTGCGCCCCATAAAACCAAGCGGTGCTCGACGGAAAAAGAACTCCTCCGACTACCAGCACCAAACCGATCGCCATCTCGGTTTTTTCGACCGACTCGGGCTTTCGCTTCCGTTCCCAGCCCATGCAGGCCCCGACCGCGAAGAGGAAAAACCAAGGAAAAAAAGGCCACGCCACCTGCCCGAAAAATCCCCCAAAAATCGGCAAAAGGGAGAG
The DNA here is from genome assembly GCA_964492125.1 of uncultured Pseudobdellovibrionaceae bacterium. Taxonomy (GTDB): domain Bacteria; phylum Bdellovibrionota; class FAC87; order UBA2466; family UBA2466; genus JAIEOG01. The sequence goes on along the minus strand of CAZBJE010000019.1, from coordinate 40,842 downwards.
TACCCCCAACACGGGAATTAGCCAAAAGGCCCGCGCCGTTTGGCACGCCGCAAAAATCAAAAAACAAAATCCGATAAAGTGCGCTATGTCCCAGCGCCACAGCGAAAAGTCACTCCAAAGCAGAGCATTTCCGGCCGTGGCCAGTGCCAGCAAGCAGATACCAACTGCCCACGGCAGCACAGACTTCTCTCTAACAGCCATGGCGGTCCCCGCGACTGCCGGGAGCCACAGCGCAACAAGTCCGAGCGATAGGATCGCACCGGGAAGCGCACTGTTTCCTAACGCCCGCATCTCACCCGTAACGTCCTGGTCGAGCACCCAGAAGACCGAATGGAACAGGACCATCGAAAAGGTTCCTGCCGCTCGAAGCCAATCCAACTCCGGATAACTAGGGAATGAGCGTGATTTTTCCGACACTTTTCCTCGATTGCAAAAAGGCGTGGGCTTTATCCGCTTGCTCAAGTGGGAATTGAGCGCCGATCCACGGGCGCAGTTCGCCTCGCCTGTGGGCGTCAAAAAGCCGAGCCATTAGTGGCTGCAAAATGCCGATGAATTCAGGGTCATGCCAAAGAGTGGCAAGATTGAATCCACCGACGGATTTTCCCTGCGCGACCAGATCGTAGGCGTCGAAACCAAACCAACCGGCTTGCCCGATTTTCTTCGAATGAGTGGAAACGCTTCCCCCGTCTGATTGAACCAAATCCGAAAACCCGAAAATAGCGAGCCGACCGAAAGGCGCGAGCAGCTTGAGCCCCTGCTTCCAAGAATCGCCTCCGCGGCTATCGAAGACTGCATCGGCCTTCCTGGCCCCCAACACTTGTTCCAGTTGGGAAAATAGGCTGGCATCTCGAGAATCAAAACAGGCGAAAGCACCCCGCTCTTTGAGGAAGCCGTGCTTCTCTTTGGAAGCAACTGCGTAAATTTCAGCGCCCTTCTGACGGCAAATATCGATCAGAGCCAAGCCGACTCCACCCGCGGCGGAATGGATCACGGCGCGCTCTCCCCGCTGTAACGCCGCGGTTTTTTCGACGAGTAAAAGTGCAGTTAAGTAGTTAACGGGAAACGCAGTTGCAGTAGCGAAATCGACGGAATCTGGCAGAGCGAAGACCATTTTTTGGTCCGCTACGATTTCAGACGCATAGCCCCCAAATCGGCAAAGGGCGAGCACCCGGTCGCCTGGACGAAATTGCGAAACGTCAGAACCACTCTCCAGAACAGTACCGGAAAGCTCGAAGCCGGGAACGCAAGGAGTGGGAGGCGCCTCCGGATAACGTCCGAGTCGTACGAGAACGTCGGCGAAATTTACGCCGATGGAATGTGCCTGAATGCGAACATCGCCCGGACGAAGCGGCTGCGGTTCACAAGGCTTAGAAATGAGAACTTCGGGGGGCCCCGGAAAGGCCACCCAAACTTGACGCATCACAAAATCAATCCTTGGGCTTGAATTTCACGTATCATATCCCAACCTCTGCCATTGAGGTACATTTGGTACGGAAGCAACCAGATTGCCCATTTACACAAAATCCATTTCTGTACTCGCCATGGGCTGTGTCCTGCCGGGTTCCGACACGGTCGAAAGTTTTTGGCGGGCATTGAGTGACGGCGAGACTTTCTTCTCGACGGCCCCTTGGAGTAGCGACGTTTTTGTCGGCGACAAGGAGAACCAAACCCATTCCGCCCTGGGTGGGTTTGTCTCAGATGCGTTCTTGGATTCCATTCGAGCAAAAGATCCAGGCCGAAAGTCATTAACGCGCGGGCAGCTCATGGCACTCGGCTGCGCAGACCAGATATGCCCGCCGGATGACATCCGCCACTCCAGAGTGGGCGTGGCACTGGGGTGCATGGCCTATGACAGCGCTACGAACGAGAGCTTTCTGATACCTTTGCAATCCTCTCTCTCGACTTTGTCTGAAAACGACGCAATCAAAGACTTCTTCGCCGCCACCTGCACCAAGACAACTTCCCCCGAAAATCTCGAGGCCTTCTCGCTCGTGCGAGCACTGCAAAGCAATTGGAAAATAGAGGGCGCCGGAATCTTAGCGGACGCCGCCTGCGCATCCACTCTCGCCGCTCTTGAGATTGCATGCGAATGGTTGGAATCGGAAGTCTATGACTATGTGCTCTTCGGCGGTGTGGAAAGCGGGCTGGGTCCGGAAACCTTTGCGTCTTTTTCCAAACTAGGCGTTTTGTCTGCAAAGGACAGCGCACCCTTCACGCAAGCCGCAAGCGGCATCATTCCATCCGAGGGCGCGGCTCTCTTCCTTCTCTCGCGTACGAAACCGGGAACAAAAGTATTGGCCCACATTCGGGGCACCATGGGAAATTCGAATGCCGAAAGCGCCTCGCTCTTTAGCCCCTCGGAACAGCGAATCGGTGAACTGTACAGCTGGGCCAGAGATAGTTTCCCGAAAATCGACTATATAGAATGCCACGCGACTTCCACCCAGGTGGGCGACCTTGCCGAAGCATCCGCGCTGAATCAAGTGTTTGCCTCCGCCACCCAGCCCATTCCGATCGGGAGCACCAAAGCCAGCACGGGCCACCTTTTGGGCGCCGCCGGTGCCATCTCGCTGGTGAAAACTATTCTGGTTCTTTCGCATCGACTCATTCCGAAACAACGACAACCGGGTGAGTGGATTCGGCAGCTTCAAGCCGGCCCAATTTGGATTCCCTCCGAGCCACATTCACTGCCCAACAGCGGCGTTCTGCGCAGCGCGGTTTTTTCTGCCGGCTTCGGAGGCGCTAACTACTGCGCCGTCATTGAATCCGCCGATAGCACTCAAGATATTTCTATTCCCCCGGCCGAGCGGACAGCAGTGGTCATAGTAGGGCACGGTGCATGCGCCAAGTCAGAATCGCTCGAGCGTTGCCGACAAATGGGTGCCCACCTCCCACCTCTCGTACTTGAGCGAGCAGACCGTATTGCTTTGGCCGCCATCTCCGCAACGGCGGAAGCACTCGAACGAAGCCTTCTGCGACACGGCCCCTACGGAACGCCAGAGGCGCGGGTAAGCGTGATTTCGGCGGGCGCACTGACATCGGATAAAATGCGCGAGATCGTCGACCAAACTCGCTTTATGGAGCTCCAGTCGGTCGCCCCTGATATTTGCAAATCGGAGTATGAAAAGATTTTGGGGCTTCAACCGCAGCACGAAGGGGCGCACGAAGAAATTGCCGAAGCCCTCAGCTCGGCCATCGCTGGCCGCATCGCCATGGAATTCCATTTCACCGGAAAATCGGTGCACATCGAGGGAGATCGGAACTCGTCGAAGCTCGCTTGGGACGTCGCTCGGTCTGCTTTGGTATCGCAATCCTGCAACTTGGCAGTGTTGGCAATTATTCACGAAGAGCGCCACCTCTTTGCCCGCGAAACCGAACGTTTCGGTGTCGATGTATTTTTGCTAAGTCGCGCTAGCACGGCTGAACGGCTGCACTGGCCCGTGCTGGGCAAAGTAGAACCGGAAATCCCCCTATGAGCGGAAATGTTTTTGTTTTCTCCGGGCAAGGAGCCCTTAGGCCGGGTTGGCTGGCACCGCTGCGTTCCGATCCTGCGATCGCCTCACGGCTCTTCGTCGCCGACTATTTGGCAGCCAAACACCAACTACCTAAGCCAAGTCTGTATTGCTTCTCCCCAGAATCACTCGACCCAGACGAGCAGGTTTCCATCGAGCTCTTTGCACTTTTTTCCGCTCAGGTAGCGATTGCAGAAGCTTTGGCCGCTCGCGGATTGCGTCCCGCGGCGCTCACCGCCCACAGTTTCGGCGAATACGCCGGCCTAGTAACTGCGGGCGTACTGCGTTTCGACCAAGCTTTTGATGCGATTGCATTGCGTGAGCAAGCTTGCCCCCCTCGCCATTCTGCTGGCTATCTCCTTGCGGTTTCTTCCGATCCAGATCAGTGCGGGCGTTCGCTGGACGGAGTGCCCTTTTGGGTCGCATTGAAAAATAGCAGTTCGCAAAGTGTACTCGCTCTAACATGGAACAACCTCCTGGATGCGGAAGCGCGTTTGGCGAGCCAAGGCATCGGATTTCGACGGCTCTCGCTCCCCCAGCCCTACCACTCCCCCCTACTGCAATCGGCCGATCATAAACTGAAGCAAAGGCTCCAGGAGCGCGCGTTCAAATTGCAAAAAGCTAGAACGCCGTTTTTATCCTCGGTTACTGGCGAGTGGGTAACGGAGACCGACTCACTTCCCGATATCCTATCCAAACAGTTAAGTCAGACGGTCGATTTCGCAGGTCAAATCCAAAAGCTTCAGCCTATCGCCGATACGTTTATCGAGATTGGTTCTCTTTCTTTCCTGCAGCCGTTTATTTTACGATCGGCACCCGCCGCCAAGACTTGTTTCTTCGGTGAGCTTCTGGCGCAAGACGCCTCCGTTAGCAGAAAGCCCGCCGACGGCGCTCTCGACGAAGAAAAACTCGCCGGTGTCCGAAAACTGATCGCTCGACTAACGGGTTACGAAATCGACAGAATTTCCGTTGAAGACAGAATCCAAGAGGATCTCGGGATTGACTCCTTAAAGATGATGGAAATCGTCGTTGAGGTTTCCCCTAAGTCCAGCGAGCTTACGGTGGGCAGCGGCCTAGCCTACCCAAGAACCGTGGCCGACCTCGTGCGAATCGCCCAGAACACCGCAACAAATGGCGAAACCAATCATCCTCGTCGGATTCCCAAGTTTGAGTTGATGGAGTTCACGCCCGTTCCGAACGAGCTGATGCCCGACAGTGCAAACCCGGAAAACGGCTTGGTGGAGGATGTCCAAACTTGGGTATCCCAACCCTCGCTACCCGGAGCCACCACCCTGGTACTTCGGCAAGAGCTCTCCGATTTGTCTACTTTTTTTGCTGCCTTCAATCTGGCACTCAGTGAACCAGCGAGGAATCCCCGACAAGTAGGTTTTTGCTTCGCACTCGAAACTGAGGAACAGGGGGAAGCCATTGCGGCCTTTCTGAAGTCGTTACAAAAAGAAGGGCATGTGCAGGCATTGCGCATTGTCGTTTTTGATGAACTGCCCGGTGACGACGAAATTGCGCGCACACTCCACCATGAGTTTACGCATGGCTCGCAGAGCCATTTGCTCCGAAAAAAAGGGCAGCGATTCGAATTCCGTCCGACTCCGGTTACGGGTGGCGACGGCTCGCATTTTCCCACGCGCATACTCGTCATTGGGGGCGCCAGCGGGATCGGGGCAGAGTTGATTGAAAACCTGCCGTGGAATCAGGGCACCGAAATAACCATTTGGGGACGGTCCGCCCTCACTCCAGAGCATGCGCAACGGATGGATCGCTGGCGAGAGAAAGGCCTCGGCATTCGCTACCAACAGATCGATGCGAGCAACAAGGAGCAAGTACTTAACCAGACCGAGGATTTGATTTCATTCGCCGGAGTGATCGATCTTCACATTTGGAATGGCGCCGGAATGGAACGAAGCCGGGACTTTTTACTCAAGGTAGAAAGCGAAATCCAAGAGGAGCTAGATGCAAAGCTTTTGACGGCGCTTAATTTGGTCGATTTATGCCGCCAGCTGAAAGTAGCTCACCTCATCCAATTCTCATCGATCATCGCAACGTACGGTAACCGAGGACAAACGATTTACGCTTTGTCTAACGCCTACGCCGACACTTTGCTCTCCGCCAGATTGCCCACCGAGACAGCACTCACCGTGGTCCGATGGCCGCCGTGGGACAGCGTGGGCATGACGGCAAAACCGATTGTGCAGATGGCGCTGCGCGCGTCGGGGGTTTCGCTGCTTGGGGCAAAGCAAGCGGTTACTCTCTTCACCCAGCAAGTTTCGCGCCCCCTTGCCAAGGGCCAACGGTTGCAAATTTCGCCGATGGATCTTCACGACACGGCCCTTTATCAGTGGCCGCCCGCTCTGGCCCGGAAAACGCTCCAGAGACTAGGCCGTGCCTACTTGCACGACGGCCAGCCGTCATTCGCTCGTCTTTTTAATCGCTTTGCCGATGCGGCGCTCTGGGATCACCGCATTGGGGAGAGCACGGTTTTGCCGGCGGCTCTCGGCATCTTAATGCTCGCCGAAGTGGCTTCCAAAGCAAATGCAGGTAATGCCGGAATTTCTCAGTTCGAAATCCACCGCCGCGTGGCTAGCCAGACCGACACCCTCGCGGTCCGGACCTATATCGACCTGACTCGTTCGGAAATGGCCTTCGCACTGGGAAACCCGAACGTGGCTTTTCGCGCCCGGCCTTTGCCCGTTTGTGAACCCCCTTTGCCGGCTTACAAGGCGGAACAGGACCCGGTTGTGAAAAGAATCGACGGCCCCTCTCTCTATGGGACAGGCAAGTTTTTCCACGGGCCGATGTTCCAGATTGGCGGAAAAGTGGCGCAGACGGAAACAGGCGTGCTCCATTGCGAAGTGGCTGCGCCGAAACGGGGGCTGGAGGAACTGGGGTTTGGAAACGCCGCCCTTGCGCTAGATTTCGTGTTTCAGCTGGCCTCTCTGAAAGCCGTGCAAATCCACCAACGCCCCGCCTTGCCGGTTTCTGTCCAAAAAGTCTGGTTTGCGCCCGAAATATTGGTCTGTGAAAAAATCACGGCCTGCCTCTTGTATCGGGCAAACCAACCCATACCTGAATCCGTGGTGGCGGATGCTCAGTTTCTGGATGCCGCCGGAAACCTTATCGGCTGGATGGAAGAGATCCGGTGCCAGCTAGTCTCTCCCACCTAGCCAGACACCCGGACTGCGCCGCTAAACCCATCGACCCCCTTTTCTACCACCCAGACCGGTGCTACTGTCCGGCCATGTCAAAATTTCGCTCAGGCGTTCTGTTCGGGGATGAAGTTCAAGAGGTCTTTGCCGACGCACACTCCAAGGGCTATGCCTTGCCCGGGGTCAACGTTATTGGCACTAACTCTGTAAACGGTTGCTTGGAAGCCGCCAAGAAGGTGGGCTACCCGATCATCGTTCAGCTCTCTCATGGCGGTTCGCAGTTTTTCGCCGGCAAGGGCTTAGACAACGCCGCCCAGCAGGCTTCGATCGCAGGCGGAATTTCGGCCGCGCAACATGTGCATCTGATGGCCAAGGCGTACGATGTCCCTGTCATTTTGCACACCGACCATTGCGCTCGCAAACTGCTGCCTTGGGTCGACGGCCTCCTAGAAGCCGGTGAAAAACATTTTCAAACGCACGGCTTCCCTCTTTTCAGTTCTCATATGTTGGATCTGAGCGAAGATTCTATTGAAGAGAACATCGCCACCTGCGCCACCTACCTCAAACGCATGGCGGAAATGGGCATGACGCTCGAAATCGAATTGGGTGTTACCGGCGGCGAAGAAGACGGAGTCGATAACTCCGGAGTCGATAACTCCAAGCTTTATACCCAGCCCGAAGACGTGGCCTACGCGTACGAAAAACTGCACGCCATCAGCCCGCGTTTTACCATCGCAGCCGCTTTCGGAAACGTGCACGGGGTATACAAACCAGGCAACGTTACCCTCACACCCACCATCTTGAAAAACTCCCAAGATTTCGTTTCCAAGAAATTCGACACGCGTAAAAACCCAGTGAACTTTGTTTTTCACGGCGGTTCCGGATCGTCGAAAGCGGAAATCAAGGAAGCGATCAGCTACGGCGTCGTGAAGATGAATATCGATACCGACACCCAGTGGGCTTATTGGGACGGGATCCGCAAGTTTTACCAGAAAAACGAAGGCTACCTACAAGGCCAAATCGGCAATCCCGAGGGGGAAGACAAGCCGAACAAGAAATTCTACGACCCGCGCAACTGGTTGCGGGAAGGCGAAAAAACGTTTGTTCAGCGGGTCTGTCAGGCGTTCGACGATCTCAACTGCATGCCGCACTAGCGCAGCAGGGACAATTTGGCTCAGTTCGAGACTCGCCCGCTCTTAGCGGCACCGCCCGCCCGCACAGGTTAATGGCACGCATCCTGCTCTTGCTAGGATGCGTATGAAAAAAAACCCAAAACGTATTTTGCTCGCGGTGGATTTAGCGGCCAATGATCTCGCGCTTACAGCTCGAATCTGGGAAGCCTTGGAGCCCCTTCTTCCCAACCGGGGTGCCATAGTAGAGCCTGTTACTATCCTCGACAGGGAAGCTATTGTTATCGGCAATATCCTCAAGAGTCGTATCGGCAAACTGCGCACTGTGACGGAGAAACATCTAGGGGAAAGGCTAGCGACACTTGGCCTGAAGAAGCTGGCGCCCCCACGGGTGCTTTTTGCCGATGGTTCTTCCACCGGCCAAGCGGTTAAGGCGCTGCTTAACCACGCAAAACAAACCGATTGCGACCTCATCGCGCTCAGCAGCCATTCCCACAAGGGAATGAAACGTCTTTTCTTGGGGAGCTTCGCGGAAACGCTTTCCTTAAAATCCACCATTCCAATTCTCGTGGTCAATCCGGTCCAGCGTAAAACCTCATCGAAATCCAATGTGATCCTATTCCCAACAGATTTCAGCCCGCAGTCCCGAGCTGGGCTTCAGCTGGTTTGCGATAGTTTTAAGGAAAACAAGGCGAAGATAGTTCTCTATCACAGCTACATTTTTCCCAATCAAATCTACTTGCAACCCTTCGCCGCCTACCCCACCCCACAAGCATTTGTAGAGGAAGATTTCAAAAAACGGAGTCGCTTGGGCAAAGACTGGTGCGACCAGATTCGTGCCTCCGGAATGAATTGCGAGTTGGTCATGGACCGAAAGTCCTATTTTATTGCCGACGGAATTTTGGGCGAGATACAGCGACAGAAAGCCAAAATGGTGGCCATGGTGTCTAACACCGGAAGACTTGGGGCACTCCTAGGTAGCACCACACGGGAAATCCTGCGCAACTCTCCTCGACCGGTTTGGGTTGTGCACCCGGATAAGAAATCCCGACCAAAGAAAGTTTCAAACAAAAAGAGGGGCCCGTCGCGCATCGCGGCGAGCACCTGATAGAAGAAGGCGCAAATGGCAAACTATGTAATCTGGTTAGACTCCGAGAAGGCAAAAATCTTTGCCCTGCACCCCGAAGAAGTGAGCGAAAAAACTTTGGTGCGCACCGAAATTCGACACCACAACGCTGCCGAAAAAGAACAAAACAAGCATAAGAACGCCGAGAAGTTTTATCACGAAGTGGCGACGGCCCTGTCTAATGCACACGAAGTACTTCTGGTAGGACCGGGTGAAGCCAAGGTTCACTTCCAGGCCCACCTGAAGCACCACCACCACGCCCAAGTGGGAAGCAAGATCGTGGGAGTGGAAACCATTGATCACCCCAGCGACGGCCAAATCGTCGCACTTGCCAAAAAGTTCTTTAAGAACCACCTCAGATTTGAGGGCTAGAAATTACCGCTTTTTAGCGCCGTGACTGTTTTCGGTGGCCGTTCGGGTGGTTTGGTGTCGCTCAAGCGGAACGGTTGGCAAGGGGCAGACACCGGGAACCTGAAACAAGGCGCCGAAAACTCGGCTAAACTGCTCCATGTCCGGGGGATCAGTCGGTAGTCGATTGGGACGAAAGGCTAGCTTCAAGAGCTTTTCCGATTTCTTTTTGTCGCGCAGCCACTCCACTCGTAAAGCGCCTCTGACACGCTTGAGTTCCTCCACGGCTTTGTGCAGCAAAGGCGCCTTGGCTAGTTTGACGACGGGGTTTTTCTCGCGCGAAAGACGAAGTACCACTTCACTTTTTTTGGCGAGGTCTTCCTGATCGACTCCACTCCAACTCAATGCGTCGTACACCCAATAGGTGTCGTCCTCTATTCCATCGATCCCCAGCTTTTCCAATCGTAGTGTCTGCATTTCCAGGGGGTGATTGGGATCGAGAATAAAAAACTTGCGGGCGGTTTCACTCTCCGAGGCCGCCTGTAAACCAACTGCCATAATCGCATGGCCTCCCGCCTCGCCGTGTTTGCGAATGGCCAACTGCGATGGCACACCCAGTCGGAGTTTAGCATCGAGAATTTTCGCTAAAGCCGTTGAAGCTTGGGTGGTCGTTTGTAGCGGTTTGGTATTGAGCAACGCATGGAGCAGTCCTGGTTGGTCATTCTGCAAATCTATCATGGCGCGTTGTACCGGGTGCAGTTTGGCCGCTTCCTCGGCATTTTTCTCGTCGGCTTCGTCGACCCAGGCCGCATCGGCCTCACGCACTAGTTCCGCCAAGTTGGCGTAGCCGGGAATCGTGTGTTTTTTCCCCGAACGATGCGCTTCCACAATGGCCTTGCGGGTGACCGCAGGATCCGCCGGCAAAGTGGGATCAAAATTCAAATGCGTGAGCAGCGTTTGAGTGGTGAAGACCCAACCGAGGCAATTCCCGTCGGGAGAATGTTTCGAGCCGAAATTCATGCCTCCCGGTATCTGCGTACATTGCTCTTCCGACAATACACAAATGGCAAAGGTGCCGGTATCCGCCACCGGGTAATCGGTAGCGGAAAGAGTAAGCGAAATCAGGTAGAGAGCAGCTAAGCAGAGTTGGCGCACGCTTTATTGTACACCAAGCACCGTGCTGTTCCTGACGGGGAGAGAAGGATTGGGCGGGCATTTCGTGGAAACGGATTTTTTATTTCGGCCGCCAATAGCCCCGAGCAACGTTCCCCATGCATAAGCCAAATGAACAACTGGGGTAAGCAGCGCAACCCCGAAAGCAAAAAGCGAACCCCGTTGCCTTATTTCCCTCGAGCTGAAGGCCGACGCTATAGCGAGCAACGCATAAAGGCCCAACAACCAGAATAGAACGCTCCGTCCGCCCGGGGCGGACAAAAGCAAGGGCACCGATAAAAGACAAATCAGAGGGATGGCGAACGCAGGGTGGCTACTCCGGGGCAACATCCAAGTTTGCTGTGCTCTGCCCAACCCGTAAGAGCAAACCTGGCGCGCAAAAGATAGCAAGTTGGTTCTACGCCGATGGAAAACGAATTGCCGCCCGCGAAAAAGAACTTTGCGCCCCGCTTGCGCGCTGCAGAAAAGAAAGACATTTTCCTCGTTGCTGGAAAGCGATTCGGGAAAATTCAAATCAGCAGGTTTGGCGTTCCGCCGAATGGCTAAGTTACAAAGCATCAAATCCAATTCGGTGGCCAGCTTCTCTTCGGTGGGAACTCCTCCGTATCGCGCGCGAACCATCGGAGCCGCGCCCCAGGTGGTCATTACTGCGCCGTAAAGCAATTCAGCAAACTCCGCATCTGGTAGCGTCAGATTCGGACCTCCCAGCAAAAACAGATCCGGATCGGCGGAGAACGTTTCCAAACAATCCTGGAAAAGATGGGGAGGAACGATGACATCGTCGTCCAGGAAATAAATCAGTTCGGCATTCGAGATTGCAAAAGCGCGGTTACGAGCCGCTCCACGCGCTTCCAAAGGAATCGCGCGCCAAGCCAACGCCGGGTGCGGGTGCGCCGAAAGCCAAGCCTGGGTGGTTTCGTCCGCGCCGTTTATCAACACGGTAACTCGGGAACTCGCAGGCAAAGCCGCAAGCACGCTTTCGCAGCATGCCTGCAGCAAAGAAAGGCGCCCGCAAGTCAGAATAAAGATGTCGAGTTGCAGGGCTGCAATCATGATTGTAGAATTGCTGCAAATCCCGCTGAAATCAAATAAATGACGAATGCCGTGGAATTTCACCGCGTAACCAAAACACACGGCGGCACACGGCCGGTGCTGACGAATTTCGATTACGAGATCGCCTCCTCCGAGAAGATTCTGGTGCTCGGCGCTAACGGCGTGGGCAAGACCACGCTGTTCAAACTGATCGCCGGCATATCGTTGCCCGACAGTGGCTACCTTCTCTGGAACGAACGCCCTTGGGATCAAAGCGCCCGCAAAAATCTCGGCGTGATGTTTTCGCTCGACTTGCTTTACGGTGGACTCACCGGTCGACAAAATTTGACCTACACGGCCCACCTGTACGCGGTCTCAGACCCGCGGGCGGCAGTGGAAGCAGCTTGTACACAATGGGCACTGCACGACTTTATCGACCAAACAGTTTCGACCTATTCGAATGGAATGAAAGCCCGCTTGGCTATCGCCCGCGCCACACTTCATCAACCGAGTCTGGTTCTACTCGATGAACCAACGGCATTTTTAGATACGCGCGGAGTGATCTGTTTAACCAATTATCTGCGCCAATCTAACGCCACCGTTTTAGTGGCTACTCAGCAAGCATCGGTGATCGAAGACTGCTTTGATCGAGAGCTACTACTTTGATAACGGGCCTAATTCGCAAAGAATGGGCGATTCAGCTCAATAATTGGCTCCTCATTCTAAACCGACTATTGATCGGACCTCTCATCGCTTTCGTCACCACCGCGCTTTTATACCGAAGCTTTTTCGATTTCTATCCGAGTGCCGATGTTGGCGGGATTACCCAGAATACCTACCGAAGCTTCATCATCTTCGGCTTCCTGGGGCATATGTTTCTCAACACGGGCTACCATAGCTTTTCGGCAAAACTGGTAAGTGAGTGGGGCGCCCGTACCCTGCCATTGCTATGGCTCGCGCCCTGCTCCCGGTTCTCGCTCTTGGTTAGTCTGCTCAGCATCGAAATAGTGCGCTGTCTGGCATTTTTATTAATCGGAATTGCGTTCCTAAGCTGGTCGTCGGCCGGCTCATTCCTACAAGTTGGTTTGGAAATGGGCCCGCTATTTCTTATCTTTGGATTTGGAGTAATGCTGGGACTTGCGCGCACTGCTCTGATCTTTACCCACCTGGGACGGGCCGAGCTGCTCGATAATATTTATCTGATTTTCGTCTTTACTGCTTGCCCCTATATCCCGGTCTTTGCGTTGCCCCAGGGTCTACAGGCGGTGGTAAAACTAAATCCGCTCCGCTACGGGCTGCAAGCCTTGCGGGAAATATGGCTGGGACACAACGCGGATGCCCTCCAATCACTTGGGATCTTTATTGGCGGTGCGTCTCTGATGATAGCGGTCTTTGCTTTTCTAGCGTGGCTACTGCGTCGCAAGATTTTTGAAGCTGCTTTCAAATGATTGCTTGGTAGCGCAGAAAGTGTAGCCACCAAAAATTAAATCCTTGCAGCGAGCGCACGCCGCTCAAGTCGTACTCTTCAATCGATCCGTCCTGCAGTTGCACGCGGTACTTCTCTTCCTTCTGAAGCAGCTTGTGCGAAAAAAAGACGGCATTATCCACCCACTGAGCCGAGTGGTAGCGTTGACCGGATAGGTAAACTAGCTCCCAGTACTGCTGCGCCTTAACGCTGGTGTGCACGAACTGAAACAGAACGCAGAACGACACCAGAACCTTCGCAGCCCGGGGATAGTTGTACACAAGTGCGAGATCCGTTGGTTGCCGAAAGAGAAAAAACAGGGTCGGCAACACCGTTACCAAGTACCGTGGTCCCAGGCTCCACCCACCCAGAGGATTAAACCAACAAGCGTACAAGCACGTCTGAAGCAGGAAGCTTGCCAGAATTGCGCCGTCGAATGCATCGAGCCTTCCAGCCCGCGCCCTTTTCCAAAGGGGTACCAAGCAAAACAAAAGAACCGGACTAAAAACAAATACGCTACTGCGCCAAGAAGTCACTTGGGAACCAAACCCTTCCCAAAAAGGCGTAGACCACTTGGCCCCGAACAATCCCACATTAGCTAAGTTGTACCCCGTCTCCCACGCGTTTCCGAAGCACCACCATTGGTAGAAGGGAAGCGCGGCACCGACAAGAATGAAAGGCAGCAGAAATTTAAGCAGCTGGCGCTCATTTTTCGCCCAACGGCACGCTAGGATGAAAAACGGAAAAGCCGGTACGAGCCACAGGCTTTTGACACTCAGGCCAAAGCCCATCCAAAACGCCGCCGACAGAAACTTTTTCCGCGAGGAGAAAACTACCAGACCCACGAGGCAGAGGGCTTGCAACGGCTCGCGTTGGCAGGTTTTGCTATAAGGAAAAAGTAAAGTCGCAAAACCCGCTACCAAGGCCAATAAGCAGGCCTCCTTCTCTGCTAAGCGACGATCAAGGAAATAGATCGCCAAGAATGCGACTAGCAGCGCAGTTACGAAGCAATTGGTAAGAGAAACCAAAAATGGTAACACCAACGAAATCGGCAATGAAGTGATCCGAGTAATCCCTTTCGCGGCAAGTACCGACGGGATGTAAACCAAAGCCGTGCCCAAACCCAGCTTTGAAACAAAGGGGGCGGGCCCGCTCCCTACCCGGGCATAGAGAACCGGGTCGGGGTGAGCGGGGGAAAGCCGCACGGAGCCCTTTTCGACCAACGACTTTGCCAATTCGACGCTCGCGTCGGCATCGATGGTGTCGATATAGCCTGCCGCTAAAAAAAGGTACACGCCCAGAGTACCGACGAAGGTAAGGAGCACCATTCGCGTTGTTGATTTAATCGAATGTGCCATGGCTTAAAACTTCTAATTCAAACGGTCAGCAGCTCGAGTGCTGTGGCTGTCGGCGGTGCGCACAAGGGGTTTGCCGTTAGCGAGGAGAACGAAATCCCAGTACAGACGAGCATAGCCATCGGAATCAATCATCCCTTTGGGCACGTTGGGGAAGCGAGCGGCTCGTTCGAAAGCGTAGTCGGCCGCGCCGTCTATTTCGGCAAAGCCGCAGCTTTGCGATGTGGAAACTTTGGCAACCTTGCCGTCTGACTGCAAGAGCACCACTACTTTCGTGACCAAACGGCGATCGTTGGGCCACAGCCCCTTCGCGGCAAGCTTCATGACGCGATCTTCCACTTCGGGTTTCCAGTAGATTCGTAGCTCGCTTTTTACGCGCTCGTAGAAAGAAAAGTAGCGCAGGGCGCGGGTATTAAGCACCGTGCGCTGATCGGGAGCAATTCCTTCCAAGTCGTCGTCGGTAGCAGCAGCCCGGTTGCGCCAACTCTGATCGATACCCAAGTCCGAAAGTCCTAGGTGTTCAGCGGACTGATTGCCGCTTGAGAATGCCCTGGTTTCTGGCGCGCGCGTTTGCCTGGCAACACTTTGATCCTGTTTCCCGACGAACGGGGTCGAATGAGGTGCCACCCTTCCGGATCGTTCCGTTTCCACAATTTTGCCACGCTCCGGCTGTTTAGGACTAAACGATTTATCGTTCACAATCTCTACGGGAGCAAGCGGCAAAGGTTCTATTAGGGCGGGTGCGGTGTGGATGGAGACCAGCAGCAACAGCGCTGCGTGCAATGCGAGGGAGACTAGCACTAGGGCAAAACGCTTCATCCCCTTAAGTTTAACTCTATTGCCAGCGTTGTAACGGCTCGGCGTGGTAAGGGGAATCAGGCGCTTCGCCTGTGCCAAGACGCGTGGTAGCATAGCGCTGCCGGGAGCAGCATTTGTCCATCTTGCGAACTACTACTTTTTTTGTTGAGAAGATCGCCACGATCCTCTTTCTTCCTTGCCTGGAGTACGGCGGCTTGCGCTATTTCGTGCGGCACATACTGGGAATCCGCCTGGGTTTTCGATTTGGCACAGACTACAATTTGGTTTTTCCGGCGCTATTGGGCGCTGCGCTTTACCTGGGTTATTTGCACGAGCGTGGCGTGCTGAACTTGCGCCTGCGCCCTCCCGCCCTCCGGCGAAACCTTCTACTGCTCGCGATTTTCGCCGCTGCCACTTTTTGGTGGAGGGCGCATATTTCCTACAGCGGTTCTCGCCTGGGAATGGGCCTCTGGTTTGCGACCGCCGCGGCGGTTCTGCTCACCAGTAGTTTTGTTTTCATTCGAGCGTCGGAACTTTTCCCTCGGAGGTTTTGGCCAGTGCTGGCGGGAGCGGGCTTGGTCACCGCATGCGATTCATTGGCATTGCTTTACCTCACGCCTATTGCTCAACCACTTACCCGCGCCACGACTACGATTTGCGCTTGGGTTCTCGCACCGTTCATGCCCAGCCTGCAGGGAGGCCAAGTGGCGGACTATTCTCTGCTGATGCACCCACGCTTCACCATCGCCGTCGGTAACGGCTGTTCCGGACTAGAAGGAATGCTTTTGCTGCTCGCGGTCTTTCTTTTCTACGTCTTTACCCGACCGGGCCAACTGCGACGCGGCCAGGTATGCCTCTACAGTCTTGCCGCCTTGGCGTTTATGTTTTTGGTAAATGTCGCGCGAATGGCGGTTTTTTTAGCGGTGGCCATCTGGGCTACTCGCAGATGGGGTGGAGAGACGGGGCTAACGGTGATCCTTACCCTTTTCCATAACCTGGTGGACTGGATCGTCTATTCCATCGCGTTCGTAGGATTTTTTCACATCTTTTGGCGAGGTCGCGTCTCCAGCGAAAGCCAATCAGTTGTTTATTTAGTAACTAAACAACCCGCCTGAAGGCAGCGAATCCAAAGGCGGCTAGTCCCAGCCCAGTACGGACCCAATGCCAGGTGAACCACTGGCTGCGCAGCCCAGAAATTTCCAACGATGGGAGCGGGTTTGTTCCTAACAAAATCGCGTTCACTGGCGCATGGACCGCCGCGTAGAGTGGGACGATTGCGGCCACGCATAGAAAAGCCAGCGTCCAACGGAACCGACTCGCTCCAGACACGAGGGCACAAACCCCAGCCAGAAGGATGGACCCGATCATGAGCGGAACCATTTTCGCGCCAACAATGGGTCCCATGAGTTGAAAGGCCTCCCGGTAGTTCTCCGGCGCGAGCGAGGCCCAGAAAGGTAAAAGACAGAGCGCGATAAACAACATTCCCCCCGCAAAAAGGCCCAGCGTAACGGTTGCCAGAAATTCTAATCTTCCGCTGCGGTTCAATGTTTTCTCCTATGGTGCGGTGTGGTAGCGCTGCTTAATGATTAACATAAAACTATTTGCGGCAGTCTTACTAATCTACACAACCCTCCAAGCCGGCCCCGTTCAAGCAGTAACAATCAGTAGCGAATGCGCGGAAGAAACTTTCGTGTACCAAGCGAAGTTTTACGGCGGCGGTACCGATGACATTGGCGCGACTGGCTCTTGGTCGAATGTCTTTAGCAATGGGTGGTTCCGGATCGGTCCCTTTAAGGATTACGATTTTCCAGCTGGGTTTGTGGGCGCGAGGATAACCGCGAAAGGCGTGGCGCTCACCCGCTGGGATTCGCTAGATAGCAATGTGATTTTTGCGTGCCATCACCCTACTAATGGAGAGAAATACGATATCTCTTTTAGTGGCAACAAGGGCCGCCGTTCCGACCCGGTAAAGCAATGCATCGACGAAGGCGGCCAATGGGCGCCCTTTGAAAAGATTTCGCAGTACGGCAAATACACTGTGAAGAAATGCGATGTTCCGCAGCTGGATCCCGAAGTGGTTCGCTACCATTGGACCGATGGTTCGATGCACTTCGCCCCCGTGCAGGGAAAGACCTGGCATATGGTGACTAGCCGCGATGAGAGATTCACGGAGGTGTTCCGAGACCGGAATGCGATTATCATACAGCGCTCCGAATTCCCGAAATTCTTCATGATGAAGAACGAAGCCGTCTACACCAAGAACCAATTGAGTGATGCTAGTTGGAGTAAATTAGTCGACGGTGGTTGGCGTCTGTAAATCCGATGACAGGGGAAACTGTCAAAGTTTCCCCTGTCCACCCTGAAAATTTTTCCGCCCGCTGTTGCGGGAATCCTCGCATTTAGTTTCCTTTTGTCCCCATTCAGTTCCGCGTCGTGCGCATTTATCTTGGCACTATCCTTGCTCTTATGTTTTCCCATGGAGGATCTTAGACATGGGTTACATGAGTAAAAATTTAGCGATGGGGTTTGCGGTTTTGGGGTTGGTTTTCTTCGCGCAAGGAGCGATGGCCGACGACGAAGTGTCGCTCGAGGAAACGTATGACGATCTGCAGCAAATGCAGTCGAAGTTGAACGACAGCCAAGATGTGGAAGTGAAAGCGTTGGCTCCGACTCTGGAACGCGCATTGGATGCAATTGCCGGCTTTGCGGATCGCAGCGATCGCGGCCACGGCGGCGGCGGTTTTCACCACCCGCATCCGGGACCGCGTCCTGGTCCGCACCCGGGTCCACGTCCTGGCCCCGGCCCGCGTCCACGCTTTGAACGTTTCTATTGCATCGCGGTAGATCGCGGCTTCGAAGAACACCGCGGGGGTCATTTCGGCGACGGCCCAGACCTTCGTTGGGCAGAACGGGAAGCAATGCGCGAATGCATGCGCTACCACGGCTCTTGCCGCATTCGCAGCTGCGACCGCAAGTAACGCGGTTAGGAAGATCTTGTTCATCGGAAGGAACCCTGGTCTTCGGACCGGGGTTCTTTTTTTTGTGTATGATACTCGCGCTAGGAGAAATATCGATGAAAGCAAACCCATCCCCCAAAGCAGCACGGTTGCTCAATGAATTGTTGGAGTGTGAGCTATCCGCGATTTCCACCTATTCCCATGCGCTGGAAAAACTTTCCCTGACTCGCATGGCCACCGAACTCGCTCGCTTTAAAGACAACCATGAGGCCGCGGCGGAAATCCTAACCCAACAAATCCGTTCGCTCGGCGGCACACCCGTTACCAGCGCTGGAGTTTGGGGAAAACGCCCCCAGGATAGGCAAGAGTTCATGGGGCTCGTGGCCCAGCTAGACGCCCTAACCGAGAAAGAGCGGCATTCGCTGTACCGTTACCGGGAAGTTTTAAGTGATGATTGCCTGGACTACGCGAGCCGAGAGCTCATTCAGGAAAAGCTCCTCCCCCGTACCAGCGCCCATCACCATAGGATTCTGGAATTGCTCAGGGAAGACGATTAACCCTGTTAACATTTGTCTCCTTGATTATGCCGCACTCTGGCATTAGTGCTGAAGTATGGGTCAGGGAAAAAATTGGTACTTGGGGTTACTTGTTCTAATTCTTGCCGCGTGCGCGCGCGACACCGGCATCCTCTATCACGTCCACGATGTTCCGTATGAGGCTTATGAGGGAGTGCATTCGCTCAAGCAGCTACAGGGACAACGCAAAGTCGATATTCTTTGGGTGGTCGACAACAGCGGCAGCATGAGCGCGCACCAGACCAACCTGATTAAGAATGCCGACCTCTTTATCAATGAGTTCGTCGCGAAAGGCGGGCTAGAGTGGAAAATGGGAGTCGTCTCCACAGACATTAGCCAGCCCCCCTTCGCTGGCTTCACGCCCACGAGCGCTATTAACTACACTCAACCAGACGGAGTCGCTCGCTTTCAGGCAGCGATTCGCCGCTTGGGCATAAGCGGCGACAGCACCGAGCGGATGTTCGCCCCGATCCAAAAGCACCTCAACGATTTTCCGGATTTCCTACGCCCAGAAGCCACGTTGGCTGTGATCTTCATTACGGACGCATTCGAGCAAAGCCGCATCTCCGGCGCCGATATGCTCAGCTTCATCCATGCAAAAAAGGGGGGCGATCGGAAGAAAGTCATTTTCTACGGTGCACTCACTCCCACGGATTATGCTTGCCCGCCGACAGGCGAAGAGGCTTGGCCGTACACGGGCAGCGTTTTCGAACAAGTGATCGACGGCACCAAAGGCAAAGTTTACAAACTCTGCGCGGATTTTGGCCAAAACCTGTCGGACCTCGGCCGCGATCTCATCACCCGTGTCGAGCGCCCCTATATCGCGCTCAAAGAACGGCCCAATTCTTCGTCGATTCGGGTCGTGTACCGAGGCAAAGACCTCAGCGGCGGCTTGCCCGAGGACGGGGGCTATTGGATTTACGATTTCGATCTGAATCGAATCGTTTTCCACAACCTCAATTTCGCGCCAGGCGATACTGAGGAAGTAACCGTCTCCTACGCACGTTAGAGCCGGCCCTGGCCTTCCGCCCCATCGGGGCGGTTCGAGCTGTAAAGGCTTTCCATCTGCTCGAAGTGGCGGGCAATATTGCCCTCTGCTGCGGTATTTTTACCGTCTGCATTGGACTCACCCACACGCGAAAGCTCGTCTTTAATCCGATCTCGGTGCGCTTCCAGATCGCGAGCGTTGGCCTGCCATTGAGTGCGCTGGGGTTTGGCGGCAGCATCGGCGCGGCGCTTCACCACTTCAATTTTGTCGTCCCAATCCTTCAGGCGCGCTTGCGCCTCTGACTTGTATGCGCTTGCCTCGGGGCCTGTCTCCGCGGCAGCGTTCACCAAAGAATTGAGGCCCAACGCCAGCGAAAAGAAACTTACGGCCAAAAGCTTGTGTCCCATTTTTTTCTCCTCACGGCGAAAGGTGCAATGCGAATGCCAGCGTTTAGCCTGCGCGGGTCGGAGGATCTCGTCCGCCGCTTTTAGGCCGGTCGCAATCGCCCCATCAACAGTGCCGGTGCGATCATCCAAGGCGCAGGCCTCGCCCGCAAAGTACAGAGTGTCGTCTAACGGTTCGGCAAGTATTTCTCGGGCATTCTCGCCGCCCACCCGGACGTAGCTATAAGCACCTCGCGAAAACGGGTCGCGGCACCAATTGTGGTAATGCGAGTCGATCAAATATTTTTGCAATTTATCGACGGAAAAATCCAGCGCGGCTGCCAGGGACTCCACCGCTTGGGCCACGGGACGCTTGCCCACATTTTCGGTTTGGCTGCCACCCGACCAGCAAGTAAAGTGCGCTTCCGGCCAAGGGCGCGCAGTCCAAAAAGTGACAAACGGACTCTCTGGGGACTGTAGGTACCCCGGGTGAAAATCGCGCAGCTCCCAGAACGGCTCAGCGAAGCGCAAAACGACCCGGTGAACGGGACCCATCGCCAGGAATTGGAATGCCTCCGCTTTGCTTTCTAAAGCCGGCTGGAATTCCAGATCCTTCAAAACATCAATCGGAACGGTGACCACCAAGCGCTCGGCTCGAAGAATGTTTTCAGTTTGGCGATCCCCGACTGCGACTTCGACTTCGCCTTTCTGCCAGCGCACCCAACGTACAGGGGACCGAAAACGGACCGTCTTGTGCAGCGGGGCCAACGCACGCAAGTAGCCATCGAGTACCGACGCATACCCTCGGGGTAAAAGGTACGAATGGTCGGAATGATCATCGCCGATGGAAACCGCCGCCTGGACGGTGGCACGTGCGCTGACTTGAGAAAGTGGAGCGGCATAGAAACCGGCAACAAAGGAACGGGCTTGCTCCATCAACTCTTTGGGAAAAAGGTCCGCCACCGCGGCGGAAGCCGTTTCGAACGACTCATCTTTTGCGCCCAATCGGCGACCAATAGCCTGAAAAACTCGCTCGGTGTTTTTCAAAATGCCGTCGGCATGAACCCGCTTTCCGTGTGTCTTTCTCCACCACTGCATCGGCATGGAATCCGAGAGTGATACATAATCCCGCAAAACGGCGGGTTCCCCGTGAATAAACTCGGCACCCAACTCCACCGGAAATTCGCTGCCCTCCGGCTGCACCGTCAAAATCCGCCCACCCCAGCGCTCGCGCGCCTCCAGGACCAAAACGCGTTTGCCCCCATTGCGCAAAGTGGCCGCGGCCGCCAAACCCGCTGCCCCCGCCCCAACCACCAAAACATCCCAACGAACCAGTCCAGAAACCGAAAAACCTTACTGCCATTGGGTATGCAAGGATTCGCAGCTGGTGCCAATTTCTACACTGTTGCGAATTTTCACGCCGAATTCGTCCGTTCTACCGCCTGAGCCGGCAGTGGTACCGCCAACGCGCGGCATGCATCCTGCACCTCCTCTAATAGGAGGTATCAGTCGGACAGTTATGGATTCCATGCTGCAACCATTGATGCTTATTGCCGGGCTTGCTTGCTGGTCGCTTGCCGCGGGCTTGCTGATGGTTTTACGCCGTCCAGCGACCGCCCGCTGGCGTCGGCACCTACTCTTCTTCACCGGACTCACCTTGCTCTACGGAGCCATTCACGTCGCCTATTGGCTCGCCCCCACAGTGGGGCAATTTCCGCTTGTTTTGCTGTGCTTTGAAATTGGGACGCTGGCGTGCCTCACTGCCGTGACGGCGGCCTCGCTGCCGAGAGTTTTGCGAGCACAGGATAGCCGACGCTTCGCCGAGCTAAGCCACAGCGTGCGCCGCCAGACCGAAGAGAAAGAGTGGGCGGAAAAGGCGCTTCGCCACGCCGAGGAAAAGTACCGCAGTATCGTGGAAAACGCGGTGGAAGGCATCGTGCAGACTTCCTCCGAGGGCAAATTCCTCGTCGCCAACCCCGCCTTCGCGCGCATGCTGGGGTACGATTGCGCCGAAGACCTCATCGCGAACATCGGCAATAATTCCACTCGGCTCTATGTGCGCCCGGAGGAACGGGCTGGCTTTATCCGCACCATTCTAGCCGACGGTGCAGCTCGAAAGGAGTTTGAAGCCTGGCGCAAAGACGGCGCTACTGTTTGGCTGTCTTCCAGCTCACGGGCGGTACGAGATGAGAACGGGGAGCTTCTTTATTTCGAAAGTATCGTTGAGGACTCTAGCGATCGAAAGAAAGCCGCCGATGCCCTGCGCGAAAACCGAGAACGCCTGCAAGCGGCCTTGACGGCCTCAGAGTCTGGTACGTTCTGTTGGAAGCGTCGATCGGATCAATTTGAATGCGATGCCTCGCTGGCCATGTTGTTGGGGCTTCCCACCCAAGGGACTATTCCCTTCCAGGAATTTATCGAACTCATTCACGTTTCCGAACGCAGTGAAACCGCCCAAATATTTCGCGAGAGCCTAGAATCTCTGCGCGACTTGGACGTGCAGTTTCGTCTGCGCGTAGCCGGAAAAGGCTTGCGTTGGATTTCGGCTAAAGGAAAAGTTTTTACCGATGGGTTAGGAACCCCAACGTACATGACCGGCGCTTGCACCGACATCACCCGCCGCCGCGAGGCAGAAGACCTTTTGCGGTCCAGCGAAGAGCGCTACCGATCCCTCGTAGCCGCTACCAGTTCCGTGGTTTGGACTAGCGACGTGCGCGGCCGTTTTCTGACGCCCCAACTTTCCTGGCAACGCTACACTGGCCAGTGCTGGCCCGAGCAACGAGAATTTGGATGGATGCAAATGGTGCACCCTGATGACTTACCAACGATTCGTCAGCAGTGGATGCATAAACACGGCTCACCGGGGCTGATGCGCACCGAGGGTCGGCTATGGCACCACCAGTCCCAATCGTACCGCTATTTCGAAGCCCGCGCGGTGCCGTTGCGCGCCCGAAATGGGCGTTTTCGGGAGTGGGTTGGAACTATCGTCGATATCCACGATCGCAAGATGGCCGTGGAAGAAGAAACCAAGTTTAAGTTTTTGAGCGATAACGCCAACGACACGTACCTGCTTGTGGATAAGGAATCCAAACTCGCTTACGTGAACCGCGTTGCGAGTGAGCTTTTAGGGTACAGTGACAATGAATTGATGCATAAGTCGCTGGCTGACCTGCAGGTTGGCTTCGATAGGGCGCAGTTCTCCTCTTTATTTGAGAAATCCACTGAAGGTCGGATCGCGCCGTTTGAAATTTCACTCGCCCGAAAAGACGGTACTCACGTGCCGGTGGAGTTGAGCGTTTCCCGACTTCACCATGGAGATCAAACCTACCTGTTTGGCGTGGCCCGCGACATCACCGAACGCAAGGCCGTGGAGGAGTCCCTGCGCACCCATGCCGAGGAGCTCTCCCGATCGAACCGAGAGCTGGAGCAGTTTGCGTACGTTTCCTCCCACGATTTGAAAGAACCGCTGCGAATGGTCACCGTTTACGTGCAAATGCTACAGAATCACCTGGGAGAAAAGCTGGATCCCCAGGGACGAGAATACCTTGAATATGCGCTGCAGGGATCGCGGCGCATGCTAGCGCTGATAAACGACCTTTTGGCTTATGGGCGAGTTGGCAAGGAACTAAGCCCGTTCACCCGCGTCGACACAGAAAACGCCTTGCAGATCGGTTTGATGAATTTAAAGTCCTCTATCGACGAATCGAACGCAGTAGTGACCTCCGCGGGCCTTCCCTCGGTGTTGGGCAACGCCAGCCAGCTCACGCAGCTGCTGCAAAACCTAGTGGCCAACGCCATTAAGTTCCGAGGCGAGTCGATTCCCCGCATCCATATTTCCGCGCAGCGCAATGACCTGGGTAATTGGGTTTTCGCCGTGCGCGACAACGGAATTGGCATTCACCCCCGTTACCTCGATCGTATTTTCGTGATTTTCCAACGCTTACACACTGCCCAAAAATATCCCGGTACGGGTATTGGCCTGTCTATCTGCAAGAAAATCGTCGAGAACCATGGCGGAACTATTTGGGCGGAATCGGGACTAGGACAAGGTTCGACCTTCTATTTTTCGCTGCAAGGAGAGGTAGAAAACCGCCAAGCGCCTGAGAAAAACCCGTCCACCCAGGCGGTGCCACGGAGGAGCGAATGCCTAAACAGCGCGAACCCCTAAAGCTCCTGATTGTGGAAGACAACCCAGGCGACGCGGCCCTTTTTCAAACGTTTTTCAAACAAAATGAGCGCCGCACCCACTTCACTGTTGCCACCGATGGGGAAGAGGCCATGGACTATCT
The DNA here is from genome assembly GCA_964492125.1 of uncultured Pseudobdellovibrionaceae bacterium. Taxonomy (GTDB): domain Bacteria; phylum Bdellovibrionota; class FAC87; order UBA2466; family UBA2466; genus JAIEOG01. The sequence continues at coordinate 16,550 of CAZBJE010000019.1, read as the reverse complement.
TTTCAGGAAAGTACCCGAAGATCCGGCACTACGCCCCGACCTGATTGTAATGGATCTAAACATCCCAAAAATCGATGGCAAAAACGTGGTGCGAGAAATTAAACGCAGCCCCTCTCTTCAGAGCATCCCCATCATCGTGATGACTAGCTCGGAAAACGAAGAGGATATCCGAAAGAGTTATGAGGCGGGCGCCAACTGCGTGTTAATCAAGGCCAGCGACGTAGCCCAGGCGATCCGTATCTTCGAGCTAATCGAGACCTTCTGGGTAAATTCAGTACGACTCGCAAGGAATGGATGAAAAAAGTACCTAAGAACCTTTTCCAATTTCTGGCTCTGTGCATTTTGGCGTCGCTGGCCATCGGAGTTTGGAGCGCGCTCTCGTTGCGGTCCACGCTGCAAACCCCGAACGATCAAAGCAACACCTCTCAGGCTGCGGTCGCCGATTTGGTCCAATTGCAGTTGGCGATGCAAACGCTAGTGGCCAGCGCCCGCGGCTACCTGCTCACGGGCGACCCGCAGTTGAAACAACAAAGCACGGACGCCACAACCGATGTAACAGCCGGACTCGCTCGGTTGAGTGCCCGCCCCCGCAAGGCCGGCACATTCGACCAAGAGCTTGCGGTACTAGCGGAACTCTGGGCCGCCTACCAACCAGTTTTGGAACGCGCTTTTGCGCTGCGGGACGGCGGCGCTTCGCCGGCCGCCATTGTCAGTCACGTAAAAGTTTCGGTTTTGCCGCGGACACAAGAGCTTCAGCGGGTTCTATCTGTTTTATCGTCGGAGGTCTCTACCCTGCATGCCGAGGACGTAAAACGCACCCAGGCCATCAATTTTCGATTTGTGTCGTTTATCCTCACGGGCACCTTGGCTAGCCTAGCCTTCTTGCTGTGGGCCTACCTGATCAACGTGCGGCGTTTTTCGGACCTCAATCAACTCACCGATGAAACCCGCGGGCTACTCGATACTTTTTTCCAATACTGCCCCATTGGCCTTACTTTGATCGATCGCGATTTTCGCTATTTGCGAGTGAACGAAACATTGGCGGAAACGCACGGCAAAACCCCGCAGGAACATATCGGCCGCACCATCGAGGAAGTGGCACCGGGCGTATGGGATCAAATCAAGGGAGACCTGGAACGGGTCGTGCTCCATGGGGAATCCGTATCGCGCGAGAAGGTTGTCGAATACCCGAAGGGCTCGGGGCAGTTTCGTTACTGGATGGCTGGGTATTTTCCAGTTCGAGACGGCCAGGGCACCATTAAGGGAGTAGGCAACTTTGCTACTGAAATTACGGAGCGCCGCCGCTTAGTGGAAAACCTCAAGCAGTCGAACGCCGAGTTGGAGCGGTTTGCCTATGTCGCGTCCCATGATTTACGCGAACCTCTGCGGATGATTTCGACCTATCTGGGGCTGTTGCAGCGGGAACTAGCGGTGAAGCTTACCGAATCCGAAAGCAGCCACCTCGCCTTTGCACTCGACGGCGCCAAACGGCTCAATGCCATGGTAGGTTCGCTTTTACATTTCAGCCGTATCGGCAGAGAAAAGGTCGATCTGCAGCCGGTGGATCTCAATAAAGTCCTCCAAGAAGTCTTAGCCAATCTGCAGACCGCCGTCGAAGAATCCGGTGCGTACGTCGATATCCAAGCGCTCCCCACGGTGGTGGCAGATCGCCTACAAGCGGTGCAGCTTCTTCAGAACTTGGTTTCCAACGCGCTCAAGTTCCGCAAACCCCAAACCAAACCATCGGTGCATATTTCGGCGCGCACACAAGGGGACTTCTGCGTAGTGGCAGTAAAAGACGACGGTTTAGGAATTCCTGAAATGGATCAGAAATCGATATTCGAAATCTTTCGTCGTCTTCACCGCCGCACCGAATACCCGGGCGACGGTATTGGGCTCGCCGCCTGCAAGAAAATCGTCGAAATGCACGGGGGAAAAATCTGGGTGGAGTCGCAGGATGGAAAGGGAGCCACCTTCCACTTCACCCTGCCGCTGAAACCCAGCCCAGTTTAAGAGGGCTGTTCGGAAGCGGTTTTGCGATCTTTTCCAAAAAGACCGTACTTAGAAGCCTTGCGGTACAGGGTCACCCGATCGATGCCCAAGATACCGGCTGCTTTCGACTTATTGAAGCCCACGCTTTCCAACGTTTGCGCGATGTGGCGCTTTTCGACGTCTTCCAAGGATTCGATCGGCGCGCCGGGCACAAGGCCTGCGTGGAACACAGGGGTAGGCAATGCGCGCGCGATAATAGCATCGACTTCCGGAGCGTGCGCAGCCAGGGTTTCTTCACCGATTTTTAAAATTTCCGGCGGAAAATCTTCGGGAAAAAGAATAGGGCTCATGGTCATGGCGATAGCCCGGCTCATGGCATTTTCCAGCTCGCGAATATTGCCGGGCCACGGATAGTGCATGAGCACTTCCAAAGTTTCGGGAGCCACCGACGGCATCGGCTTGCCGGACTTCTGGGCATAGCGGGTCATGAAGTAATTCACCAAGTCGGGTAAGTCCCGCATGCGATCGCGCAGCGGGGGCATTTCCACCGAAATTACTTTCAGGCGATAAAATAAATCTTCCCGGAACTTACCTTCTTGCACGAACGCCGGCAGGTCGCGGTGAGTGGCTGCCAAAACTCGCACATTCACTTTACGCGTTTCGTTCGAACCCACTGGCTTGATTTCGCCTTCTTGAATGGCCCGCAAAAGTTTTACTTGCAGGGCTTGCGAAATATCGCCGATTTCGTCGAGAAAAAGAGTGCCGCCGTCGGCTTCCTCAAACAAACCACGCTTACCCTGTATCGCGCCAGTAAAGGCGCCACGCACATGGCCGAAGAGTTCGGACTCGAGCAAGTTTTCAGAAAGAGCGCAGCAGTTGACTGTGACAAAGGGCTTCGTCGCAGAGCCGCCTTTTTCGTGGATAGCGCGCGCAACGAGCTCTTTACCCGTGCCGCTTTCCCCGGTGATCAAAACGTTTTCCGTGCTCATGGCTGCACGCGCGATGGCGCGGTAAACAGCAATCATCGGTTGCGAACGACCGACCATTATCCGCTCGCCCACTGCGATATCGACGTGGCGCGCGGGTTCTGGCTCGCGTCTTTCCATGGCGGCGCGGTGCTTGATGGCCCGCAGGATCATGGACTTCACATCGGGTTCGATCTCAGCCAAATCCAAAGGTTTGCTGATGTAATCGAACGCTCCGTCATGAATAGCGCGAACAGCGCTATCCATACTTCCAAAACCAGTCACGAAGACGGTTTGGCAATGCTCCTGGTCCTTCTTGATGTGGGGAAGAAGAGCTGTGCCTTCCTCCGGCCCCAAACGCAGATCGCAAAGCGCCAAAGTGTACTGGTGCTTTTTCAAGAGATTGGCCGCTTCACTTACGGAGTGAGCAACATCTGCGGGGTACCCCTGACGGCGTACAATTTCTGCCACGTAGTTGGCCTCGGCGGGTTCGTCATCCACGACTAGAACCCGAATATCGTCAGAGATTTGCATTCAGCTATTGCCTCCACCCGAGCAAAAGTTAAATACTCAAGAGGAGCACAATTAGCTGAATTTGCAAAAGTCCGCAAGGACCAACTCGTCGAGCATCCCGGAACATCGTGTTATCCTTACAGCTTCAGTCCAACAAGACCCAAGAATCCGCGAGAATTCCAACTAGCTCCGCCGTTGTTTACATTCACGAATCCTGCTACGTACCGAACATTGATCATCACAGGCCCCATTTCGACCCCGGCACCACCGGCGAAGCCGATGTCCAAGGTGTTGGGATTGAAGGTCAACGAACCGATGTTTCCCCCTGCGTTAGCGACCAACGAATTGGAAAGAGCGTAGCTGAAGTTGGGACCAGCAAAAATCGTGGCCCGAACATCTTTGCCCAAACCTGCCTTTAGGAACACCGGCACATCAATCGAATTGTATTTAGAGGATACGCCGCTGGAACCGCTACCGGCGATATCCGCGCCCCGCTGAACAAACAAAACTTCTGGCTGAACAGAGAGCGCTTCATTCAATGGCACATCCAAAAGAATGCCCGCGGCAAAACCGGTGATGGATTGCGCAGTGTAGCCCGACGGTGGATTGAGGGTCGAAATGCTGACCCCACCTTGCACCCCGAACTTGGGGGTACTGTCGGCCGCGAAGCCAACCGTCGCTAGAGTCAGAATACCGATGCCGAATTTGCCGATAATGGAACGCATGGTCGAATCCTTTCGAAGAATGTTTGATGGTAGGTGTTGCACTCCACGTGCCACGATCTCCATGGCTGGGTTCGTCACTGCATTGGTCCCGCGTTTGCACATTAAAGGAGAATGAAAAATTCTATTAAGATTGCATCGGTTGTTTTGACGGGCGTGGGAGCCGGTTACCTCTTGCGCAGGGCGTTTACTCACAAAAGCTCGGAGGCCCTTCCCGAGTGGGACGCGCAGTTCACCGCGGCATTCCCCCGCAGCTCGGGCGCCGTAAGCGCTGTGACTGGTGGCCCTCCGGAAGATATGAATGGGATGCCCGCTACTCCGTCGACAGAAGGGCCGACCTGGGATGGCTCCCAGCTTTAGGGACGATGAGCTAAAGTGCACTCCCGCTTGCCGCAAAACCCCGGACGATCTTCTAAGCGGAAGTGGTGGCGAACCAAAGTACGTTTGAGTTCTCCGGTGGCTGCATAGGTAGCAAACACGCAACGAGGGCCGGCAGTGGCTTCCAAAAATGGGTTTAAAAACTCGGGCGACCAAAGCTCCGCAACCGTTTCGCTGCTATATGCATCGTAGAGAATTGCGTCGTAACGCTGAGGCCAGAGTGTATCGGCACCGAGGGCACCTTCGACTGTCCACCGGCCGGCGCCCTTCCACTGACGCAAGCATTCACGGATTTTCGCCGGAGGCACATCAAACGCGGCAGCAAAACGACTGTAAATTTGTTCGAAGGCCTCGGCGAACGGTGCAGGCGCCTGCCCTTGCAAATCGGCGAGGAAGTTTTCACGCAAAGTCGGCTCGGCTTCAAAACTGCGCACGGTAAAATTTTCCGGCGCGCGGGTTTGAACGGCCTGGGCGGCCAAAAGCACCTCCACATAGCCCAGTCCCAAACCCACCGAAATAAAAGCCGGCGATGGTCCCGGCGGCACGCGCCGGATCGCCTCCCCATACACATAAAGCGTTTCGGAAAACGCTCCTTGGCGGTGGTGCATCCATTCGCCCTGCTCACCGGCGGAAAGCGTGGGACTGCCGTCGGCAGTGGTGTGAAAATGGAAGACTGGGTTTTTCATGGCGTCGGATATAGCATGCCCCGGTGAAAGCCGTGAAGCCGCCACCCACACTGCCCTACGAGCCAATTAGCGAGCGCTACCGTGCCCGATTTGGCAGCCGCGTGCAGAAAATCCCCGTTACCGTGGCCGGCGATTGCCCAAACCGGCGCGGGTTGAAGGGCATGCAAACTTGCGTGTTTTGCGACGAGTGGGGCTCGGCGGCTTACCCCGAGCAACGCACCCAAGAACTCAAAGCCCAGATTGAAGCCAAACGCGACTTTTTGGGGGCGCGTTACGCCAGCTCCGCCTTCTTGGTTTATTTTCAGGCGTACACCAGCAGCTTTCAGGCAGTGCGCCGGCTCGAGCAACATTTTGAGGCAGCGCTCGCTTTCCCCGAAGTAAAAGGCTTGGTGATCGGAACCCGCCCAGATTGCGTGCCGCCGGCCTTGCTGGCGTTGGCGCACAATACCCAAGCCCGCGCCTACGTTTCGATAGAGCTCGGGGTACAGACGTTCTTCGACGACCAGCTGAAGTTTTTACGGCGGGGGCACACTGCCCGGGCGTCGATCGATTGTATTGAGAAGATTAAGGCCCAGGGAAACCTGGATTTGGGCATCCACCTGATGTTCGGGCTGCCTGGAGAAACCGAAGACCATATCCGAGAAACCGCCCGGCAAGTCGCGGCACTGCCGGTGGATCATGTGAAGCTGCACAACTTGCACGTCTTGAAAAACACCCCCTTAGCCGACCTTTTTCACGCAGGCGGCTTTGAGCCTCTGGATTTGGCGACGTATGCTGACCGGGTGGCCCTGTTTCTGAGCCACCTTCCCCGACGGATAGCCGTGGATCGCCTGGCGGCGGTGTCCTCCCGCTGGGACGAGCTGGTGGCTCCTGAGTGGACCCGCCATAAGATGAAAAGCTACCAATTCATCGTGGATCGCATGAACACCAGGGGCATCTTCCAGGGCCAAAATAGCTCTACCGATCCGGTTGTCATTTCAACGTGATCGTGTATTCTCGCTCGTCACTAGGCGCCGGTAGCTCAGTTGGATAGAGCATCAGACTACGAATCTGAGGGTCGCAGGTTCGACTCCTGCCCGGCGCACATTTAATTTCAATCACTTACAACTGCTTCATTCGAAAACCATTCCGGGTTTTTATCTATCGTCGACTAAGACACCTAGCTTATTGATTGCCCGCCCGATGGCCTCCGACCAATCTCCACAACTGATCCGCAGGTAATTCCGGAAGCGCCCAGACGGGGAGAACACGATTCCGGGAGTGATATTGATCTTGGCGTCGACGGCCTTGCGGTACAACGCCACGCTATCGCAACCCTTGGGCAGTTTTACCCAAAGTACGAAGCCGCCCTGGGGGTGAGAAATCTCGGTCCCCTGGGGAAACGATCGCATCACCGCTTCCGAAACCCGGGCTACTTGCACCGCTAAGGTTTGGCGGATTTTGCGCAGATAGCGTTCATAGGAACCACTTTCTAGAAAATCGGTAACCAGTTCGGTTGTTAAAAGGGGCGTCCCGCCGTTCAGAGTGTACTTCCCGCTCTCAATCTCATTCTGCATCGCCCCGGGAATAACCCAACCCACCCGCAAACCGGGACCTACGGTTTTGCTGAACGAGCTACAGGTGATCACCATTCCCTTCGTATCAAATTTTTTGAGCGGGTGTGGTCGGGTGGGACCAAAGGGCAATTCCCCAAAAATATCGTCTTCAATGAGCCAAGCCCGGTGCTTTTCGAAAATGCGCACTAGCTCTTGCTTGTTCGCATCGGGCATCAACGCGCCAGTGGGATTGCCGAAGTTTGGAATAACGAAACCCGCGCGCACCGGAAAACGCTCGAAGGCCTCTCGCACCGCCTCGAGATCCAAACCCGTTTGGGCATCGCATGGCACTTCCACTGTCTTCAATCCCAAGCTCTGAATGATTTCCAAAGCGCCAAAGTAAGTGGGCGATTCCACTAGGACCGTGTCACCGGGCTCGGTAGTAGCCCGCAGCGCTAGAGTAATGGCCTCATTGCAGCCGGAGGTGATCACGATTTCGTCGGGCTTCACCCGACAACCAAGCTCAGAGTAGCGCTTGGAAATCTGCCGTCGCAGGCGAGGATTGCCTGGCGGGAAATCCATCGTCCCAATCGACTCAGGGTGATTGCGAGCTGCGGCGGAAAGCAATCTGGCCAAGCGCTTTTGTGGATAAAGAGCCGTGGCCATGTGCGCACAGCCAAGTTGAAAAAAATCGGCGTGGCGGGAGGCCTTGCGCATGCTGGTAATAATGTCGGCGGTTTTCACATCGCCATGCTTGATGGAATGATCCGGCATCACTAAGCAAGGTGCAGCAGCGGAAAGCGGGGCACGGGCGTAGTAGCCCGACTGCGGGCGGGCCTCAATCAACCCCCGCGTTTCCAAACTCATATAGGCTTGCAAAACCGTGGAGGGGCTTACTTTCCGATTGCGCGACAAGGTGCGCACGGAGGGCAGCTTTACCCCAGGCGGCAATGCGCCACTTCGGATTTGTTCTTCGAAATCTTGGGCAACTTGTTGGTATAGCGTCATAGGCGTACCGCCAAACTGTTATGGTCAAAATAGTTAATAACTGAATCTGTATCGTTATACCTGTTTCCCTTATATTCACAAGACCAGCACAGATGCTGGCAACCAAGAGGTGAGCGATGGATAGGCTTTTGTGGAGATCGATGCTGGGTGGCGCGATTGCGGTGGTTTCCTTCAGCCTGACCGCCCCCGCCACCAAGGTAGCGCTTTCGCAGTTTTCTCCTCTTGCGGTGACAGGTATCCGCGGGCTTGTGGCCGGACTTTTTTGCCTGGTCTTCTTGCTCGCACGGCGCGCGCCGATTCCGGCCCCGAAAACTCTGCGCACACTTTTTACCGTGGCAGCCATCGGCTCAGCTGGTTTTTCCACATTTCTCGCTATGGGACTGCAAACGGTTCCGGCCACCCACGCTTCGGTATTTTTGGCGATGCTGCCTTTGGCAACCGCGATTCTCTCTCAAGTCTTGCTCGCCGAAAATACGCCGCGCCTTTTTTGGGTTGGCGCGATTTTGGGTACAGCCATTTCGGTGGCGTTCATGGTGCAGCGCGCGCATGGCCACGTAGCAGTCGGAGATATTTATATGTTGGTGGCGATCCTCTGCGCCGCCTGGGGATACGTGCAGCTGGCGAAAACGACGCGACTACTCGGCGGTGCCACCAGCATGAGCTGGGTGGTCGTGCTTGGCAGCCCCATTTACGCGGTCTTGCTTTGGCTCGGGCGGCCAGAGGCGGGACTAGAGATTACTTCCGCGTCCTTGGTTTCGCTCCTCTACCTGGGAACGGTGAGCCAATCGCTGGGTATGTTTTTGTGGTGCTGGAGTCTATCGACAGGCTACGCGGCGTTGGTTTCTCAAACGCAAGTAGTGCAACCCTTTCTCTCCATGTTCGCCGCCGCTTTGCTCTTAGGTGAAACGGTGCAACCTGAATTGGTCTGGGTTACGACGGCGGTGATGGGGTGCGTGGGAATCTCGACCTACGCGAAACTGCGCAGAGCGCATTAAGTGCCTGTGAAAGACGTCTCCTTCACTTGGCACGTCGAGTGCACTCTCCCCTCGCAAGGAGAACCTTTATGCAAACAATTAAATCCATTCGCACTCTAGTCTTGGTGGCTGCTTTAGCCGTCATTCCCGCATCCTACGCCTCCGAAGAGCCGGGCAGCTCATCCGGTGAAGCGTACTGGAACGATTCGTCGCCCATTAAGATCAACGTCGGTGGCGGTGCATCATATTACAACGGTAATACTGGCTGGAATATCTCGGGAGGTATTTCAAAGCGCATCACTTCGGACATGCCGCTCTTTGCCGGCGTCGACTTGGGGATCAATATGTGGAGCTTCAATTCCTCGGTGGCTGCCGCCTCGCAAGGTGCCATGGGCATTTCGCTCTTACCTAGTTTGATCTACGGCTTTTCGTTTAAGGACATGAAGAATTTGCGCCCTTATATCGGTTTGGCGGCGGGTCCGATGCTCTACATGGAAAACAGCAACATCGCTGGCGTCGGTAACAACACCCGCGTTTTCTTGGAAATTTTGATTCGCGCAGGCGCGAACCTCGCTATCAGCGACAGCGTCTCGTTGAATCTCGAACCCAAGTTTGGAATTTTGGGAGGCCGTTTCGTGTTCCTGCCGAGCGCGAATGCGGTGTTTGGAATATGACGGAAGAAGAGCGGCAAAACCCGCCTCCTCCCGATCCGCAGCGCCCTGCTTCACCGGCAAAAGCCCCTGTCGACGGATCTATCGCTTTCACGGGCCAAGTCAAAACCGAGAAACTTTGGAAGTCTGAGACTTCTAACGACGGTGAAAAAGAAGGCGGCTTTCGACCCTAAACGATACGCCCCGAGTCTTCGGACTCGGGGCCCCCTTTTGCGCGGCTAGTCAGTCATATTTTGCCCGGTTGAGTTATATTGCCAAAGGCTCTGGGGGCTCGCTTGCGCTGGTGGATGGGACTACTACTTATCTTATTTTTAGCGGGGGGCACCTCCCGCACTCTCACGTCTCCCGATTTTGAAACGCCCACTGCTTCAGAAATCTGCGCTCCCTCCGATTTGGCCACCGTCGATAATAATCGCTTAACCGCTCGCGCTCATCGCCGCACCGTCGCCCATTCCGTTGTGCCCTGCGCGTTTACCACTACTTTCGCCCACACTGCTGCGGTCCCCAAACTCGCGCAGCGTCGGACCCTTTGCGAACCCATGCTTCGAATGATCCAATTTCCGCGTTCATCCGGCGTCCAGCCTGCAAATGCCTAGTTCCCCACTCTTCTTGGCAACTCTTTCAACTTTGAAAAAGGAAACGTGTGATGTTGAACCATGCTGCTAAATTATTGACCACCGTACAACGCCGCATCCGCTGGGATTTGGGCGCCCGCGATCTTGCGCGAGAATGGAAAACGCTTTTTACCACGCAAGACTTGAAAGCAGATTTGAGTGCGGGGATGGCGGTGGCATGCATCGCCATGCCGCTCTCGTTTGCTGTGGCGATTGCCTCCGGGGTCGAACCGAAACTAGGACTGATTACCGCTATCATCGGCGGAATTGTGTGCGCGATCACCGGTGGCGTTCCGCTTTCGGTAAGCGGCCCCACGGTTACTATTGCAGTAGTCATTGCGGCTGCCGCGGAAAGCGACGGCGTGCAAGGCGTCCTGTTCGTGGGCATGGTTTGCGGGTTGCTGCAACTGCTGACGGGCGTTTTCAATCTGGGCCGCCTGATGCGGCTGGTGCCTAGCGCCGTCGTGACGGGATTCAAAGCCGGGGTGGGAGCCATTATCGTCATCGGCCAATTGCCGCGCGCACTGGGCTTGCCGCCTCCAGCGCAATCGCACGTGATTGAAGTAGTGCGCCACCTAAAAGACCTCATTGGCCACTTGCAGCCGATGGTTTTCGTGCTCACTCTTTTTGCGATGTGGGTGATGGTGCGCTTCCCGGTTCTGCTGCCCCGCGTACCGGCGGCTCTGGCCGCGGTGGTGCTGCCCACCTTTATCGCTTGGGGACTCGATCTCACTGTCCCGCTTCTGGGAGAAATTCCTCGCACTCTGCCCTGGCCGGAGCTGCCCATTTTGCCGGCGGAGTGGCCCACATTGGTGGCCGAAGGATTTATCGTGTACTGCTTGGCGTCACTAGAGACCTTGCTTAGTGCCAGCGCCGTGGACAAGCTCTCCGGCGGGGCCAAACACGATCCGGATCAAGAAATGATCGGCCAAGGGTTTGGAAACTTGGCGACGGCGATGTTCGGGGGAATCCCGGTAACGGGCGTGATAGCTCGCTCCGCGCTCAACGTCCAAGCGGGCGCACGCACTCGGCGTTCGGCGCTGTTTCATTCCTTGTTTTTGGTTGCAGCGGTGTTTTTTCTCGACCCCTTGATCGCGCGCATTCCCATCGCAGCGTTGGCAGGGGTGTTGCTAGCCGTTGCCATGCGCATGATGCAGCCCGGAGAAGTATGGGAAATGTGGAAGCGCTCGCGGACCGACGTACTCATTTACGCGGTGACGTTCTCGGGCGTGGTATTTGCCGACTTAATCGCCGGTGTGCAAGCCGGAGTCGCGGTGGCGGCCGTGATCGCCCTTATGCGGTTGAGCCACACACAACTCTTCGTTTCCACTTCGGGGCCGTCGATGCCGTTGCGGTTTTCGCTCGAAGGCCCGCTCTCGTTTCTCTCTGTATCGACGTTTGATTCCATTCGCGATCAGCTGGTGAATGCGAGTGTGCAGCGAGGGGTTATTTTTGACCTCACAGAGGTAACGGACTTGGATAGTAGTGCCTCCGCTATTTTCGCGGAACTCGTCCTGGAACTACAGAAAAAGGGAATCCCGGTTGCCATTAAGGGGCTTTCCAAAACCTTTCAGGCGCGCCTAACCGGCGAAGCGGGCGGCGCCCCTATCGCCGCTACCTTCTGCACGAGCGAGTCGGAAGCGTTTGACCGAGTGACGAGTGATAGCCACCATTCCGTCGCTGGGCGGCTTTCATATGGAGTGGATCGGTTCCGTCAGGATTTTCACCACCGCTATGAGCAGATGTTCGAAAAACTCGCTAAACAGCAGAACCCGCACACTCTGTTTATCACTTGTGCCGACAGCCGCATTATTCCGAACCTGATCACAGGATCCGAGCCGGGGGATCTTTTTACACTCCGCAATATCGGCAATTTCGTCCCGCCGTTCGGGGAGGATGGTACTCCCGGCGAAGGGGCGGCTGTGGAATTTGCCGTGGGCGTTTTGGGGGTCCGCAATATCGTTATCTGCGGTCATTCCGGCTGTGGGGCAATGAAGGCGTGTATCGACAATACCCCTTTTGAGAACCTGCCCAGCGTTCGCGCGTGGGTGGATGAACTACGCACAAACATGGGACCGGAGACGCTCAGTATGGATCCAGAGTCGGCGTGCAAGCGCAATATCGTAAACCAGCTCAAAAATATTTCCAGCTACCCAATCGTACAGGACGCGACCCGCGATGGCCTGCGGGTTTGGGGTTGGTATTACGACATGCAAAAGGGTGAGATTCTCGAATGGTCTCCCAAAACTCTGAGCTTCTCTCCCCCCTCCCGTGCTGAGAACGCTGAATTGACGCGCGCAGGGGTGCGTTAAACGCCCCGGCGCGCCGCCGCCACTTTCGCTTATAAACAAAAGTTAGTAGCGCAAAATCCCGAACCGCGTAAAATTCTTCGCCAGGAGGAAAAATGTCAGTCTCTCTCCCGGCGACGAAAATCTTTGTGAACTTGCCCATCAAGAATCTCCAGCGCTCAGTGGAGTTCTTCACCCACCTGGGGTTTCGCTTTAACCCACGGTTCACTAACAACGAGTCCACCTGTCTGGTTGTGAGCGACAGCATTTACTTCATGCTGCTGGCCGAGCGGGCGTTTAAGAGTTTTACCGATAAGGAGATCTGCGAAGCGCGCACCCATACCGAGGCGCTGATCGCACTTACCATGCCGAACCGAGAGGCGGTGGACGAAATCGTTCGCAAAGCCATCGCAGCAGGCGGACGCACCACCCGCAAGCCCCAAGACCATGGCTTTATGTATGGCCACGGTTTCGAGGATCTAGACGGACATAACTGGGAAGTTTTTTGGATGGACGCCGGCGCGATTTAGCGCCTAGGGAAGAGCAAAATGCCAACGGGCCGGCCCACCCGCGCTGGGGGTGCCGGCCCGTCTGCCTTTCAATTACTTCGAAGCAAGCTGGAACGTTTCCGGGTATTGGGCCATGGCTATTTTAACTGGCCCGTTCTCCGTCAGGCCCATCACCATGGCTTCCCCTGCCGCAAATTCCAGGGTTCTTTCAAACGCGACTGTCTTGCCTTCGAGCGCGTATTTCACCGCGACGTCGAAAGTGTAACGCTTGCCCGGATCCAGAGGAGGCGTGGTGATGCGTTGCTCGTCGGCGCCTTCCACTAGTTTACCGTCGATGTAGACTTGTGAATCCGCCGGTACGTCCCATTGCAAGGTAGCCGGAATCGCTTTGGCGTCCGGCTTGGAGGCAATCATCGTCTTTGGCTGCAACGGGCCCGCTTTGGGGGAGATGTCCGCAATTTGGAATTGGAAGTGCTTCAGGTTAACCCGCGCGCGCTCATTCGGTTGGTACACCACAGTGCGCTCGCCGATGGCCATTTTGTTTGGCGCAGTGAGGTATTTCACCACGAACTTGGTGGAGAATTTGCCCGGCTTCAATACAGGCGTGCGGAAGGTGCGGTATTCTGGCGCGGCGCCGGTTTTGGTGTAATCGACGCCGTCGACAGTGAGAGTTGCGCCCGTCGGAACGCCTTCCAAAATGATGTATGCGCGGTTTTCAGCAACCTGGGCGGGCGGCGGCGTGATTTCATTGGGAGCGCCGGGCTCGCAGCACTTGCCGTTGGGCGGCTTGGGGCCGGGAGGACAAGGCGGGCACGGCGAAGGGCACGGCTGCACAATGCCGCAAGACGATCCGCCGTAATAAACGTTTTGGTATCCGCCGTAATAAGCATTTCCCATTTGGCAGCTACGGCCGCCACGAAAAACGCCGGCGAACAAACCACCAAAAGGACGCCAACAAGCAAAACTGGCCGTCGATTGAAGCAAAGCCAAACCTAAACAAACAATGATGCGTCCGCGCATGAAGGTTCTCCTGTCCATTTTTTCCGACTCCCCGGTATACCGCTCGCCAGAAGTAGCGGTCAATCGCGCGGCACCGAAGCGTTATCCAGCTGCATCAGGCACTGCGTCACGAACCGCCCCGACTTGATCTCTTTTGGGCGTTCGCGTAGGGTGCGCTCGCCATGTTGGAAATGATGTCAAAAGCCTTGGAACTGGCCCGGGTCGCGGGTGAACGAGATGAGGTTCCGGTGGGCGCCGTCTTAGTGCACGAAGGCGTGGTGATCGGTTCCGGCTCAAACGAACGCGAGGCCAGCGGCCGCACCGTGGCTCATGCGGAAATTCTGGCTCTAGAGCATTACTCGGCTCGCACCGGGCAGTGGCGATTGCCGATAGGAACGTCGCTGTATGTCACGGTTGAACCCTGTCTGATGTGCGTGGGTGCTTTGATTTGGGCGCGAGCGGAGAATATTTACTTCGGTTGCGGCGATCCGCGCCGGGCGGGTTTGACGACGCTCTTGCCGTTGATTGAATCCGGCACCTACGATCACCGCTTCGCCACCGTGCAGGGTGGGATACTTGAACCGCAATGCGCCCAATTAATGAAAGATTTCTTTAAGCGCAAACGGGAATCACGCTTAGATAAAACCCCGCCCACGCCAATCAACCCGTTGATGGCGTCGCACTCACATTAATCAACCCACAATTAACTTTAGTTAGTATTGCCCATACGTCGGGAGAACTCGCCGCGGTTTTTGCGAAGCGCGAGACCCGCGCAGAAGCCGACCGACTTGGCGTTGTCGTCTACGCCGCACATCTTCTTGCCGGCAAAGCCCATCATTTTTTCCACCAGCGAAAGCCCTGGGGCTTTGGCATTGGGAGTCATATCGATTTGATCGGCGTAGGCCGAGAGCCGCGCCACCAACGTAAGCGGATCAGATTCTACTTCTGCCGCTTCGCCTTCTTCACTCGAGTTGGCCCCGCCGCCGGTGCCGCCGTAGCCGCCATCGCGCAAAATATTAAATCCGGATCCGCCGGCGATTCCGCCACCACCGGGGTACCCACCACCCCCACCGACATCGAAGACATCGGAAGAAAAGCCGCTGCCGCCGCTTGGGCCACCGCCTCCACCGCCGCCCATTCCCATGCCACCGCCCATGCCTCCGCCACCACCCATACCACCGGCGCCTGGGAGTCCGGCGCCACCACCGGAACCCATGCCGCCGCCAAACCCACCACCGCCGTCGGCGATCGGGGGCAGAGGACGGCCTTTTTGCGGGGGAGCGGCTTTGTCGTTTTTCAACCCATCCAAAATACTGTCGGTGGGCGTAGTGGGCGCTTCGGGTTTCTTGTCTTTGTTATCGTCCAAATCTTCGGTCGGCTTTTTTCGCGAGGAAGATTCAGGGGCAGGCGCCGCCTTCTTCTCTTCTTCCTTTTTCTTATCATCCGAACCGCTAGGGGAAGGCTGCGGAGGCATCATGCCGCCACCCCGGTTCTTGGCCAAAGCGTCGAGCAAAGCTCGATCGTTTTTTCTAGTATCCTCGCGGTCTCCCCGAGGCTCATTGCGGTGTGCCGGCGGAGGAGGAAAAGCCGGAGGTTGGGGGCGGGGATCGGCCGCGCCTCTATCTTCTTTGTCGCCGCCGCCCAATAGTTCTTTTAATAGACCCAAAGTGCCCAAATCCCCGCCCGCCGCGTTCAGAAGGGCCGGAGGGATGCCAGCGGCAGCCGCCAATTGCGCATTGATCTGCTCTTGCAGCTTGGGATCGATCGGCGGCGGCGTTTCTTTCTCTTTGGCTTTGTCTTCGGCCAACAAGGGCTCGCCTTTGGTGTCTTTCAATACTTTGCGAACCGCTTCGGTGAGTTCCTTGCCCGGCTCACCGTTCACGTTGGCGAGGGTTTCATTGAAAAGCTTTTTGAGCGTATCGATCTGCTCGGGCTTGAAAAGCTCGCGGTTTTGCCCGCTGATTTGGGCCAAAGTACTGAGAAAATCGTCTTTACCCACTCGCGGGGTGTCTTTGAACGAGCGTTCGAGCAGCTCCAACGCCTTGGGGTCGAGATTGGCGTCTTTGAGGCCTTCTATGAGCATCTGCTCCCGAGTGACCCCGGGCGTATTCTGCGGGTTCACGGCGCCAGCAATGGCCAGCTCATTGGGCAAGTGATCGGCGGCCGGACGGACGTCCTCGGCAAACGCAGGCAACGCGAACCAAAGGGCGAATAAAACCGCCTTTGGAGCCGTTTGCAGAATGTGAAACCGTTTAGCCACGTTTTTCCTTCCAGGACCGCTTTTGCACTATGAGTGCAAATCCAGGACCTTGAATGCGGGGGTGTAGCCTGAAAGAGGACTCGCACGGGGCCTCCGAAGCCGGTTTCGGGGGGCCGTAAAATGTTAGCCGGTGTCGGAAAATAGACAGTCCTGAGAGTGGACCGAAAGGGGGTAGGCATGTTACTTATTCGGCCTCCATTTGAGGAGAGATGGCCGAGTGGTTGAAGGCGCACGCCTGGAAAGCGTGTAGGCGTGAAAGCGTCTCGAGGGTTCGAATCCCTCTCTCTCCGCCACTCACTTTGTAACTAACCGGAATAACCGATATTCTATTTTCGATTCTCCTCCGTGCAAGCACTTGCAAGCAGTCTCGCGGGTTTTTTTCCCTCCAAGCTTTTTTCCCAATGCCGGTGAGCGACATCAGTCAGCGCGGAGGCTT
>CAZBJE010000018.1:15669-54475 GCA_964492125.1 uncultured Pseudobdellovibrionaceae bacterium | reverse complement strand
GTTTAGGATGCTGTTGTCGGGAAGTGTGCAAGAACAGCCGGAGCGTTCCGAACACTGCGTGTACCTAAAAGAAGCGTCACCGTTTAAGTTGAAAACCGGTGCGCTGGCAGGGCCGCTGGATACGCAAAAGCGCTCCCTCCTGAAGTTCGCGTTGCAGGTTGTTCCGCATTCGGCTTGTTGGGTAGAATACAGCTTCTGCGAGCCACCCAAGCTGATGAATGCCGATGCATCCGGTAACTCGCAACGGCAAACTTTCGGCTTGCAAGTCACTTGGCTGAAAGAATCACTGCCGGAGAGCACCCCGCGGATGCAAGTCCGCTCCTGTTTGAAGTCCTCGCAACTCTCAGAACACCCAACTTCGGATTTGCTGAAGGCTTTGATTGTCGCGCCCGAGCGAATGAGATTCGCCCCCAGCGTACAATTTGGGCACGCCTGCACTTCGCATTTGAAGCTTAGTTCTGTTGTGTCTTGATCGAACTCGCCGTTATTGCAGGTGAGGACTTGCGCGTAGGCACCGCACCCTTTTTCACATGACGGAGTGCCATTTGTGTAAGCCGTAATTTTGGCGCCGTGCGTGACGTCTCCGACGGGAGTGGTACAGGGGCATCGCCCGGCCGCGCATTCATCCATAGCAGTGAGGACCCTTGCCTGAAGATTTTGATCGGAACGGTCGGTGACCTTGGCATTACAGCCAGCGATCAATAAGAAGGCCGCGAAAAGTAATACCTGTTTCATGGGCAGCTACTCTTTTCTACGCAAGATGGGTATTTGAACTGCGCACTTCCGCTCCAGTTGGGGAAGTGGCACAGGCGAGTTCTTTGGTGTTTTGCACACCGATCCCCTGGCGCGCTTACGCATTGAGTATCGAAGGCGGCGATTTGCGAGTAAAACTCCACTTCGCCCCCTCCCCATGGCAGGAGGCAAGTTTTGCGATTGAAAGGAGTAATTCGAGCTCCTGTGCCGTTTACTCGGCATTCTTCTAAGCTTGTGCAAGGTGGAGGTGGGCCTCCGGGGCCACCACCGCCATCGCCCGCGCCTACCCGCTTTCTGATTCCCGCGCCGGGGCCCTCATCGTTCCCGGTTCCGCCGCCCGTTCCGCCGCCCGCACCGGAGTCGGTGTAGTCGGTGCAGCTTACTTCTGGGTATTCGGCGAGTGGGGATCCAGACCATACGCCGCCCGGCTGGCAAGTTATCGAGCCGCCAATTACGGAGCAGGGTAAACCCGGTGGTGCTTCTTTTGCTTTGAAAATAGCGAGTGATTGGCCGGCAGGGGTTTGAATGCCTCCATAGCTGCAGGAGCAAACCGGAGGGTTGCACGTTGGGTATTGTCCGGCACCACTTAGAGGTGGATTCAGGTTTCCATTATTGCACGTAACGCCGAGAATGTTCGCCGGCAGTTCGCAAGCGTTTGGCGTGGCACAAGTTGCACCTTGTATTTTGTAGACCGTCATCGTCCTGGAGTCGTCTAGACTCCCTCCCCACGGGAGAGAGCAACCACAAGGAACGTCCTCGCAGCTTGAATAGAGATACTTGGCAGGATTGTCTGCTTTGCTGCTTTTTAAACCGTCAGCGGTGCAGGTTAAGGTTGCGGCAGCGTCTCTGGCACACCCACCCACTACGCATTCCGTCATCTTGTCCTTGGTGTAATAAGTATCGCTCTGATTGAGAGGCAGAATATTTCCATTTACAGAGCAGTCGCAATTCTTCGGTGTGCAAGAAGTCCCAGACTTGTAAGTCGCCAACTGACTAGCGGAAAGAACCACATTGTTGCTATCGACGAACCCTGTGCCGGTGCAGGTCAAAGTCGTGTTGACGCACGCTACCCCGCATGCCGGAGTGGAGGTCGCGGAAACTCTTATCGTGCCGCCTGTTGGGACTCTCGTCGTATTGCCTGCCCCATCCACAAAAGAGCAGCCAAAGTCGGTCTGGGTACAGCCAACGTTGTTGAAAATATTGGAGTCATAGCTCGGACTGAGTGCCCCGTTATGGCAAGTGACCGAAATTTTATTCGCTGGATTTGAGCAAGCGTCTCTTCTCGTTAGTGAATTTTGGGCATACTTAAACAGAATTTTGGAAGTGTCGTTCGCAAGGAGAATGGGGGCGCCGCCCGCTACTGGCACAGGGCAACCACAATTTACTTGGCTGCAACTGTCAAAAAGATTGGAGACCGCCCCTGTCAGAGTGCCACCGGAACACTGAACATTTGCCGCAAATCCGTCGCATGTTTCAGTGCAGCTGACGAGGTCTTTGGAATAAGTTTTTGCCGAGAAACCGTCGGCAATGGTGGTGCGACCCGGCCGGGCACAATTGCAAATTCGATTGTGGCAGGAGTTTTCCCTATACGGTTGGAGTTCCGCTTGGGTTACGTTGGATGCTGGGCTGCCCGACTGCCAGACTCCATCGTTGCAGGAGACAATCTTACTGAGGCTCTCGCACTCGACTCCGCAGGCCGGCTCGCTACTTTTGTAAATTTTCGTTGATGCACCATGAGCGAAGCTCATTTTGCCACCTGTCAAAGACAGATCACATCCGCACGGAGTATCAATACATTGGGGACTTGAATAGGCGGGGTCTCCCTCCCAATACCCGTTGTTGCACATTCGGACCATGGAGGAGTTTGAACACTTATTAGAGCAGACTCCGACAGAGTCGCGAAAATAGACGTAGCCCTGTCCGTGAGCAATTTGGGTGTCGGACTTTCCAATTACTCTGCAATCGTTGCACCGACCGCCCGGGCAGGTAAGGTCGACGACTTGCCCCGCATGGACCACTTCATTGCTGGTAAGGTCGACGCAAGCCTCGCATGTGGGAATGTTTTGGCGTTCGCAGAACGGGCATCCCGATGGCTGGACATAAAAATCTAGATTGTGCACGGCATCGGCGGAGAAGTTCGGATCAAACGAAAAGTCCACGCTTGCATTGCAGCCCCAGGGAAGATTGGTGAATGTAAGGCGTTCAATCTCGCCGCCATCGCCGCGCGTTCCGACTTTTTCAATGGCCGACGGGGCAACGCCGCAGACGGTGAGCTTTGAGCACGGGACCGTTGCGGACGAAACGCTGAGTGCTTGGATTACATTGCCCGCAGGGCAAACCGGACCTAGGCGAAGTTTAGGATCTAGTGTTGATTTATCCCGGCAGTAGAGCGCATTTCCTGGGGGGAAGCCCTTTTCAATAACGATCGAATTGGCGAGCTCACACTGCTTTGGTCTTTCGGTCGTGCTATTTGAAACCAGCACGATGGAGCTCTTGCTGGTGAGCTGGGCGAAACTCAGGTAGCGCTGCACTGCGTCGTACGATCGCGCCGAGCACCCAGAAATCAGCACCACTGCCAATAAGGCGAACCTCAACACTAGTTCCCCCTTCCCAGCGTGGGGATAGGAGTGGTTCGGGTGCCATAGTCGGTGACAAGGTGGAGAATCATTACGCCATCCTGGAAAAACCGGAGGTCCAGCGGAACTTCCGCGATTGCTTGATCCATGGTGTCGTGGCTAGGGAGTACCATTGGAGGCTCATTCTGTTCCAATATAGCGGCGAGAACGGAACCAAGGGTGGGTGCCAAGCGCTTGAGATTCGGAGTCGTTACGTTCACCGCCAATCGATAGGGGCAGCTTGCGTCGCCGACGGTACCCGCAGCCAGGCTTTGGAATGCAACGACTTGAGAGGCAACTCCTAGTGGCGTTTCGAATTTCTTAATCTCCCGCATTAGCTTTTTCACACCGCCGTAGTTTGCTGCTAAGTAGCTGCCAATCGTTTTTGGTTCCATTTTATAGGCGATGGTGTTTGAAGAAAACGGTTCGCCGACGTCGTCATAGTCCCAGTATCTGCTGTAATACTCTAATAATTGTACAACACTGCTATCCGAGCGGGCTTGGAGATAGCTGGATATTAGAGGGTCAACCAGATTGCCTTGGGGGCTTTCTAAAACGTTAGTGTATTGGATGGCGCCGATTGGAATGCGGCGATCCACTTCAAGCAGCCCTTGCGCAGCCACCAAATTTCGAAATGCAGCCGACGGGGAAGCCGCAATACTAAGCACGGTGTTCGGCCACAACCCTGGTGCGGGGTACCAGGTGTTGAGCGCAGTTAGTTGTGCTGGGCTGTAGCCTAAATTGGTCACTGGTTGGAACATTGGAGTTAATGAATTGCCGATGTAGGCGCCCGATTGCCGATCGGGGCTATTGTAAGTCGGGTGGTGCAACATCGGGGGGAATCTGCCCCCCTTGAGCGACAGGGAACAACTATTGGCGAAGTCTGGAAAATTGGGAACCCGCGCAAGACGACAGCGCAAGTCGTATTCACTGAAACTAACCTCAAGAGTGGTGGGTGAGGGCGATTTCGAACAAATGCTTCCAGCCAATGCAACGACATCGCCTGTTCTTCGGACGGTGACATTCGTTTTTAAACTCGGTTGAAAGTTGACTTCAGGGAATTTGAACAGCGAGGTTCCATAGGAGTTGAGAATCGAAACCTTGGCGCCCGTGTGCGGGTGGGTCGCCTGAATGCTATACGTCTTTCCTTCCAGACCATTTGCGATGGTAGAAAGTGGAATCGCAAACTCGAAGCCCTGCGCGGTGGTTAGCGTGAGGCAATCAGATATGAGCCGTGCATCCGCTTCGAGTCCTGCGCGGAAGCTGGTGCCGTTCAAAAATGCGGTGCTGATTGAAGTCGCTACAAACGGCCCACCCCCGCGAGAGAAAGAGTAACCGTCCAATGGGGGGCCGTGCGGTACCATCAGTGGATAGCGGTAAGCATAATTGGAGACGACGGGCCTGCCTTCGCTCATGACCTGCACCGGCAAGGCTTCGTTATCGCCCTGGAGGCACGCCCAGCCTTGGATATAAAGGTGCTGCATGTCCGATCGAATATTGGTCACTTTCGCCAGAAGGGGCGAGTTCGATCGGCTGCCGTCGACGGTGCGTAAGTCAAAGCTCTGGCGAGCATCCAGCCCGTATTCATTCTTCCCTTTTATCGGGTAGTAAACTGCAACCGTCATGTACATGCTGAAATTAGGATTTGCCGACGATACGGATGGCAGCATTGGGAGCGTCTGGTTTCGGCTGATTGTAAACTGCATGGATCCTGAGTTGGACGGTAAAGCGAAATCCTGAACGAGGCACGGCGCTGAATAGTTGCACCCAGGGCTCGAATCGAAAAGTCCAATGCGAGCGCCGAAATGGGAGTTCTCAAGATTCCATGTCGCGGTAATCTGAACCACCGGAACGGGTTGATTAGGGTTCGTATAGTCAATATAGGTGCGTTGGCCCGAAAGGACGACTGGCTTGGGCGAGGCGCCGGATTGAACCAAGTAGTCTAGCGACTCTCCCAATTTTAGAAAATTGAGGGTAGCCCCATTTCGAACGAAAGGGGCTGCCGCGCTGGAATTGCTTGCTCCCAAAACGGTTACCAGATTGTCTATCGTGGCTTCATCATACGATAGGCCCTTTTTCTTCATGAATCCAATCGCAAGTGCTACGGCCCCTGTAACCATGGGCGCAGACGCTGACGTACCCGATGCGAACGAGTAGCCAGGAGCTATCGACGTAAATCCAGGGTACGTGCCGCTTGTAACTGTTGAGGCAATCCCCGATCCTGGCGCCAATATTTTTACTACCCGGTTGCTGTAGTTGGACCCAGATGTCGTTCCGTTGCCGGGTTCGAACGCACCGTTTTGCTTTCCCCACGCTACGGCAATCACTCCGGGGTAGTTCTTGGAGTAGTAAGCGGGGTACGTCGGGTTGTTAAATATGTCTTGGTACTTATTGCCGGCTGACGCGACGATAACGACGTGAAGATTGAGAGCTGTTTGTACGGCCGTTTGCAGTGCTACGTCTGAGGTGGGGCCGCCCAGTGAAAGGTTGATGACTTCCGCGCCATTTTCAACGGAAGCCATGATCGCGTTGGCGACTTCGGTGGTGGAGATGGCTCCCGTACAATCTCCCACTGCAAATGAGAGCAGCTTCGCGTTTGAAGCGACTCCAGCGATGCCTCGGGTGTTGTTTGCGCTCGCGCCGATGATCCCACCAACGTAGGTACCGTGGGGGTGCCAAGGGGCATTCAGCGAAAAGGACGCCGCTTGGCAGCCCGGAGCGGTTTTGGAAGCCGTAGATCGCAAGTCTTGTCGAAGAACCACGCCGGGAATGCTAGTGGCAGAGCCGAGGTCGACGTGTGTTCCAATTCCGGTGTCCACGACGGCGATTTTCACCGGTGCCAAATCGGTAAAGTACCTTAAACTTGCTTCGAATTTAACGGTGTCTAGGTAGGGCTTTTGTTGCGTGAAATGGGTATCGTCAAAGGCTTGAGCCTTGAAAGAATTATTCTCCGAAACCCCCAGCACGCATTCGT
Source organism: uncultured Pseudobdellovibrionaceae bacterium (assembly GCA_964492125.1). Classification (GTDB taxonomy): domain Bacteria; phylum Bdellovibrionota; class FAC87; order UBA2466; family UBA2466; genus JAIEOG01. The sequence goes on along the minus strand of CAZBJE010000018.1, from coordinate 48,133 downwards.
CCGATTGCACCCAAGTTCGAATCTCCTCCACCGATTTGGAAGCGCTCAGCCGATACGGATAGAATTGTTGCTTCAGCGGAGCGTGGTCCGCACTTTGGTAGAGCTGGCACGAAAGCAACGACGCCGAATCGGTCGCCTCTGCGCATTTTTTTTCCGCACACTCGTTGTTCACCATTACCGAGAGCTTGAGGCCTTCGGCCATCATTTCAGTAGGCGCTCCATGGCTGTCGGCCACCATGCTCTTAGCATCCAAAATAACTTTTTGGCTTTGGTAGGGAGAAACGTACGGTTCGGAAGGGCTTTTGGTTTCGATATCTCGGCTGGAGTCGCCGACCGAGCAATGGAGCCCGCTCAATGCGATGCTCAACGAAAGGCAGAGTGTCCTCCAACGCTGTATCATGGTGAATTTCGGTTCCTACATTAGATGTTTTGCATTGCCCGCGGGGGGCTTTTGGTAGTGTCTTATTTTAGCCCGAAAATGTGACGGAATTATGTGGCTCTACGGGTTATTAAGTTGCTGTTATATATAGAGAATAATGCGCACACTGCCTCTTGCTCCGCGCTCGCGTCGCGCTCTTTCTCGGTGCGGCGGAATTAGCGTTGTCTCACGCTCCCGCATGCTGCATATTGGTGCGCCATGAAACGCAGAACGAAGATCTTGTGTACGCTCGGCCCCGCGGTGAATTCGCGCGAGCGCTTGTTGCAGCTGGCAAAAGAGGGCATGGACGTCGCCCGATTGAACTTTTCTCACGGCCGCTACGAAGACTTCGCCCGCACCATCCAGGATTTGCGATCGATTGAGGCGGAACTGGGCCGTCCCGTCGGCATCCTAGCCGACTTACAGGGGCCCAAAATCCGCGTCACCAAACTTCCCGGCGGCAGCATGGAGCTCAAGCCCGGCCAAGAAGTCTGGATGATCTATGAGCCCGAGTCGCTCGTGAAAGACGGACTGGCGGTCATCCCGGTTGGCTACAAAGAATTTGTGAAAGACGTCGCCCCGGGTTGCACGGTCTTGCTCGACGACGGCCTAATGGACTTGCGCGCCAAGGATCGCAAAGGCGATGCGCTTCTTTTAGAAGTGGTCAACGGCGGCCTACTCAAGGACAACAAAGGCATCAACGTTCCAGAAGCCTCCTTTTCTGCCCCCGCCATTACCGACAAAGACTACAGCGATGTGCTTTTTGCTCTAGAGCAGGGTGTGGATTTCATCGCCATGTCGTTTGTGCGGACGGCCCAGGAAGTGCGCCACCTGAAAAGTTTTATTGAATCACGCGGTAAGCGTACTGAAGTGATCGCCAAGATCGAAAAGCGCGACGCGCTGGTGAATTTGGAATCGATTATTCAGGCGTCCGACGGCATTTTGGTCGCACGCGGCGATTTGGCTGTGGAAGTGGGCAACGAACGCGTGCCCGTGCTCCAAAAGCAAATGGTCCGCAAGTGCAACTTGGCCGGTAAAACCTCGATCATCGCCACGCAAATGCTGATGTCCATGGTCGATAACCCGCGGCCCTCGCGCGCCGAAGCTTCCGACGTCGCCAATAGCGTTTGGGACGGTGCGGACGTGGTGATGCTTTCGAACGAAACGGCCGTGGGAAAGTATCCCTACGAGACGGTCAAGATGATGGGCATGATTGTCGAGCAAGCCGAAGAAATGCCTTATTCCCAGCCCGTGCTTTGGAACGAGTGGGAACTCTCTCCGGAAGGCCAACAGGCCGTCGCTCTGCTGCAAAGTGCGGTTCGCATGGGCTCGATTGCAAATGCCAAGATCCTCGCCGTTCTGACCCAGTCGGGCAAGTCGGCCCTATTGACCTCCAAGTGCCGTCCCCGTACGCCGGTAGTGGCTATTACGTCCAGTATGGAGACTTATCGCCAGCTTTCCATCAAGTGGGGCGTGCAAGCCATCTTCATGGAAGACATGGAAGAGCTGATGACGCACATCGCTGTGTTTGATGCGATCGGTCAGAAGTTACGGGCTTTGAAACTTTGTGCAACCGGGGATAAAATAGTAATAACAGCCGGACTCCCTCGTTTGGCCCACGGTTCCACCAACACGATTAAGATCCACACGGTCTAAACCCGTTTTTCGCCAAGGTCCTCTCCCAATCCAATTCAATTTCTATGAAGCGCTATCCTATCGTCATTCGGTTTCCTTTTTTCTGCGCCGTCGTTTCGCTCTCCGTGATGGGGATTTTCGCCAAACGTGGGTACTTAGATTGGCGGAGCATGGTGAACCACAACGGCGAGCTGGATCGTCAAATTGAAGCCGCGCGCCTGTCGCGCGATGAATTGGAAAAGCAAATCCGCGCATTGGAAACGAGTTCCTTCGCTCAGGAGCAAGCCGTTCGGCAACATTTAGGGTATCTTCGTAAAGACGAAATCGTCGTCGAACTCCCGTGAGGTCTCAAGATGGAAGGTAGATTCACCGTATTGGCGCCAACCCGTGTGGACCTTGCCGGAGGCACTCTGGATCTGTGGCCGCTGTACTGCATCACCGACAGCGCTAAGACAATCAACTTGGCTTTGGACCTTTTTGCCGAAGCCAAATTCGAATACGGCCCGGCGGATAAATTCAGCCTAGAAGTCCGTGGCCCTTCGGGAGCCGAACACACTATAACTTCTCCTTTGCCCATTTCCGAATGCCGGCTGCTCGATCCCGCCATCCGCTTTCCTGTCGCTGTGGTGAGCTCCTATTTATTAACCCGCAAAGATTTTCCGACGGTAAAAATTTCTATGACCTGGAAAACGGCCGCGCCCATCGGCAGTGGCTTGGGCGGATCGTCTACCTTGGGCGTCGCACTTTTGCGTGGCATCAGCCGAATTTTTGGTGATTTTTCCGATCAGGATTGGCAGTGGCCCATGCTCCACACCATACGCGACATCGAAGCGTCGTTCTTGGAAGTGCCCACCGGCACGCAAGATTACTTGGCGGCCCTTTTTGGCGGGCTGTCCTGCTTTAATTCCCGCGCGGGCGAAATAGTCCACACCACTTACCGCGGCGCTGTTTTTGAAGAACTCTCCAAGCGGGTGATTGTCCTCTTCTCTGGAGAACAACACCATAGTGGCAAGAGCAATTGGGAAGTTTACAAAGGGGCTGTGGAAAAAGACTCCGAAGTCGTGAAGGGCCTCTTCGCCATCCGCAACCTTGCCGAGACACTCGATGCCGAACTGCGCGCTCCCGAAGTCGATTGGAAGCGGGTGGGCAAGTTGCTCAGTGAGGAATGGTCGCTCCGGCGGTCCCTTTTTGGGGTCAGCACCCCCGGTTTGGACAAGTTGCTCGCTAAACTTTCCAAAAAACAAATTCTGGGAGCCAAGGTCTGCGGAGCCGCCGCCGGCGGTAGCATTTTGGTTCTCACCGAGCCCGAAGTCCGCGACGCAGTCGCTGCCGAAATCGAGGCCGAGGGCATTCAAGTGCTCAAAACCAAACCAGTTCCTCGCGGCGTGACCATCTCCTAATCCACTTCCCGCTTACTCCCCACCAACGAACTCTACACGTAACGCAACGCATCAATTAAGCAAGCCCTGAAGCCGGAAGCATTGACTGACTTGGCTCTCAGGCCTTTTTGGCGTGACGAATCCGCTCCAAAGCCATATGAAAAAAAGCTGGTTTGGGACTAGTGACGTTTCATTGCGTTTGTGGCTCAGGCTTTTTTTTGGGGGACGGATGCTCGTCTTGCGCTCAATTTTAGTTTTCTTTCTGATTTTCGCGGTGAACGCGTTGGGCGATGGCCCGCAGTTCAAACGGGAAAAGACGCGTATTTCGCGTCTACTCGATACCGAATTACGCTACGATTTAAATTCTCTCTTAAAGGCTTCGAGCGATACCACCCCGGTAACCTGGCGCACGAGCCCCTTGCCCGCTTGGCTGACCTTCGTTCCCAATACCGGCAAAATCACGGGGCGCATGCCCTCGGAAAATTTCAGTCATTGGTACCGCGTCGAGGCCCGCCAAGGCGATAAGGTCGCCGAAGCCCAAATCCAAATCACCGCGGATCGGCAAGCGCGTTGGAATAATGGCCAGATCGATTTGGGTAAAATCCACGCCAATAAACCTTTCACTTTTGATCTCAAGCCCCAGATTTGGAACGAGGATTTGGTCAGTGTCTCCGTTGAAGCGAAACACCTTCCGGCGTGGATGCAATGGAATCCGGATACTCTCACGCTGAGTGGCACGCCCCCCGTCGATACCAAGGGTCGGTTCGAAAGCATTCGGTTATTGCTCGCAGGCGTCGCTGCGCCCGCAAGTGTCTCGTTTGAAGTATTGGCCCCGGCACGGGTGCCGGTAATTTCCCCGCGGGTAGTCGGCGATCCGGCTTCTGTGGTGGTGGCCCACTCTGGCTCGGTTGCGCGCGGCCCGTTCACCCTCGACTCAGATGTGGTGAAGCTTACGAGTCTGATGTACGGCAAGCAGTTCGATTACAACCTCACCGACAATGTGAAATACACCGGCACGGGCGCGGTCGTTTATAGTTTTCGAAAGAAGGGGCCGGCTTGGTTCAGTCTGACTCCGGACGGAAAGCTTTCCGGTAAGCCCGACACCGCGGGGAATTTTATCGCCGTCGTTTTGATTGGCGATGGTACCAACGAGACCGAGTTAGTTTTGGATGTAGCGGTGGCCGACGACGACCAGGCCCCCATCATCAACCACGCCGGTTTGAGTTTCGACGTCGCCGAGAGAGAAGAGAAGGTTTTCGATCTCACGCCTTTGGTCAGCCAGCTAGGCAGTAAGCCGCTCACGTACCGACTCACTAGTGTGTATGGCTGGGCCTCGCTTTCACCCGACGGCAAGAAACTCAAGCTGGCGCCGCTGTACGCCCAAGTCGGCAACGCGAGTTTGAATTTAGAAGTGTCCAACGGCGTGAACCGGGCTGCCGCTAAAGTAACCGTAAAAGTCGCCGCCAACCCGCAGAAGCCGGTCTGGGATGTCTTGGTCCGCGTGAATGGGAAGGTCGGCACCAATTTGGTGGCGGATATCTCCAAAGCCGCCCGGGATCTCGACGGGCGTCCACTCGAATTCAGTAAGCAAGGTGGCTCGCGCTGGTTCGGCATCACGGCCGAAGGGAAAGTTTTTGGCCTCGTGGAAGAACCCACCGGGGAACAGACCTTCACCGTCCGTGCTTCTAATGGCACTCTTTCCGCCGATAAAGACATTGTCGTAACCGTCACACGCGATAACCGGCCGCCAGTTTGGAACGTGGCGGAGATCACCTTAAAGAACGCACGCGCGTTGGAAGATTACGCGGCTACGATCAATGACGCCAAGTGGGTTGCGGATCCGGATGGCGACGCTCTGACTTTCTCCTGGGCTTCTGGGATCAAGTGGGCAGGCGTGAAGGCCGACGGCAGCATTTCGGGTAAACCAAGCAAGGCGCAGGTAGGGCCCGGTTCTCTGCTGGTGAAAGCCACCGACGCCAAGGGTTTATCCGCGCAAGTAACGGTGAATATTCAAGTCGACCCGGCCAATGCGCCTCCCAAATGGTCGACAGACGCGATTTATTCTTTGGGCGAAATCCCGATTGGCAAAGCACTCAATTACGACCTGCTCTCCAAAGCATCGGATCCGGAAGAGGAGGCGCTTAGCTTTCGAAAAGTGAGCGGCCCAGCTTGGCTCACCGTCGATGCGGCGGGAGCACTCGGCGGAGCCCCCTTGGCGGGACAGCGGCTCGGGCCTTTCAACGCCAAGGTAGCCGTTTCGGACGGCCGGTCCGAAGTGGAAGCTGCCTTTGTAGGCAGTGTGGTGCCACCTAACAACCCGCCCGTCATTGATCCGGCCGGGCTCGCGTTTGATATCGAAGAACGCCGTACTTACACCGTGGACCTCAATCGCCCTGGTTTCGTTACCGATGCCGACGGCGACAAGCTTACTTTTTCTTTAGATAGCCGCGCTTCGTTTGTGGAAATCAGTCCCACTGGCACGCTGACTATTCGCGCTGGTTTTGCGGATATCGGTGCCAAAACTGTCAAATTCTCCGTTACCGACGGAAAAGATAAAGCCTCCGCTAGCATCGCGTTCACCGTGGTGCGAGTGCCGCGCCCGCCGCGCTGGAAAGGCCAACGGGTCACCCTCGGTGCACCTGCCGGCGTGCCCTTTACTGGTAGCTTGGTCGACTACGTGGAAGACCTCGACAAATTGCCGCTTAATTTCTCACGCAATAAGAAGTTCGGGCCGGCCTGGCTGAACGTCGACGCCGACGGCAGAATTTGGGGTACGCCTACCGATGCGGATGTGGGTGAAAATAATTTCATTGTGATTGCGACCAACGACAAGCTCAGCGCGGATGGTGCGCTGACGATCAATATTACGTCAGACAATAACCCTCCTCGGTGGAAACTCCCGGTAACTTTGCCGCCCGGCAAAGCAGGGGTGACATATTTTCAGTCGCTCAAGGATTTCGCGGTCGACCCGGATGAAGAGGATTTTCTCACTTTCACTATTTTGACCGATCCGGTTACCGGCAAAAGCCTCGCGCCCGAATGGGCCGACCTTACCAAGCAGGGGCGGGTCTTCGGTTCGCCGTTGGAGTCCCACGTCGGCCCCAACTCCATCATGGTGCGCGCTACCGATTCGCGCGGAGCGTTTGCGGATGCTCGCGCCAACATCTCCATCACTTCGCAAAACAACGCTCCCGTTTGGCCCGCAGTGGTGCTTCTGGGAACCATTAAAGTAGGTCAGAAGTTTACGTTCGATCTCAATCGTCTGGCATCCGATCCCGACGGAGAAGAGCTGCAATATAAAAAGCTCGAAGGCCCAGCGGGCATGAACGTCTCTAACGACGGTCAAGTGGTCTGGACTCCTACCAATAACGATGTCGGGCCTTTCGCCGGCGTCTTCCAAGCGAGTGATGGCAAGGCATTCAGCTCAGTGGATTTCAGTGGTTCGGTGGGCACTGCAGCCAAGCCGCCAGTCATCCACGGCGAAAAACTCGCGTTTTCAGTGGTGCCCGGACAAGAGTTCAATTTGAACTTGGCCGACTCTACCTACGTCGAAAACCCCGATGGCGGCACTTTGGTCTTCAAGCTTTTGTCGACGCTCCCTTGGGTTGACCTCAAAGCAGATGGCAGTTTGAAGCTCAAGCCCCCGGCTAGCCAAAAGGGTAAATCCGTAATCACTTTCCTCGTCGTTAATTCGGGCGGCGCTAGCGCTCAAGGCGATATCCAAATTACGCTAGATGCGGCCATCGAAGCCCCGCGTTGGATTCAGGATGTGGAATACACCGCTCAAATCGGCAGCACTTTTACCGGTGACCTGAACGATTTTGCCCAGGACCTGAAAAAGCTTCCGCTCACTTTCAGAAAAGTGTCGGGACCTGTTTGGCTGACGGTCAATCCCAACGGCAAGCTCACGGGCCGCCCGACCGCGGAAATGAGTCGTGAACCCCAGGTTTTCACCGTCAGCGCGGATAACGGTTTCAAGAGTGCAGACGCGCCGATGACGATTAACGTCGTGGCCGCGACGTCTGGTCCCGGCCCCACCCGCGGGCCGAAAGTGGATGTGTATGGCTTGAACGTCATGCGCCCAGGTGCACCCATCGATTTGGTTTTTGTGCTCGATCACAATGCAAAGACGGAGCGTTATTACCAAGAGATGAAGCGCAACGCCGGCGCCTTTTTCACAAAGCTGGACCGGGCGCAAATTCGCTATTCAGTAGCGGTTTTGTCGGCGCGTGAGTTTCTGGGTAAACCTGAACTGGACGGAAATAACTCCATCCGGATCACCAGCTCCAGCGCTTACGCGAACAGCGACTTCGGTAGAATGATTGATAAGACGTTCGCCGGAGTAACGTACAATTCTCCGATTTGGGCATTGGATCGCTTCTTTGTCGATTTGACCCAGAAAGCGGAGTACCGCAATGACTTCTATCTAGAGACGGTCCCGGTTTTGGTGATGGCCCATGCTTTTCACGCCGATACCTACCGGTTCTTAGCGAAAGACACCAGTGCTGCCGATGCGGATCCAGCCCGCGTGGGCCGCGGGTTTCTCAACTTTCATACCAAGTTGCGCAAGCCGTTCCATCTCTACGTAAAAGACAACACGTGCGAACCTGATTCGGCACGTGATTACCTATCGCTGGCGGCATCGGCTGGAGGCACTTCCGTGGTCAGTACCCCGTGTCAGGCGCCCTTCGACGACTGGTTGGAGAATTTCGGGGATCTGGCGATCGAACGGGCTGTTCGCTACAACGTGCGCAAACTTTCGCTATCAGCCAAGCCCGCTAAAATCGAAAGTTTGAAAGTGTTTCTGCGGCACGGGAACAAAGACACCCAGCTGACTGGCAATACCGTCGCCGATTCCGATCAATGGCACTACGAGGCCACAACCAATTCCGTGGTTCTGCATTGGTGGAATATCCGGCTTGCGCCGGATCGGGCGGACGAAATCGTCGTCGAATACTAAAGTACGATATTGGTGCTCAAAAACTGAGAGGCGTCACTTTCGAGGATGGAACGAAAGAGTGCCTTCCCGCCTTCGTCTTGCTTGGTGGCCACCATGCTGCGGATGCTAAAGCAGCGCAGTGCATCAGCTACGCTTAGAGTGCCTTCCGCCGAAGATTTTCTCCCAGTGAAGGGGAACACATCAGGCCCGCGCTGGCACTGGCTGTTTAGGTTGATTCGGCAGACTAAGCTCGACAGCAGATCGATCAACTCGCTCACTTCGTTTGGTTCCTGGCCGAAAATGCTCGCCTGCATCCCATACGGCGAATCCAAAAGATAATCTTCGAGCTCGGTCAAAGAATCGTATTCGGCGATCGGGACGACTGGCCCGAACTGCTCCTCATGCGCTAATGCGGCTCGCAGCGAAACCTTGCGGAGCACGGTGGGGAAGAGCAGGTTGTCGACAGACGTGCCACCTCGGCCGGGATTAGCTAAAACAGCGCCTTCCGAGCACGCTTGTTGGATCAAATGCTTTAGCTCACTGACCTTGTTGGGGTGCGGCAAAGGAGTAATTGAGACGCCTTTTTCCCAAGGTAGACCTGCCTTTAATTTGTCGGCACCGGCGGCAAAACGCGCGCTGAACTCATCGGCCACGGAACGGTGGACGAAAAGAATTTTCAGCGCCGTGCAACGCTGTCCGTTGAACGAGAGCGAACCCTTTAAGCATTCCGATACGGTGAGGTCTAAATTAGCGTCGGGCAATACAATGGCCGGGTTCTTGGCGTCTAACCCCAATACACCGCGGAAGCTGTTTGGGCGCGGGTGGCTTTGCTTGATCAAGTTTGCGGTCTTGCTCGACCCGATGAGTGCCAAGACGTCGATTTTGCCAGCCTGCACACTGGGCCCAATAATATTGCGGCCCAAACCGTTGACGATATTGATCACACCCGGAGGGAAGCTGGATTGGAACGCTTCGAGAATCACATCCCAAAAAAGCTGGCCGAAACGCGGCGTCTTCATGACGACCGTATTTCCCATTAGCAGAGCGGGAATCAAGGTGGTGAAAGTTTCGTTGAGCGGGTAGTTAAAGGGGCCGATGCAAAGGGTAACGCCCAAAGGCATACGGCGAATTTGCGCCATGATTCCGCCGGCAAAGTGAATGCGGCTTCCGTCGCGGTCCAGACCCTTTACGGCTTCGAGCGTATCGTTGATGTAGGCGATCGTCCGATCGAACTCGGCCAAGGCGTCCGGGTACGGTTTGCAAATTTCCCACGATAAGTATTTTGCGATCGTTTCCCGGTGGGGAAGAAGCAGGTCGCGAAAGTGGGTGGTGGCGACGATTCGTTGCTCCATGCGTGCTGCGGGCCATTCTCCACGGCCCTTAGCCCAAGCTTTCACGGCGCTGTCTACCGCGCGGGCGAAAGTGTCTTGGTCGATGTTGGGTGTGTCGCCGATATGGGGGTGGAAAAGACCACCACCGTCGTTGCGCAACGGGCAAGGAGAGAGCACTTCCTTATACGCAAAACCTTCCGACTCCATTTTCCCATTAATCAGGATTCGACCACGGCGTTTGTCTAGTTGCATCGAATCAGGTATTTCAGAGGGATAGGGAAAGAGTGCGTTTTGATCCAACTTCTTCAGTCTCCTTATTTAGGCCCACTTTCTCGTAATGGAGCGTGGGCGGGCGGTCAAGCAAACGGCCTTCTTTTGCTCGCCCTCTGGTTTTGCTGGGCTGGGACAGGCTGGGCGGACAACCTCGAGGGCAAAATCACCGAGGTAGTGGACGGCGACACGGTCGTGGTCACGGACGCGAAGTCCAAAACACACCGCTTCCGTCTGCTAGGGGCTGACGCGCCGCAAAAAGGGCAGTCGTTTCACTCCGCCGCCAAACGCGCCCTCACCGAGCGTTACTTAAATAAACCGGTCACGGTCGAGTGGTTGCGCAGCCAAGTTTGCGAACCCGGTGGTAAGAATTGCGCGCAGCTCGCGCGAGTACTCTGGAAATCCGAAGATCTCGCCCTGCGCCAAATTAACTCCGGCTTTGCCTGGCACGACAAAAGCCAACGCCGAGAGCAATCCACATCCGATCGCGCGATGTACCAAGACGCCGAGCTAGTTGCACAACAACGAGGCCGCGGGCTTTGGGTTAACGCGGCGCCCACGCCTCCGTGGGAATTTGGCAAAGATGCCCCCAAGCCGAAAAAGAAATCCAAAAAGACCAAACCGGGCGCCGCAAAACGCTGATCCGCCAACCGGCTAGTATCACTCAATCTTCTACGCTTTTCCGCCGATAAAAAGGGGAGAGGTTTTTCATGGATAAAGCCACCATACTGATAGTCGACGACGAAAAAGACCTAGCCAAAACCTTGGCAGATTCACTGCGCCCGCATGTAGCATCGGTGTTAGTTGCCCACAACGGTCAAGAGGCGTGGGACAAATTGTTGAGCGCCGAGGGCCGACAGATTGAGCTAGTGATTTGCGATATTTCAATGCCGGTGCTGACGGGCATCGAACTCTTTCAACGGGTACGCGCCAGCGGATCGCAAACGCCGTTTGTATTTTTGACGGGCCACGCGGAAAAAGCTGCGCTCGTTGAAAAAATGAAACTGGGTTTTTACGAAACGCTTCGTAAGCCGGAAGGGGCGCGTGCGGTCAAAGACGCCGTTTCCCGAGCCATTCACGCTTTGCGGACCGGCTTAAGACGAGCCGGCTAGTTCCAACACGGAGGTTGGGTGTCCGAAGATTCTGATTTCCTGCGCGAGCTTCAGACGGAATTTCTCGACGAGCTTCAGTTCTTGCTGGAGGCTTGCGAAGAATCCTACATGAAGATTGAGAATCCCGACGTACGCGTCGAGGAACTCGCGAAGATTTTCCGATTAGCGCATTCGATCAAAGGTGCGGGCTCTACCGCAGGATTTAACGATCTCGCCTCTTTTGCTCACGTGATGGAAGATTGCTTGGTCGTGTTGCGTGCCAACCCGGAGCTGGTCGATTCCGCAACGATTACTTTGCTACTCAAGTGCGGCGACGCCATCAAAGACCGCGCCCACGATTTGCGCGCCGAAAACCCGGTGCCTTGGGATATCTCGGAACTCAAAAAGGAAACCGCCGAATTTACGCTGATCCTGCGTGAGCGCCAATCGCGCCCCTCGGTAGTTCCGCCGCCCCTAACTTTTCCCCGCGATGTAGTGGAAGAAGTTGTCGTACCGGCTCCGTCGACCCAAGACGAGCCTTTGTCGGCTGTCACCTCCAAGCCCGAATCGACCACCATTAAAGTAGACAGCGCGCGAGTCGAAACGCTTTTGAATATCGTCGGTGAGTTGGTGGTTATCAAAAGCCAAATACTCAATGAAGTCCTTCACCTCAAGAATGAGCCTAGGCTGAATTCGGTGGTGGCACTGCTCGATAAAACCATTCGCGAGCTGCAGGGCCGTACTCTGAGCATGCGCATGACGCCGTTGAAAAGCTTGTTTTTGAAAATGCAGCGGGTAGCGAGGGACCTGTCCCTGCGGCTCGGCAAGCCGCTGGAAATTGTTTTGTCTGGTGAAGAGATAGAAATTGATCGCACGATGGTGGAAAGCCTCTCCGATCCGCTGCTGCATCTGGTGCGCAATTGTCTGGACCACGGGTTGGAGGTCCCCGAGCGGCGCCGCGAAAAAGGCAAGCCGGAAAAAGGGCGCCTTACTTTGTCTGCCCAACAGGCGGGCGATCGAGTGGTTTTGCATATTGCTGACGACGGCGCCGGGATCCATCGGGAGCGAGTGATTAAGAAAGCAGTAGAAGCCGGATTGTTGGACCCGAAAGTCGAACCGAGTAAACTGAGCGATGGCGAGGTTTTTGAGTTTCTTTTTGCACCGGGCTTTTCCACCGCTGAGAAGGTGACTGATATTTCCGGTCGCGGTGTGGGCATGAACGTCGTTAAAGAGGCGCTCAACGCTTTGAGGGGACGCATTGAAGTAAGCTCGGAGTTTGGTAAAGGCGCCGCATTCAAAATCACGGTGCCGTTAACCACCGCTATTACCGACGGCATGTTGGTCTCTGTCGAAGGCCGCACTTACATCCTGCCGATGCATGGGATTCGCGAGCTGGTCGACGCGGGAGCGTCGCAACACGTGCTTTTGCAGTCCGGTCAGCGCCTACTCAAGGTGCGCGACACTTTATTCCCCATTTGCCCCTTGGCCGCGCAATTGCGCAATGCCTACAAAGCTTTTCCGATGGAAGCCGGAGAGACGGCGGCCAAAGGTAAGGAAATGGCAATCGTATACGAGCATGAAACCGGCTGCGTGGCGTTGGAAGTGGATGCGGTGTTGGGGCAAGCCCAAGTCGTTACGAAGCCGCTCCGCGGCCGCGCCCAGCAGAGCGACGGCATCGGCGGCGCCGCCATCTTGGGAGATGGCAAAGTGGCTTTGTTACTCGATATCGACGGGTTAATTTAGCTAAGCAGCTTAAAGGCGTGATCCTGGACCCTTGGCTTCACCGCCTCGGTCCCTTTGGTTCCTACCATCTCGAGGCACTGGGAAACATTCAGCACGGTCAGAAGGCGCCCCCCCTCTTTTGCCACCGAGGTCACCAACGTTTTATCCATCAGGTGACAGGTGTCGGGAGTGGGCAATACGTCTACCGCCGCCACATTGAGTACTCGGCTCACCGCATCCACCAGCAGGCCCATTAAACCATCCGGGCTTTCCACCACAATGACGCAGCTCTCGCGGGTGAGAGCGGTACGGGTTTCCCCCAGACGAACCTTCAAATCAATCACGGGGATGACTTGCCCGCGCAAATTCATTAAACCGCAGACATAGGGCGAACTATTGGGAAGAGGGGTGATGTCTCCCACCGGATCGATCTCGCGCACGAGTTCCACCGGGATGCCATAGGCGTTTTGAGTGAGTCGGAATTCTAAGAGAGAGAGGGAGGCGATATCCATTGCCTGATTTTACCCGATCAGGCGGCGTTCGCTACCGTTTCGGTGGATTGTGCTGCCAGTATGCGATCCACGTCGACCAGAATGAGGACGCGTGTATCTAGCTTGCCCATGCCAGTGACAAAACTGGACTCGCCGCCACCTGTGAGTTCCGGCCGACTTTGGATTTGGTCCATGTGCAACGGGGACACCCCGTGAATAGAATCCACAAGCAAGCCTGCTTGGCCGCGTTCAGAATCGACGATAATAATGCAGCTGTGGCGCGTGGGTGCCGCAGTAGCCATGCCGAAACGTACTCTTAGATCAATTACCGGGAGAACTTTGCCGCGCACGTTCATCACGCCCGCAATATAAGCCGGCGTTTCCGGCATGGGTGTGATCATAGTGACGCGGTTAATTTCACGCACGCAGCTAATAGGGAAGGCGTACGCCAACTCTCCGAGGGCAAAAGAAAGGTATTGTCCGGGTTTCGCCGTTTCCATTCGCGCCTCTTAGAAACCCGAAGTGTTTCCGAGTTTGCCTTTATCGTTTCCATCGGCTTCGAACGGAATCACTTTTTCCGCATTCGAGGCGCGAGTACGCATCGGAATAACGTTGGGAGTCGCGGGGGCCGCATTCAAAAATCCGGAGGAGGCCGTCGACGCGCTTTGAGCGAGGAGGTCCCCGGACTTCGCGCCATGAATGAGGGCGTTGAGTCGGCTGACCGTTTCCTGCATCATCAAGCCTTGGCTCGACATCTCTTCGGCACTCGACGCGACTTCCTCGGCCGAGGCGGCGTTGGTTTGCGTGACCTGGTCGAGCTGCGCCATGGCTTCGCTGATTTGCTCCAAACCATGCGATTGTTCGCGGCTGGCAGAAGCAATCTCGCTGTTTAGGTCGGCTACTTTGCGCACGCTGGTGACTATGTTGCGCAATGCCTGACCGCCCTGGCCGGCGATTTCCACGCCGGATTCAATCATGGTGACGTTTTCCTTAATGAGGGAAGTGATATCTTTCGCTGCGGCAGCACTGCGCTGCGCGAGATTGCGGACTTCTTCAGCGACTACTGCAAACCCTTTGCCTTGTTCCCCGGCACGGGCCGCTTCTACTGCCGCGTTCAAGGCGAGGAGGTTGGTTTGGAATGCAATATCGTCAATGACATTGATGATGTCTTCAATCTTCTTGGAGCTTTGATTGATGCCATTCATCGCACCGACCAAGTTCTTAATTTCTACTTCGCCTTCATCGGCCGATTGGCGGCTGGCGCGCGAGAGGTTGGCGGCTTCCATGGCGTGTTCGGCGTTGCGCTTAACCATAGCAGTCAGCTGTTCAATGCTCGAAACAGTTTCCTCCAGGGAGCTCGCGGCCTCAGTGGCGGTCGAGGCCAAGCTCTGGCTAGCGCTTGCCATCTGCTCACTGCCTGCCATTACTTGCGAGCTCGTATCTGAAATATAGTGAGAAACTTTTGCCAGCCCCTGCGCAACGGAAACGGCGAAGAAATAGGTGATAAGCCCAAAGATGGTTAAGAGCACGCCTGTGATGAATAGAAACCGAGTGCGCGCAGCGTGAATGGTTGCGAACGCATCGGCCTCGTTGATAGCGATAATCGCTCCCCACCCCAAGCCGTCCAGGAAGCGATTGGCTCCTTTGAGCGAAAAGTAACCCGTGGCTTGTTCCACTTTCTTCAGTGGATGCACGGCTACGACGGCGCCTGATTTACCGACCATTAGGTCCGAGACGGGCAGGTACGTTCCGCCCATCGTCGACAGATTCTGTTTGAGCAAAGTGTTTTCGAAGTCGTGGTGAACCTCAAGGTTTCCTTTATTGGCAGTGGGGTCGTATTCCAATAGAGCGTACCCAGACTTGTTCACCAGCGAGAGTTCGGCGGAGCCGAAACCTTGGTTACGCAAAAGGGTGTAGAAAGATTTGAATTCGTTTTCCACCCAACTGAAGTTTGTGCGAATGGTGAGTACAGCAGTGGCTTCGCCATGGCTGTTCTTCACCGGGACGGAGAACGAGGTCCCCAGGCGATTTTCGCCAAATGCGGCAGTGGAAATGGGGTCAAGCTGTGCATCTTCCACATAGGTCCCGGCCAAGTTACGGGAAGTATCATCTGAAGTTTGACCGGCGAACGCGTTGCGGAACCAGGGTGTATTGGCGTAGTTCCAGCCGCGTAGCTGATTGAGAATCAATTGACGGCCGTTGCTGGTGCGGCGATTGCTAGCGACGTAATTGCCTTTGGCATCCACCAAAAGTAGCAGATCGTAGGCTCCATGCATTTTGGCGTGTGCGTTGAATAGCGCAGTGATTTCATCCTCGTTCAATTTCTCCCGGCGAAGCGCATCGTAGAGCGCCAACGTTTGAGTGGCGACGTATCGCTCGTAAAATTGGCCGGCGACCGCATTTACCAGAATCGCAGCTTGCGTTTCCACTCTGTGAACCGCGACGCTTTTTTGATCTGCGAGCACCCGGTCGAATTGCACGTAATTAACCACCGCGAAAAACAACGCCATGCCAGTGGTCATTCCAATCAGTTTCGCTTTGAGAGTCATGCAGGCTTTTCGGAGTAATCCTTTGAATTCTTGAGCCTAAAACCTGCCTGTCGACAAGTCGCGTTGTACACAGGGCTTGGGCTAAGTCCCTGGAGTGCCGAAGAGAAAGCATAGGACTATGGCAAAACCACTCACCAAATCGCCAGGCCGGTACTCCTCCCTGCAGGAAGCCGGCATTTTGCACCAGACCGTGCGACGGGACCATGCAGGCTATGATCGGCTGGCGGCCCGCCTGAACAGCCTAATTGGGGTGGATATGCCGGCGTCTGAAAAGAACCGGACCTTGATGGCGTGTCGCCTGGCTCCTCTGTTGCGTCGCCATGGGTGTGAAAACTACTCACAATATGAATTGATTTTGATGACCGGCGACCCCGAAGCGACGCGGGAATTCATTTCTTCTCTCACGACGCATACCACCGATTTTTTCCGGGAAGGGCAGCATTTCAAGCTCCTGCCCACCGTGGTGCGGCAGCTGGAACAAGCCAAACAGACCCGCGGGCGCCCTGAATTGCGTGTTTGGTGTGCCGCGGCCAGCACGGGACAAGAACCCTATACTTTGCTTTTCTCTTTGCTCGAAGCTGGAGTTCGGGCCGCGCCGTGGAGCTTAAGGTTTCTGGCTTCCGATATTGATCGGGCGGCGCTTCTCATCGCTGCGACGGGTACGTACACCGCCGACCAAACAGCCAAAATCCCCCCGCCCGTGCGCAATCGTTACTTCGAGCCGGCTCAGTCCGACGGCACTTTGACCGTTCGCGAAAACTACCAGCGGCTGATTACTTTTGCCGAATTCAATTTGGCCACCAAAAAGTTTCCGTTCCAACACCCCTTTGACATCCTGTTCTGCCGCAATGTGCTCATTTATTTTAATCACGAAAGCGGCAAGGCAGTAGTGGATCGACTAGTGGGTGCTTTGGCGCCGGGTGGGTTTTTGTTTGTAGGGCACTCGGAAACGGGATTTGTCAGGAATCGAGAACTGCGGAGCGTAGCGCCCGCTGTGTTTCAAAAGGTATAGCCATGCAACTGTCTATTGGAAAAGTAAGAGTCCTAATAGTCGACGATTCCTCGATGATGCGTCGCTTGTTGAAAGACTTACTGACTACCGACCCCAACATCGAAATCGTCGGTACTGCCGTCGATCCTTACGACGCGCGTGAGAAATTAATCGCCCTCAAGCCAGACGTGATGACCCTCGATGTGGAAATGCCCCGCATGGATGGAGTTACGTTTTTGGAAAAGGTGATGCGTCACTTTCCCACCCGCACCGTAATCATCAGCAGCCTGACTCCCGAGGGTTCTGATTTGGCGCTGCGTGCGTTGAGTCTCGGAGCGGTGGACGTGATCGGTAAACCCAAACTCGATTTGACTAACGGCGTGAAGGAAATGGCGGCCGACATTGTGCAACGTGTCCGTGCGGCAGCCTCCGCGCGGCTGGTTTCCGCGGGTAACCACCCCGGTTTGAAAACCCAGTACCCAGTCAGTGCGCAGATCCAAACTAAGCACAAAGTGATCGCAGTGGCGGCGTCCACGGGCGGCACCGAAGCGCTCAAAGTTTTTCTGCAGGGTTTTCCCCCTGGCGCGCCGGGGATGTTGATCGTACAGCATATGCCGCCGGTATTTACCCGCAGCTACGCCGCTTTTTTAAAGAGCCTCACGGCGTTTGACGTGCGCGAGGCGCAGGAAGGCGACCGGGTAGAGTCGGGCACTGTGTTGCTGGCACCCGGCAATTTCCACATGGAATTGGTACAGTCGGGGCCGTCGTGCGCCGTGCACTTGCACCAACGCGATGCTCTACATGGGGTGCGCCCCTCGGCGGACTATCTTTTCAAGTCTGTGGCCAAAACAATGGGGAGCAACGCCACTGGCGTGATTCTTACTGGCATGGGCCGTGATGGTGCGGAAGGTTTGCTCGAAATGAAAAGGGCGGGTGCCTTCACCTTGGCACAGGACGAAGAAACCTGTGTCGTGTTCGGGATGCCCAAGGAAGCGATTGCGATAGGGGCGGTGGATCAGGTTTTGGCGTTGAATCAAATTCCGCAAGCGGTGCTTAATCACCCATCGGTGACCAAGAAAGCGGCCTAGCTGGCTTTAGGTAGGGTGGTCGCACGGGCAATCGCGCCACGAATGCGTTCGGTATCGAACGGTTTCACGATAAAATCAAAAGCTCCCGCAGCAATCGCGCTTTTTAACTCCAGCTTTTGATCTACTGCCGAAATGACAATTACTTTGGCGCGCGGATCATGTTTCAAGATTTCACGCAATGCCTGCAAACCAGACATTTTGGGCATTACCAAGTCCATAGTGACCACATCGGGTTGTGCCGACAAAAACAGAGCCACACCTTGTTCGCCGTCTTCCGCTTCGCCCACTACCTCATGACCGGCGGCGATAACCGCATCTTTGATTAATAGCCGCATGAAGGGGGCATCATCGACAATTAGTACTCTTTTCGCCACAGGAGTCTCCGTTACAGTTCGATGGGCTCACTACCAATAGTGCGGACCCATATCTTTCCCGACTGCGCATCGATCGTGAGCTCACGGCCGTGCATGCCACCGAGCTGCGATCCAATCACTTCGATACCAAGGGATTTCAAAATTTCTAAGGTAGCAGCGACATTGCGCTCACCGACCTTGAGGGTGTCGCGTTCGGCCGCACCGGGATTGAGGGCTGCGAACATATTAGCGCCCCCCGCTAACTTCGCGCGCATTCCCTTCGTACTTCGGCTGCCCATCTTCTGGATGAGCGCCGGGATGGCGGTGTTGGCGTACTTGCCCGAGCCGGGTTGGTCGCCGGTAGGGCAAACTGGCAACATGATATGGGCCATGCCGAAAGTATCCGTCGCCGGATCATACAGCACCAAGCCCACACAAGAGCCCAGCGTTGTCTTGAGCACGTCCGGAGTTCGGACGGTATCAAATTGCCCCATGTAGATGGTTTTAGTCATTTATAGGAGTTTGCGAAGGCCCGCGTAGTCCGGAAGAAACATGAACTTCCATTCCAGAATTTGGTCTAGGCTGGTGAATTCCAGGTGGGCCAAGAGCGCTTCGTTCTGCGTCTCGCTCTGTTGCATGACGACACTTGCGACGATCGATTGAGTGAGATCATGCACCAAAGTAGGGGGGCCGGGAATGATCCGGTCGACGCCCAGAGCGTGCACGAGCGCGTTCACATACGAGGTGCCGACGATATTTCCGGTCTCAAGCAACGCAGAGCGCTCCATGGCGCCCAAACTTTTGGTGGTGCCCATTTCTCGGTTCATCAGGGTATCCACTAATCCGTAGCCTGCTTCTTCACGCATGAGAAAGAGTAGCGCTCCCGTGATATCCCCAGAAAGCCCTAAGACCAACCCAAACGAAACGGGATCGATTGGGCCCAGGCTGGGCACCACATCTTCAAAGCGCACCGATTCCAGCCGATCCATTCGCACTTCCACCTTTTGCTTCGCCCACTTGGAAAAAATTTGTGAGCAGCCAACGGCGGCTTGGCGAGTGGCGGTGGTCAGTTTATCGATTTGTAGCGATGCGAGGGCCGGCATAAGGTTCCTTCATTTCCAAGGCGGAGCGTTCGACCATGGCTTCGACATCCAGAATCAAAGCAACACTGCCGCTGCTGAGAACCGAAACCCCGGCGATGCCGGGAATCTCGCCTACCAGTTCGCCTGGGTTTTTGATGAGCACTTCTTCCTCACCGAGAATCCGATCGACCACAAGGCCGAGGCGCTGCTTGCCGGCATGCACTACCACGACTGACGTGCTGGTCAGGGGTACGGTTGCGGACTTACTGCGGAAGGGAGTGTTTTGGAAAAAATGGTGAATGCGGAAAATAGGCAAAATAATATCGCGCAACCTTAGGAACTTTCCAAAGCCGGTATCCATAAGGTCTTTGGCCGGCACTTGCAGGATTTCCGAAATGCTCTGAAGGGGAAATGCAAAGGTCACCCCATCGATATCGAAGATCAAACTGTTCTGCGACACGACGGTCAGGGGCAGGCGAATGCGAAAACAGGTGCGCTTGCCTGGCTCGGTATCGACTTCAATGGTGCCGCTTATCTCTTCAATTCGGCGTCGCACGATGTCCATGCCGACACCGCGGCCCGAAATCTGCGTTACCGATGCGGCCGTGGAGAAGCCCGCTTGGAAGATGAATGGTACGAGCTCTGGAACCGTCATTTTGGCAGCTACTTCGGCGGAGGCCAAAGAGTCGGCGATGATTTTTTGCCGAATCTCCTCGAGCGCGAGTCCCCGTCCGTCGTCTTCCACTGTCACGCAGATTCGGCTGCCTTCCCGCTCGGCTTTGAGAGTGATGGTGCCATGGCTCGGTTTGCCGGCTTGCACGCGGGCAGCGGGAGCCTCAAGTCCGTGATCTACGGCATTGCGCATCATATGCAAGAGTGGGTCGCCCAGCTGGTCGATGATTTTTTTATCTAGCGAGGTTTCCTCACCCTGCAAAACCAGATCGACTTCTTTGCCTAGCTCGTGAGCGATATCGCGCACCACCCGACGACAGCGTTCGAATAGCGGGGCAATAGGAACCATGCGGAGTTCCAATACTGTCTGCTGAATTCCCGAAACGAGCTGTGAGAGCTGGGAAATCGCTTCTTCTAACGCCGTGGCTACTTTGTCGGGTGTAGAGTCGCGCATTTTTTGTGCAACTGAAACAAAGCCGTTCTTGGCGTGGGAAAGCTCGCCCGACAGATTCATCAAATCGTCCAGCCGGCTGATCGATACGCGAATGTTCTGGGGGGCAGCTGTGCGTGGCGGGGCGGGGGTGGGCGCCGTCGCTGGGACGGGCGCCGCGGGACCTTGAGCAGCCATTGCTTCTACGGGGCTTGGTTCCAGTTCGTCATCGCTCAACAAACCTAAAATCAGGTCACGGTTTTCACTGGTCGCAAAAACCAGGCGCAGCGTCGACAAACCGTCTTGTTTTTCTATCAACTCCAATGGAACGCTTGAAGACAAGATGGTTCCAAAACCCTTCAGCCGGTTCAGCGTGAGCAAGATGCGCATCTCGGGAGCTGCGATTCCGGCTTTCGCTTTGAGTTCGACGCGGAAAACATTCTGGCCCTGAGCTAGAGCGGCCTGCACTCCCTCTCGCTCGGAGACGGCCGGTGGTTTGGACTCGATTGGAGCTTCCGCTTGGCTAGTGCCGGGCACCGGCGGGGGCGCCGACTCTAGGTACCACATCAAGGACGCGCGCTCGTCGATTAGGTCGGCTTGAGGAATTTGCCCGCTGCGGGCTACCTGTACTTCGGCTCGGACACGATCCAGGGCAGCCAGCATCGTAGAAACCAAATCGGGCGAAGCGCGCAATGCGCCGGCTCGAACCCGATCCAAAACCGTTTCCAACGTATGGGTCACTTCCGCCAAGTGGTTAAAGCCCATCGCGGCGGAAGAGGCCTTGAGTTTATGGGCGTGGCGAAAAAGCTCGTCGACTAAACCTTGCGGAGGCAGGAATCCCGATTTTTTTACTCCGGTTTCGAGCTCCAACAGACTGGTCTGCATCACTTCCAGACCCTCCTCCGTCTCTTCCACGAAGAGGGGGAGGTATTTGGCCATGTCGGCAATTTGGGCCGTGGAGCGCGCGGGAGTCGCTTCGGCTTGGCCTCCCAGCGCGCGCAAGATACTTTGGGTTTCTGCGTCGGCCTCAGTGGCCGCCCAAGCGATGCGCAGCTCGACCCATTTCTTCATGGCCCGAACTAGCAGCTGCAACGTGGCCGGCGAAAGATCGACGACGCCGGAGCGCAACGCGCCGATGGTATCGATCATGCGCTGAGTGAGTTCTAGCAGCACCGTGAGCCCCAGCGTGCGGCTGGCCGCGCGAGTGGAGTCGAGCGAGGATACAAACGGCTGCCACCAGACGGCATCTTTCACGCTGGCGCCGTTGCTGGCGGATTCCAGACGCGTGATCGCTTCTTGTGTGGCATTGAGCCAGTTGATGGGGGAGTGCATAAATGAGTTTTTTTGGAAGGAAGTGGGTGCCGGAGACGGACCCTGGGACACTCTATTCATTATAGCGGAGACCTAGGGGATTGGGTATCGCCTGGCGAGTGCGGCGCGTTATGGGTGCGGCAAAGCGTTACGCTCGGGCCCAGTTCTTTCGCACCCAATCCAATTTGTTAAATTGCCGGTGCATGCTCCACTCCGTGGTCAACCCGTACGCATCCGAAAGGGGAATCCAACGCAAGTCCTTGCTCTCGGGGGTGATTGTCAGCGGATCGCGCGGGTCGGCCAGGACCAGGTAGCGTACATCATAGTGTAGGTGCTCCGGCTCATTGGGACGCGCGGGGATGGAATGGATATCCAGATCAAAAATGGGGGTCGCGGAGGTATCGGCTTCAAAAAGATCGCGCAGTGGAAAAAACGAAAGAGATTGAAGTCCCGATTCTTCGCGGCATTCGCGCATGGCGACACCCGGCAAATCGGTATCGCCGTCGGCGTGTCCTCCGAGTTGCAACCAAAGTCCCAACTTGCGGTGCAGAGTCAACAATACCTGATTCAGGTCCAAGCTGGCCACCAGAGCCGATCCGGTAAAGTGACCGTGGTGCTCTCGCTCGAAACTCTCCGGCCCTTCCGCCGCTAGTGCTTCAAAGCGGGCGACGATTTGGGCTTGGTGGGTGTGGTCGGGAGTAGGGATTTGTTCCTGGTTTCGACGATAATGGGCTAGGGAAGCGAGGAAACTATTCACGACTGCAGTTCCTTGAAGGGTTGGCCGGGCTTGAAATAACGAAGCCTCTCCACCAGAGACAGGCAAAGCGACTGCATGCGCTTGCGATTGTGGGTCTCAGCGAGTTCACCCAAGCGCGCTTCTTGCCCTTGGACAATCGCGTCTACCGCCGCATTGTCGGACAAAACGGTGTCGATGGATTCAGCAATTTTGTGCGGCTGGCGCGAAACCAGGCGCACACCCGCGCGTCCGAGCGTCTCGCGCAATCCCGTGGTGGGGAGGGCGAACACCGGAATTTGGCGTTGCATGGCTTCCACAACCGGAACACAAAATCCCTCGTGGAGACTCGGACAAACCAATGCGGCCGCTTCCGCGTAGAGCCCTTCCAATTGAGATTGAGAAATAGGACCAGTAAAAGTGACCGCCGAGCGTAAACCCAAAACCTTCGCTAGCAACCGCAAGTACTCGGCGTATACGGGATCGGCTCGCCCTGCCAAAACCAAACGGTATTTACCTGGATCGTTTTTCTGCAGATAGAAAAGCACTTGGAGAAGCAGCGACTGGTTTTTGTGCGGTGTCTGCTTACCTACAAAAAGCAAAGTACGCGCAGCCGTTGCTACGCGCCGTCCAATCACTGCGTGAGGCGAAAATGGAGTGGACAGGTCAAGTAGCGGGAAGATTTGCGGCCGCACAAATCCCATTACTTCTAGTTCTGCGCAGTTGAAGCGAGAGACCCCAAACGCCGCCACGCAATTGCCCTGGAAGGCCTGCAATTCATCTCGGCCTTTTTGTGAAAAGCGCGCCATGAACGGGTCGTGGCGGAAGAACGAAGCCGGTGTAACGTTGTGGTAAATCAGCGCACGCGGGATTTCGACCTTGAAGAGTTCCTGCAAGAGTGGGTTGCCGTGCGAGTGGTGGACCAAAACCAAATCGCTATTCCACATTTTGGCGGGCATGAACGTCTGGATGTCGTAAGACTTCGGCGCGCGGTTCTCACCCACAAAAATATTGCCCGCGATGCCGACCTCACGCAGAGCCGCCCGAATCAAAAGCATATGATTGGTTACTGCGTCGCCAGCAGTCGCTGTGTAGTGGAATTGGTGGATGGTGATGGGTTGGCCGTGCGCGGTCATGTCACCCACCAAACGCGTCGCCACGTTTTGACTAGAAACCGGCCGGTGCGCACCGCTGTCGGTAAACCCGGTACCCAGAGCCCCGAGAACTGCCTTTGCAGTAGACGGAACTTCAACCACTCCGCACGGCTGAGCGAACCCTGCGTGGCAAGCGCCCGATCGAGACTCTTCGAAAAATCGCGCGCGGTCTGGCGGCGTTCCCGTAGACGCGCATCGATTTTTTGGGTGAGGCGCGCCTCAAGGAGCGGGTCACCCGGTAAGCGAATCATCCGCCCAGACTCTCCACCAATACCGCCGACGCTTCGCCGCCGCCAATGCAGATGGCAGCCACACCGAGTTTTCCGCCGTCGCGGCGCAGACCGTGGATCAACGTGCCCACAATCCTTGCGCCGCTGGCGCCGATGGGGTGGCCGAGTGCTACCGCGCCACCGCGAGTATTGATTTTTGATTCCGGAATTCCCAATCCCTGTGCGCAGGCCAAGGCGACGACGGAGAACGCTTCATTGATTTCAAACAGGTCAATGTCGGCAACGGATTTACCGGCTTTTTTCAAAAGCTTTTCCACGGCGGCAATGGGCGCGGTGGTGAACCATTCCGGAGCCTGTGCGTGGCTGACTTGGGCGAGTATGCGGGCAATGGGTTTTAGGCCGTGTTTTTTAGCGGCGGTTGCGGAGCAGAGCACCAAGGCGGCCGCGCCGTCGTTCAGAGAGCTGGCGTTGGCTGCTGTGACAGTGCCGGCCTTATCGAAGGCCGGCTTGAGTTCCGAAAATTTATCGAGTTTGCCTCGAAAAGGTTCTTCGTCTTTATCCACCACGGTGGCCGCCTTGCTCGAGGGCACGGTAACGGCGATGACTTCATCTTTGAAATCGCCTTTTTCCCAGGCCTGCATTGCGCGCGTGTAGCTTTGGCGCGCATACCGATCTTGTTCCTCACGCGAAATTTTCTTTTCTGCGGAGCAAAGTTCGGCGCAATTGCCCATGTGCTTGTCGTTGTAGACGTCCCATAACCCGTCGTGCACCAGCCCATCAACGAGTTTGCCGGGCCCCAGGCGATAGCCTTCGCGTGCCCGATCGAGCAAATACGGCACCCGGCTCATATTTTCCATTCCGCCGGCGACGACGAACTCGACATCACCCGTTTGGATCATCTGGCTGCCCAACATCACGGCCTTCATGCCGCTGCCGCAAACGCGGTTGATGGTTGTGCACCGGACGGACTGCGGCAGGCCCGCAAACAGTGCGGCTTGGCGCGCGGGCGCTTGGCCCTGGCCTGCGGGTAAAACGCAGCCCATCAGGCATTCATCTACCCACTCCCCTTGGACGCCGGCGCGCTTGACGGCTTCGGCAATCGCAACCGCCCCCAGTTTGGAAGCGGGGATATCTTTGAGCCCCCCTAGGTATGCGCCAATAGGGGTGCGGACAGCGGACAAGACGACGACTTCTTCCACAGGTTGGTTCCTTTCTGCTAAGGTGCTGGGCAGAATGAAAGATAAGTACGACGGCACGGGAAGGGAAGGCAAGCGGGAAGGGAGCCGAGCGGTTTCCCTCTTTCGCAGCGTGGCAACGGCTTGCCTAGTGGGCTTGGCCGGGTGTGGGTACACCCTCAATCACCGTTTGAAAGAGGGATTTACCAATCCCGCCGGTTTGTATGTTCCCGTCTTCACCAACAATACCAACGAAGTTGGGGCGGAACGTGTTTTTACCGACGCCTTTATCCGCGAAATGCAGAGCCGGGGGCAGATGATTATCACCGGCCGTCGGCCGGGGGCCTACGAAGTTCAAGGCACGTTGACCAGCATTACGTACGCTCCCACCAACTTGACGCCAACCAACAACGGAACGCCTCCCTACACCAACGGCCTGCGATCGTATCGTCGCTTGCCCACCGAAATCATGGTGGATGCCGCGATCGACTTGCGATTGGTGGACCCCAAGGATGGACGCATTCTCTGGTCGGGCACTTTTTCCAACTTCCGTCGCGTGGGCGCCGTGCTTTCGCGCACCTACGACTACCAATCACCCAGTTCTTTGGGCATCATGCAGCAGTCATTGATTGAGTCGCAATACGCGGGGATTGCCCGCGATATCATGCGCGACGCATACGATGCCATGGTGGAGCTTTTTTAAATGGCCACGGTAACGCTTACTCAGGCTCTGCGTGATTTGGAAGCCGGGCAGTGGTCTAAGATTTATGTCGTAGTGGGCGAGGAGCCCTTCCAAGCTTCTGAGTTTAGCGAAAAACTGCGCCAGCATTTTTTGAAAGATACCGACGGCGCCGGATTCAATTACGATGTTTTTGACGCCGAGCAAGCCTCCCCCGCAGATCTCTTGGCGTCGTTGGATACGTTGCCGGGTTTGTTTGACGCCCCGGATTCGATTCGGCTCGTGGTTTGCCGTCGGTTTGAAAAAGTTCCCGCCACCACTTTGGAGCGGCTGGACGGCTATTTCAAAAACCCGGCCCCCCAAACATGTTTTCTCATCCTTGCCGAGAAAGTCGATCGGCGGAAGAACTGGATCAAAGAGGTCGAAAAGCACGGGACGGTTTTGGAGGTGGCAGAGCCCTACGACCGCGATTGGCCCAAGTGGCGTTCTTTCTTCGAACGCCGTTGTGGCAAGGCCATCGAGCCGGCGGCCTGGGAAGCTCTGGTGGACGTCTCCGGTCGAACGCTAGCGCTGGTGGCTAGCGAGTGCGATAAAGTCGCGCTCTTCATTGGTGCGGCTCCGACGATCCGCGTGCAAGACGTGCGCGAAGTTTCGGGAACGCATGTTGCGGACGATATTTTTGAATTGAGCGAGGACGTGGTCGCACGTCGTTCAATGGCGGCGATGTTGAAATTGCACCGTTTGCTCTTGGCGGGGGAAAGCGAGATTAAGATCTTGTCGATTCTTCTGCGGCATTTTCGCCAGGTGTCGGTCTGTTTGAATCTGATGGAAAGTGGAATCCGCGATCCTAAAGTGATGGCCCCGCAGATTGGGGTTCCTCCGTTTTTCGTTCCGAAGATTCAGGAGTTGGCTCGGGGGTATTCGCGCGATTCCATGGGGGCTGTCATTGCTCGCCTAGCTGCTTGCGATTACCGCCTTAAAACGGGCGAGGGTTCGCTCTGGGGCGACTTCCTCGTCCCGCACTTCCAGAAGGCGCCTACCTTTTAGTTCATGACAGGTTGGAGCGCGGCCCAGATAGCGAGGGCCAAAGCGATCGAAAAAACGGAAAAACACTTAGCCATAGGGGCGGTGGAATACGCCTGTTCCCAAAGGGACGCAAGGAGATTTTATCGCGATGCGTTAAGCAGGCGAATTTCTAGCGTTCTGCGGTGTTTTTGCGTGCGCGAGCAGGCCGTTTTTCGACATGGGGCAGGACCGCGCCCACGTCCGAAGCAAGCTTTGCACCCTTGGTCGTAACCAGCTTATGCCCGAGCTTATGGCCTTTGTGTTTTTCCCGCTCTTTACGCAGCTGGGCTTCCAGCTTTTGCGCGGCCAGGTCGATAGATTCGTAGAGGTCTTTCGTCTTGGCGACCGCGACCATATCTTTGTGTTCGGCGTGGCAGGTGATTTCGGCGCAATGGAGAGTCTTTTCCAGGCTCAGCATCACGTGGATTTCCACGGGATAGGTGATGAACTTGCGGAACTTGTTCACCCGCTTTTCGATCTTGGCTTTTAGAGCGTCGGTTGGGTCAATTTTCCGGAATGCGAGTTGAAGACTCATGCGCGTAATCCTCTCGGTTTGGCAGACACTCTAAAAATTACACCCCTACTCGATGGATCAAAACACTTTTTTGCGCTTAGACGACGGGAGGATTCCCAGCATCTCGCGGTATTTGGCTACCGTGCGGCGCGCAATGTTAATGTTTTCCTTGAGTAACATCTCCACGATCTTTTGATCGCTAAATGGATGGGCTGGATCTTCCTGCGACACAATTGCCTTCACTTTTTCTTTTACGGTCTCGCTCGCGACGTCAGCGCCGTGCACACGGCTGATGCCGCTGTTGAAGAAATACTTCAATTCGAAAATACCGCGCGGGGTGTGCACGTATTTATTGGTGGTCACCCGGCTAATAGTCGATTCGTGCATGCCGATGTCGTTGGCGACATCGCGAAGCACCATGGGCTTCAAGAACGCCACGCCTTTATCGAAGAATTCTTTCTGCTGCTTCACGATGCTCTCGGTCACCCGATAAATCGTGCGCTGGCGTTGGTGGATGCTGCGGATCAACCATACCGCCGAACGCAACTTGCCCTGAATATACTCTTTGGTATCGGCTTGCTTTTGCGAGCCTTCTTCCAGCAAGTTTTTATAGAAACCGGAAATTTTCAGTTTCGGCAAACCGTCTTCGTTCAACATGACGACGTATTCATCGCCGCGTTTGACGACGTAAATGTCCGGGATGATGTAGTGAGCGGGGGAGCCGCCAAATGCTCGGCCTGGCTTGGGCTCGAGCTCTTCCACGATCTTGACTCGCTCGACTACTTCTTCCATCGAGATGCCGAGAGTCTTTGCGATGTTCTGGTAATTCTTTTTCTCGAGATCGGGCAGGTGGTTTTCCACCATGCGTTCCAACGATTCGTCGTTGTATTGCATGTCGTAGATTTGAACCAGTAAGCACTCTTTCAAGTCTCGCGAAGCCACGCCGATCGGATCAAAGGTTTGGATGTGGTAGAGCACCGCTTCCATTTCGTGGATGTCGAAACTTTCCTTGGCCGACATTTCCTCGAGCGAAGCCTGCAGATAGCCGTCCTCGTTGATGTTGCCGATAATGACTTCGCCAATCGCCTTTTGTGCATCGGTGAGGTCCGACATTTTCAACTGCCACATCACATGATCCGTGAGGGAGGCGGGTTGACTCAGCGTATTTTCATAGCCCGGCAAATCGTCTTCGCCGCCGCGGTGAACGGGAAGGTTGGGGGTGGAGCGAGCATTCTCGAGATAATTTTCCCAATTAAAATCTTCGCTGGCTTGCGGGTTCTCTTCGACCTTGGCTTCTTGAGGTGCTTCGACTTCGTTGATGCTTTGGTTGGTGCCTTCCGAATCCGCCGATTCGTCGAGCAAGGGATTCTCCACCAACTCGGTGTTGATTAAGTTTTCCAGCTCCATGCGCGAGAGTTGCAGCAGCTTAATGGCCTGCTGCAGCTGGGGCGTCATGACCAGCTGTTGACTGAGATTGAGCGATTGTTTGAGACCGATAGCCATCGTTATAACCTAAAACCTTCTCCCAGATAAAAACGCCGGGCTGATTCGTTGTTCACAATCTCGTTTGGCGTGCCATGCACCCAAATCTTTCCTTCTTTGACCAAATAAGCTTCGTCGCAACTGCTCAGCGTTTCGCGGACATTGTGGTCGGTAATAACGATCCCAATGCCTCGGTCCCGCAGATTCTTAATAATGACCTGGATCTCGGCCACCGCCAACGGGTCGATCCCCGCGTAGGGTTCATCCAAGAGCAGGAACTTGGGCTCCAGCGTCAAGGACCGGGCAATCTCCAAACGGCGGCGTTCCCCGCCGCTGAGGGTCATGGCCTTCTGCTTCGCTAAATGCCCAATGCCGAGGTCGGCGATGGCACGCTCTGCACGGGCCCTCTTCTCTTTTCGGCTTATTTTCAAATTATCCAAAACGACAAATAAGTTCTCTTCGACACTAAGCTTCCTAAATACGGAGGCATCCTGAGGCAGGTAGCCCAAGCCTAGGCGGGCACGCTCATATATGGGCATTTCCACAAGATCTTGGCCATCGATCATGACGCGGCCCGAATCGGGACGCACCAGGCCAACCATCATGTAAAAAGTCGTGGTTTTGCCGGCCCCGTTGGGCCCCAGCAGCCCTACCGCCCGGCCGCTTTCAATGGACAGGGAAATCCCCTGGACCACCGTGCGGCCTTTGAAGCTCTTCACTAAATTCTGGGTCTCTAGAAGCATTACAAATTCCCTTCGGCTTGTTCGACTTCGACCCGGTCTTCATCGGTATAAAGCGTGATGCGGCGGCCTTTGAGCTCGTTGTCTTCGCTCTCGATTGAAGCCTTGCCTTCCAAAACCACCCGGTCGTTGGCCACCTCGATATCGGCCCGCTCGGCCCGGCCGCGGCGGTTCTTGTGAAAGAGCACCACATGGCCGCTAGCCCGCAGCAACTCACCATCGGTGCCGATATTCATTTCGAGTCGATCGCTCTCCACCGTTAGCGAAGGCAGCACCGCCCGAACCCGATCCGTGAAAACAGCGCGATTGGTCTGGGGGCGGAACTCACCAGTCACCGATTGAATGCGAATCCATTCGTTGGTGCTCAACTTCCGCCGCGACTGGGTGTTGCGCTTAATCAAAAATGTTTCCTGGTTCAAGTCGCCGTCCATGCCCACGCCGGTCAAAAACATGTTGGGCTTTTCCGGATCGGGCCCGCGCATATGCACTAGCTCTCCCGTGCGAAAATGGCGCGATCCGCTGTCGTAGTCCAGGCGCTTCATCGTAAAGCGGTACCCTTGTTGCGACGTCACCATGACGTTCCCTTCGAGTTCCACTTGGTGTTTGTCGAAGTGGCAACGACCATAATCACTTTTGGTGTGGACCACATTTCCCGTCTGCGAAAAAAAGTCGGCGTCCACGTTCTTCATAAAAGCATAGCTTTCTTTGGCCCGGTGGAGCTCGGCGAACTCCGATCGGATGGCCCAGCTGCGGTCCGCGCCGTTGGACTCAAAGAACCGCACGCCCAATAAGCCAAAGTTTGCCTGGGTGAGGTCGGACTTATACAAACCTTCACCAGCGGAAACCGAGTGCGTTTCTGTTTCTCGCCCGAGCCGCAAATTCGTGGGCACCGGCCACAGGACCACCGCGACCATCCAAAGTGCCGCCGGTGTGTGCCGGATTCGTTTTACCCATTGCTGCATCGCTATTAATCCAGGCCACACTCTAACAGACCCCAGTCGGGAACGTAAACAGGTGTGGCATACTCTATGCATAAGGTGCAACGCTGGAATTTCTGATCGAAACGAAAAATTTCCCAAACGGCCCGCGCTCCCGTAAATTAACAAGACATGAAGAATATGAGATGGCTCGTTTTAGTCGGGTTTACAGTTTTCCTGGCGGGGCCGAGCTCTGCCTCGCCGGAGATGGACGCGCGCTACGCGTTTCGAAATCTCTTTGTCGCGGTCGTGAACCCCGACGCCGACAATGTCCATTCCGCCCATGTGCAAACGACTCTCGAAAAGTATTTTGGCGCGCGCCCGCGATTCGATATTTCGGAAGGGGCGCCGGCGGCTCTGCGTCAAATGACGGAGACCTTGGACGTTGCCAAGATTGCGGACATCAACCAAATCAAGGCCGAAGAACTCCAGCCCTGGATCGACGCGGCCCGTTTGTCGGGTGCCGATTCCGTTCTCTTTGTTCAAATGCAGCGCATGGGCGACGACGCCCAACTCGCTTTTGTGGGTGCTGTGATGGACCCGGCGGAAATTATTTTTCGCCAAGTACTCCGAGTGCCGGACAAGTTTACTTTAGCTAGTTTCGGCCAAGCCGCAGAGCAGGGAGCGTCGGCCTTTATCCAGTCTTTGCCCTTTGATGCGACAGTTATCTCGCGTGAAGGCTACCGAGTAGTGTTGGACCGCGGAGCCCCCAGTTTCAAAACGGGTACGCGTGTCCCGGTTTTCACTTTGGAAAACCAAGGGGGCGAGGGAGCAGAGCTCAAAGAAACCGGGATGATTCAAATCCAGCGGGTCGAGTCGAATCTTTCGTTTGGTACCATCTTGGTTGAGAGCAAGCCTCTAGAAGTGCTCAAAGGAAATAAGGCGCGGTTTGCTACGGTGAAACGCGGGTTGGCGGGAACCGATGTTGCTCCACGCAGCAGCGGCTTTGCGCGTTCCTTGTCCAGCGTCTCGGAAGGCTCGTCCACGGAAACGGCTTTGCGCGGCGAGCGCTGGGGCAATTTCGATTTGGATTTGGCGGCAAGTTTGGTTTCTTGGAACCGCACTTCTACCAACGGAACGCCGAGCTCGGCCCAGAGTCTTTACCCGGGCGCCGCGGTCCGCGCGCAGTTGAAGTTAACCCAAGATACTTTCGCGGAGCTCAATGGCTTGTTGGGTGCGGGGTCATTGGGTTCGGGTTTGTCGTCGCAAGCAAATCAAATGCGCGTGCAAGTGGGTTACCGGTTATCGCTCGGTACCGGAATTTTAGCTCCCTTGGTTTTTATGCGCCTTGGGTATTCCAAAACCCAGTTCCAAGTGGATGATCGCCCGACACAGCTTGGACCTTCCTCTGCGTCTTTCGAGGGCTTAGGCGCCAGCATCGGGTGTCTTTACCCGCTCACTGAAAAATGGGCCGTGGGTCTCGACATGACCGCACTCGCGTTTCCTTCTTTGAGCGAAGCAGGTGGGACATCGGGCGCTAAGAGCCAAGACGTCACCGGCTGGGACTTTGCCGTGCGCGGAAATTACACGATGAGCGATCGCTTGTCGTTGCACGCCAAACTGGTCTTCCAAACCCACTCGGCGGCGTTTACGGGCGTAGGTAGTCGGCCCATCAGCTTGTCGTCGCTGAGCCAAAATACCCGGGCGTTGCTGACCGGCGTGTCCTATTCGTTCTAAGACAAAAGAAAACTAGCCATCTCGTCTGGTACGTCAAAAAAGAAACCTCCCGTGGTTTCCCACGGGAGGTTTTTCGTACTGGGCCCCACTAGCTACTTATTCGGACGTGGCTTGTCGGGACGCGGTTTGTCCGGACGAGGCTTGTCCGGGCGTGGCTCCGGCCGAGGTCTCGGTTCCGGCCGAGGAGTCGGACGGGGTTCCGGTCGCGGTTCCGGCCGAGGAGTCGGACGCGGTTCCGGCCGAGGAGTCGGACGTGGTTCCGGCCGAGGTGTCGGACGTGGTTCCG
>CAZBJE010000018.1:0-15569 GCA_964492125.1 uncultured Pseudobdellovibrionaceae bacterium | reverse complement strand
GGATTCGGCCGAGGATTCGGACGCGGATCCGGGTTCGGCCGAGGATTCGGACGAGGATCTGGATTCGGCCGAGGATTCGGTCGCGGATCCGGGTTCGGACGAGGGTTCGGACGAGGATCTGGATTCGGCCGAGGATCCGGAGTCGGTCGCGGATCCGGTTTCGGTCGCGGCGTCGGCCGCGGACGAGGCGGACGCGGTCCCGGAGTCGGGTGCGGCGTCGGACGCGGAGACGGGTCTACCGGTCTCCTGGGTTCCGGTTTGAACCGAGGATTTCTCGGGTGTGGCCGAGCCGGTTCACGAGTGCGCGGAGGATCCGCGATCACTTTGCCGCTGCCGTCTGGACGACGTGGCGGGTTCGTGATTCCGCGACGGTTCTCCGTCGGGGGCACGCGCGTGGCTTTGCCGGAGTTGTCTACGATCACGATCGTACCGACCGGTTGACGGTGGTGGCCTCTGGCCGCCCGTGCAATGTCGCGGTAGCGATCGGGACGAGGACGAGCGACATCCGGACGGACGTGAATGACTTCGACGCCTTTACGCCCGAGGTTTCGCCGATCCCACTTCGCCGTAAACACGGCTCCGCCGGAAACGCGCTCTACCCAGCTGCGTGAATCTCGCAGGTTATTTCCACCTAACCACACGCCGATGCGGCCTTTGCTATTGGAGTACTTCCAATAAACGCCCATGTCGGCGTATTTCACCCGCGGAACACCGTGGATGTTTCCGTTGTTGAAGTTTTTGCAATTGATGAACGTCGCGCCATGGTGGTACTTGCCGACGGCGAAATTATTCGCGGCGGTGTAGCCTTCCCAGTAGCCGTCATCAAATCCATGGTCGTATCCGTGACGGTACGCCCGGGTGTAACCGTTGTGGTACGGGTACCATCCGACGTAATCATCGCCATACACCCAGGTTACAGGGGCGGGTTCGTACCGTACGGTATCGAACGCCAACCAGATCCAACCGTACACACCGTGGTGGCGCCAAACGCCGTAGTGGTCGGTATGCCAACCCCAGGGATCATACGAGACCCAGTTCCAACCCGAGTTCTCTACCCAGCTCCAGTAGCCGTTCTGATAGGGTTCCCAGTTTTCTTCGTACGTGTAAGGCACCCAGAAGCGATCGCCGTTGATGTAGACCCAGCGACCCAAACCCGCTAGCGCGGTGTCGGAGCTGAATTCGCTCGTAGCGGGGAACTCATCTGCTTCGGTTACGGCTTCATCGGGCACTGGGGCGACCAAGTCGGCGAAGTGGAGAACCACGTCGTCGGTGGCACCGCTAGCACGGTGGGTGACTTTTATGTGGAGATCGCCGGTCATGGATTGCGGCACATAGAAGTTCACGCCGTAGTCATTTACTTCAAAATGCGTTTTATCCAGACAGCTGATGGTCTTGTCGGACGTATCGCATTTATCGTCGGCGTTGGCGTCGGAAGACCAATCAAAGTCTTCGAGATCGACGTTGAGCAGACAGCCTTCCGGAACGGTGCAATCCCCGCCGGTACGGACAATGTCCGCCGACAAAGCGATTACGTCGCCCAGATGCACGTCGACTGGCTCGTTGCCAGTACGTGCGACCCCATTGACCGTTACTATTTCCACGGTATCAACCGCGTCATCGGCCTCGGCGTACTGCCTCGGTGATGATGTGCCCATCGCGAATATTAAAATCGCGAGTATGGGCGGTGCCCATTTTTTCATTATTTCCCCTTTTTAAAACAGAGCCACTGCGGCCCCAACCGGCCCAGTATTGCAATCGACTCCGACTTGTCGATGACAGCGCGTCATAAATTTCGGTACTAATAGGAGGGGTAACTATTTAATTCAGCAGACTATTTTGTTCTGGTGTCTACCGAGCTCTGCACTGTCGGTATACACCCCAGGGAAAGGCAAGCAAACTCAGCTATTTAGCCTGTATTCTAGCTTGGGCGTTTAAAGGTTGGCCAAATCGAACAATCTCCCAGGCACGCGGTTTGAGCGCTTAAATTGCATTCTATCGAGGGTAGGGAGCGATCTATGCGCAGTAGCGCTAAAAATTACCGGGACTCGGCCTATCGACTCCGCGCTCACCCGCGCGACGATGAATTTGATTTTTTTGATCGCCGTGATTCATTCACGACGGTTTATCTTTCCGTGATTCCGTTTGCGGCCGCCGAGTATTTTACGGAACTTTCCATCGAAATGTTGCCGGGCGGATTGGTTTTTCCCGTCGGCTTTTTGCTTTTTTGGGCTTTTTACTACACCTACTATAAGCCCGGATTTTTGGAGAACCGCCTTGCTTCGCCGCAGAAGGTAGACCTCGCCGGCATTCCCACTTTGATGATCGGTATTCTCATCTGGTTTGTAAAAGTCACGATGGTGGAACTCTCGCACTTATTGGTTTTTCAGTGGGTTACCAAACCAAAACCCGAGCCCCGTCGCGCAACTGCGCATG
The DNA here is from genome assembly GCA_964492125.1 of uncultured Pseudobdellovibrionaceae bacterium. Lineage (GTDB taxonomy): Bacteria > Bdellovibrionota > FAC87 > UBA2466 > UBA2466 > JAIEOG01. The sequence continues at coordinate 13,136 of CAZBJE010000018.1, read as the reverse complement.
CGAAGGCCAAACACACCCACGGTTCCGGGCCTCATGCGGTGCCGAATAAGCCGCCTTCCTTATTGTCTCCGGATTTAGTGCAGGCGTTGCAGATTTTAGGACTGAAACCGGGTTGCGGCTGGAAAGATATCCATCGGCAGTACCGCGCATTGGCCAAGCAGTTTCACCCCGACTTGAATCCCGAAATCACCGATTTTGGCCACCGTTTTATGAAAGTGGATGAAGCCTATCACCGACTCTCCAAAGTGCGCGCGAAACACTTCCCGGGATAGTGCTTCTTCGTCTAGATTGGGTCGATGAAAAAGATTCACGAGTTCCCGCTTTTTTCCGGTTTGAATCTCGACGCCGTCGAACGCATCACCGGAAACCTCACCCGCCGGAAATACAAAAAAGGGGAACACATCATCAAGCAGGGCGCCAAGGCTGGCCTGGTTTATATTTTGGTGGAAGGGCGCATTGGTATCCAGGCGCAGTCTAAAGAAGGGCTGCGGACTACTCTGATTTTTCATGAAGCGCCCCACATAATGGGACACGTCGAGCTTTGGCGCGACAAGCCGAGTTTGGCCAATGTGGTTGCGATCGAGAAATGCGAAGCTCTGGAGCTTACCAAAAAAGATTACCTGACCTTTTTGCAGTCCAGTCACCAGCTCACGATCAACATGGTGAAGTCGCTTTCGAATTTGATTTACGATACCGCCCGCAATTCCCACGTGCGCATGTTTGGCGAAGTGGATCACCTCATCGCTAACACGCTTTGCTCTTTCGCTAGGCTCTATGGCGAACAGCGCGCATCCGGGATTCTAATTAAACGCGAAATTTCGAAATCCGAACTCGCCGCCATTTTGGGAGTTGCCCGCCAAACCGTCATCCGCGCCTTGAAGGGCCTGGAGCGCGATGGGTTGATTCAAGTCGAGGGAAAAGACGTGCTTATCCCGAACCTCGAAGCCCTCCAGCAAAAGGCATTTACCGCCGTGATTTAACGCCTCTGTAACCTGGACGACACTTCGTATCCTCGCAACTGCTTGATTGTATTCAGGGTGCCTTTTTGCACGCGTCTTCGCGCTCGGCTTTGACGCGCTTTGGCTAGCTTGCGGATCAAGGAGCTTGCGATGCAGATCAGATCGAAAATAGTTTTGAGTGTGGTGGCGGCGGTTGTTTGTTCGGTTCCCTTGTCGGCGGCGGATTCGGCGCGGGAGTTCGGGATGCGGGGGAGCATCTCGTTGGATAAACGTACCGAAGTGGTGACCTTTGGGCTGAAGGTTGGGGGCAGGGATGTCTATTACAAAGTAGACGGCCTGGCTCAGCCCGATATGGGACTCTACGAAACCGACACTTCTCTCGAAGCCATCGAAGTCAGTAAGATCGGTCGCGACTCGGATGGGCGCAGCGGGGAAGAGATTCTGGAAACCGGGGGGACAATCCAAGTCTTTCCCCGCAAGCGCAAACTCTCGGGCGTAACGATTGCTGGCTTGCGCGCCCAAGGGCAATTCATCCAAGGCGCGTTTAACGACGGGATTTTCGTCGATGAGCTGGAGATTGATGGCCAAGATTCCAAGGGGTTGCTGGACTACAATAACTTCAACGGCCACTACAACGCCCTGCACGGCCTGCGTTTTGGCGATAGAACAATCGCTTCATCGATCCCGGGTGCCATCATGGTGATGAACCACGACAACGTCATTGGGCAGAACCGCACCCGCGTCAGCATGGTCTTCGGCGATATGAAAGTTTCGGGGTTGGTGTACTTCAGCGATCAAACGCGAACGAGCACGGATTCCGATGGAGATTCCACAACGGAGACTGTCGCCACCGCGGGACGCTACGATTTGGCGATCACTAAACTCAATGGCACTCGACCGGTGTTGGCGTCGCTGGGCGAAAAGCCCACGCCGGACGATCTCACTTTGCGCAAGCTGATCGCGTTCTATGTTTTGTTTAGCTACGACATGCTGGAGTGAGTTAGTACGGTTTGTTTTTGGAAAAGAGCCCATTGGGATCGAGTTCGATGGCCTTGGCCTGAAACTCCTTCGCGGGGGCGACTTCCCCCAGCTCTTTCAAGTTGCGTCCCAGGAAGTGGTAAACCTCCGCTAAGTCGCCGCGGGCTCCCGACGGGGAGTTCTGCAGCGCGGTCAGCAAAGGGTCCAACGCTTCCTTGGGACTCTGCTTGCGGGTGAAATAAATGCCGTCGAGCAGCGGCAGATAAAACTGCAGGTACAGATTTTTATCCGGAGTAAGTTCCACATCGGGGTTCACTTTCAAACTCTCTCGTGCGGCCGCAATCCTGGTTTGGGCTTCATCGATATTTTTCTCTCGGTAGAGAAGCGAGTAAGCCAGTCCGTAGTTGGCCGGAAAGTCGCTGGGGTTTGCTTGTAGAATCGCGCGGTATTCCGCCTCGCCGCGCTCGAACTCTTTTTCCGCTTCGGTTTTTTTACCTTGGCGCTGCAAGGCGATTCCCAAATAAAAAAATACATCCGCGGAGCGGTCATTAAAGTCGGCAGCGCGGCGCAGGGAATCTTCTGCTTTAGCGGCATCGCCCAACCAAAGCTGCGCCATTCCCAATTGTTGGTACCCGAGAGTGATGTGGGGATTGGCTTTTAAATTGGTTTCGCCAATGGCCAATGCCTTTTTGTAATTACCGGTGGCGAGGTAACAATAGTAGAGCAGTGCGGGCGTCCACGTGTCGGTCGAGCGGCCGATGGTGAGCCAAACGGGTTCCCATTGCTGGATAGCGCCAGCAAAATCAGAGTGGCGGTAGCGTTCGTAACCTTTGGAAATTAGTTTTTTCAAACCGGCTTCTAGCGGTTTGGGCGCCTGGGCTTCTGGGCTTTCTGTTGGGGTTTCTGACTGCGTGATCCGTTCTACGGGCGAATGGCTGCACGCAAGAATCGAAACCAGAAGCAGGGCGGCGATGGTTTTCATTTTCCGATTTTAGCGCTCCCCACACGTAGGTGACAGTTCAAAAGGGATCGCATACGTTTGTCCGCATGAAGTGGGAGAAAAAAGGAGCGTTGGCCATCGCCACCGGAGGGTACGTGGGCTACTGGCCCGTGGGTCCCGGAACCGTGGGAACTTGTCTTGCCCTGCCTTTCATTTGGTTGTGCGGAACCTGGCCGATCCTTTTCCAGATTGCTTTTGCCGGGATACTGGTCGCTGTGGGAGTGTGGTCATCGAATCGCGCGCTCAAGACTTTGAAAAAGGATGACGCGCCGCAGATAGTAGTGGATGAGGTTGCTGGGTACTTCGTGGCGATGATCGGTCTGCCGGTTTCGCTTTATTGGGTTGTCTGCGGTTTCTGCCTTTTTCGAATCTTGGATATTTTCAAGCCGTTCCCCATTTCTTGGATCGATCAGAAAGTGAAGGGCGGTTGGGGCGTGATGCTCGATGACTTGGCAGCAGGATTTTTTGCGAATGTAGTGATGCATCTGATGATGCGGGCAGCTTTATAAGGAGAATACAAAATGGATAATCGTACTAGCGAAAACGTAGCGGATCGCTCAAAGGCTTTGAACGTCGCGCTGCTCTCGATCGAGAAGCAGTTCGGTAAAGGCTCCATCATGAAGTTAGGCGAGGGCGGAAAGCTCAGCCTGGATATGGGCGCGATTTCGACCGGTTCTTTAGGTTTGGATTTGGCTACCGGCATTCGCGGGTTGCCCCGCGGCCGTATCACCGAAATCTACGGGCCAGAGTCCAGCGGTAAAACCACCATCGCGTTGTACACCGTAGCCCAGGCGCAAAAAGCGGGCGGCGTGGCCGCGTTCATCGATGCCGAGCATGCGCTCGACACCGAATACGCTAAAACGCTGGGCGTGAACGTCGACGATCTTTTGATTTCGCAACCGGACACGGGCGAACAAGCTTTGGAAATTGCCGAAATTTTGGTGCGCAGTGGCGGCATCGACATCATCGTCATTGATTCCGTGGCAGCCCTGGTGCCCCGCGCGGAACTCGAAGGTGAGATGGGTGATTCGCACATGGGTTTGCAAGCTCGCTTGATGTCGCAAGCGCTGCGCAAGCTGACAGGTTGCATTAGCAAATCCAAAACCACGCTGATCTTCATCAACCAGCTGCGTATGAAACTGGGTGTGATGTTCGGTAACCCCGAAACCACCACCGGCGGCAATGCGTTAAAATTCTATTCCTCGATGCGTTTGGATATCCGACGCGTTTCGGCATTGAAAGATGGCGACACCGTAATCGGCAGCCGTACGCGCGTTAAGGTAGTGAAGAACAAAATGGCGCCTCCCTTCAAGCAAGTGGAGTTCGATATTTTGTACGGTGAAGGCATTTCCATGGAAGGCGATGTCATTGATCTTGCTCAGGAACATGGCGTGCTCGATAAGAGCGGTTCGTGGTTCTCGTTCGAGGGAGAGAAGCTGGGGCAGGGCCGTGATAATACAAGGCTTTTCCTCAAGCAACACCCCGAAATTACCGAAAAGATCCGTAGTCAGGTTCTCGCGAAAGTAGGAAAGGCTCCGGTGGCGACAGCCGCCCCCGCAGCCGGTCCTGATTCGGATGACGACGAAGGCGCGGAATTCAATGAACACCCCAAAGGCCGGGAAAACGATTTCAAAGATAAGTCGCCCCGAACTTCGGGAGTTCGAGGAAATTTTAAAAAGAGCGAGTGATAAAAAAGCTTCTGATTTGCACCTCAAGGCGGGTTTGCCGCCTGTGGTGCGAGTCAACGGCAACCTCTTTTACCTCGGCGACGATTCTGGCGAAAACATTGTCCGACTGACCGACGAACAGCTCGATCATTGGTCTAATACCCTAATGAATCAGCGCCAGCTCGAAGCCTATTCCAACGGCGAGGAAGTCGATCTGGGGTATGAAATCCCCGGCGGGGGCCGCTACCGAATCAACCTTTGCCAACAGCGCGGCCGACCTCGCATGGTTTGCCGCTATATCCCCGACGCCATTCGCGGTTTGGATGAACTCAATTTACCCAAGGCAGTAACCCAGCTGCTCAACGCCAAACGGGGTTTGATATTGGTTACTGGCGCCACGGGTAGTGGGAAGTCCACCACGCTCGCCGCCATGATCGACCACATCGCGCGCACCCGCTCTTGCCACATCATCACCATCGAAGATCCCATCGAATTCGCGTTTAAAGACCGACGGAGCATCGTTACTCAGCGCGAGGTGGGTATGGACACAGCTTCGTTTTCCAAGGCGCTCAAGTACGCGCTTCGCCAAGATCCGGATGTGATTTTGGTGGGCGAGATGCGCGACGAAGAAACCATCCACATGGCACTCACCGCGGCAGAGACCGGGCATTTGGTTTTGAGCACTTTGCACACCAACGACGCGACAGAAACCATCAACCGGATATTGGCGTCGGTCCAGGGCGATACCCAAGCGTCTACGCGCATGCAGCTATCTTCGGTTTTGGTGGCGGTTATTTCCCAGCGCCTGATTCCCCGGCTGGACAAAAAAGGCCGAGTGGCGGCGGTGGAAATTTTGGTAAACAATACCCGCGTAAGCGATTTGATTTTAGACCCGGGCCGTACCCCGGAAATCCGCGGCGTGCTGGATGAAAGCACCGACATCGGCATGCAATCTTTTGACTTGAGTTTGATGGAGCATTGCAAAAACAAAATCATTTCCGAGGAAGAAGCCCTCGCTCAGTGCACAAACCCACGCGACTTTAAGCTGCGCCTGCAAGGTGTAACGTCGGGTGACTGGAATAATAAAGGCGGCCAAGCCGCTGCCTCTGACATCGGCTCGCTCTCAGAGCAAATTATCGAAATTGAAGAAGGCCTCGACCGGTCTAAGAAAAAAGCCTAAGCCCCCAACGTGCGGCAGACGTCGAGTTTGAACGGGCTGCGCGAATCATCCCAAACATAACGCGGAACCAAGTAGCCGGCCAGCTGGCGCCGCAGCTCGTTGTGAATCATCAAGCCGCGTTCCATCGTCACATCGAAATGGGCCGTGCCTTGAGCGCGGTCCGGGTGGTGCAAGTAGTAGGGCAAGACACCGCTTTCAAAAAGCGATTCGGACAGGCGCTGAAGCGTTTCGTGGCTGTCGTTCACGCCCGCCAAAAGCACAGATTGGTTGAGCAAAGTGTGACCGGCTGCTTTTAAAATGGCCAGCGCCTCGCGAGCTTCGAAGGTCAGCTCTTTGGGGTGATTAAAATGTACCACGACGATGCTGGGCAATCCGTGGCTGCCAATCAAACGCGCAAATTCAGGTGTGACCCGTGAAGGCAAGGTGACCGGGACGCGAGTGTGAAAACGCACACGCCGCAGATGAGATACTTTGCTCAAGCGTTCTAGAGATTGCTCCAAAGTTTTTTCGTTCGCGAGAAACGGATCGCCGCCGGAGAAGATCACTTCCTGCATCTCTGGGGTGAGAGCGATGTACTCCATCGCTGCTGCGAGTTCGCCGTCGAAAAACTCAGCCCGGTTTTCGCCCAGAAGCGATTTGCGAAAACAGTAACGGCAATTCATTGAGCAATTGGGCGTCAGGTGGAGTAATGCCCGGTGGCCGTAGCGGTGGGTGATCCGCGGGGCGGGGCGGTTTTGCAAATCGCGCAAAGGGTCTTGGCTATACCCAGGCTCGTCGTCTAGTTCGACCAACTGGGGAATGGCCTGGAGCCGGATGGGGCAAGCAGGGTCGCGGCGGTCGATGAGCGAAGCGTAATAGGGGGTAAGAATCATCGGGTACCGGGCCAGGACCTTTTCGTACTCCAAGACCCGTTCCGGCTCGATCAGTCCCGCACTAGCCAAGTCGGAAGCCGAGCGCAGCGCTTGGCGCAAACTGACTTTCCAATCGACCTCGGGCAGTCGTACGACGGTGCTATTGGCTTCTTCGGCTTTCATCCTTGGGCATGCGGATATCGTTTTCGCGCAAAATTAGCAAGCTTTCGCCGCTTTCTCGTCGACAACCCTTGTCAGGGCGCGAAGTGCCGTTTACGGTGGCCGCGCTGATTGGAATACAAAACATAGCCTCTTACGTCCCGTCTGAGGGAACGACCCGAGAGGAGCTCAAACTCCGTTTCGACCTGAAGGAGGAGTTCTTCCAGGAGAAAATCGGGGTTTCCTTTCTCCCCCGCCGGTCGGAAGACGATGATATCGCGGATCTTTGCGCTCGAGCGTACGAAAACCTGCGCGTTAAAACGGGTACCGTTTTAGACGAGGTCGATTGCTTGGTCGTTTGTTCCATTTTCGCGGAAATGGGGGCGGCTCCCCACGTCTCGGCTCGGGTTCAAGGGCGGCTGGGACTGCACCATGCGGTGGCCTGTTTCGACATCGGACTCGGTTGCTCGGGTTACGTTTATTCCCTCGCCATCGTCCAAGCCTTTATGCAGGCCAACGGGCTAAAAAAAGGCCTGCTCTTTACCGCTGACCCCTATTCCCGCATCGTCAATCCGAAGGACAAAAACACGGCGCTGCTTTTTGGAGATGCCGTCACGGTAACGCTGATCAGCGATACCCCCCAATTCATTACGCGCGCCTCGATGTTCGAAACCCGCGGCGACGATGGCGGCGCGTTGGTTTTCCGCGACGGCAGCTTGAGCATGAATGGGCGCGCGGTTTTTAATTTCGCCATTCAAGCGGTGCCGGCGCAGATTGAAAAAGTTTTGCTCAAGGCCGGTGTGGCCTCCGACGACGTGCAACTCTTTCTCTTCCACCAAGGCAGCAAGTTCATCATCGATCACCTCACACAGCGGATGCAGCTGGATCCGGAACGCGTTCCATTGGGTCTGGAAATGACCGGCAATACGGGCTCGTCCTCCATCCCGTTGCTTTTCGAAAAAGTAATTCAGGATCCCGGGCTCACTCAGCTTGTGCTCTGCGGTTTCGGCGCCGGACTTTCTTGCGCCTCTACTTTGCTCACTCGCAACGCGTAGCGGCATTCGCCGCGCGCCACTCTTTGAGATCTGCTCGCGCGTCGGGTATGGTTTTACAGCAACCGTTTGATAGGGGGATTGAATGAAAGCCACAGGTCCGTCCAAAAGCCGCGATGACGTGCAGTTGAAGTCCACGCGCCAGCCGTACCCATACAAGTACAACCCGGTTTTCGAAGAACCGGACTGGCGACGTCTGCCGGGCTACAAGAATGTGACCGCTGAAGAGTGGCGAAGTTCGCTTTGGCAAAAACGTGGGCTGGTAAAGAATGTCCAGCAACTCAAGGCGGTGATGGGGGACTTTCTTACCGACGCATTAGCGCTCGATATTTTGAAAGATCAATCCGAGCGCGCCACGATGTCGATGTTGGTGCCGCCGCAGATGTTGAACACGATGAACGAAAAGGATCTGCTGCACGATCCCATTCGCCGTTACATGATCCCCGTTTTTTCGGATCGCAACGCCCAGTGGCCCAATCACCCGAAGGCCGGGCGCGATAGCTTGCACGAACACGATATGTGGGTTGCCGAAGGCCTCACCCACCGTTACCCCACGAAAGTTTTGGCGGAGCTGCTAGCGACTTGCCCGCAGTATTGTGGGCATTGCACTCGAATGGACTTGGTCGGCCAGAGTGTGCCTCAAGTCGCTAAACGCAAATTCGAAGTCGGGCAAAACGATCGTCTCGCAGAGATTTTAGTTTACCTCAAGAAAACACCCTCCGTCCGCGATGTGGTGGTTTCCGGCGGCGATATCGCCAATATGCCGGCCGCCGTGCTGGAGAAATTTATTCTCGGTGTGCTCGATATCGAAAACATCCGCGACATTCGTTTAGCCAGCAAGGGCTTGATGGGGATTCCTCAGCACTTTCTGCAAGACGAGGTACTCCAGGCTTTCGACAATATGGCCAAGACCGCGGTCAGCCGGGGCGTTAACTTGGCGCTGCACACACACGTCAACCACGCCAACTCAGTGACTCCGTTGGTAGCGGAAGCGGCCCGGAAACTGCTCAATATGGGTTTTCGCGATGTGCGCAACCAGGGCGTATTGCTGCGCGGAGTGAACGATTCGGAAAAAGCATTGCTCGACCTTTGCTTTAAGCTCCAGGATCACGGCAATATTACTCCGTACTATTTCTACATGTGCGACATGATCCCCAACTCGGAACACTGGCGGGTATCTTTGGGTACGGCGCAGGCGTTGCAACACAATATGATGGGGTACTTACCTGGTTTTGCTACACCGCGAATTGTTTGCGATGTGCCCTTTGTGGGCAAGCGCTGGGTGCACCAGGCCCATTCGTACGACAAAGTAAAAGGCATCTCGTACTGGACGAAAAACTACCTCACCAGCATTGAGCTAGATAAACCGGAAATGCTCAACCAATTGTATGAGTACCATGATCCGATCGATACCTTGCCTAAGGAAGGGCAAGAGTACTGGTCCAAGCAGATGGCCACGTGAGGAGATGAGTTCGATCGGGATCCGGATCCGATACCGGGACGAGGTGACCGGGAACGGGTATCGGATTCCCGGGCTCTGAAGCCGGGTCCGTCCCGATCCCGTCCGAATTTAGCGGAGTCCTATGCGTCGCCGAAATTGATTCCCCGTTCCCGCGCGGTGCGCAGAAACTGAGACTCAGGCGAGATAAAACGATTTTTGCCGGCACCCGTTTCTAGCGGCACCAATTCCACAATATCGTTGCGGTACGAGACCATCGTATCGAAGCAACCGTCGACCACCGCGCGGACCGCGGCAGCACCGAAACGGCTGGCCAAGATGCGGTCGAACCCTTCCGGGGCCCCGCCACGCAGCAAGTGGCCTAAGGTAATCGCACGGGCTTCACGGCCTGCGAGTTGCTCGAGTTGCAGCGCGACTTGGTTGCCCACGCCGCCCAAGCGAACTTTTTCCGGGGAGTCTTCGATGATGCGGTTAACCACCACATCGCCGCCAACTGGCTTAGCGCCTTCGGCCACGACCACAATCGAGTAGCGTTTGTGCGTGTGGTAGAGGTCATTCAAAAAGGCCGCTACTTTTTCCAGTTCATACGGGATTTCGGGAATCAAAATAACGTCGGCATCGCCGCCGAGTCCGGCGAAGAGCGCAATCCAGCCAGCGTTGCGGCCCATGACTTCGACCACAAGCACCCGGTGGTGCGATTCGGCAGTGGTGTGCAACTTATCAATCGCGTCCACGGCCGTGGTAACCGCCGTGTGGAAGCCGATAGTTTGCTCCGTACCGTTCAAATCGTTATCAATGGTCTTGGGAATGCCCACGACCTTGAGGCCTTTTTGGGCCATGCCGTGCGCAATGGCTTGGGTGCCGTCGCCGCCGACCACAATCATGGCGTCCACGCGTTCGCGGGCCAAGTGCTCCATTACTTCGTCGGAGCGATCTTCGTAAACCCGCTTGCCGCCTTTGTTGACCGGAACCGAAAACGGGGTGTCGACGTTCGAGCTACCCAGCATCGTACCGCCGCGGGCAAAAATCCCGGTGGTATTGAGAAGGTCGAGCGGAACAAATTTGTTTTCCAGCAAACCCTTGAAGCCGTCCGGGATGCCGACGACTTGAATGCCATATTCCAAAGTGCAGCACTGAACCACCGAGCGGATTGCGGAGTTCAGGCCGGGGCAATCGCCACCGCCAGTGAGAAGGGCTAGTTTTTTAATTTTGCTGTGTTTCATTTATATTTAATCGCAAACGCCTGCATGGTTTTCAAAAATCCCACCCGTTCGAAGTGGACATCCACTACGGCATCCGCGCGGAGCTCACGGCCCCCTTCGACCAAACGGTCGAGGGCGCCTTGGTAACTCCAGCTGCTCGATTTCACTAGGCCCAGATAGTCGAAGTCTTGGGCTAGGGTACGGCTCGTCCAGATGACGGCGGGGTCCTTGGGTTCGCCCGTATCGGCCACATAGCCGGTGCGGGGGGATTCGATGATTTCAGTCCGCGCGCAACTCACGGCAAGGATCGAAACAAAGAGGATTAGAAATGCGGTTCCGCGAAGGGGGCGGGCCAAAGTCATTGCAGGTTTCTATCGGATAAGACTCCTGGACACAAGCCGGATGTCGAATGGCCGGATCCACGGTACTATGGGGGCTCTTTTTGGGGGGCAATCATGGGCACTGCAACTTGGAATGATGAGCAGGACAAACCCCTGCAGCATTTAAGAATCCTCGACCTCACGATCATGCTTCCGGGGCCTTACCTGACGCGCATCTTGGCCCAGTACGGAGCCGAGGTCATCAAGGTGGAGAATACCCCCGAAGGCGATCCCGTGCGGACCATGGGCGACACCGCTCTGTCCGACTGGCTCAACCAAGGCAAGCGATCGGTGGGGGTAAATTTAAAATCTGAGGCGGGCGTCGAGCTGGTTCGCCAGCTGGTGGCAGAAGCCGATGTTTTCATCGAAAACTTTCGTGAGGGCGTCATGGACGCCATGGGGTTGGGGTACCAGCAGCTTTCTGAACTCAATCCGGAACTGCTCTATGTTTCGTTGCGCGGTTTTCACGGTAAGAACGCGCCGAAAGCCGGGCACGATCTGAATTTCGTCGCGACCTCCGGTTGCGGCGAGTGGTTTTTGGAGCAGGGACCCAACTACGCCACCCATTGGGGTGATTTGGTTGGGGGCACTTTGGCTCCGGCACTGAAGATTCTGGCCCATCTCTCCAATCCGGATCGGCGCGGGATGCAGCTGGTGTCGTATATGGATGAATCGTTTCGTTCCCTTTTTCTGCCGCGTGCTTTTGATGCGGCTCGAGCGGAGAGTCTGCCCGAAACCGAACGCGCCGCTTTTGGCGCGCACCACCGCTTCAATGGGTCGCAACCGCATTCGCGGTACTACCAAGCGCAAGATGGGCAGTGGGTTTCACTCAATGCGGTCCAAGAAAAGCACTGGGATCGATTTTGCGAAATCGTGGCACAGCCTTCGTGGCGCGGGCGGGCTAGCGACACCGAATTGATCTCGGAAGTGTCGGCGCTATTCGCAACCCACCCTGGAAGCTACTGGGAAGCGTTAATGGCCGGCCACGATCTTTGTCTCTTTAAAGTCGTCCCCTGGGCCGAAGGCTTAGCGGAGACGGGTGTGCGGGAGCAGATTGCCCGAGATCCACTCCGTTGGGCCGGTTTTGCGCAGAATGCCGACCTCACAAGTGCGCCCCGTTTGGGCGCGGACACCTGGTCGGTTTTGCAAGAGATGGGTTTATCCGAATCCGAGTTCGAGCAGTACCGCCAGGAAGGCGTCATTCTGCAGGGTTAGTCGTTTAGTTTTTGCAAGGCTGCATCTCGCTCGACTTCTTCAACAAGTTGGTGAAGTCCCGCGCCGAGATCGGCTTGTAGATTTCGATAATCGTGTGCACTCCACCGTCGAATGGACCCTGAATGCGATAAGTGATTTCGAGCCGGTGTGGCGTCAGTTCGGTGATGGTCATGTTGTAGGTGTTTTTAGGAGTGACGGGTTTACCATCGCGGTCCTTGTCTACCTTGTCGCCTTGTCCGCGCAATTTCTTGCCGGTTGCAAAAACTTGCCCGGATACCCCAAAAGTATCCCATCGATCTTTCGGGCCCCGCGCCACGGATTCAGCGGCGGCGAGGAAAGCCGGCATATTGAGGGCGAGCGAATTTTCCACATCGCCCTTGGCGTAACCCAAATCGACCATCCACTGAGCGCTGTGTTCCGCTGGGGGGAGTGGGCACCAGAGTGGAATTTGGCCACGGGTGATACGACTGCCGTGGATCAAAACAATCTCGCCCGATTCATCCATCTGCCGGCCGGTGGCGGCATCGTAGCGGCTGTCGTAGCGATCGCTGTAAAGAAACGACTCCGCGCCAAGCATCCAAATTCCGTCGAGCAAACTGCGATCGACAGTGGCGGGGGTGTTCACCTTGGCTAACCAGCCTAGGTAGTCGTTGTGATTGTGTTCGCGTTGCTGCTCACCGCAGCCCAAAAGCAGGCCGATAACCGCGAAAGACCAGAGTGGGAGCATAGGTGAGCGCATTCAAACCTCGTGTAGATGCGCAGTTTTAAAGGATTTTCGCCGTCCGATCAACTGACATTCTACGGCACTCCGACAACCCTCTCCGTAAAATCTTGGGGTTACACCGCGTTAGCCCCCGTTGGAAAAAATCTTCTAGGATGAAGGGGCCGGTGCCGGCCCCTATGGTGCGCACTGCAAAGGGTCGTGAGATTGCCCACCGCATGCACGCCTCCGTTGGCCACCTGGATCACGTGGTGCTGCTCCACCCAACGCCGCTGCTCGCATCTTTTACCGTTGGGTAGGGTCTGAGTACACT
>CAZBJE010000017.1:27316-54915 GCA_964492125.1 uncultured Pseudobdellovibrionaceae bacterium | reverse complement strand
CAGTGGCAGGCATTCTGGCCGGTTTGGATACGTTCGTGTTTACAACAAGCCCGCTCGTCTACGCAAACCCCTTGCCAGAACTTGTTAATTTGATTCCGTGAAGCTCTATTGCCTCTGCTTAATTTAAGGAGGTGCCCGCTCGGGCAGGAAATGGACCAACCAATTGAGAGTGTGGATTTTTTGATTCCGGCCTGGAATGAGTCCGAAAATTTGCCAGAGCTCTTTGAGCAATTGCAGGCACTCTCTCGGCTCAAACACTTTTCGAAAGCCATCGTAGTGGATGACGGCTCAGCGGACGGTTCGCCGCTGCTCATGCAGCGCTACGCCCAACGAGCCTCTTGGTGGCAGGTTATCCAATTGCCCAAACACGTGGGCAAGTGCGCCGCGCTCCAACGAGCCTTGCTAGAGAGCCAGGCCACCTATGTTGTCCAATTGGATTCTGATTGCCAGATTTCAGTAGTAGATGCCATTGGGCTCTTGGCCTATGCCAAGCCAAACGTGGGAGCCGTTCTCGCGCGGCGCACCAACAGGAAGGACACCCGCCTCAAGACATGGTTTTCCCGCTTGGGTAATGCTTTTGGGAATCGCGCATTCGGCGCTAGCTTTATGGACGTGAACTCCTCTGCTCGGCTTTTCCGACGGGAAGCACTTCTGGCAGTGCCTTACTTTCGTGAGAATCACCGTTACCTACCGTACTTTATTAAGCGACTGGGATACGACGTGGTGGAGGTCCATGCGCCACATCACCCCCGTCGACATGGAGAATCTCGATACAAGTACCTTGGTCGCACAAAGGCTGCCTTGATTTCGGGTCCACGGTGCCTGAAAGAGCTTCGACGGTTTCCCAAACCGACTCAGGGTTATTGAAAAAAATCACCCATCAGAAAAATCACCCATGGCTCGTTGTGGCGTGGTTGTATCTCGCTAACGCATTACAATAGGTCATGCTCACAGCAAAAAAACACTTTCTTGCTGCTTTCCTTGGAGTTCCCGTCCTAGTCGCACTGGCGCTACGATTATTCTTAAAGTATGCGATGCAAGTCCGTGTCGGTTGGATCGGGACACAAGACCAGGATCTATTCGTACCGTTCTTGCTCAGTGGGTGGTGGCTCGGAACACTGCTCTACTCCTATCGGCAAACGCCTCTGCGATTGCGACCCCTTGCGCTCGGGTTCACCGTCTTCGTTGCGAGTGCCACCTTGGTTTATGCGGCACAGCAATTCGACGGGCAACTTAGCCATGGGGTATGGAAAGCACTGCTTGCAGGCGGATTGTTCGCCAGTATCTTATCCAGTGTTTTTTGGTTTATTCGGCCTGGTTATTTTTTGAGCCACCGGCGTCTGTGGCTAATAATACCCGCCTGCTTAATGGCGCTGAGCGTTCCACTCTACAATCACCAAGGCGAGGCCGTTTGGCGCGCACTCGCTCCCGCAACGGTAAATTCAGTTTGCACCGCAAGTCGTTATTTTTCCAAATCGGTAAAATGCGAAATGCACGAAACAAGCTTTATGGCGATCGGCAATGGCCGCTTCGCAGTAACTATCTCCCAGGGGTGCGACGGCTTGGCGGGTCTATTTATTTGGCTTGTCGCTTGGACAACCGCCGTCTCATTGGCCCCGCACGCGATGACTGGGATGGGGTGGATCTTCCTCGGTGTATTCGGAATAGCGCAAATGTGGGCATTTAATATCCTTAGAATCATGGTTCTATTTTTTTCCGGCGCGCCCTTGATGAGTTTACTGGGTAAGGAGCGAGGAATCTGGGTTTTTCAGTTTTTGTTCCATGCTCATCTCGGCTTTTTTCTTTATACAGCAGGGATTTTCGCGCTCTTTGCCGTCGGAATAAAGTGGTTCGGGGCTAACGCAACCGCTGGCTGGTCCACCGAGAAAAAGGGCCAAAATCTGGCCTCCGCGCAATAGCTGTACATTTGCCGGAAGTTGGGCAAAATCCTGCCCAACCATGCAGGCAGCAAAGCAATTCTCTCCCCGTGCCCTTCTTTTTGCGCTGGCTTGTGCGTGTTCAGTACTTTACGTCTTCCACCAAAGTCCCCATTTGGACGATGTCGATGCGGCAAACTTCGCTCTGGGAATCAGAGATTTTAATCCTTTGGATGGGAGGCCACACCCACCCGGTTTTCCCGCTTACATTTTTCTAGCCAAATGCCTGCGCCCATTCTTCCGCTCTGACACAGCAACGCTTACCGCGATGAGCACGATCTCTGGGCTGCTTTTGATTCCGTGCGCGTACACCCTTCTCCGAACCGTTTTTTCCCAAACCGCCGCACTCTCGGCAGTGTTTTTGTTTTTCTCGCTTCCGCTGACTGGATTGGAATCCACCAAGGCAATGACCGATATGCCGGGCCTCCTTGCAGGATTCGCATCCGTACTTTTAGCTAGTCGAATAAACGGGCGGTCCAATCGGTGGGCACTGTTTTTGGTTGGAATCGCGCTGGGGGCGACAGGGGGCGTGCGACCCCATGTTTGGCTCTTTGCCATCCCAGCCAGCATGGCCGTGGTTTCTTCAAAAAACTGGCCTGTAATGGCGCTTGGCTTCGCTGCAGGAGTAGCCGCGTGGCTCGTACCTACTTGCTTCTTAGTGGGACCCGGCGCCTATTTCGATATTGTTTGGAAGATGTTTTTCGCCCGATTTTCCCGGGCCGATATTTCACTAATAGGCTCTTCGGCCTCACCCTCTGATTGGCTACGGCGGTTTTTCGAATTTCCGTATATTGCACTCTACTCCGGATTCGGGATCCAACTTCCCAAAATGTCGGCTCTAGATTGGATAATCACAACCGGCCTGGTTCTATTTTCCACTGGCCTAATACTACGCGGCCTGCCGCGAGCAAGCGGGGTTCACCGCCAAATGCGCTGGGGACTGGCCTTCTATTTCTTGTATCTACTCCTGTTCCTGCCACCGACCAATGCTCGGTACCTCCTCCCCCTCTTTTTGTGGGGCTTCGCCGAAATGGCGGCGGTGCTTTTTCAGTACAGCATGTCAATCGGGACTGTCGTGGTGGGAACTCTGGTCATTTTACTTTTCTTAAAATCGGTTCCACTCCTAAACGAGAGAGACAACGCTCCGCCTCCCTCTGTTTCCGCGGTGCTCGCTTTGAAGGAGTTAAATGACGTGAATCCGATTTTCTTAGCAGGCTTTCGTCACAGCTATTTCAAATACTATTGGCCAGAAGCGAGCTTTCTCCAGAATCAAGGATCGTTTTGTGAAACGGCCACCTCGGCGGTTTCGGGGGGGAAACGGGTTTATGCTTCGAGCGTCGATAACTGCGCGACTGTGACCCGGACTCTCTGGAAAACTTTCGAACGCAACCCCCAAGTGCACTGGAAAGACAATAAGCATTCTGTTTTTCAAATAGTCTTGAGAACGAAATAGCCCTTTCCTTATTTCTCAATCCGCTTGTCGTGAACCTAATGAGTGCTATTATTTGCCGTTCCATGAAAGGGTCCATGAGAATACTCTTCCTAGTCTGTCTACTTGCTTTCCTAGCGCAACCCCAGATCGCCTATTCGATTTCATGTGGCGGATCGTGTACCTTTGGAAATGATCCCGCCTGCACGGATCCCTCCTGTCCCATTTGTTGGAGTGGGAACACAACGTGCCTGAATTGCTCGGTGGAGTTGAATGCACCCGATTGCACCCAGCATGCGGCCTGCATCTGGACCGGTAGCAGCTGCGAGAACGCCTCCGGAGTGCCTGAGTTACCGTCTCCGATTGTGCTGATTTTCACCTTAGTGGGTTGCGCACTAGGAGCGGCGTTTCTCTTTCGAAAATACAAACGTTAGGTTATTAGCGGCTGTTAACGTTTTAGGATCCGGAAAAGCTGTTGTAAGTTTTGAAACCCGTGATCTCGATGCAAAGAACATCCGCATAAGCCAAGGAGACCAGACTCCCAGTGATGGCGCATAAAGCGGCCGCAATCCCAATTAGTGGAGAATTGGATTGGCGCTTGACCTGAGTAAGAACTCTGTCGAACCAAATAAGACTAGGTAAAACGAGGGTACACATCGTCGAAAAAGCGGAACCCAAACTTTGGCGAAACGTGCTCGCGGCCCTTGGGGCCCCATGCCTAATCCGGGGGCCCCTCGTTAAGCACCGAGGCAGCGGCGAGCTATATAACCATCTAATAATACACAATAAAGGCGACCTTCTCACTCGCGCAATTCCCACACAATTTGCGCTTAAACTAGTAGGCATACCGACGGCTCCCCTTCTCCGATCATCAAATGAAACACTTGGCCACTTTTTGCTGTGCGCTTTTGACGACCGTGGCATGCGGTCCCGGGCTCTATTTGGGAACCAATGGAACAGCGGCCAGCTCTGCCTGGAAAAAACTAGCCGGCGAAACACCCTATTTGGTGGATGTGGGAACCAAGGGGGTCTCCAATGTAAACAATTTGCCGTGGAGTCGAGGGTACAGCGCTTTTTGTAGCAATGGCTCCGTTGGGTTTATGTACGGCGGGCAAGGACCCGGCACAGACGGCGGAGGAAACATTGTTTCCGATCTTTGGAAGTTCGATGGAACTTCCTGGACTTGGTTAAGCGGCGAAGGCGCAAACGGAATCAACCAGGCAACCTACGCCTCACCGACTACCGGGATTGGGCACCCTGCTCTATCAGCGAAAGCCTCTTGCACAATTGGTTCCGATGGATCGCTTTGGCTCTTCGGTGGCAGCGGCTCCGATTCCCTTGGCGTCTCCAGTTCGCTGGCCACTCTTTGGAAGTACAGCGATGGCGTCTGGAACTTGCTTGCGGGCCCGGACACGGGAAATGCGGCGGGTGTTTATGGCGTACTCAATGTCGAAGGCCCTGGATACCCCGGCGGTCGACACAGTGCGGCAATGTGGATGGATGCCAGCGGTGCGGTCTGGGTCTTCGGCGGCCAAGGGTATGACTCAACAGGTTCGGCCGGAGCTTTGAATGATCTTTGGCGTTGGAATCCAGCCACTGGCAAATGGACTTGGAAAGGCGGGTCCAACCTGATTTCTGCGCTGGGGACTTATGGCGGATCTCCTTACCCAGGTGCTCGGATGCTCATGGCCTCTGCCTATGATCCGGTCGCCGGAAAGGCATGGATTTTTGGCGGCCAAGGATTTGGTTCAGCGGGTGCGTTGGCTTGGTGTAACGAGCTTTGGAGTTTTGATGGCACCAATTGGACGGCCGTATTCGGTACCGGTGTTACCAACACATGGAAGGGAGTCTATCAAAGCAAGGGAAGTTTTGATGCGGCCGCCAAGCCGGGTCCGCGCATGTACGCAGCCCTTTGGATCGATTCGGGTTCCGACGTCTGGATTTCTAGCGGGTACGGTTCACCGAACCACGTCGGCCAAACGACGTTTGGCAATATGAACGACTTATGGAGGTTTCGACCCACTTCGGGCCAATGGCAGTGGGTTAAGGGAATAGACGGCGTCAACGCCGCTTTGGGTGTTGATTCTTCGGGCGTGCCGACCGATACCGCGCCAGAAGGTTTGGCGGCGCCGGCCGCCTTTTCTATCGGAGGTTCGGTCTACCTCTATGGCGGCTGGATGTCCCAAACCGGAACAGTCACCACACCGGCAGTCAATCGACTATGGAAATGGGATGGTACCAACTGGACGTGGTTGATGGGCACTGGGCGAACGGAAAAGGTTCCCACTTACGGAACGCAGGGGGTACAGAGCCTCTCCAACTCGCCAGGACCTAGAGATGTGGCGATCCAAACCTATTCCGACGGAAAAATCTACCTTTTCGGCGGGAGCGGGTTCGACTCTCTTGGGCAAATGCGCTACCTCGCTGATCTTTGGTCCTTTGATACGGCCTCCAATACCTGGACTTGGGAAGCTGGCATCAAAGACGGAAATGTCTCTGGTACTTACGGGACAAAGGGAACGCCCAGCATGTCCAATAATCCAGGGTCACGAGGCCACGGCGCGATTTGGAAGCGAGGAAGCGATATCTATTTGATGGGCGGAATCGGATTTGGAACCACCAATACGTCCGAACGCTGGCTGAATGACCTGTGGAAATACTCGTCATCAACTGGCTGGACTTGGGTCAGCGGGGACAATACGACGGACGAACTCGGCGTGTTTGGCACGCAGGGGGTCGCCGCCTCTTCAAACCAGCCCGGAGGTCGCCGAGCCGGCGCGTACTGGCAAGATGCCTCACAAAACTTATATATGTTTGGTGGCTCCGGCTACGCCACAGGCGGAACACCTTCCTACTTGAACGATCTTTGGATGTACGATGGAACCAATTGGACTTGGCTTTCGGGTTCCAACGTCGTTTCTCAATTTGGCGTGTATGGCGTCCAAGGCACGGCAGACTCGGCAAACACACCTGGAGCTCGAACTTTCATTAACTTCGGTTTCGATAACTCCACCCAAACGCTCTATCTATTCGGTGGAAAAGGGTATGGAGAATCGGGAGCCGTAGGTGGCCTTTCCGATCTGTGGAAGTTCCAAAATGGGCAATGGACTTGGTTGAGTGGCCCTAAAACCTCCGATGCCGCAGAACAACGGGGAGCAAAGGGAGTCTCCTCTTCCAGTTACTATCCGGGACCCCGGTTGAGCGCTGCCGTTTGGGCGAGTTCCGCGGGAGACGTGTACATTTCTGGTGGTTACTACCAAGTAAACGGGGCCAGGTATTTCATGTCCGATACTTGGAAGTACAGCGCAGGTCAGTGGTCGTGGGTAGATGGCTCAAGCTCCCCCGTTTTAAATGACTCAACTCTGGGATCGGCATTGGCTTCAGACGCTCTTGGGTATGGGGCTGGTGTCTTTATTCCTTTTCTTTTCGATCAGAGCGCCAATACGGGCTATTTCTTTGGCGGTCAGGGAATCGATACCAACGGACAATATGGCCTTCGTGACTCTGTTTGGAAGTACCAGCCTTAAACGTTTGGACAACTGACTCAATTCAATCCCGCCCCCAACTACTCCCAGTTACCCGTTGTTAACGATTAACAACACGAAATCCCTGCCCGCTTTGACGGGGCCATCGGCCCGGCGTTCAATCCTGCGCAACAAGGAGAATCCATGAATCAAAGTATGCTTTCACTTTTTTCCATTGGAGCTGCGCTAGCGATCGCGGCCCCATCCCACGCTGCACCGCCATCCGCGAGCACCACGCAGGCCGCGCAGGGAATTCGGTCCTTTGGGTTTAGTTTGTTTAGATCGCTTTACAACGAAAAAGGATCGGAACCTGTTGCCATCTCTCCACTGAGCATTGCCGAAGCGATGACGCTGGCGACCGTCGGCTCAGAAAAAAAAACGTTAACACAACTCGAAGGTTTATTCCCCGGCACCCGCAGCGCCACCATGGTAAGCGGCATCGGGTCCTTGCGTGCCTCTCTGAAAAAATATGCAGCCGAAAGCAATGGCGCTTTTGAGTTCACCAGCGCCAACGCGCTTTGGGGAAATTCAAATCCGGATTTGGGGTTTTCTTTCAAACCTGGTTTTTTGCGCACCGCAGGCTCCGCGTACGGAGCGAAGCTAACCACCGAAAACTTTAAGGACCCCGCCACGGTTGGCAACATCAACGCTTGGGTAGCCGCCAACACCAAAAACAAGATCACAAAACTCGTTGGCCAGCTGGGTGAAGAAGACGTCGCGGTCTTGCTCAATGCCATTTACGCAAAAGGCAAGTTCGCCAAGCACTTTGGCGTAATCAAGGAAGGCGATTACACTGGAGCCAACGGTAAAACGGTTCCCGCTTCGTACCTGGGTGGAGACAGCTACGTTGGCTACCACGACGACGCTGACCTCACCGCCATCAGTTTGGCGATCGGGGATTTCAACAGCAAAGCCCCGTCGGACCAAATCGCGCTCGATATTTTGGTACCCAAGAGCGGGGACCTCGACAAGTTGGTTGGCCAACTGGATGGCGCCTACTACGCCGATGTAGTCTCCAAAATGAAACCGCAAGAAGTGGACCTCTCAATTCCGGCTGGCAAGGTTGAGCAAGGCGAACCTCTGAGTTTAGTGAACGCCCTCAAGGCAGCCCCGTTCCGGGTGCTAAAGGCTTTTGACCGCGAACAGGCGGAGTTTTCGCTCCTAGGCGAAACCAAACGCAAATACCGGTTGTTCATTTCCGACGTCGTGACCAAGACTTTCTACGAAGTCACCCCGTTCGGCTTTGAAGCCGCAGCAGCGACAGCTGTCACTTTTGCTGCCGCCACTTCGGTATCCGAGCCACCCCCGGCTGTCCGGGTTGAAGGGCCTTCGATTCACGTCGTCCGCCACGTGCCGACCGGAACGCCGCTTTTCATCACGGTGTACGACAGCCCTGTGCTGTACGACGAAGCTAAGTTGATTGAACTGATGGAAGAAGGCGCCAAGTCGGACCGGATCCTCATCGCTGAAACGGCGGCGGGCACTATCCGCGTCGACAGAGATTACACGGCGAAAACGTCCAAGATCGTGCTGACCGATAAAGACGGCAATGTGATCAAAGTCCTCAAAAACCTCTAAAAAAAGGCCGGCACTGGTCAAAACAGTGCCGGCTTACCTTTTGGGCGCAAAAAGTGCTATACCCCGCCCATGCCTCCTCACCGTAACCGCAGTCCCGTAAAACACTTCATCGCTGGCGAAGCGACCACCATCCGGGCGTGCCTAGCCAAGCATTTTCGTCTCGATGAAGAGGCAGTGGACGGGCTATTCAGAGCCGGGGCTATTTATTCCGACAAAAAACGGGTTTTTGAAGATCGCCCGCTTCCCAAGGGGGGCTACCTACGCATCCACCTGCAGCCCAAACGCTTTCCGGTGGCCCAGGTAGACTGGGAAAAGACCCTTCTGGCCGAAAGCGAGGACTACCTCATTATCGCCAAACCTGCTGGCGTGCCGGTGCATGCGACCGTCGACAACACTTCCGATAATGCACTGAATTGTCTGCGAGCCCATACGGGCTTGAACCTGCTCGTGACCCAACGACTGGATTTACCCGTGAGCGGGGTTTTACTTTTCGCCAAAAACCCCGATTTTCAAAAGCAGTTCAATCGCTGGTTGGCCGAACGCCAAGTGGAGAAACACTACCGGGCTTTGGTAAGCGGAGTGCCGGCCACAGGGCCGCATTTGCACTTTCAAGAACCCAGCGAGAAGACCCCTCGCCGCTTTTCGTTGATCGACGGACCGGGTTGGTTGCGCTGCGAGATGACCATTCACTCCGCCATCCCCACCCCCGGCGGCAGCGATGTCGCGGTGGAACTACACACGGGCCGCACACACCAGATTCGGGGCCAGTTGTCCGCGCTCGGCTCGCCCATTCTGGGCGACAAGCTTTACGGAAGTCGGGCAGTTTATCCCTTGAACCCGCGCATGATTGCTCTCGCGTCGGTGCGTCTTGCGTTTCCAGATGGGCGCGGAGGGAAAGTTTCTGTCGATTGCCCGCCGCCTTGGGCTCCCGCACCCCAAGCTTAGTTACTATCGGCGCAAGCGCTCTCGGAACACCGCGAATTTGTCTAAGCTGCCTTCCAGCTTGGCCCAGGCCTCGATCGTTTTCAGCGACACTCTTTGATTCTTAGCAACGAGCACCGCTTGATCCAATGACTGCAAATCCTTCCAATGAAAATAGGCGGCCAATCGATCCATCACACATTGTGTAGGCGAAAGTAGCCGAATCGTTCCACTACTCGTCTCTCGAGTTGCAATTTCGTTTTCACGAATAAGCTGCTCGCCAATCGCCAGCGGCCCGGGGGGAAACTCCACAAAATAAACCGCCTGGGGGTGCACAAAGGTGCGACCCCGCCGCTCGAATCCCAGTTCGCTCATCACTCGCTCGATGGAGTCCATGTTCTCGCCGCTGATAAAATCCAAATCCCCCGACTCGTATTCATTGCGGGTATAGATCGAAACAGCCGCCCCACCACTGAGCACCGCCTGAATCCCTGCAGCTTGCAAAGCCTCGGACACTAGGGCAGCCAGCTCCTCGATCGTTGTTTTGGAATTTATTTTAGCCACAGCGCCTTCCCTGCGCGCCGAGGACGCTGGCGTTTGCGGTAGTATTTTTCGACTTCGTCTTTGGGCAAAGCCTGTAGAGCTTTTTCCAGCAGTGCCAAGATTTCCTTGTAGAAATACCAGCGGGGGTTGAATTCATACACCCGCGTTTTACCTACCAGCCGACTGACTAAGATGCCTCCCTCTTCCAACCGAGTGAGCTGCTTTTGCACCATGCTCAGAGTCGTTTCGTAGGTTTGGGCGATGTCGCGCGCGTAGCCCTGCTGGTAATTCGCCAAATACAAAAAGACTCTTTCGGCGGTCTTATTTCCAAAAACGGGTTCGAGTAGCATATGTTTTTATTATCGTCTTTTATCGACTAAGGCTCAAGCATTTAATAGGTCATATGACCTATATAGTAGGTTATATAACCTATCGCCGCGGCGCCCCCTCCCCCACTGCCTAACTTGCGCAAACCCACCAAAACCGCCATGATGAAAGCCCATGCCGCCTTTGCTCAAATCAACCCTGGGTCGGATTTTTGGCTGGGGACGCGCTGCCATAATGGCTCTCGTGCATGCGGCCCGCTCCCGCAATAGCTTCCGCGGGGACGTCGATGCGGTTCTGCTCTACGTCGACGGCACAGATCCCCAAATCGCCGAGGCCCGCACGCATTGGCTGCGACAAACACCCCCGAAAGAAACCGACCGAGCCAGCACCGCTGCTCGCCGGTACCTTGCGTTGGGCGAAATTGAATTCGTGCTTCGGTCCATGGATCTGCACGCCCCATGGCTGCGCAAAATCTATGTTCTTGCCGAAAGCCGAGTACCGGAAGCGGTGCGGGCGCACCCAAAAGTGGTCCTGATAAAAAACTCCGCAATCGTGCCACCCGGGCAGATGCCGCTCTTTAATTCGGCCGCGCTAGAACTTTTCCTGGATCAGATCCCCGCACTGAGCGAACACTTTCTCTATTTTAACGACGATACTTTCCTGGGCCGAACCACTCACAAATCGGATTTCTTTACCGCCGAAGGAAAAAGCCGCACCACCCTCGCCCGCGCGGGGATCAACGAGCTGACCCGACCCACCCCGTCCAAGAATTCGGACGACTACGTATTTTTTAAAGCCATGCGATCCACCGCTGTGGCTCTGGCGCGGGAGTTGGGTGAAAAACGGCCTCGCGCTGCCATCCACCAGGCAAGGGCCATGCGAAAGTCGGTGGTGACGGCCTGCAAGCTGCAATTCCCCGCCGAGGTCAATGCGTGCACTCAGAACCGCTTTCGGGATGTGCACGATTTCGCGCTTTGCTTGCTGGCCTACCACACCTATGGCTACTGGCAGGGCGCGGCGACCGTGGGGCACTACACTCTACCCAATTTCCTGCACGACCACTTTTATGCCGATATTGGTAGCGACCCAAGCCCCAACCAAGCGGCGTTTAATCGCTTGCTCGCCGAGCGCCCGATGCTGTTTTGTCTCAACAGCCAGATAGACCATCCCGAGCAAAACCAGCTACTCTGTCGCTTTCTTGCAAAGTATTTCCGCGCCGAATCTCGACCGGTCACACCGTGACACGCTGCGTCTACGATCACCACACGCCGAGCCGTTATCGCTTTCTTTTCCCCTAGCCAATCTCTGCTATGCGATGCGTCGCGAAAATGCTACGCCCAAAGAAGAACCTGGAGGATCGCATGAAGCATTTGAGTCTCGCATTGGTGGCCCTAACCCTAATGGCCTGCTCCAACAAGGCCGCCCAATCAATCGTCGGCGGCGGGAGCACTACCAGTGCCCCAACCGAGCCCATTCTGAAAGACAACGCCCAAGTGGCCGACGCCCGAAGTCAGCTGGTAGAGCAAATCAAAAAACAGCGCGACGCCACCATGGCCAAATTGCCGCCCGAAGAGACCGAACTTCGCCAAGCTGTTTCTCAAAGTTACGATTCCGCGATTCAAAAAGTCGCCCGCCAGCACGCGTCTAGCCCCGAGGAGCTGGAAGCTTTTGCAATAGAGCAATACAGTGGCGCTAAGGAACAAATCTTCCAATCCGTGCGAGGGCTCATGGCCTCCAAGTCCATCGCCCGCATCAACCCCGAACCGCAAGCGGGCGAAAAGCGAGAAGCCGTGGATGGCGAAGGCAATTGCACCAACGATCTCGTTGTCGACGTCCAACAGTTCTATCTCCAGCAACTCGATGCGATGCACGACATCCAACAGATCGCCCAGTCAGGCGGCCCCTTGGCCTCTGTTTCGCTTAAGCTCACTGCTAGCACCCTGATGGAAAAATGCGATACCATTGTCGATCGCTATGACCCCAACGCCGTCTGCAAATTCAAGCTACCGGGAGAAGAAGGCTCGGAATTTAAGGCCACCGATTTCAAGCAAAGCTGCGAGTCCATTCGCGAGCAGCTCTCGCAGTTCAACTAATGTAGCGCGGGATGGTTCGGGCTGAAGCTCGATAGATCCCGCGCTGCCTCTTTCGCTGTTAGCGCGCTGTAATCCAATCTACCATTTTCGAAAACTCTTCTTGTGTATGCAGGCGATCCAGATCGATTACGGACTCACCGGCCGTAGCGTTGATCCGCAGCGCCAGCCATTGCAATGCGCGATATACTCTTTCAATCGACTGGGGGTACCCATTATTCAAGGCCATAAATCCGTCTGAGGCTTTCCACGACCAGAGCAAGCCGTCCTCCAACGTACCTAATAGACGGGTACGTTCGACCGAGCGGGGGAACTTAGCTCTTCTAGCCAACCAAACGATGATTTGTTGAGCGCCGCTTTTGCGCCAAAACCCGGGCGCCCCTAAAACTTCACTGGCCAGAGTGGAAAGCGGGCGCAGACTCCCCTCCTCCTCTATACTTAACTGATAGTGGGCCGTGTCCACGAACGGGAGAACCTCTCCCAGAAAAACGCGATCCAAAAACTCCGACATCCCGCGACCGGTGAAAAGCGCACCCAGATCCTGCCCAACCCCAGTCTGCTTTTCCAGCAACTGCGCGGCCGCAGCCAAAAACCGCATCAACTTCAGCGTAGCGGGTAGGCTGCCTTGGGAAATGCTATTGCCGTCGGTAACACGCCAGCCGAAACGTTTCGCAGTCACCACCTCTGCAAATTGTTTAACCTCCGGTGTTTTCTTCAACTGGTTTATTATCTGGGTGGCTATCGATCGCCCAGCGTCGGAGTCATTCACACCGGTAAGCCCAAAGAACCCCAAGCGACGGGTGAGAATATTCCAACCGCCTTCTGAATCTAAAAACTGCTCCACCTGCTCGTTACTCGGCCGCTGCAAGATGGCCTGCTCGGGAAGCAAGCAAGCCAGCAGATCTTCAAAGCTCTCCCCCTGCAGTCGGCCTGATTGGCGAGCCAAAGTCCGCACTGCGTGAATGAGGCGTGCGATTCGCTGATACGGTTGGCGCATCTCATAGAGCTCGCGCTGGTCGGGTTTGTCGGTCTTGGAGCGCCGTGGGCTAGCCGCCTGGCTAGTGAATCCCCAATAGTCAGGGTCTTTCAGTTGACGCAGCAGCAGCGCGCGCTCCGGCGAGGGATCCAATCGATCCACCATCGCAAGAGCATAGGCCCGGATGCCACCCGCCTGGGTGAGATTGGTTACACCAAAAAGTTTGGCTGCCGCCAGAAACTTCGCGTGTTCCCCGTCGACCGGATCGAGAAATGCGCGTATTTCAGCTTCCGTTTCCAAACCGCGCTTCCAGGGCAGAAGGGCAGCGAATAGATGATCGATACCCGCGCGAGTGTGCAACTTGCCCAAATCGATTGCATCGCTGGAGGTTTCATTCCAGAGCAAGGCGATTTCAAACAGAGCGGAATAGATCCGCTCTCTCGGCCCGATGCGGGCCAAGTCCGTAGCCTTAGCAGCATCGTCTTCCACCCACCCCCATTCAAACTGTAAATCGTAAACTAGGGCATCCCGCTCTGTTGCGATGGCATCGGGAAGCGCCTGAGCCAATTGCACGGCAATGTTCTGCAGGGAGTAATCGCGATGGAAGTTCGACACCCCCATGTCTTGCCCACGTAAATGCAAAGCCCGCAGGCCTTCGTCCACAAAGACTTTCGGATCATAGTAAGGGTATTCGGAGTACAACCTGCCGTCGGCGGGGAAAATCCGAAAGAACTCTTCTTGAAAACGCTGTACCGAGTAATCTATCCCACCGACACTAACAGGCTCACCTTCCGTACCGTGCCCCCGGCGTCTTTCCACCAAAATCTGCGATAAACCATCGCGCAAAAGCCTCGCAAGCCCGGTGCAATCCACAAACCTAAAGCCCGCCTTACCCTCATCGACTCGCCCCGCGCGACCAACCAGCTGCATCAACCGGCGAAAACCCGCGCGGCTCGCTCGATAGTGTTTGGCGAGCACAATCAAATTGGTTGCCGGAATATCATCCGCTTCCACTAAAAGTTCGACGGCGACCACATACTTACTCTGCTTTTTCTGAGCCCGGGTGCCGTACTTACCCTCATCGCGGAACCACGCAAAGGTTTCCGGATCAACGCCATCGCCGCGGTGGTAGGGCCGTACCTCGGCCTGCAACAAATCCGAGAGAATGGGTGCGTAGGCGTCAGCGAGTTTCCGGGTGGGAACGTAAATAATTCCCCGGTCGGCAATTCCGGGTTTCTTGCGGCGTAAAATCTGCCGAGCTATTTCATCCAAAAGAGCTTGCGAGACTTCTATTTTCTTGCCCCGCCGCAAAGCCAAACTTGGATTCAGTGCTAGGGCCAGGTCGTCATTGTCCAACGCGGAGATCAGATCGAGCGCTTCCAGCGGAGCATTGTATCCGTACTGCACAGAGAGGTAGTACTGTGCGCGGCAAAGCTCCGGCAGCATTTCCCCTCGACGCAGGCGTGCGAGTTCGTCTGCATTCCAGAAGGGCCCAAACACGTTGCCGCCCAGAAAATCCACCACCAGATCGCGATCATCATTCCAAAGGGTGGCCGACATAGAAACCACTCGCACATTGGCCGGCCGGCCCGCGGCCGCCAGTCGCGCTAGGAGCGCATCGAGATCACCCAGGATAGCTTCATACTGGCCATCCGCAGTGCCGGTATGGTGCGCCTCGTCCAAGAAAACGATCCACGGCTGTTCGGGATCCGCTTCGATCATCCCATGCAATTCTTTCAGTCGATTGAAATAACTGGTCCGGGTGATCGCGTGCAGGCCGAGACCGGGATCGAGCGCTGCGCGTCGGTGGCTGTTTTCTCCATAGACCTTGGCCACCTCTTCGATGTCTAGTTCGTCTGTAAACGTGTCGACGTTGCGATCCAGACCGTCAGTGCGATCCAAAACCAAAACCGCCTTGGGGAATTTCTGCCAACCCGGCGTTTTGAGCTGGCGATGCAGGTCGTTCAAAGCACCCGGGTATTTGGCTGCGACGAAAGTTTTTCCGTTGGCGACGGGCAATACTGTGCCACGTTTGAAATTATCGCCTACGGTGCCCTCCATACCGACCAACCAGGAAAGCGTGTCGGTCTGCGGGTACGACGGAATACGTTTCCAATCTTTCACTCCGTTGGGCACGCGGTGCGGGTGCAAATCGGAATCGGCGCGAAAGAGCGAACGAACCACCCCTTGCAGGGCAGGTAACCCCTCCCCCACCGCGTCCGGATTGAGGTCCACGCTCCCGTGCCAGCCGGAGGAAGTAATTTCCAACTCCGGCACTCCTTTTTGAGGGAAGGCGTTCTCGGGACCAGGAGCGAGGCGAATAAGGTAAGAACCGCGGCGACTACGGATGGAGATCTCGCCATCGCCGGTAGAAATCTGAGCGAAAGACGCGCGCTGTCCCTCGTCCAAAACAGGCATTACGACATCCTGAACCACAGACTCTAGGCTCAGCCGGGCTTGGGCCGCGATAACAGGCGCACAGCGGAGCTTGGCAAATGCGGGTGCGCCCGCCACCCCCAGAAACAAGCAAATTACTGATAATAAAAGCTTATTCAAACATGCCCCTAGAACCCTCTTCTTAACACGCCGCGTTGCTAAATTGCGAAAATTTCCAGCTTCAGGTAAAGATACCCACCTTGAAAACACGCCATTCCAGCTTGGCCCGTTTGCTTCTGGCCGCTCTGCTCTGGGGAGCGGCGGCCGATGCCTATTACGTGGTCGCCTACGATATCCATGACGGGTCCCCCGCCGATCGTGCCCTGACCGCCGTGGTGGTTTTGCCGGATTATTACCGCCGTTCCTTTAGCACCCCAGGGGCGCTGCAGGAGTTGCTAACCGAGTCAAACCACGCACAAGACAATGCCTTTGTGCAGGTGGTGCTCGATAAGTTTTACGACCTCTATCTGGAAGATGTGGTGGGACACCCGGAAATTTACGGTACCGACGCGGGGAAGCTGGTGGCCGCCGCTAAGCGCGAAGAGCCACTCAATGATGACCTGTCCGCCGTCACTCTGCTTTTCGCACGCGGCGATTTGTCTCAACCACTAGGAATGGTGCGGTTTAGTTCCGAAGATGCGCAAGGCCGCGTGCCCGCAGAGCGCCACTATTGGGGCAAAGGGATCGAAAAACCGATCGAACGGGATGCGGTGGATCGGCGTTGGCTCAAAGTCCCGGTAATGGAGGCGCAGTCGTTTTTGCAGGGGCGCTACCCTTTCGTCGCCCCATTCCGCTCCCAGTTGGTTAACGGAGTTAGCGGCGCAATGTGCGAGGCAAAATCGTATTGGCTCGCACGCGGATCAGACCTCGCCAATCAAGCACGCCTCTACGCGGTGGCCCGCCAACACGCTATGCCGTGGGTGAGTTCCCACCCGTGGCCCTCCCAGTTTGATAGCCGAGGGAACCGAGCGATGCTGCACTCTCAAATTTTGGTGCATGCGTACGGGCCAATTATGAACCGCTTTTGGGAAGACGTGGTACCCGGCCACCAATTCATATTGCAAAACGAATGGACTCGAAATCTGAAATTGTATTTCAAGGTAACCACAGTGGATAACTTCGACGAGAAACTCCTGGCGAGGCACTCCCGAAAATTTGAGTCTTTCGTCGGTAATTCTCATGCGCGGTTGGTGTACAATCGCGCCTTAACCCAAACCCTTAGGCAAACTGTTTCGTGCCCGATGGCGATGGAACTGACTTTATGAACAACAACAAATTTCCCGCTGCCCTCTACACGCAAATCTTTAATGTGAAGCCGGGCCGAGGCGAAGAGCGGAAACTTCGCATCGTAAAAACCATGATTGAGTGCTTAGCCACCAAAGGTCTGGAAGAAACCACCTTCGACACTTTAGGCAAGAAACTCAAAATGCGCCGTACTCACGTTGCGTACTATTTCGCTAACCGGGATGAATTGGTTATGGCTGCGATTCGTTACGTCGTAGCGACCGGCCAAAGCTTCGTGATTGAGCGCACCTCAAAGGCCAAAGACTGGCGGGGTCGGATGCGCGCGGTGATCGAAGGCCCCTTTGATTGGCTGGCGGAATACCCGGAACAAGCTTGCGTGATGACACTGCTCTACAATCTGGCAAGCCATTCCCAACCATACCGCGAGCTCCAAAATGCAATCCGCACCATGGGCGAGGAACGCATGATGAGCAGCCTTGAACCGTCGGGAATTCCTGCCGCGAAATGCCGTGAGTTAGCGAGATCGGTGCAGTCACTCATGACCGGGGCGTTGGTCGGGTATTTTTCCTCGGACTACCCAACCCCGCTTGCGAAACTCAAAGCCCAAGTCGTTAAACTGAGTTTTGATTGGATCGACGCGCAACGCGACTGATCCCGAGTCCTCAAAAGTGTTATTTTATTACCCGCTTAAACCTCTGTAATTATGCGCTTTTCTTTGTGTTTACGCACACACAACTCGGGCAAATTTCTCCCATATTTGCAGCGTAAACTAATGCTGAGCCGATCTAGGCTCTGTTTCCATGCGCAACTTACGCAAATTCCAAGACTTTATGGATCGTGTGCTGGCTTCCAGCGCGGTCGCCTTTTTGTGTCTCGTCGCAGGCTGTAACCCGGTCGGCGGATTGCCCGATGTGACCGAGGCACCGCTAATCTACCCCACACTCACTTCCGCGGTGGCGTCGCGGACTAACCCCGTCACGGTTTCCATCGTTTGGAACACCGCCGTCATCGGTTTCTCCGCCGACCATTTGATCGTTTCCAACGGCACCGTGCAAAACTTCTCCGGCAGCGGCGCGGCCTACGCTTTTGAAATAGTGCCGTTGTTGGAGGGCGACATCCTGATCGGCTTCCCGCCCTCAGCGGCTGTCGACGCCGAAGGCAATGGAAGTTCGCTTGCCGTACTCACCGTGAAATACGATCTCACCGGCCCCGCGGTAACCATCAACCGCCGCAGCACTCAGTCGCGCGGTACCGGTAGCGTTCCTATTACTTTCGATGTGCTATTCGACGAAGAAATTGACGCCAGCACATTCACCGCAGCCGATATTAGCCAAACCGGGTTCGCTTCGGGCCTTACCTGGACCGTTACCGACTCGGGCAATCACCAGGCGTTCACTGTCCGAGCGACCGCACTAGCGGGAAACGATGGCACCGTGATCCCCCGCATTGGGGCGGCTGCGGTAAAGGATATTGCCGGTAACAATTCCGCGACTTCCACCAGCACCGACAATCAAGTTACCTACCTCACCGACTACGCCTTCTTACGCCTGTGGTTAACCGCCGACACTCTGACGGGCGCCAACGGTACCGACGTCACGAGCTGGCCCGATATCAGCGCGTATGCGAATGACGCAAACGAAAGCACTAACCCACCAACGATACTGACGGGCGCTCTCAATTCCCTTCCAGCGGTCCACTTTGTCGGGGGCTCCAGCCAAATACTGCGTACCATTAACAACTCTGGCATCACCGGAAACCCCGACTTCACGGTATTTGTCGTATCGCGGATCAATTCATCAGGAACGAACTACCCCGTCTTTTTGCAGTTCAATGAAGGCGCTGTCGACGGCACCTCGGCCTGGTTTGGTTTGGATAGCACTTTCGATTTCATCTACACGGGCTTTTTCGGCGGAGGTTCCCGTTCCGCGGCTATTTACGATCCGGCCTTTGCCCTCTATACATGGGTTCACGACTCCGGCGCAGGCGGCAATAGCGCGCAAGTGGGCAATACCCAATTCTGGAATACGGTCTCTAAGCCGGTCGGAAACTCACTGGCCGATCCTGTTCTTTCCATTACCGATGGTGTCATGCGCATCGGTCGATCAGGAGTGAATTCCACCATCGACGCCGACATTGCTGAAATTTTGCTCTTTCACAACAAGGCCATGGACAACGCTACTCGCGGCACGGTGGAAACGTACCTCAATAGCAAATGGGACATCTACTAAACTACCAAGCATTCTCCAGGGTCGGATCAATCTGGTGCAGAAATTCCCGAGTCGCCGGCAAAACGTCCACCGCTACCCGCCGACGGGGTTGCGGCTTGGGCGCCAACTGAAGCTGCGGTTCGTGGAGCACCTGCCCGTTTCTATCTTTGCCCGCCAGCGAAAGTTTCATCAGCCGGCCGCTATGCGTCTGGGCATCAAACCGTCCCGAGATAATCTCGGATTCTATAAATTCACTCTTTGTGAAAAGAGCGTTGGCAGATTCGTCGTCCAAGCGAAGCATCACCCGCACGTCGTCAATTCCCGGAATTTGGCGCGCGGCCGCGATAGTGCTCTTCAGTAATTCGTGCCCGACTCCCTGGCCCCGCAAGCTCTCCGCGACCGCCACACTGATTACTTGCACGTAGCGCCCGCGCGTTTCGTACACGATAAAACCGGCTACTTGCTCATTGCGAATGGCGACGAATCCAAAACGGCCCTGGCCCTGCAGAAGTTCTTGCACGCTTAAATCGCCGGTGTAGCGAGTCAGCTCGGCGGAACGCGCCTCGTTGATGGCTTCCACCGCCGCCACTCTCTCTTCTCCTCCCAAGGGAACGACTTCTCGCATGCGTCCCGAGCAACCTGGATCTGCCGCATAGCCACTGAATGTAAACAGAACCCCAATCAGGAAAGATGAAAAGCGACCCATGCCCCATACCCCCTACGCGATCGACCGTACCACTTCGGTCGATGAAATCTAGAGAGAAAAAACGCAGGCACGAAATCGCCCAATCCATGTTCAAGCTACTGACCATTGGACCGACATACCTTTCCCAACGTATTCGAACCTTTAGCTACCCCTATCCTTTTCGACCAAAAGTTCGACAACTGTTCGGCGCGTAGTCGTGTGTAGAACCCGCGGGCAAGCTTCTTGCAATTACAATCCACAACCGCGGAAGCCCATACAGAATGTTGCAACACCTAAAATTGAACTTGTTTTGGACACTCGCAGCCTCGCTGATTCTATCGGCGTGCTCGCTGCAGAAAGACCAAAACGTGATGACGCCGGTGAACAGCACTCTTTCCAGATCGCGCGTCGCTTTAGGTCAATCGCTCTACGCTAACAATTGCCTTTCTTGTCATGGCGATATCAGCGGGGTCGCCGTTCACAATTGGACCGCGCAAAACATCGCCAACGCGGTATCAAGCGTTCGGCAAATGAATTTTCTTTCGAACTTAGCCAGTTCGGATTTCGAAGCGATCGCGATTGGAATTAATCCGCCTCCTGACACGACTGCCCCTGCGGTGCCAACCGGTCTGACGGCAGTGGCTCTCGGACCCAACTCCATGGCGCTCACTTGGCTTGCCTCTCAGGATGGAGAGGACGGCACCGGAATGGGCGGCTATACCCTGTACCGCAATGACGAGGAAATCGGCACGGTCGATGGATTTACGTTGAGCTTTTCTGACGAAGAACTAACTCCTGCAACGGACTACCATTACAGCGCAGTAGCTTTTGATACGGCCGGCAATACTTCAGCCAAGAGCGCCTCGGTTACCGGCCGTACGGCTCCGCCGTTAGCTGTTCCGGACGTCACTGCTCCCAGCGTACCCACCGGAGTGTCTACAACCGTGACGGGTTCGAAATTGGTACGGCTCACATGGTCTGCCTCCACGGATAATTCAGGCGGATCGGGAATGAAGAACTATAAAATCTACCGCGACAACTCTTTGTTATCGACGGTGAGCTCAAGTACCCTGGCCTACATCGACAACGCGGTATCTGCTGCCACTGCGTATAGCTACAAAGTTTCTGCGTTGGACAATCGCGGCAATGAATCGGCCCGCTCCGCCGCGGCCTCCGCTACCACGGGGTCGGTAAATGGAGCAGCCCTCTACGGTTCCCGTTGCCAAATCTGCCATCTTCCAATTGCGACGTCTCGGGTTCGCAATAAAACAGCGGCAAACATCTCGGCTAACATTGGCACCGCTACCACGCCCGGTTTGGTCGGAGAAATGTCTGTCTTGAGAGACCTGAATCAAGATGAGATCACCGCCATTGCATTTGTACTGTCAGATGTCTCAGACACTACCGCTCCCACTGTCCCCAGTAGCGTGACAGTTACTAGCTCAAACTTCGACCGCGCATTGATAACGTGGAACGCGTCGACCGATAGCGGAAACTCGGGCATGAAGGGCTACGAAATCTACCGCAACGGATCAAAAATTTTCACCGCACTAACCCCGACTCCAGCCACCGCTTCTCAAAACTATTTGGATATCGGACTAACGGAAAACACGCTGTACCACTACAAGGTCAAAGCGATTGATAAAGCGATGAACCGCTCGGCGTTTAGCACGGAAGCTTCGGTCACCACCCGAAGCCGCCCCCCAGCCCCGGACACCCAAGCGCCTACGGTCCCCAACACGTTTTCAGGGACAGCCTCAAACACTGGCGGAGTGAATGTGATTACGGTGACCTGGGCCGCTGCCACCGACAACGTAGGAGTAACTACCTATAAAATTTATCGATCAGGCAGCGCAGTTGTTTTAGGAACCATTAACGCCCCGGCACGTTCCTATTCAGATTCTGGCTTAATCGGGGGAACCGAGTACCGCTACCAAGTTGAAGCCTATGACGCCGCTGGAAATAAATCCGCCAAGTCGGCCACCCCTTTGTATTCCACTTTGCCGCCCAATGGCACGCTACTGTACCAAGCACGTTGCCAAAGCTGCCACGGAAACGTGAGCTCATCTACTCTCAAATACCGCGCCCCGACCGTGGCGCAGTTCGTGGTTTTGTTTAACCGTGCCGTAGGCCCCGTTGCTAGTGGCGGGGTGAGCCAAATGCAGACCAAGGGCCAGCCCGAGGTGGAGCTCAACGCCATTGCTGCGGTGCTCGCAGGTGAGGAAGAACCTAATCCGGTACCTTCGCTCAATTCCGTCTATAATTATTCAGTACCCTTGGGAACACGAGACCACATGGCTTCTTACTTGGCGCGCATCTTCTTGAACATGAAGCCCGGCAAAAAAATTCAAGATGCCGACGCCGCAGCCACAACTGCCAACGAACCCGCTCGTTTGATTATCAACAATCAAATTCGCAAAAGTGTTTCGGCCATTGGCGGCCCCTGCACTCCTTATGATGGCACAGGGAATTGCCCCTACAGCACTTCAACTATCGTGGCGTTCGGTCAAGCACCGCAAAGCCCTGCTGCCAACCCGGCGCGGGCAGGGTATGCGCTCAATGCGTGCGCGGCGCTTATTGAAAACGGCACGGCTATCACCAACGCACTTTCCAGAGTGAACCTGCTACCCGCATCGGTGCCGAACGAGACCAACATCAGAGCTTTTTACACTGTGTTTTTTCCGTACACAACGATCGATACCGACACGGTCACCGCGTTACTTAACCAGGTGGCCTCTGCTCAAACGAAGAGTTTTGGTACTGCCGACATTTGGCGGACAATCGCCCTTCCGCTTTGTGAAGCGGGAGCGTTGGGAGGTTTATGAGCCGCCTTATTGCCTTAATGGTGATTTTGAGTATGCCCGCTTCAGCCGGTGTCACGCTCACCGAAACCCAAATCTTTATGCGCTGCTACGCGCAGCTTACGCAGACATCGATTGACCCAACTGACCCGCTCCTCACTCCCGTCAAGAACGGAACCAAGACTGCTGCTGCGGCCTGCATGGAAATCTTTGATCGTGGCGAACTCAATGCAACGGGCCGAGTCGCCAACGTCAATGATCCGGTGGGGCTTGCCGTGCTCTCTAATATGCATCGCCTCCATTCGTCCTGGCTATCTAACAAAGAATACCTGCCGACTGCTAATATCGGCGCCGTAAATGGAACGAAGGATTTCTTCGATATCGAAACTCCAGCTTTCTACTTTACCCGCGCCTTACTAAAGCCGGACACGGACTTTAAATACGTCGTAACGACCACTAAACACTTGCGCGCCATTCGCAGCACCGCACAAGCCACTGGGCTCTACTCCGGCAATACGAAGGCTCGATCTATTTTCAACGGCCAGGCCGATTACGCAATGACTGGGAACCTGCTGGGAGTCGAAGAGACGGGTGAGTTGGCAACCTCCTACAACTTTGTGAATTCGGTCGGGACAACCTTCACCGGGTCGATCTCCTTAGGAAAGAATTACGGCGGCGGCATCCTAGGTTCGTTCCCGTACCTTTTCCAAACCATCAATGAGCCGCTAGGTTATCGGACGAACGGCGGCACCAACATGCCGAGAAAATGGGCCCGCGCTGTTTTCAATGACTTAATGTGCCGGAGTTTGCCGGTTGTGCGCTACGCGGACGCCGCCATTTACAAAAACTCTGCTTCCAGTGTTCCCTTTCGCAAATCCCAAGGCTGTGTGCAGTGCCACGCCTCAATGGATCAAATGGCAGCAGTCCTGCGAGGCTGGACATACCTCAACCTAGATAGTGCGGATGCGGAGGCACGAGGGCTCGATTCGGGATTCGTAGCTGCGCCGACGCTCACCACTTCGGAAAGCGAATGGCCAATTCATGCGGACAATAGTTACCGCCTTCGCCCGTCCAAAGGGCTATTCTATTTCCGCGATTCCACCGGAGCGTTGGAAATCATTCCACTCACCAGCATTGGCGACCTTGGGGCGAAGCTAGCCGACACACACGATTTCTATCTTTGCGCGGCGTCTCGGTACTATGCGTATTTCACAGGGATACAAATCGAAATCAACGACCCCGTTGCAGAAGGGCAAACCTCTGTCGTCGATAAAAGGCATCGTACAGTGGTCGAAAATTTGGCAAACACACTCGAAACTACTCAAGACGCACGCGCAATGATCAACGCGCTATTTTTGACACCACAGTACCGCAGCTCAAGCTTCCAATCCGAACGATAGGAACCGGTATGAAAAAGAAAATGGACCGTCGCCAGTTTATAAAAAATTCAAGCAAAGCGCTCGCCACGGCTGCTCTCTTGGATGGGCCCTTTTCGCTCCTGATGGACGCAATTTCTCAGGGCGCCATTTCGCGGGCCTATGCGGAGACCACTGGTTCTTCTCCTCGCAAATGGGTCGACATGCGCACCTACGGCGCCCCCCCGCGTTGGGTTTACGACTTAATACTTAAGAACGGCACTGCAGACGATGCGAATTTTGTGCCGGGAACGCCCGGGGGCCAACTCGCTAACAAACTCGTTTTGAATGGTGATGGACGCTACACCTCGGGAATTTATAGCACGATAAAGGTAGGTAACCTGGGCTTGCCGCATATCTGGGGTACCATGGTTCCCAGCGTCGGAGGCACGCGGCCCATGACCGACCTGCTTTCTAATTTCCTAATCTTGCGTGGAATCAACACCGGCAATCCCGGGCACGGCGGGTCAGAAGCCGGCCACTTTCGCGCCCCGGGATCTGTAA
This sequence comes from uncultured Pseudobdellovibrionaceae bacterium, assembly GCA_964492125.1. Classification (GTDB taxonomy): domain Bacteria; phylum Bdellovibrionota; class FAC87; order UBA2466; family UBA2466; genus JAIEOG01. The sequence continues at coordinate 30,297 of CAZBJE010000017.1, read as the reverse complement.
AGAGCTTGCCGGCGATTGCTGGTGATTCGTCGACGGCTCCGATCGCTGCGGCTTTCAGCGGGAATCCCATGTATAGTTACTATTCCGCCGTAGGAAAAAGTCCGCTCTTACTCACAGGAAACTACTTCACTGCTATTGCAGCCCCATTTTCGTCGCCCTCTAGCGTTACGAATATCCGTCAGCGGGAGCTTCTGCTCAAAACATACATAGACGCAACTCGTACGGCGCTCGCCTCCCGAGCGATAAGAAACCATCCGGACGCCCAAATTATAAAGACGTCCATTCATTCAGCCCAAGCCATGATGGGACAAGCTTTCTCCACAATGGCCACCCAGTACGTCACCCTTCAAGCCAAGTACGCCGCCCTCATTTCACGCGCACTTGCTACAACCATAGTGGGGGTGAATGACTACCCCATCGGAGCAGTCGCCACGGCAGCAGCGCCGCGAAACCTCCACCACCAAGTAGCCGGCCGCAAAGTCAACGCGGCCGATTTGCGGACGCTCGTGGATCCCACTCGCACATCCGCAGACTCCGCGAACCCGAATGCTTCCTCCGCTATCCCATCGATGGCCAACAGCTTTGCGATCGCCGAACTTGTTTTGTTAAATGGGTTCAGCGACTCTCTGACCCTGGAGCTTAATTCGATCACGGCCATTCTTGATGGAACCGTTGTTTCTGGGTATGTAGTCGATGAACATTTCACCGGCATGTTGGCATCGGTTTATATCAACAGCTTATACGCCGTAGCCCATGCGTCCTGCATGTTGGAGTTCATCGAAAGACTAAAGGCAGCCAATATTTGGAACGAAACGGTAGTGGCAGTCGGGAGTGAGTTTAATCGCGCACCTCTCAACAACGGCTCCGGATCGAATCATGCTCCCAATGCTGCTAGCATCCAACTCTACTCCGGGTGCATCCCGGGCCCGATGGTGCTTGGTCATATCGCTTCCGACCTATATCCCACCGATTACAAGGGAACTTACGGTGCCGGTGCATTGGTTCCAGAATTGGGGTTACCAACGGACCTCGGTCACCTCACCAATACCGTGGCCAGCCTCCTACGGCAGCCGATGCCCGTATCGGCTCGCCAACCGATGGTGGATGGATCGGGCAACACAGCTGTGGCCACTATTCCAACCGGCAAGATCGTCGTCTAAGCCTATTTCGTCTGACAGTTTTGTCCGGCGTACCGTACTCCAGGCACGCAATTGCATGGCCCTCCCCTTGCAATCTGCTGCCGCCCAAGGAGTACAAAATGAAAACGATTCTTTCTCGCGTCCTTTTTTCTGTCGGTGTATTGGCGGCGTTGATTCCCGCAGGTGCGCAAGCGGCTAGCTTGCAAACCCAAGAGAGCAACCGCATGGCTTACCGTACCGGTGCGTACGCTTCGCTGTTCGGCGATCCGATCGGCGTATTTGGCGCCAGCATGGCCTACAACCTAACCGACTTCGCCCGAGTGACCGGCAGCATCGGCTACACGCCGGTAACCGGCCCCATTACCCAAAGTGCCCTGAGCCTGGGTACGGGGGTCAAACTGGTGGTACCAAACTGGAATCTCACACCGGTCATCGGCACGAACGTCAGTTTGGTTTTTGTCGGCGGTACGAATGGATTTCTCAGCTACGAAAATTTCGGGCTCGAATACACCGCGGACAATGGTTTCCACATTGGCGCGGGCGTCAATGGCTTGTTTGTCGTGGCGGGTAATACCGATGCGATGGATCGGATTCTGCCCTACATGAACATTGGGATGTTCTTCTAGAACAAAATACAAAAAGGGGGAGGCCTTGCGGCTTCCCCCTTTTCATTTACTACAACTTCTTTTGATTACTGATCCAAAGGCGGAGGAGTCACCAAACTGTCCGGCTCATCGTCGGTCACAGTCGGATCCCCACCGTTGTCTTTGATTTTCTGGTTCAACCTATCCAGCTCGTTGATCTGGTCGCCCGACGGATCCGCGTCTTTCGGCATGAACACGACCGTGTTTGCCGGCGTACGGAGATCCAACACCGCCTTGAAAGGCAGGTTGATGTTGTCTTGGGTGACGAACCCTTCGAGCACTACACTGGCGTTGTTCAGATTTTCGTAGTGAGTCACTACGATATCCGAATCACCGACTGCGTAGGTCGCCGAGATCGACGCCGACACTTGATCAATGATCGATTTGGACATGATTACCATGGCCGTGCGGAATGCACACTGCGTTCTGGCATCCAAAGCACTCATATCAGTGCCAAGGTCGCGCATTTGCTGTGTGGGGAAGTACGCACGAGCATACGGGAACGAGGTGACCGGGCAGACATCGTAGTCAGCGCCGTACCATTCACGGTAGTAATCCACGTCGACAGAACCCACGTACATCCAGTTCACCATCGGGTACACGAAGTACGAACCAATGTCGTACCACGGGTAAACGGGGTAGTAGAACCCGCCGCAGAAGCCGTGATTGAACCAGCGACTGTAGCCGTACCGGTAGGAGTCATTGCGGTAAAAGCCGCCGCAGTGATTGTACCGAGTGCGTAGGTAGTTGTTGTGGCGAGAAGCATAGTCACGCTTCCAACCGTTGATTCGGGCATGCGTCGCAGGAGCACGACGCAAACCTTTCGCGTGATGGTACGCGCGATCAATGTTGTCTCGGGTCACACGACGTTCGCGATGGCTCAGATCTTTGTGAGGATTCACACGACCTGGACGCGTTTTGTCGATGGGACGACCTGGGTGCACGCCGACAGGCTTGCCACCGTTATGGTGTCCGCCGCCCGGATGCCCGGGATGTCCCGGCTTGCCGCCACCTGGATGTCCCGGATTGCCCGGCTTGCCGCCACCCGGGTGTCCCGGATTGCCTGGCTTGCCGCCACCTGGATGTCCCGGTTTACCCGGCTTGCCGCCACCCGGGTGTCCCGGATTGCCTGGCTTGCCGCCGCCCGGGTGTCCCGGATTGCCTGGCTTGCCGCCACCTGGATGTCCCGGTTTACCCG
>CAZBJE010000017.1:0-27216 GCA_964492125.1 uncultured Pseudobdellovibrionaceae bacterium | reverse complement strand
TGCCTGGCTTGCCGCCACCTGGATGTCCCGGTTTACCCGGCTTGCCGCCACCCGGATGTCCCGGATTACCTGGCTTGCCGCCACCTGGATGACCAGGATTACCCGGCTTGCCGCCACCCGGATGCCCCGGATTGCCTGGCTTGCCGCCACCTGGATGTCCCGGTTTACCCGGCTTGCCGCCACCTGGATGACCAGGATTGCCCGGCTTGCCGCCGCCCGGGTGTCCCGGATTGCCTGGCTTGCCGCCACCTGGATGACCAGGATTGCCCGGCTTGCCGCCGCCCGGATGTCCCGGATTGCCTGGCTTGCCGCCGCCTGGACGCCCCGGATTGCCAGGGTGTCCGCCGCCCGGACGTCCCGGATTTCCCGGCTTGCCGCCGCCCGGATGGCCAGGATTGCCCGGCTTGCCGCCACCACCTGGACGCCCCGGATTACCCGGCTTGCCGCCGCCCGGATGACCAGGATTACCCGGCTTACCGCCACCACCTGGACGCCCCGGATTGCCCGGCTTGCCGCCGCCTGGACGTCCGCCGCCACCGCCGCCGCCGCCCGGGCGTCCACCGCCCCCGCCGCCGCCCGGACGTGCACCGCCGCCACCGCCTGGTCGTCCACCACCACCACCGCGCCAAGATTCATCCGCGGCCACACTGGCCACGCTGAAATCGGTTGATTGATTTTCGAGTGCCGCCGCACCAGCATTTACCGTCGGAACCGCCCAAGTGGCGGACGAAAGCAAAAGTGCAGCAACCCCCGAGATCGTTACTCTAGGAATTGTTAATTGAATCATTTACTCCCCCCAAAGGAGATTTGAATTTTTACTGATTTCGAAATCGCCGGACGGCGCAACAACAACCCATCAAGTTCGCCGAGAAGCGATCCCTTAACGCACAGGAATACACCCGCGATTTTCAAAATGAAATGCAGATTCCGACGACACACTGCAGTGCCGCTATGCGGTGCGGTATTGGGAGGATTAGAAGTATGGAACGAAGAGCCATTCGTTTGGGAAAATCTTCACGTTGATCGTGCCATTAATCCCGTTAACGTAGGTGGGAATATTGCGTGCCTTCAACCAGGCGCGCACGCGATTGCTGCGGGATTGTTTCCAAAGCCAGTTCGGTGCGGGAACCACCGCAGCCTTTGGATTTACCGCCTTAAAAAAACTATTGGGAGCAACCGAATCTACTCCGTGGTGGGGAACTTTGAGCAAGTTCGCTTCCAAACGCAGACCGCGCACAGCGAGGTACTCGCCCATTTTTTCCGCAAGATCCCCGGTGAAGAGCACACTCGTGTCCGCGTTTTCCAAACGCATCACGACGCTCATGTCGTTGATTTCGATCTGGTCCACGCCAATCGGGTTATCGTCGCAGCTATAGGCATACAAAGTTTGGAGGGAAATTTTTCCGTCGCTAAAGTGGATATCTCCAGCGCGCATGGTTTTCACCGGAATCTTGCGGTCAGCCAAGACTTTCAACAGACGGTGGATATCCACCCAATTGCATCCCCACGGCAATTCGGTGTCGCATACGGTTTTGGATGGCATATTCAAATAAACTTCGCCAATGGGGTAATTCGCAGCAATCAGCGAAAAAATTCCGCCGTAATGATCGCGGTGCGCGTGGGTAACGAAAATTTTTTGTACAGAGGTGGCACCTTGCGCTCTGAGCTCGCGCAATAAAAGGCCGTTGCCGGCCTCCCCCGCATCGATCAAGTAACGGCGATTGCCCGGAAAAACCAAAAGGTGCGCATCCGCCTGACCGACGGAGTTTCCAACATTCAATGAAGACCATCTCACCATCGGCCGGGGATCCACAGCAACTGCGGCTTTGACGGCTGCAAAAAACGGGAGTGCGTGGCTGACAGGAGAAACGAGCAAGGCTGCCAAGAGGAGCCAATAGGCCATACGTACCACCTCAGTATAGACTACGGGGAAATCGTGCCTCAATTGTGCTTATATTGTGCTTCAATTGTGCTGGCTTCCTCATATTCTACCGGGCTTAAAGGCCTCAAGCCATTGATCCGTTCGCCGTCCCCGTGTTAAGACGCCCCCCCATGAAAACTCTCGTCCTTAGCTTGCTCTTCGCCGCCCTACCGGCCTGGGGGCATTTCTGCGAGCACCTGCTCGAAGCAAGAGGCACCGCCGATGTGGCGATGGAAGTCGAAACCCCCGCATTTGTGGATACCTTGGAAGAAATGGAACTGCCCTACCAGTCCATTCAATTGGGTCACGCATTGGGGCGAGAATTGGTTCGCCTCGGAATCAGTCTGACGGATAACCGCAAGCTCATCGCGTTTTTGAAGCAAGTACTGGACGACGCCTTCCGCCAAGCCACCCTCGCCAACGGATTTGATCCCTTCGCCACCATCTCCATCCGGCTGTACTTGGAGCCCGAACGGATCATCATTTGCTTTGAAGACCAAGCTCGCTTTCGAAACAACCCCTGGGACAGCCCTGAGCGGCGCCTGCTGACTAACCAAGGAACGCCCGTTCCCGCAATTTGGCAGCGCCTAATCGAGCTCGATTTGCCCTACTATTTTATATTCACGCCAGGGCGGGGAAACATCTTTGCCATCGCCATTGATTGGAATCTTGCGCTATAAGTGAGCACCTTTATGCTCAAACGCATTCAAAAATCGCGCTTCGCCAAAACCGCCATAGTGGGAGGAACCGCCACCGCATTGGATTTGATCTTATTGGTGGTGCTGGTAAAGGGGCACCTGCTCACCCCCGAACAAGCGAACTTGCCCTCGCTTTTCGCGGGTTCGGCAGTGCAGTTCTTGGGCAATCGGTACTGGGTCTTTCAGGCAGCGGATCGGCCGTGGGGACGCCAGCTTTTGGGTTTTATGATCGCTGAGGCGATTTCTTTCGGACTCAATTGGTTAGGGTTTGATCTCTTAGTACGCCACACCGACATTTTTTACCCACTCGCCCGCCCACTCTCGGTGGCAGTGGTATTCTTCGGTTTCAGTTACCCGGTGTGGAAATGGATTTTTCGGTCGCAACAAACTTTTCCAGCGCCAACAGCCCCTCCGGCGACCCCGCTTCATAGAAGCGTTCCGTAACTTCGTAACCGATCAGCTGATTCTTTAAACTCAGGCCGTGAAACAACTCAGCCAAATCCGATTTCGTCCGCGCGGCAATCGCACTCACGGTCTCCCGTCTTAGGATGGAAAGCCCGTAGTCTATAAAATCAAAACCACCCTGCCCCGCAGCCGCAGCTTGTTTGTCGTAGAATACTTTGCCATCGGCAAAGCGCGCATTACTGCGGTCAAACCGCCCCAAATTGCGAAACACCGTCATTAATGCAGGTGCCTGGGTCTGGGCGAATAACTTCCACGGGGATTGGTAATCTATCGGTAGGTAGCTATCACCGTAGAGCACAAAAAAAACATCGTCCAAGACGCCCCGATCGTACGCCAGCCGAACCGCCCCACCGGTGCCTACTAGCTCCGGCCCTTCGTCGACATAATCCACCTGGAGTCCAAAAGCCCGACCATCTTGAACCGCAGCCTGGATCTGCTCTCCCTTGAACCCGATGGAAAAGGTCGCGCGCGTAATGCCGTGTTTTTTCAAAAGCTCTAACTGGTGAAACGCGAACGGGCGTCCATTCACCGGGATGAGTGCTTTCGGAATCGTATGGGTGACGGGCCGCATGCGCGTGCCCAATCCGCCGGCTAAAATAAGAACCTGCACGGTTAAACCCGTTTTTCAAAAACCCATTCGTTGCGGCTCAACCAATCGACGGTGAGGCCCACGCTTTCACGAATGGAGTACTGCGGTTTCCAACCCGTGGAACGGATTTTTTTGGTTTCCAAAAAGATGAATGGGTTATCCCCGATCCAGCCTCGATCGCCGCCGGAATACTCCAGAGCCGGGCTGACTCCCATTTTTTCGCAAATCCAACCAACCGAATCGTTTACTTCACAATATTCGTCGGTCCCCAAGTTGTACGTGGATACCTTGCCTTGATCCGACGGAGCCGGGGCGTCTTTCAGCAGCACCTGGGTAATGGCCGCCACGCAATCCTGGATAGCTAAATAGGATTTGCGTTGCTTGCCGTTGCCCAAAATCTTCAGGCGATCCGGGTGCTTTTTTAGCTGAGCATAGAAATCGAAAACATGCCCGTGGGTGTAGCGATCTCCCAAGATGGAAACAAAACGGAAAATGGAACCGTGAAAGCCATAGCCTTCGCAATAGGCCTGGATCAACCCCTCACCCGCGAGCTTCGAGGCCCCGTAGAGCGACGTTTGGACCGGAAACGGCGCATCTTCTGGCGTGGGAATCGTTTTGCAATCGCCGTACACCGAACCAGTTGAAGAAAAGCCGATGCGTTTAATGCTGTTGGCGCGCATGGCTTCCAACACGTTGAACGTGGCGAAGGTATTTTGTTCCAAGTCCCGCGAGGGGTGGTTCAGACCAAATCGCACGTCCGCGTTCGCGGCCAAGTGCAAGACCACATCCGCGCCCTTCATGGCCGCAGTGAGCTTGGGAAGATCCAAATTATCGCCTGTATGAAAGGTGTATTTGGAAGACTTCTGTGCCCCAGCGATAAATTCCTTGAAGCCGGTTGAGAAATTATCCCAACCGATGACGGAGTGCCCGTCTTTCAAAAAACTATCTGCGGCGTTGCTACCAATAAAACCTGCGGCGCCGGTAATAAAGATCGTGGCCATCGTTTAGGCATTCACCGTCGGAGAAGTTTGCGCAGAGCTCTTTGCTACCGACTCCCACTTGGTTTCTTTCAACTGCAGCGCGGGATGGCTGACCAACAAATGCCAGACTACCGCCGCCAAACCTTCGGTGTGGGGAGTGATGCGTTTGTCCGAGACAATCGGAATGAGGCTGCAGGCATCGGCGACTTGTTTGGTGTAACCGCCGTCTTTGCCGACGATCCCGAAAATCTTTGCATCGCGCGCCTGCGCCAATTCCAAAGCCCGTACTAAGCTAGTCGACACGTTCTTTTCGCGATTGCCACCGCCCACCGAGAAAATGAGCAGCGCATCTTTGGAACTGAGCCGAGAGCCTTCAAGCCACCCGGAAAAGCAAGTTTCCCAACCGTCGTCGTTGATGCGGGCAGTAAGTTCGGAAACGTTGTCCGTAGGGCAATAGGCTTCAAAACCGCAAATTTTGCGGAAATCATTTACCGCGTGGCTGGCATGGCCGGCCGAGCCGCCTACACCCAAAATGAAAAGCCGGCCGCCACCTTGGCGGACCTCCGCCAGACCCGTCGCCATGTTTTCAATTTGCACGGGGTCGATATTTTTAATGGCACCGATCGACTCTTCCAAAAATACTTGCGTGAAACTCGAATCCATTTTCGCTCCTTGATCCTTAAAAAACTGCAGAACCTCGGGCAACCCTTTGCACCAGAAGTTCGGTTGAACTTTCTTTTCCGCCATCAGATTCATGGCGTCGGTCTTGTAGGCACCGATAAAAACCGTTTTCACCCCGAAGGACTCGCCGGCTTGAATGTCCGTGACCCCGTCGCCCACCATCCACGCGGTGCGTTTGTCGAAACCGGGGTGCGCGGCCCAAGCCTGCTCCAACAAACCCGGTTTGGGTTTGCGGCAGGTGCAGGCGTCTTCGCTGCGGTGAAAACAAATATAGGAACCGGCGACGTGGGCGCCATCGGCAGCCAGCAATTCCAAGACTCGGGCGTGAACCGCTTCGAGGTTGGCTTTGGTGGTCGTGCCTTTGGCGCTGGCCGGCTGATTGGAAACGATCACGGGCACGAAGCCCAGCCGCGCAAGGCCCGCAACTGCAGCGCCTGCGCCGGGGCGCAGCTGCACTTGGTCGGGGTGCAAGGGGCTATTGATCGTGCCGTGTTCGGGGTCCACAACCATTTCGTTGAGGACCCCGTCGCGATCTAAAAAGAGAAGCGCAGGCGTCAAATGCTGAACCCGGCTTTTTTCGCGTCGTTGTAGAACATTTTCACTGTGTCGAGCGAGTACTCTTCCAAGTTCTTGCCCTTGAGCGGCAACTTGCTGATCAAGTCATCGGTCACGGTGATGATGTGGCAACCGGCCCACTCGGCTTGGTACATATTCAGAGCCTCACGGGTGCTGGCCCAAAGGATCTTCGCGTTCGGCTTGTCCTTGAACATCTGCACCGCGGACTTCATCAAAGGAATGGGATCGATGCCGGTGTCGGCGATGCGACCGGCGAAAATCGACACAATCACATCGTCGGAGGGCTTCATCATTTCGTGCAAAGCCCGCACTTGGTTTTCCGTCAGAATGGCGGTGACGTTGAGTTTCAAACCTTGGTCAAGCAACCGGCGGCACAGCGGCAAAGCCGACTCGCCCTTGGTGTTGCTGATCGGAATTTTCACCGCAACGTTCTTGCCGAGGCTACCGATTTTCAGTGCTTGGCGTTCCATGTCCGGAAAATCATCCGAGAAAACTTCGAACGAAATCGACTTATCGGTGATCACTTGGAGGATGTCTTTGGCAAAGGCGGCGTAATCGGTGATGCCGGCCTTGACCATCAAGCTGGGGTTGGTGGTGAAGCCGTCGACTAGGCCTTCCTTGTACCGCTTGAGCATATCGGCCTTATTGGCCCCATCCGCATAAATAGCTATTTTCATCTGCTGTCTCCTTAAAAGGGGTTGTTACAAGCCGTTGCTAACGACTTTCGTGCCTTCAAAATCAAACCGGAACCGAAGTTCCTTTAGGTTGCGCTCCGCCATGGCAGACCGCAGCTGTTTCTTGTTCTCGGTGTAGAACATCAAAAAGCCACTCCCGCCGGCACCGATGAGCTTGCCGCCCAGCGCCCCGTTCTTCATGGCATATTCGTAGCAATCGTCAATGGCAGGGTCGGTCATGCCGGGGCTGCGTTCTTTCTTCTTCTGCCAGTGGGTATCCATTAAGCCTGCGAAGCCTTGCAGGTCGCCCTTCTCTAAGGCCGTGACGCTTTGGCGGCCCAGTTCCTTGATGAAGTGCAGGTTTTCGATCATGGACTTATCGCCGTCTTTGCTGCGTTTGTCCTGATCCTTGAGAATGGCCGACGCGGAACGCGTCCGGCCGGTATAGAACATGACCAAACCATCTTCGAGGTTGGCCATTGTGTCCTCGGACAGGTTGAGCGGCCACGACTCCACCCGGCCATCCGGATTGAAGCGGAAGCAGGTCAGCCCACCAAAGGCGGCGATGTATTGATCCTGTTTACCAACGGGCTCTTTCAATTTTTCGATTTCAATTTGGCAGGCCTGCTCGGCCAGCTCTGCGGCCCCAATTAAATCTTTCTTGTGGGTGTGTAGCGCCTTCAGCAGAGCGGTCGTGAAGCTCCCCGAGGAGCCCAAGCCGGTTCCCGCCGGGATATCGGCCATCGAGGCGATTTCGATGTGGGGATTGGCAATCGGAACCATCATTAAAGCTTCGCGCACGATTGGGTGCTGGATATCGGCGACTTCTTTCACTCGCTCCAATTTGGAGTATTTCACGATGAGCTCTTGTTCGAACGTTTCGTGAACGGTGATGTAAACGTACTTATTGATCGCCGCAGCGAGCAAGAAACCGGAGTGTTCCGAATAATACGATGGGAGGTCTGTACCGCCGCCACCGAGCGAAATGCGAAGTGGGGACCGCGTTATAATCATTGTTGCCTCTAAACTCTGAAAAAAACTTTACCTAGCAATACACATTTCCTAATACTTAGGAAACGCGAACATTAAACCAGGGCGGCCTTTTCCTCAAGGGGCACCGGTTATCTTCCGAAACAGCTTCCTAGGGGAGTCTTAGACAATGATTAGCTTCTTAGCCCGTTGGGTATTGAAGTACCCAAAACGCATCGCTCTACTCGGTACCCTGCTCGGCGTGGTTTCTGCCTATTTTTCGGCCCTGCTCTACATGAATCTGCGGCCGGACATCGAGGAGCTCCTCCCTTCCACGGCACGCAGCGTCAAGGACTTGGACCAGCTCACCGAACGCCTGGGCTCGTTTGAAAACATGGTCATTCTGACGTTTTCGAACGACAAGCAGAACAGCCGCCGCTTCGTGGACGACTTGAGCGCCAAGCTGAGCCAACTGCCCAAAGATACCCTTTCTCGCATCGAGTACCGCATTGATAAGGAAGTGCAGTTCTTCAAGGATCGCCAAGCGCTGTATTTGAATGTTCCCGATTTGGAACGCATCAACGAGTACGTGGGCAAACGCATCGCCTACGAAAAGATTGTCCGCAACCCCATCCGGCTTTTCCCGCTGGAAGATACTGTGGAACCCAAGTTCGACTTTGAATCCCTCAAACAAGGCCGGAAAGCCGACGTGGAAGGATTCACCAAGTTCAAAGACGGGTATTACTCCGCCGAGGACGAGCGGGTCCGCGCGATTGTCGCTTACGTCCCTGCCAAAGGCCTAAAGAACGCTCACAAAATGAAGAATGCGATCGTGGAAACGGTCGCGTCCTTGAATCCCAAATCGTATGCCCCCGATCTGGAAGTGAAGTACACCGGCAATACCGAAAATCTGATTGAGGAAAGCGCCGCTCTAATTGCCGACTTGGAATTTTCCACCGTCGTATGCTTCTTCTTGGTGTTCCTCTCGCTTTTTATTTTCTTCCGCTCTCCCGCAGCAGCTACCGCAGTAGCGGTTAGCGTAACCATGGGAACGCTTTGGACCTTCGGGGCCTGCTACTTCCTAGTCGGCTACCTCAATGCCAACACGGCCTTCTTGGCCAGTATTGTGGTCGGCAACGGCATCAATTTTGGCATCATTCTCCTTGCCCGCTACTTGGAAGAGCGCCGTGCCGGTAAGCTCGCCGATGAAGCCCTTACGATTGCCATGAAGATGAGTGCAGCGGCCACGGGCACTGCCGCGTTAGCCGCAGGTCTCTCCTACGCTTCGTTGATGCTGACCACTTTCCGCGGCTTCAGCCAGTTCGGCGTGATCGGCCTCACCGGGATGGTCCTCTGTTGGTTGAGTGCCTTTACGATCCTGCCCGCCTACATGGTGCTTGCGGAAAAATGGATCGCGCGAGATCTGGCCAAAAGCTCCCAATCCAAGCGCCGGCCGGCCATGGACCGGGTAGCTGTTTTCGTCGACCGCTACGCGACAGGCATTACAGTAGGCGTGGTGATCGCGAGCGTCCTCTCCCTCGCCACCTTGACCACTTATAATAACGACATCATCGAGACCGATCTTTCCAGATTGCGCGATCGCACCAGCATGACGGAAGGTTCGGGCGCGCTCTACCATTATATCGACGATATTTTTGGGCACTCTTCTTCCCCACTCTTAGTCTTGCCGACCGAGCGCAAGAACGCAGTGAAGATTGCCGAACTTTTGCGCGCCGAGCGCACAAAAATGGGCAAGGACCCCGTCATTACTTTGGTGCAAACGCTAGACGACTTTGTCCCTCCCGACCAGCCGGCTAAAATCGCCATTTTGCGTGAGATCCAAAAGAAGATGGATCCCAAAGTCATCAAGTACGCGCCAAAGGAAGATCAGAAAAAGATAATGGCGTTGATGAACGAGAACACCTTCAAGGTCTTTACGGAAGCCGATCTGCCGGCGCTGATTAAGTATAAGTTTTCCGAGGTAGACAATACTTTGGGCAAAATCGTATTGGTTGATAAGCGCATCGACAAGAACGACGACACCAAGGCGCTGGACCTTTTCGTTACTACGGTTCGAAACGTGGCAGATTCCGTGGTGCCGGGAACCCCCGTAGCCGGCGAGCTTGCGATCACCTACGACATGTTCCAATCGATCGTAAAGGACGGACCGCGAGTCACCCTTTACGCTCTATTGATGGTGGTCGTGCTAGTGGCGATTTCCTTCCGCAACCTTCGCACTACCGGCATGGCCCTCTTCGCTCTGGCTTTGGGTATGCTCTGGTTTGTGGGAATTATTCTCGGCCTACGCTGGCGTCTGAATTTTCTCAACTTCATCGCATTCCCTATCACCTTCGGCATTGGTGTGGATTACGGCGTGAACATGTTCCAACGCTTCCGGGAAGACCCCAACGCCAATATCTTGCAGATTATCCGCGACGCCGGTGGCGCCGTGGTGCTTTGCAGTATCACGACCGTGATTGGCTACAGCTCGCTATTGATGGCGGGCAATCAAGCGTTCGTCAGTTTCGGCAAGTTGTCGGTAGCCGGAGAAACGACCTGCATTATCGCAGCAGTTATCGCCCTACCCGCATACTTGCTCATCCGCTCACGGCGCAAGGGTAGCAGCAAAAATGGAGGCGGCGTAAAACAAACCGCCCAAACCGAAGCCACCCTAACCCCCGCAAAAATCTAGTTTCCGAAAGTGTCCAGTCGCTTTTCGGAAGACCTATTCGATTGGTTTTAGGAAGTATTGTTTGTCGACGCGGAAGCGTTTGCCGCCCAGGATGATGTCGTGGCGGAAGAAGCCGTCGATTACGAAGCCGACTTGCATCAGATCCCAGATCGGCACTGTCCAGAAATACTTGGTGCTCATGCGCAGTGAGCCAAGGAAGAGCCCTTCCCAAACTGCCGAAATAAATATGCGGATGGCGCACCCTGCCCCGAAGACTACCCACGCCGTTGAACTAAAGCCCGTAGCTAGGAGCAGGAACGCCCCCGGAACCGCCGGGTAGAACAAGCTCGCCATCAAGTACAAGGCTCGATTACCCACCGCCTGCTTCTGGCACATCACCCAGCGGCGTTTTTGGTCAATCACTTGCGAAAGGTTTTTGCCGGAGTACTGAACGGGGCAGTACACGTTGCGAAAGACCACCTTCTTGCCGTGGTTGGCGAATAAGTACGGCAGCGCTAGATCATCGGCCATAAACCGACTGAGCACGTCCCACGCTTCTTCTTTGAACTCGTTGAACTCCGACGCCTTGAAACCAATCGAATGGCCGAGCGCCACCCGTTTCTTACGTATCACCAAATTGTACGCCATCATGAAAGTGGCATCGTCGCAGTTATTGGCGAGTACCTTTAAGTGAGTGGGGAAATTGTCTGCGCGAAAATCGTACTGCGGAGTAGTTACCACCGAAACGCCTGGCTCTTGAAGACACGCCACCATTTCGCTGACGTAGTTCGGTTTCACGACAACATCCGAATCCGACCAAATGATGATTTCGTGTTTAGCCTGATCTTGGGCGTCGTGCAGCGAATTGATTTTGTTCCAAAAGGCGTTGCGCGAAGTAGAGAGAACGAATTTGGCATCTACCCCAGGGTGTTTGCGAATGTACTCCCTTACCGTGGGAACAATCGGGTCGTTTTCCGAGCTAACTGTAAATAACAGCTCCACCGGGCCGGGGTAATCTTGGGTGAAGAAATGTTCGAAATTTTCCGCCTCGTTGTCGCGGTTGTCGAAACAGGGTTTGATAATCGAAACCCCCGGAAGGTTTTCCCGGCGAAGTGGCGGTAGCGGACGAAATTTAAAAAGCAAAGTTCCGACGAGACCGAGCAACGCAATCCCCATCCCCGCGCTCCAAAAGAGCAGCAGCACGAGGCAAAAGAATTGCAGCGGGTTCCCCGCAAAGGGCAGCGCGTTAAAATCGATCATGAGGGAGATTCTCCAGAACACCCAGACTTACCGCACCCTCCCCAGCTAGGCAAATAGCTGTCGACGAGTTTTGCAATCCGCGCAAAGGCTCGCGGTTTTAATGGCCTAGGCCGAAAGCCTCGCGCATACTAAAGGAATGCGACTGGAAACCTTCCGGTGGCTATCTAGCCGTCAGGCTGCACTCGGGTGTGCACACACAAGTTGCTGATTTTACTTATTTTCTAAGAGCCAATACGTCCCGACGGGCGCCGCATTGGCGATCGTCTTGCACTCTAGCAGCGTGAGGGTCCCCAAAATGAAGCGGTTTAACCAACTCGTTCCAGCCTTGCTCGTTTTACTCGTCCCCGTTTTCACTTCTTTGCAGGCCGACCCGCCTGTCACAGCCGAAAAGGCCACCGTCGCAGAACAAGCAGAAACGGTTCGCGACCCAGTCGAGAAAGCCGATACCGTCCGGGGTGCAACGAGCCAACCGGTTGCTCCCGACCTTGAGTTCATCACCATCGGTGAGGTGACCGTCCCCGCCACTGCCAACAACGAGACCCTTTCCGCCGACGCAATCCGAGCCCTTCACCACGAAGCGCACGAGCTCCAGGAGCGCAACGATCCCAATGCAAAAGGCATGGTCGGACTGGTGAGCAAACTGGCAGCCAACTGGAACTATTTTCGGACATTGCGCACGCAAGTCCGCATCGCACACGCACTGGGCGAGACTCCCGATTCGGAAGCTAAAAAACATATTCTCAACAGCGGCGTGGTTGCGTTGGGAACCCATGCGCTCGAGCACGTGATTGGCCACGGGATGCATTTCGCCGCTTCTTATTCTTCCAACCCTGCCGTGCAGTGGACGGGCGCCGTGGTGGGTGAAGCCATTGCCTCCCCCTTCGTGGAAGTGGTTTGCATTGCTGGCGGGTGCTTGTACGCCAATTCGCCGCGATTCCAAGACGGCGTGACAAAATTCCGACTGGGCGCTTACCAGGCCCTGGAGCCCGCCGTGACGCCTATCGTGAAAGGGCTCGGGCTGGATAAAGCTTGGAAGGCAGTGATGGAAACACGTTCGGGGCAAGAACAAATGATGCGCGCGCTGGCCGGCCCCGTCGGACAGAAATTCGCTATCCATGCGGCCGACGAGACGGTCATCAAAGATCCGGACTCCGGCAAAGAAATCGCCCGCATGACCAGCCATGTTCTGAGCAACGGCAATGTCACCCTCGACAGCCTGAAATTTAACCCAAAGGCAACGACCGACGCGGAACGGGCCATACTCAAAAAGGCCACGACCACTATTTTCGGTCGCGATATCGCCGAAGCGGTCATCAGCTCTCATGATGCGATCAAGAAGGATAAAAATGAGCGCCTGGAGAGCGAGGTCTTTTATCAGGGCCGAGAGACTGCCGAAGACGGCGCCACAGTACTCGAGTTCAAGCCCAATTCACTTCGTCGCACCAGTTGGGTGGCGGTTAAAGACGACGTAAAAAGATCCATCGCTTCCGTTCCCAGCCAAATCTGCAACACGGCAATGGGAGCGTTGCGCCGAGCCAAATAATTTAGGAGTGTTCGGCGAGGGCGAGAGCCACTGCCTCGTGCAGCGCCTCGATGCTAGCAAAATTCGTTTCTAAAATAGCCCGTAGAGAAGTTGGCAACTTCTGCGCAAGCTCGCTGGGAATTCGAACCAAATGGGGAACTTTTTCTGGGTGCCCTTTCCATTCCACCTTCTCCACACAATCGGGATACTGATTCATGATCTGGGTTTGATTCATGCCCAACGCCATCTGCAAGAAAACCAATTGAGTGGCACGGATGTCGTCTTGTTCTGGGCTGTAGCGGCCTGCCAATGTGGCCGCTGTCTGGTACGCCGGCGTTCCCGATCTTTGCGGCGGCAAATTAGACGGCTCGTGGTAGCCTCCCCAATCGCCGATTTGCAGACGAAATTCGCCATCGCCTAAAGCCACCAAAAAAATATTATGCGGTTTGATATCAGTGTGTGCGATGCCCCACTGCTGGTGCACCTTCGCGAGTGGCCCCGAGATCTCAGACCAAAGTTTGAGCATTTTCTCTTCAGGAACTTTCGAACCAAAAAGGAAAAGGCTGTGGGCGAGATCCCCGCCGCCTGCTAAGGCACTTACTTGAATGACTTCCCCTGCTGGCCGCAAAGCCAAACGGCGTGTTTCCGTTGCAGGAAAACTATCGGCTAACCCGGGCAGTTGGCGCGCCCGCTGCACGAACGCAGACGCCCTCTGATACTCCCCAATCGTGGCTGCATCGTCGGGATGGCGAGCGACAGACGCCACCAGCGCGGGGCCCTCCATAGGCACCACCCGAAACACCATCGACATACCGCCCATTCCCATCCGTTCAATACGGGCACCGGGGTAGGCAGCGCCCAAAGCAGCGTGCACCGTCGCCTCGCGTGTTCTGTTGGAATCGGGAACCAGAACGACACGGGGGGAAGACGCCGAGCCCAGCACCGTTTTCATCACTCGCACCGGAGCGAGCAGCGCCCAACGGCAAGCAGCTGCCACGGTAAATTCCGCACGCGCGGGAGTCGACAACCCCACCATGAGCAAAATCATTACTGCGACTGCGCGCGCCATAGACCTTCTGAATACGTTTCTCTTTCGATACCGAGTGTAGAAAAGCAAGCGTCAGGCCGGTGGAAACCGTGCCTAAACGGCGACAAAACGCCGAGATCCGCCGGACACCCTGCCCAAAAACGGCGTCTCTTTAGGGGGTTGGGCGCAGGCGAGTGAGTGGCAAGTTAAGACGCACGTGCGGGAGAATGGCAAACTCGCGCAACTCATCATCAGTCAGAACCCCAGACGGCGTATAACTTGCTCGTTGATCACCAAACTTGGTTTGCAGAGCGAGTTGCAAAATGCTGATTAGGCGACCCGCTTCTAGTTCCTTACCGCGAATTTCGAAAGTCCGCACGGCGAGGTCGGCCACGGTGTCGACATTAATCGCATAGTAACGCGAGAGCATGTAAAGCCGAACCCAATCGGCTTCCGAATAGTCGGGAGACTTCCCGCTCCAACTTCTTGAAGTCCGAAGTTGGCGCAGTTCCAATAGCAGCTGAAGCCGATTGCCCTGCAATCCACTCAGCACCGCCACCGTGTTGTCGCTAAAGCGTTCCTCGCCCCGCACGGCGTTGGTTAAGGCGGTTTGGAAGTAGTCGGCAAAAGTGGCGTCCACGTCTTTGCCAGTGACCCTGCTGTGCTGAATCAAGATAATCAGTCCCGTTGGAGAAATGGTGTAGGTAGATGGCATTTTTTGACTGAGTACAAAAAACTTCTGGAGCTTCTCTGCGAAGGAGACCGGGCCAAAATCCGTGTCGTGTAGGATATCGAGGGCAGCCACAAAATCTGACGAGGTCAAAGACACAGCGGGGGCCTTCGTCTTCAACGCGAGGTCCAAGGCCATCGCTCGAGCAGTGATCGCATCCACAGCGCCCGAATTGCGCTCTCGGCTGGAAGTGTAGACCCATGCCATCAAGTCGGATTCGTTTAGTTGGCGGTGTGCGAGTGGGCCGTCCGCAAACGCGCGCAGAGCTTGAAAACGCAAGTCCAAGTCCGGCAAGGCCAGGCCGGAAGAAAGCGCAATGGGAAGAAACTGTTTGAGAACCAGGGGCGTATAGCCGCGACCTAGGCCGATAGAATGCGCCTGCCACTGGGCCAAGCGAGCATGGGCGCCCGCGCGCAAGAACCGAGCGAAAACCGGGGTAAATACAGCGTGCTTGCCGGGCGTCGCCAGCACTGCCTCTAAGTCTGTTAAGCCAGCGTCCACTTCATCGAGCGCCGCCATCATAGGCGCGGTACTGGCGGGCCCTTCTTCTTTGATTTCGATTTGCAGTTCACGCAGCGCTACAAAATTTTGCACGGCCTGGCGGTAAAGCCATTCGGCGATCAGGTCGTCAAAGGATTCAGACAACCCTCGTACCGGCCGCCCCAAGCCCGGCGCCAACGACGGACTCATTGTTTCGAGCCGAGCAAAGAGCGCATTCAAGCGTTCCAAAACGGCCAACTTCTCCGCGCGCTGGGCCACCTGGTTGCGCAGCGATGTCGCTTCCGATCGGTCAGCCCACCGATCCAAAAGCCCTCCGATGAGCCAAACGGACGAGGGACGGGTTAATTGCGCAACGGTGGCTTCATCGACGGCATTTTGAGCCTGCAACCCCGCTCTGAGCTGGGCCACGTGCGCCTGGTTTTCCTGTCGGGCCTGCGCGACGACCTGGGCAGAAAACTCCGACTTATCGAGCCCAACCATAAAGAAGGGTACCTCGAGATCCATATCCAAGATGTTGCGGTGGCAAAGCGCTTCCGCCGCCGAGGCCTTGAATGAGGGAACCTTCGTGCCCTCATCCGCCTGCGCCGAGAGCGCAAAAGACAAAAGAAGGCCCATCTGGATCGTGACCTGAATTAAATGCATGGCGGGCGGAGTAACATAATAGCGTTTACTTGTGCAACCCCCTTCGCCCCGCTAAAACAGGGTAATCCATGGCAAAGTCGACTAGGAAACCCACAAAAAGACCGCCCTCTCCGGCTCTGCGCGCCACCGTTTTACCCGTTTTGGAGCGGCTCAACGCGCTTTACCCCAATCACGACACCGAGCTAACCTTTGACGGCCCCTTTCAACTGCTCAGCGCCGTGATCCTTTCCGCGCAGTGCACGGACGCGCGAGTGAACCTGACGACGCCCGCGCTTTTCGCCCGTTTTCCCGACGCTAAGGCCATGGCGGCCGGGCAGCTGAAGGATATCGAACGCCTGATTCAGTCCTGCGGTTTCTACCGGATGAAAGCAAAGGCGCTTAAAGAGATGGCGGGTTCGCTCTTACAAAAACACGCGGGAGAAGTTCCCAGCACAATGGAAGATCTCGTGGGGTTGCGGGGAGTAGGCCGCAAAACGGCGAGCGTTGTTTTGAATCAGGCATTTGGATTACCGGCGATTGCGGTGGACACCCACGTCAAGCGCGTGGCCCACCGCCTGGGCTGGACCGACCACACCAACCCCGAAATCATCGAACGCGATCTGATGGAGCTCGTCCCGCGCGAACACTGGGCGTCGATCAACGGGCTTTTGATATTGCACGGCCGGCGGCTTTGCAAAGCGAGAAAGCCGCTCTGCGGCGAATGCCCGATAAAAGATTACTGTCGTTTTTTCCTGCAATCCCGAGCTTCTGCTACAATCAATGTAAATGACGCCCGTCATCCAAGTCGAAAACCTAAGCAAGAAGTACGTACTCGGAAGTCACCAAAATAATACTTTGGGTGGCGCAATCGCCGACGTAGGCCGTTGGGCCAAACGTACCGCCAAGCACTGGGCGGGGGCCGATCCCGCTACCAATATCAAACCTCCGGCGCAGATTCTTTGGGCCCTGAACGACGTTTCACTTTCGGTCGGCAAGGGGGAAATCGTCGGCGTGGTGGGACGAAACGGGAACGGCAAATCGACCCTGCTTAAAATTCTGAGCCGCATCACCATGCCCACAAAAGGGCGAGTGCGTATTCAAGGGACCTTAGCTAGCCTCTTGGAAGTAGGCACCGGTTTTCACCCCGAACTCACCGGGCGGGAAAACATTTTTTTGAACGGCGCCATCTTGGGCATGCGCCACAGTCAGATTCGACAAAGACTCGACGCCATCGTGGCTTTTTCGGAAGTAGAAAAGTTT
The DNA here is from genome assembly GCA_964492125.1 of uncultured Pseudobdellovibrionaceae bacterium. Classification (GTDB taxonomy): domain Bacteria; phylum Bdellovibrionota; class FAC87; order UBA2466; family UBA2466; genus JAIEOG01. The sequence goes on along the minus strand of CAZBJE010000017.1, from coordinate 10,071 downwards.
CTAGATACGCCGGTGAAGCGCTATTCCAGCGGCATGTATGTGCGGCTCGCCTTTGCGGTAGCCGCACACTTGGAGCCGGACATCTTATTGGTAGACGAGGTTCTAGCCGTGGGCGACGGCGCGTTTCAGAAAAAATGCCTGGGTAAGATGCAAGATGCCGGCGCGCATGAGCGCACCGTGCTCTTTGTGAGCCACAGTTTACCGGCCGTGCGCAGCATCTGCTCGCGGGTTATTCTGCTAGACCATGGCCGCGTCCTGATGGACGGCCCCACCGATCAGATTTTGGCTGCGTACAACAAAATGCTGCAGGCCCCTCGCAATATCGTCGATGAAGGAATGCATCAACGCCTGTACTACAGCAACGGAGCAGTGCGGGTTTCCACGATTACTTCACGCGACAATAGCGGGGTCGAAACCTGGAATTATAAGCAAGGGCAAGATGCCCGCCTTCGCATTGATTACGAAGCATTTGAAGGGGTGCCGAGCCTGGGAGTGTACCTGGCGCTTACTTCTTTGCAGTCTGGGGAAGTGGTTACTTCGGTAAAAAAGGCTGTTTCGTTGTCGCCACTGCAGAAGGGCGACCGTGGCACCATTGAGATTCAATTCCCAAAAATCCCTCTACGCCCAGGCGAGTACTCACTAACCCTTTGTTTAGGCGACGCGAGCGTCGAGCGCAAATACGACTACTGCGACGCCAACCAGAACCTGCCTTGGCTTTGTATTACGTCCGACGAAAAGGATTTGATGCAAACAGGCGGGTATTTTTCGATTCCGGCCAATGTGGAGGTCTTTGCTTAGACGACGTCGGCGAAGGTCTTTTCCATCTTCAAAAAGTACTGAGTGCCCCAGACCAGGCTCAACGCGGTCACGGCCACGCTAATCCAAACCAACTCGAGGTCCAGCGGCGTGCGGTAGAGCGCGGATCGAAACGCCTCCACGTAGCCGACCATTGGGTTGAGGCCCACTAGCCACCTGTATTTGGCTTGGACCAAACTCGCGGGGTAAACCACCGGGGTCGCAAACATCCACATCTGCAGCAAAAAAGCGATTCCGTTATTAATGTCGCGGTAGCGCACATTGACCGCGCCTAAAACCATTCCAACGCCCAAAGCCAGCAAGGAAGTACCCAGCAAAATTAATGGACACCAGATTAGGGCACTAAGCGGCGGCGTGATTCGGTAGAAGAAAAAACCAAAAACCAGAATGGACGAGGCAATTGCAAAGTCGACAAACCCCGGAAAAACCGATGAAAGGGGCAGAAGCAACCGCGGAAAATAAACCTTATTGAGCATGTGGGCATTTCCCACCAAACTACTGCTGCAACGAGAAATCGTGTTGGCGAAATAAATCCACAGTAACAGGCCAGATAAACTGAAAAGGGCATAAGGAATGCCGTCGGAAGAAATTTGCGCGATCCGACCAAAGAAGACAGTGAAGACGCCAACCGACATCACCGGGTAGATCAACGCCCACATCCCGCCCAAGGCAGTCTGCTTGTAGCGTAACGCAATATCGCGCCAGGTCATGAAAAAGAGCAGTTCCCGGTGCCGCCAAAGCTCAGCGAGATTCAATCCACGGCTGGCATCCTGATCGCCATCGATGAAGATAACGGGGTGTGCTTTTTCTGCTACTGACATACCGTTTTTAGAGTATAGCATGCCCCACCGAAGGAGAAGCGATGGCCAAAGTAATTATCTATTCCAAAGACAACTGTCCGTACTGTGTCGCGGCAAAGACGATGCTCACCCAAAAAGGGGTGGCTTATACCGAGATAAACTTACAGACCAAACCCGATGAATTGGCAGCGCTCAAAGCCAAAACCGGCTTGCGCACCGTGCCCCAGATTTTCATCAACGATACGCTGGTGGGCGGTTTCAGCGACATGCAAAAACTCGATCAGCAAGGCGAGCTGGATGCCCTCCTCGGTAGCGGCTAACGGGGTCACCCATTTTATCTGGGAGCAGGAAGGCTGGCTGGGCACCCTGCTCGGCCCCCGCTTCCCCGAATTTCCCGAGCTGCTTTCGCTAGGCGCGGTGTACGTAAACAAGGTCCGGGTGCACCAAGACACGTGGATTGCCGTGGGCGACTACGTTCGTCTGCACCCCCGTCCCCGTCGGTTCAATACCGACGCCGTGGATTGGCCTGCTCGGGTCCTTTTTGAAAATGGTGACTTTCGGATCCTCCACAAACCCTCGGGAGTTCCCGTTATTGCCACGGTCGACAACATCCGCGAAAACGTGTTGCGCGCCCTCGAAAAATCCACCGGTGTCCCGGCGCTGGTGACGCACCGATTGGATACGGTAACAAGCGGCGTGGTACTGCTGGCTAAAACGGCCGCTTTTCAACGTTGGTTCAACCGTGCACTGGCGCGCAAAACCATCCAAAAGACTTATTCCGCACTGAGCTCTCAACCCGCCCCTGCCGGGCTTTGGGTGCACTTTATGAAAAATGATCCGTACGCGCCCAAGGTTCTTTCGTTGGAAGCCATTGACGATAGTGTGGCTTGCGAAACGCAAGTTGGTGCCAGCCGCCCGTGCGGAACGGGATTTGAAACCACTCTGTCGCCGCTCACCGGCCGGACACACCAGCTTCGCGCCCAAATGGCATTTCAAGGCTGCCCCATCTGGGGCGATACGCTGTATGGAGGAGTGGCCATCGGAGAATTTGGGGGAGACCGCATCGCGCTCCACGCAGAAACGCTCGCCTTCAAAGGGCCGGGCCCAGATAACCACGACTACGTTTTTCATTGCCCGCCGCCTTGGCGGAACTAGACGACTTCTTCGGCGCGCGCTAAGGGGGCCGCATCCAAGAACTGCACGGCTTTGTACTTATCCTTAGCCCAGTTGACGCTCCACTCGCTCTTAAACAGCACAACAGGCAGACCATCACGGTCCTGCACGTAGGCGCAATCGGCGTATTTATTGAATTCTTCGGGGTCCACGCCGTCGCCCTTTAACCAGCAAGCGCGCACGAAAGGCAGACGCTCTAGCTTCACATCCACACGGTATTCGCTCTTCAAGCGCGCTTCAAAAACTTCGAACTGCAAAGCGCCCACCGCGCCCAAAATCGGGTATGCCTCTTGGCGGGCGGTCTGGCGAAAGAGCTGCACGACGCCTTCTTCGGTCAATTGCTCCAAACCTTTTTGTAGCTGTTTGCGCTTTAACGGATCGGCCGCACCAACAGTGGCGAAATTTTCAGGAGCAAAGCGCGGCACGCCATCGAATTCCATTCGCCGGCCTTCTGCCAAGGTATCGCCAATTCGGAAATCTCCCGAAGTATCCAAAAGCCCGACAATGTCGCCGGGCCAGGCTTCCTCCAACGTCATGCGCTCTTGACCGAAAAAGTGGATGCTTTTTGCCAAGCGAAAAACCTGGTCAAGACGCCCGTGTCGGGCTTCCATGCTGCGGGTAAACTTACCCGAAACCACTCGCAGGAACGCTACCCGATCGCGGTGCTGCGGATCCATATTGGCTTGGATCTTAAAAAACATGCCCGAAAAACGAGGGTCTACCGGTTCGATTTCCCCAGCGTTGCTGCTGCGCGATTGCGGCGGGGGCGCCATCTTGAGGAAGTACTCCAGAAAGCGTTCCACACCGAAGTTGTTCATCGCGCTACCGCAGAACACCGGCGAAAGCTGGCCTTTCAAAACGCGTTCTTCGTCGAACGGATCTCCTGCAATTTCTAGGAGCTCCAAGTGGGATTTCAGCTCAGCAACCAATTCAATGTTGTCGTTGCGATCCCCCGGCAACGAATCCAAGAATTTGGGGTCGTCGATGCCGTTCACCTTAATGGGAACCAATTTGCTTTTGGCATTGCCGCCGGTTTCGCGGTTAAAAATCAAAATTTCGTTGGCGTGGCGATCGTAAACGCCCCGGAAGCGATCGCCCATGCCGATGGGCCAGGTGACCGGAGCGGAGCGGATACCCAGCACCTTTTCCAGTTCGTCGATAAGATCCAACGGGTCGCGGCTGGGGCGATCGAGCTTATTGAAAAAAGTGAAAATCGGCAGACCGCGCATACGACAAACTTCGAAAAGCTTGCGGGTCTGGGGCTCCACACCCTTGGCCGCGTCGATTAGCATGACGGCAGCATCCACCGCTACCAACGTGCGGTAGGTATCTTCCGAAAAGTCTTTGTGGCCGGGCGTATCGAGCAGGTTCACCTGAATGCCGTCGTACTCAAAACGCAGCACGCTCGTACTGATAGAAATTCCGCGTTTACGCTCGATTTCCATCCAGTCGGATGTGGTATTGCGCTGCTGGGACTTGGCCTTCACCGCGCCCGCCAAGTGGATGGCGCCACCGTAAAGCAAAAGCTTTTCGGTGAGGGTGGTTTTCCCCGCATCCGGGTGGGAAATAATGGCAAAGGTCCGCCGCCGGGCGACTTCGGTTTGGAGCTTTTTATCCTGTACGTTTTCCATCGAGAAATAGCCTTATACACGCTCCCCCTACCCTTTTAAACCAGTTCCCACTAGCTTGGGGCCGTGGAGCCGACCCGTAAAATCATCCATATCGACATGGACGCTTTCTATGCCTCCGTAGAACAGCGGGATTTCCCCGAATTGAGGGGTAAACCCGTGGTGGTGGGCGGTTCGCCGGACAGCCGGGGGGTGGTGGCCGCCTGCTCGTACGAGGCCCGCAAGTACAAGATCCGCTCGGCCATGAGCAGTTCCAAAGCGGTGCGGCTTTGCCCCCACGCCATCTTCATGCCGCCCCGGTTCTCGGTCTACAAGCAAGTGAGCCAGAAAATGATGGCCATCTTGCGCGAGGCCAGCGACGTCATCGAGCCCTTGTCGTTAGACGAAGCCTACCTCGACGTGACTCAAAACAAACTCCAAGAACCCAGCGCCACCAAGATTGCTATGTATTTGAAGAGCCGCATTCGGGGCCAGCTATCGCTGACTGCGTCGGCTGGCGTGGCGCCCAATAAATTTCTCGCCAAGCTCGCTAGCGAGATGCGAAAACCAGATGGGTTGATGGTGATACCTCCCGATCGCATCGAGGATATCATCCGCGATTTGGACATCGAAAAGCTTTGGGGGATCGGCCCCGCCACTGCCCGCAAATTGCGTGCGCGGGGCTGGAACACCACCGCTGATTTGCGCCGTTTGTCGCGAGAAAACCTCACCGCTGTTTTGGGGAGTTTCGGCGCATTTATTTACGGGCTGGCGCGGGGCGAAGATTCTCGACCCGTGAGTGCGTTCCGCGAAATGAAAAGCCGCGGAGCCGAGACTACTTTTGAAAGGGATGTTTTGGACGTCGAAAAACTAGAAGGCAAACTCAAGGAACTTTCCGAGCGCGTCGCGCGCGACCTGATTAAAAAAAATACCTCGGCGCGCCAAGTTTGTTTAAAAGTAAAATACTCCGATTTTTCGACTGTAACCCGAAGCAAGACCTTGCCCGAACGCACCGATAGCGTGGATCGCATTTTCGATACAGCGCGGCAACTCTTGCGAACCGCCACCGAGGCAGGCAGCCGCCCGGTACGCCTGATAGGCGTCTCCGTCTCGGGCTTCACTGCCCCCGAACAAGACGACGAATCCGAACAGCTTTCGCTCCCGATTGGTTAAGCTTTTGCCGGGTGAAACCCGACCAAAACTCGCTATACTGCTGGAATGCGGATTGGGATTGTCGCTTCCAGTGGGGGTTCGGCGTTTGATTCAATGCGCCAAATTCTTACGCGCATTCAACCCGACACCTTCCAATTTCTGATCGCCACCGATCGCGCATGCGGCATCGAGGAGCTAGCGCGCGAACACAGCATCCCCACACGCCGTTTCGAAACCAGCGACAACGCCGAGTTTTCGCGACAAACCGCAGAATGGTTTAAGAGCCTGGGCGGCGTCGATATGGTGCTGCTGTATTTCTTGCGCCTGGTAACCGCAGATATTTTTGCCGCCTACCCAACTTTTAATATTCACCCGTCCCTGCTGCCCGCATTCCGGGGCTTTAACCCGATCGAGCGTGCTTCTCGCGAGCAGGTGCGCTTCTTGGGTGCAACCGCCCATTTAGTCGACGAGAAAACCGACGGTGGGCCTATCGTAGCTCAAGTCACGATGCCCATTGCGGCAGGCGACAGAGTCGAGCGGCTCCACAAATATTCTTTTGTGCAAAAAGTTTATCTCTCAGTGCTCTTGGTGGAAATGCGTCGCCAAGGCCGCTTCCGTCGCGACAGCGCCGGACAGATCGCCGTGGCAGACGGCTTGCCTTTCACCGATCGCTGCAACCCACGCATCGAGAATGCAAGCCTTTGGGAAAGCCTGCAGCAGTTTCAGGCAGAGCAAGGCGTGGAAGTGTTGCGATGAACCGCACAGTAATTTTGCAGCCCCAGTTCTTTCCCTGGCGCGGCGTCTTTGAGCAGATCCGCCTGGCAGATGTGTACATCCACCTGGACGACGTGGCACTGCCACAAGGCCGCAGCTTTATCACTCGGGTGCAGATCAAAACTTCGCACGGCACGCAGTGGTTGACCGTACCGGTCCGGCGCGGCTCTGCCGCCATCCGGGACGTACTTACAGACGAGACCCAGGGATGGCGCGAGACCCATTTAAGAACACTGCACGCGAGTTACGCGCGGGCAACGTATTGCGATGAAATGCTGGCGTTGGTCAGCGGCATTTACGCGCTGGAGACGGATTCGCTCTGCGCACTGAATATCGCCGCCATTGAGGCCATCAGCGGCTATTTGGGTTTGCATTGTACCTTCCTACGCGCATCCGACTTTCCGTCGGCGAACAAGAGCACCGAGCGGCTAGTGGAACTTTCTCGCGAAGTAGGCACGAGTCACTACCTCACCGGACACGGGGCCCTGAACTACCTCACTCCCGAGCCATTCGAAGCAGAGGGAATGGCGGTGGAAATTATCGACTACCGGCGCAGCCCGTACCCCCAACTTTTCGAAGGTTTCGATCCGCATGTTTCAATATTGGATTTGATTGCCAATACAGGCCAAAAGGCGGCCGCGTATTTGGAATCGAACAGTCAGGAGTGGAGAGAGTATGAACGAACTCGAGAAATTTCAGCGTGAAGTAGAAGAAAACATCAGTGGCTTAGCTACCGATTCCGAATTCGCCCAACACTCCCAAGGCTGGCTAGAAAAAGCGACCCCACACCGCTACAGCTATAACTTCCGGTGGATGGGTCGACCGATCATCCAACTGCCGCAAGATATCGTCGCCATGCAGGAAATTATCTGGGCGGTAAAACCGGAAGTAATTGTGGAAACCGGTGTAGCCCATGGCGGCTCGGCGATTTTCTATGCTTCGATGCTCGAATTGCTTGGCGGCGATCGTAAAGTTATCGGCGTGGACATTGAAATCCGGGCGCATAACCGCAGCGAGATCCGCAAGCACCCTTTGTCGCACCGGATTGAATTGATTGAAGGCTCCTCGACGGATCCCTCTGTCGTTTCGCAAGTGACAGAAATGTGCGCCGGTAAAGGCCCCATTCTCGTCACGCTCGATTCCAATCACACACACGAGCATGTATTGAAGGAGTTGCGATTGTATTCCGGCCTTGTGACCAAAGGCAGCTACCTGGTCGTTTTCGACACCGTCGTGGAAGATATGCCAGACGCTTTCTTCGCCAATCGCCCGTGGAAACGCGGCAACAGCCCCAAAACTGCCGTGCGTGAATTTTTGCGGGAGACCACCCGTTTTCAAGTGGACCAAGCAATGGATGCTAAACTGATGATTTCCGTCGCACCCGAAGGCTACCTGCGGTGCATCGAGGACTAAATGAAACGCATACCAGTCGCCGGCCCCTGGATTACCGACAAAGAAGTCCAGTATGTGGCGGACGCCGCCGCTAACGGCTGGTACGAGCGCGCCAACGAATACCAAACGCGTTTTGAGAAAGCATTCGCCGAGCGCGCGGGCACCGCTCACGCCGTTGCCCTGCCCCATTGCACCGCGGCCATTCACCTCTCGTTGGTCGCATTGGGAATCGGGCCAGGCGATGAAGTGATCATTCCAGAAATTACCTGGATCGCTACCGCTGCCCCGGTTTCCTACGTAGGCGCTACCCCGGTTTTTGTCGATGTGGATCCAAAAACCTGGTGCATCACTGCGGCAGCGATCGAAAAAGCCATCACCCCGCGCACCAAGGCAGTCATCACCGTAGATCTTTACGGTGGAATGCCAGATTACCGAGCGATTCTGGCCATCACGGAAAAACATGGAATCGCTTTGATCGAAGACGCGGCCCAATCGATTGGCGCCCTTTACCACGGCCACAAAATTGGCAGCTTTGGGCGTGCTTCGGTTTTTAGTTTCCACGGCTCCAAGACTCTCACCACCGGTGAGGGCGGGATGCTTGCGACGAACGATAGCGCGCTCCACCAACGGGTGCTCTTCTTGCGCGATCACGGCCGGCCGCCCGGTGACAAACTTTTTTTGAATTCAGAAGTCGCGTTCAAATACCGCATGAGCGCCGTGCAGGCCGCCATGGGGCTCGCCCAAACCGAACGCTTGGATGACTTAATCGAGCGCAAACGGGCTATTTTTGCCTGGTACCGGGACGGACTGGGAGAAATCCCCGGGGTAGCGTTGAACGAGGAGTTACCCGACACCCGCAACGTTTACTGGATGGTTACGGTGGTTTTGGATCCGAAATACGGTTTGGATAAGAACGCACTGATGAAAGGGCTTTCCGACCGCGGCATCGACACCCGCCCTTTCTTTGCGCCTCTCACCTCGCAGGGCGCTTACCAGTCTCACTCGGGGAGCGCGGGCGCGCGCGGGCGCAACCCGGTGGCCTATTCGGTGAGCAGCCACGCCATCAATTTGCCGTCGGCGCTTTGCCTCACCAAGGACCAAGTGGACTACGTCTGCGCCCAGTTCAAACTGCTGCTGCTCACTAATGCCAAGCCGACTCGATCTTGCGTTGATCAATCGGCGCAATCCGAACCGAGTCTGTGAAGCGCAGCAGTGGGTAGCCGGCAGGGGCATCGTAGTCGGCGCAGAGCGCTTCGCTTCCGCCCGTTTCATAGTCTCGCTTATAGATCGTCGGCTCACTGCACCGATCGCTTACAATAGCTAGTTCGCTGATGACGTACTCGCCCTTCAAAATATAGCCATCCTCAAAATCGCAAAAATAGTTCAACGTCTGCCCATCCGAGAGCGACTTGGTGTTGCTGGTGTTGCAATAGAGCGATCGGCGATCGCTCGCCTTGCCGCCCTTTAAATCCAAATAGATGCGGTTCTCGGATAGGGCCGGAGTCGACCCATCGATCATCGAGGACATGGCAATGGTAAGTAAAGGGGCCGGGCCACCCTCGGGCATCGTCATTTCCTTGCCGTAGCGAACGCTCTTCACGAATGACGTTAGCTGATGCGGAAAGCCGCAACTGCTCTTGGTTTCGTAATCCGCGCGCATGACCGCCGTCTGACACCCCATACTTTGCTCGAGCTTGCGCATTTGCTGCGCGGTACAAGCACTCAAGCAAAGCGGGAACCACACCAAAAGGGATTTTAGCGTTTTCATTAATATCTCCTAATCGGCGGCAATTGAATGCCATGACCAAGATAGACCAATGGGTAACCGGGACGCAGCATCGGTGTCCGCGTGCACTCGCTGCCGTCGTCATGCACTAAAGAAAAACGCGTGGAAGACTGACAAGCCGAATTGACGACGGTGAAGTCCTCCAGTTGGTTCTCACTGTCCTCCGACGGCGCTGGTTCCCAACGACAATCGTACACTCTCGCTTGCCAGGTAAACTCCGGAGTAACTGTTTTGCAATTCAAGGTACCCTGCAAACCCAACGAGCTTCGAGTCGAGATGGTTTCATTCAAAAGCTCCGGAGCGGACCCATCACGAAGGAATCGAAAAGCCAAGCGCAACACCCCTACGCCGGGCATGTTCTTGCCGTAGTAAACCTTGGCCAACCAGTTAGAAGGACCACCCGGCGCCAGGCAAGAGCCCTTATTGGTATCGGTCCCTTTCAGAGTGGCATACTGGCACGAGCGGGTCTCTCCGCTGGCGCCACTCCCGACGGAGGGTTGAGGGTCGGGCTTCTGGTTAGGTTGCGCCACCCCCGCTTGCATTGAGCTTTCACCGGCATTACCGCCCAGCA
>CAZBJE010000016.1:0-55293 GCA_964492125.1 uncultured Pseudobdellovibrionaceae bacterium | reverse complement strand
GGCGTTGAGAATCCGGCCAAGGCGACCAGTCAGGCCGCGCCTGCAAATGCTGCCGACCCGCAGGGTGCTAGCAGTCCAGTGCAGGTATCGGCGCCTCCGCCGCCAGCAGCGGCGCCACCCCAATTGGGCGCGATGCCGGCCGTCAGTGGCCATGACATCAACAAGGACCTGTCGTTCTCGGATCTATCTTCCGCGTTCCATGGCCGACTCCTGATGGAGATCGCTCCTTAGAATCGGTCGCGATGCTAGGGGTAGATTCGGTACATCATGCGGGGAAACGCCGCGGCTTCGCGTAGATGCTCTAGGCCGCAGATCCACGAAAGCGTACGTTCCAGCCCAAGGCCGAAACCGGCGTGTGGTACGCTGCCGTATTTACGCAGGTCCATGTACCAGGCAAAATTCTCTTCCTTCAGCCCGTGGGATAGGACGCGCTCCCGGAGCGCTTCGAGGTCTTCCTCGCGCTGGCCACCACCGATGATTTCGCCATACCCTTCGGGGGCGATGCAATCCACCCCCAGAGCCAGTTTCGGATCGGTAGGATCGGGCTTCATGTAAAAGGCTTTGATCGCCATCGGGAAACGGTGGATGAATACCGGCCGATCGAACTCTTCGCTGATCGCTGTTTCCTCGGGCGCCCCGAAATCGCCGCCCCACTCGAATGCCACGCCTTTTTTCTTCAAAACTTCCACCGCGTCGGTGTAGCTGATGCGCGGGAAGGGCGCTTTCACGTTCTGTAGCTTAGTGGTGTCGCGGCCCAAGATTTCGAACTCGGCTTTGCAGTGTTCCAGAACGTACTGAACGGTGTACTCCAAGAACCGTTCGGCCAAGCGCATATTGTCGTCGATGTCGTTGAACGCGACCTCGGGTTCAATCATCCAGAACTCGGTGAGATGGCGCCGGGTTTTGCTTTTCTCAGCGCGAAAAGTCGGTCCAAAGCAATAGACTTTGCCAAAGGCCATTGCCGCCGCTTCGCTATAGAGCTGCCCGCTCTGCGACAAATACGCTTTGTCGCCGAAGTATTCGGTTTCAAAAAGAGTGGTCGTGCCTTCGCAGGCCGCTGGAGTGAAAATCGGCGTATCGACGCAAACAAAACCATCCGCATCAAAGAAATCCCGCACCGCCTTGATGAAGGCATGGCGAATCTTTAAAACCGCGTAGGGCCGTTGGCTGCGCAGCCAAAGGTGGCGGTTCGAAAGCAGAAAATCCGGGCCGTGTTCTTTGGGGCTGATCGGGTAATCTTGGGCGATTTGTAGAATCTGAAGGGATTCGCCATCTAGCTCGAACCCGAGCTTGGAGCGAGTGTCGGTTTTTACTTTGCCGGTGACGTGGAGGGACGTTTCCTGGGTGAGTTTTTCAAACTCATCCCAGGTGGCGTCAGGCACTTGGCCTTTCACAAAAACGACCTGGACGATGCCACTGCCATCGCGCAGGGAGAGGAACTTAACCTTGCCCGAGCTGCGTTTGTTATAAACCCAGCCCCTCAACGTGACCGATTGGCCCACGTATTTGGAAAGCTCCCCAATCCGCGCGAAAGTAGACATGTTCTTTAGACCGTGGCGACGCGGCCCGTTTTAGGCGCGCGCTTTTTCAGGAATTTCTCAACGTAAATGGTCATGGGCGCCGCGATGTAATAAGTGGAGTACGTGCCGACGAAAATCCCTAGCAGCATCGTCTGCGCGAAATCCTTGATGGGTCCTTCGCAGATAAGGGCGATCGGAATAATCGTGATGAACGTAGCGCCGGAGGTGATTACCGTACGCGACAAAGTCAGGTTAATTGCTTTGTTGACCGTGCTTTCTAGGCTTTGGCTTCCTACTCCGGCTTTGATCATTTCGCGAACCCGATCGTAAACCACGATGGTGTCGTTCACGCTATAACCCGCGATGGTCAACAACGCCGCGATAGCTGTGATATCGAACTCGTGCTGAGTGAGTACGTAGTACCCGCCCGCCAGGGTCATGTCGTGGATCATGGCGACGGTGGCGCCAGGCGCGAATTTGAAGTCAAAACGGAACCAGATGTACACCATGATGATGAGCAGGGTGTAGACCAGCGATCGGAGGGCAGACGCCTTGAGTTCGCTGCCGACTTTGGGACCCACGATATCCGCGTGCACGATGGTTACTTGGTCCGCGCCCGCCTTATCTACAATCTGTTTGGGAAGGCTGGTGGGGTTGGAAGACTGGTGCGCGGTGCGCGCCGTGATCAGGTATTCCATCCCGGTGGTGTCCATTGCCACAACCGAAGCGTCCGGTGCGCCCACTTCGTCCATGAGCTTGCGGACTTCTTCAATTTTCTTGGCGTCTTTAAACTTCATTTCGATGGAAGTCCCACCGGTGAAATCGATGCCGAAGTTAAAGCCCTTGATGAACATCGAAGCCACGCTGATGGCGCTTAAGCTCATCGACAAAACGATGAAAACCTTAAACTTCCCTGTGAAGTCGATGTCCTTGTGATTGGGAACTAGTTCAAAAAATTTCATTTTCGTTGCCTCAAATGCTCAAGGTTTTGCGCTGCCGCGAGACGATTGCCCAATCAAAAACAACGCGGGTGCAGAAAACCGCGGTGTACATGGAGCAGGTCAAGCCGATTAAGGTCGTGACCGCAAAGCCGCGAATCGGCCCATAGCCGAAGCTAAAAAGCACGAAGCCGGCGGCCATGGTGGTCAAGTTACTATCCACAATCGCGCTCCAGGCTCGCGAAAACCCTTCGGCGATTGCGCTGTTGATGCTCTTGCCGTGTTTGAGTTCCTCGCGGATATGCTCGAAAATCAGCACGTTCGCATCCACCGCCATCCCCAAAGTCAGCGTCAAGCCGGCTAAGCCGGGCAACGTGAGCGTGCCTTCGAATGAAGCCATCAGGGCTAGTACGAATAGCGCATTGAGCGATAGGGCGAAGCAGGCCACTCCACCCGAGAAGCGGTAGTAAGCGGCCATGAATAAGAACACCACCGCCAAGCCTGCGATAAAGGAGTTCACCCCGGCTTTAATGGCGTCTGCGCCCAGCGACGGGCCGATGACCCGCTCTTCCAAGAAGATCAAGCGTGCCGGCAAGGCGCCCGAACGCAACACCAAGGAAGTATCCTTGGCGTCGTTGAGCAGCTCTTGCGAGCCGCGGCCCGAGCCGCCCATTTCGATCATCGCCCGGCCGCCGCCGATCTTAGATTTGATCCGAGGCGCCGAATGGACCGTGTTGTCCAAGACAATGGCCATCAGGTTGCCGACGTTTTCGCCGGTGGCTTTTTCGAACTTGATCGCGCCCGAGGGCGTGAGCTGGAATTCGACGATGGGGTCATTGGTTTTGGGATCGAAGTTGTAGCGAGAATCTTGCAAGTCTTCTCCCGTTACCAGAGCTTCGATGTCTAGCAGGTAGGGGAGATAAGTGACTTCGTGCGTGTTGATGTCGGTCTTTTTCTGGAAAAGAACTTCGGTGCCCTTGGGCAGCTTTTTTTCCAGGTAAGTATTGAGTTTACGCAAGTAGATGGAAACCGGCTGCAGCGGGTCGATTTTGCTGCCGGTTTCTTTGTCGAACTCCGCCACCCACTGCATCAGCTGTTGCTCGGAAGGGTTGCTGCTCGGAAGTTCTGGGCCAGTGCGTACTACTTGGAAGGAAAGCTTCGCGGTGCGAGCGATAATATCCTTCAAACGTCCCGTTTCCTGCACGCCGGGGAACTGGACCAGAATCTTGTCTTCGCCCTGGCGTTGGATGATCGGTTCAGCAATCCCGAATTCGTCTATGCGATTACGGAGCGTTTCAAGCGATTGCTCGATGGCTTCCGACCGGCTTTCGGTGGAGCGTGTGTCGCTTAGCTTGAGAACCGCGCTGGTGGGGCCTTGCGAGACAAAGTCGACCGCCGCTGGGAAGTGCTTGGAGATCAGGTCGTCGACCTTGCGCCACTCAGCTTCCGACGGGAACTTCACTTCGATTTCGTTTTTGGTGTTTGTTTCGAAGCTGACGCCGGCAATTTTTTCCTGGTCGCTGAATTCCTTCAGCTGGGTCTTAACCTTGCTGGCCGCATTGCGCGCGACTTCTTCAAAATCGATGCCGACAACTAAGTGAAGGCCACCTTGCAAATCTAACCCAAGTTTGAGGGTCTCAGATGGCAAGATGCTGTAGTACCACGGATCGTCCGCCTTGCTGATTTTGGGTACGGTCTTACCGAACCCAAACTTCAAAATGCTGGGGGTCAGCAGGTAAAAGCCGAAGACAATGCTGGCGGCTACCGTGAAAATTCTCCAGTTGAGGCCCTTCATGCGCGCGTTCCCTTCAATCGACTAAGCCTTCGCAGGCTTGGTCTCTTCTTTTAAATTGTTAGCGCTTTCCGAAACATGGTTGCGCAAAACCTTCATATTGACGCCGTCGTCGATTTCCAGCGTTACAAACTTATCGCTCAACACTTTGATCATGCCGATGATGCCGGCATTGGTAACGATCATATCGCCTCGCTTGAGCTCGGTGAGAAACTGGGCGTGGAGTTTTTGTTTTTTCTGCTGGGGACGGATAATCAAAAAATAGAAAATCCCGAAAATGAGAATCAAAGGAATGAACGGGGTCATTCCCCCTTGGCCCGGAGCCGCTTCCCCGAACGCTTGGCTGGCCATTAAAAAACCGGCCGCCATGAACTTCAACATCGCTTACTCCTCTTTGGGATTACCTCGGTCTGGGTACGCCTGGCTTAGCCGCGGCGCCAGCCTTCCATACAATTCCGGAAAGCTGCCTGACTCAAGGGACTGCCGGATTACCGACATAAAGCGGTGATAATAGTGGAGGTTATGGAGCGTGGCAAGGCGACAACCCAGGATTTCTTTGGTGGCAAATAGGTGCCTCAAGTAGCCTCGGGTGAAGTTCGCGCAGCACGGGCATTCGCAGTTTTCGTCGATCGGCCGCGCGTCGAGTTGGTGCGAAAGGTTGCGGATATTGAGCAATCCCTCGTCGGTAAAAAAGCCGCCATTGCGTCCATTGCGGGTGGGTAAAACGCAGTCAAACATATCGATTCCGCGCGCGACGCTCTCCAGCAGGTCTCGCGGAGTGCCCACGCCCATCAGGTAGTGGGGCAGGGCGGGAGGCAACGAAGGCGCCATCCCTTCCAGCACGGCGACCATTTCGGTGTGCGGTTCGCCTACTGAAAGCCCGCCAATGGCCAGCCCGTCGATGGGCAGGGCCAAGGTGCCTTCCAGGCTTTTGGCCCGCAACTCGAGCGAAGTGCCGCCTTGGACGATGCCGAAAATCTTTTGATCGGGCCGCCGAGGCACATCAAAAAAACGCTTACCCCAGAGCAAGCTGCGGTCCACCGCTCGTTCAATCGCCTCCATCGGACTAGGCAACGCCACGCATTCGTCAAAGAGCATGGCGATATCGGAGCCGATCACCTGCTGGATTTGCGCCGATATTTCGGGGGTGAGTTCGATCCGATCCCCGTTTAAATGGGATCGAAAAACCACGCCCTCGTCGGTCACTTTGCGGCGCGCATCGAGGCTGAAAACTTGGAACCCACCACTATCGGTGAGGATGGGTTTGTCCCAATTCATGAACTTATGCAGCCCGCCAAAGTGTTTCATCACTTCTAGGCCGGGGCGCAGGTAGAGGTGGTAGGTATTGCCCAAGATGATTTGGGCACCCATCTCGCGCAATTCCCAAGGCGCCACGGTTTTCACCGCCGCCAAGGTGCCTACGGGCATGAAGGTGGGAGTCTCGACGACTCCGTGAGCGAGGGTGAGCCGCCCCCGCCGCGCGTACCCACTGGTTTTTAGGATTTCAAAAGTTTGCATAAAAATTCGGTGCGCCTGCCGCCATGACAGCTCTAGAGGAGGATGGTACGAAGAGCAATGTGGGAGTCACTGAGCCATCCAAAATCACGCTTTTTCCTGCCGTAAACGCCGTCATCCAAGACGCCCAAGGCCGGGTTTTGCTGACTTTGCGGTCCGATAAAGTGCGAGAACCCGGGATTTGGTGTTTGCCCGGAGGGCATTTCGATCCGGGTGAAACCTGGGCCGATGCCGCCGCTCGGGAGGTGCGCGAGGAAGTGGGTCTCGTGGTGCGGGAGCCCCGGCTTTTGGGTATTTACTCCGACCCTGCGCTCAATGTGGTGCCACATAGCCGCGCGCCGGGAGGTTGGGGCCAATTTGTAGCGGCCGTTTTCCTCTATACGATTTACGAAGGGGCCGTCGTTCCCAACGACGAAGTGGCCGATTTCGGCTGGTTTGCGCCTGGTGCGTTCCCAGAGCCTTTGCAACGATCCCACCGAGTGCGCTTGGCCGACTGGGAAAAGTTTCGCGGAGAGGCCTTTTTCCGATGAAATCGCAGTGGCGCGCCTGGCACGGCTGGATGCTCGGGTTCATGTTTTTGATCGTATTACCCACTTTTATCCAGCGCCCCGATCGCACGGACCTGCACTTGCTGGTTCAAGCTGCCCACCGTCTACTGGCGGGCGAAGCGGTTTATCGTCTGCAAGACGTGAACGAACACACCAAACCGCCGTTGGTTACTTTTTTGTTTTTAGGGCCCTCCCAGATCTCCCTTTTCTGGCTGTCGCGTCATTGGGATCTGATGAATGTCCTGGCCTGCTTTTTCTTGCTGCGGGTTTTAGTTCGGCAGGTGGACCCGCCCGCGGGGGCGTCGCGTCTGTCGTTGGCATTGATGGCAGCCTTTCTGTGTTTGACCCCGCTCAATGCGGAGTTGCGACTGGGGCAGTACAATATTTTGTTTCTGTCTTGGTTAGCAGCGGCCGGGTTTTATCGACGAGACTTGTTAGCGGGAGTGGGGCTTTGCTTGGCTGTACTATTTAAGCCCCCGTTTATTTTTCTAATGCCCTGGATTTTGCGGGGGGCAAATCGGCCGCTGCGCGTCTTGGTGGCGGGAGCCGGGGCGCTTGCGATTCTCTGCGCGGGTTACGCGCTTACGTTTGGGGCACAGAGGCTAATAGCCGATATGGTGGAGTGGTCGCGGTTTCTCCCGCAATCATCGGCCAAGCACTTACTGCGTCCCGATAACCACGGTCTGCCGTCGGTAGCGGCGGCGATTTGGGGCGGTAATCCGGAAAAGATGTTTTTGTTTGTGGGAATCGCTTGGGCGGCGGCGACCGCCTTTTTTGCGCGCGAGCGTTTGCTTGCCTTAGCTCTGGGTTGCGTGGCGATGGTGGTTTTTACCCCCATGGCCTGGATGCAGAATTACAGTCTGCTTCTGCCTGCGGGGGTTTGGGCGTTCGACCGCCTCGTGAAATCACGGGGGATCGCGCGGGCATTGCTCGCGACCGCGGCAGGGGTGCTGTGGCTGGGAATCGGCGCATTGAATCCCACTACGTGTACGTGGGCTGGGTGCGAACAATGGGCTTTTCAGAGAGTCCCGCTCTGGGCGCTATTGAGTGCGCTGGGGCTCGCTGTGCTTAGCCAATGTATTGGCTGTTTTTGGCGCGGCGACGGCGGAAGAGCACCAGGGTTACCAACCCCAAAAGGGATCCCACAATCAGAGCGATAATCTGCGCGCTCTGCATGCGGCCGAGCGCCCAAGTGAGCGGCTCGCGACAGCTGATCCCAAATTGGACAGGTGGCTCGAAGAACCAGACGATGTACTTTGGGCCCAACCAAGTAACCAAGACCTCGGCCAAGGCGCCGCCCACGAGCAACGAGCGAAAAATACTTTTGCGATCCATCTGTGTTCTCCAAAAAAAATAGGGAAGGGTTTCCGATAAGCCGGATTCTGTCAGGGGCCGTTTCCGGCGCCTGGCGATCATTCGTCTAGCTCCTTCGTTGCCGAAGGAATCGAGCGGTCTACCTGGGAGTCACTGAACAAGCCGTTCAGGAAGGTTTTGACGCCTTCGCCCCCTGTTTGACCTTGCACCCCGTAGAGCTTGCCGGTTTTCACTACAGCCGCTCTTCCGCGTTCGTAAAGACCCGCGAAAAATCTTCTCCTTTACCAAGAGGAGAAGTCGAAGCGCTGTACATTCTCTCTGTTGCGCTAGTCCGCAGCTTCTAGGCCACCCTTCATTTTCGCGGGGTTTTGACTCCCGCGGAATGTGGAGAATGGCCTTTTACGCTGGACGGGCGTTACCCGCTACGGTGCTCTTCGGTGTCCGGACTTTCCTCCCGCTGGGTCTTAAATAAAACCACTGCCGGCGATCGCCTGGAAACCCTTCCGGGGGGCTTTATAACTCAAAAATCGTGGCTTAGCGCGAAGAAACTCCTACGGAGCGACTGGTAGGCACGCCTGCAGGGGGGGGGCTCTCCTCTGGGGTATCGGTTTTGATAGAATAGTTAAATGCATAGAATAGGTTTTCTTCTACTCGCTCTGATAGGGGTTGGTTCGCTTTACGCGGACGAGATCGCCGTAAAATCTACGCTTAAATGCAGGCTATTGCTCGCCCGCCTAGAGCGGTTGGGGCTCATGCAGTGGGCCAATGTAAAAGGAAAAGACGATGCGGTTGTTGCCAATGTGCTGGCCGCAAGGTTTGGCGTTCAGCACTTTGCAAGCCATCACCCTGCAATTCGCGAACTGGAAGATATTTTAGGAATCAAAGCGAATGCGTCTCTTTCCGATGGTTTGAGCGTCAAGTTGGGGGGAGGAACGAAAGAGCGTCTTCGCGCGTGGAGAAAGCGCCACGGTATAGCGATGGATTTTGCCTTTCCTGACGAGATACCCGCTCTAGCGAGAGAGTATGTGGAGCGTGGGGTCTTGGCTCCCGACGAGGTCAAAATTTCCGACTGGGGAAATATGAACTCTAGGCTTTGGAGTCAATTGGTCCTGGATGGAAAGCTTCCGATTGTCGATCCTCACGACTTGGTTGCACACGTTCCAAGTCTAGTCATACCGGGATTTCAAAAAGCAATCCAAGACAAGGCGAAATTCCAAAGAGCATTGAATGCGTATACAGCCAAATTGGGCGATAAAACCGGCAAGATCAGCGATAATCTCTCGCGCGCAAACGCGATGGTCTTGTCGGATGCTCGTTCGAGTTACGAAAACCTGGCTTTCTTGAACGTCGACGAGAGCGGGAAACCGCATTTTGTGATGCATGGAAATGCAGGATGGAACTTGATGCGCAGTCTAGAAACGGACAAGAGCCAAGATCTGCTCGGTGTTACCTCCTGGCTTTTGGGGAATGTCTTGGTGCGCCCTCGTCATCTGCCCGGTTTTAAAACATACGTGGCCCAGAACCCAGAATTCTTTAAAAAGTACGAGGATAGCCAAAAAGTCCTTGGCCTAGAAGAACCCCTAGAAGGGAAAGTTGAGCAAAAGCTTTTGGGTATTTTGGAGAGGTTGAGAACTCGTGCATTCGCGCAGCACGAGTCGGATTTTTCCGTTTATCTCTTTGATCACCTCGCCGAAGAAGTTTACCGGGATCCGGAATTGAAAAACGCCTTCAACGCCCAAAACCGACTAGCCCATATGGAGGTCAGTCTAGCGTTGGTCGATGATTATTTGTCCTGGTCAACCGAGACTAATGGAATCACTCCCCCTTGGACGCGCGTTATCAGCGTTCCTTAGAAGTAATCCTTAGACCGCGACTGCAAGTTTTGCCACTTCGCCGCTACTCAATTAGACAGTGTATTCTCCGTGTTTCCGGGCCCTGAAAAGGCAGTCCTGGGAGCACGCTTATTGCAGAAAAAGTGCACTGTGAATAACGGCCTGTCAAAAACGATGCTGCTCGTCTGGATTGCGGGAGCTTTATTCTCCCTGCGTATACAGGCGGCAGACGTTGAGCCCTCCCCAATACATAGGCAGGCTGCGACATCGGGTTTGGCGGGTTGCTTAAACTATTTTCGGGTATTAGCGCATGACTCTATTCGCAGACGGGCGGAGCGAACGCCTGTTGCTAATTTTAGGTATATTGAGAACGAAGGTGCCACACCGATTGTGATACCGCGTCCGAATGTATTAGTCCCCGGCGGAAGCAGCGACGAGGGCTTGGTAAAAATCGATCCCGACGATGCCTTCTTACCCTTCGCCCAAAGCAAAATAGAACTTCAGATCCCGTTTCCTGGCAAAACAGCAGCAATAGGTGCACATGGTGTTGTAGGTGGTCCTCTAGTCGGACTCTCGACCGATGAACTAGTTACCCTGCTTGTGTGGTTAAAGAAAAAGAAAGAAGTCGATACTGTAGCAATCCTCTCCTGTGATCAAAATGTTCTCCATTGCGGCAACCCGATGCTTAATCCGTATTTTGAAACGTTAGCCGTGGAAATGAAACAGGTTCGATCCCCACTTCCCCGAATTGTGGTCGCGCATCCGCCACTCACTGGCGAGCTTGTGCTCGTACAACCTTCGACTGGCGGTCAACACATTGTCGGATGGAAGCATCCGGAGGGTGAGTTTGTAGACGTCGAGGATGGTGAAAGATACTTAGAGGTTGTATTTACCCAACAGATTTACCCCTATTGGTCGATGATGCAGTATCGGCTACACCCATCGCAGATCTCTACCAAATCGATCGAAATACTCAGATTGAAGTGATCCGCCCGAGTATCCGGGTCAATAGGCGATTCCGCTTTAGACCGCCTCGCGAAGATACGGCCGGCCAAACTCCTGCCGCGCTTTCCATTGATTATGGGCGCGACATAGCAGCTGGATATTCGATGCCGAATCCGATCGGCCGCCGAGGGCCCAGCTCATGATGTGGTCAAACTCAAGAAACCGCGTCTCCCCGCACCGACTCCCGTCTTTTCGCCGAAAGGCGCAGCAGCCGCCGTCGCGTTCCCAAACTTCGCGGCGTATTCGACGTCGAATATACCGGGGTGTTTCTTTAAGGCCCGGATCGGCAAACTGTTGAAAAGACCGCTCCTGCAATTCTAGGTCTTCTTGCGTTAAACCGAATTTCTTTTGCGCTGGAGTAGGGGTCGGGCGGCACTGCTTGTCGCCTTCGTGTTTCAAAAGAAGATCGAGTGCTTCTTCAAAGACGTGCGCCAACCGGCCACTGGGGTACTTCTTCCCGAGCAGCGCCTGCGCTTGGCGGAGCTTATCAAGAAACTTTCCGTCTGCCGTAAATTGAAACTTAAAACGATCGTCACCGAGCGGTTCCAGCTTGTCTGGAGTCTCCGGCCGAGGAAACTCCTCCGCCAAGCTCTCTTTCAGCTGATCGACACTTTGCTGCACCGCTTTTGCAAAAAGCCGCTCAGAATTTTCAACCGTCATCTTAGGAGCCAAGACTTGCAAGTGGCTCAATGAAAGTTTCCCCTCAGCCAGTAAGGTATAGGCCAAAGGAAACTTTCGCGCAAAACCCGCTGCGTGCATGCGCCGCAGGGCAGATGACTTGGAGTAGTGAAACCTAGCCATCAAGTACTTGTGAAGCGATGAATAACCTTCGCCCGCGAAGAGCTCACGGTCCTGGATGATGTTGATGTACACAAGAAATTGGGCCTGCGTGACGCATTCGGCAGAGTGTAGCCGGTCCGTCGCAGCAAGGATCTCCATGTCGGATAAATGTTTCAATTCGAATTCAGTTTGCATCGATAACTCCCTCAAAAAAAAGGTATAACACGGCATTTCAAGGCCCATTTTTCGGGGTTTATCGTCGATTTAGACAGATTGAAAAAACCAGTCGGCCCGGCCGAACAAAAAAGAAAAACAAACCACAACCCAAGCCATTCAAGCCAAAAACAAAGCACGTAAAGAGCCGCGGACAGAAGAATCCCTACGAGGTCATTTTCCTCTGTTTTCTCTGTCAATAGGGAATAGGGAGCGGCCAAGAAATTTAATGTCCCCTCCGAATGCCGAAATGGGCAAACTCTCCGCTAGCTCTCTCTCAATGGTACGACACCCTTTGCCCATTTCCCTTCAAATATTCGCCATCGAATACGTCGGCAGCCGTCGCCAAAAGTAGCGATTGTTTTTCGGCGCAATACTTCCACATAAAGTTGGATAGTCCTCCTAATGTTAGCAATATGGCCAGTTTCCTCCGATGAGGTTATCCTCCGGGGATGAATTTCCGGTTTGCCGCCATTGTCCTATCTCTCCTGCTTGCGCCGGTGTCGGTGCTTGGTCGTCGGCTACTGCCCTACGATCCCGCGGTCGTGGAGTGCAACGGGAAGCTGGGGCTAAGCTATTTTCCGGGCCCGCCCAACTATGAATCCATCAGAGAGGGTGACGAACGGGAAAAAGTTTACCTTTTGGAGCTCGAAGAACCTTTCGATATAGCCTCCGCCAAAGATCCCAAGAAGCGGCTCAATGATTTGCAGGGGTGGGGACGAAACGTTAAACGCATTCAGCTCATCAGTGAGGGAGCCTTAGAAAGTCACGTGGGGAAAAAAGTCGTTGTGAAGGGGCAATTGTTTGAAGGTATTTTTGGCCATCATCACACTCGCGTGTTGATGAGTGTGACAAAAATAACAGGAGAGTAATTGTACTCAAGAGCTATCAAAGGAGGTCGAAAGCGCGTCATCTACATCGACGGCAAGAATCGGCTCTTGAAGATAGGGGGTGACCCGGCTTGGCGAAATAACAATCCGGGAAACCTAAAGAGTGGAGCCCATACGCGCATTCATGGTTCCATCGGGGTCGTGAACGGATTTGCCGTATTTCCGACCGAGGAGGTCGGGACGGAGGCGAGAGTTCGTTTATTGAAGGGCAGTAAGTATCGGAATAAGACCATCAAGGAGATGGTAAAGTCTTATGCGCCGAAGACGGACGGCAATAACCCTGACCGTTACGTGCGGCAGATCGAGTTGATTTCTGGGTTATTACGCAATCGTGTACTGAAGAACCTTTCCGATAAAGATTTTGCGGCACTTGTCGCGGCCATGAAACAAATCGAGGGGAATAGGGCCGGACGAGAGGAAAAGTTTCGGGTGAAGGAGATCCTGAATATTCGGGTGAACAAACGAAACGTGATTGTCGCCTACCATGTCGAAGACCTCGGTTGGTTGTCGAAAGCAGAAACCATTGCGCTCATAGAGGAAGGCCGAATCGACGCGGTGGTGGTTTCTGAAAAGGGTTCTACCCACATACGAACCCGCCCAGATCAAGAGGCGTCTAACAACCTCGATGAAATGAAGCCAAGCAAGTAGGACGTTGGCAGCAGGAAATGTGGAGGGTACCTACTGCAGCCCACGGACTCAGGGCGTAACTGCGGGCTATTGGTATTCTCCGACGTAAGCGACGCGTGGAGCGGCCGATGGTGCCCCTTAGCCAGTTATTTTCCACGTTTTTGAGGTGGACGAGCCCCCTTCCGGCTGCGATCCTAAGCCCGTTTTATGGCAACGGTTTTTAATTTTCCCTACCGCACGGTGGCCGAGATTTCCCTGCGGGCTATGCTGCGCAACCTGCACACGCTGCGGGGGCTTTCGCGCAAGGAAATCATCCCGGTCATCAAGGCCAACGCCTATGGGCATGGCCTGGTCCCGATCGCTAAGGCCTTGGTCAAGCGCGGTTCCTGCGCCATGGTGGCGGTGGCGACCCTCGAAGAGGCCATGGAAGTGCGGGAAGCCTCTCCGCGCGGCGTGAGCATTTTGGTGCTTTCGGGTTTCTTCCCTCATCAAACCGACGCCTATTTGAAATACAAACTCACACCCATGATCCACACGCTTTCCCATTTGAAGGCGTTGCAGGGGCGCAAGGAATTGCCCGATCTGCATTTGAAGATCGATTCGGGAATGCATCGGCTGGGGATTTCGGTCAAGCAAGTGGACGAGGCCATCCGCACCTTGGAGCGCATGCCCATCAAGCTTTCGGGTTTGGCTACCCATTTTGCCGATAGTGAGGATCTGGAATCCCATTTTGTGGACCAGCAAACCGCGGTCTTTGAAGCCGCTCATGAAAAGCTGCTCACTCGCCGTTTGTTGCACACCGACGCCCGCATCCACCTTTCTAACTCCGGAGGAGTTTTGCGGAGCAAGGGAAGTATCGCCACCGCGGTTCGCCCGGGCCTTGCGCTGTTTGGTATTTCGCCCAATGACCGCTTGCCGCATTCCAAAGATCTTCTGCCGGTGATGGAGTGGAAAACCCGAGTGGTTTCGGTGAAAGAAATTTTTCGTGGAGAGACGGTGGGTTACAACCGCACCTACACCGCCACCAAAAAAGAGAAAATCGCGATTTTGCCGGTGGGCTACGCCGACGGCTACCCGCGCGCTTTGAGCAATCAGTCCTACGTCTTGATTAACGGCAAACGCAGTTTGGTGCGGGGTCGGGTATCGATGGATATGATGGCAGTTGATGTCACTGGCCAAGCCAGTTTGAAAGAAGGCCAATTGGTCACGTTAATCGGCGGGCAAGGGCGGGTGAGCCTCACCGCCGTTCAGTTAGCGCGCTTGGCTGGAACGATGTCTTACGAATTGCTCTGCGGTATTTCCGATCGGGTACCGCGTGTTTATCTCGACTAGCGGTGACCGGTTCTCGACTACACTTTGCGCAAGGTAGCGGTGGGGCGTAAGAAAAGCGCGCGTGCATCCACGCTCAGCAAAATAAACGTTAAATCATCCGGCAGCGCATGGGCCGAGCGAAAGGTATCTACTTCGGCCAATAGTCGATTGCGCAGCTCCAGCGCGTCGGTACCGGGGTCGCCAACCGCGCGCAAAAACCCGTCCACGCCCCCGCGGGTTTTAGGCAGGCCTTGCTCCAAGCCGTCGCTATAAAGCAAGAGCGTGTCACCCGGTTGCAGCTGGTGGGTAACCGATTTCCATTCGTGCTCGCCATCCGTCAACGCGGGGTTGGAAGACACGGGCAGCACCTGCACGACCCCCTCCCGCCAGAGACGCGGTGCAAGGCCGCCTGCGCAAGTCATTTCCAATTGCAAGCTGCCGCGATCAAATACTCCGTAACTGAGTTTGAGTGTGCCCGGGCTTTTAGGTTGTTCGGCGAGTACGGCGTCGTTCAAATGCTTCACGAAAGAAGCTGAATCGGCGAAGCGCCCTCGCAGATCATCTAGGCGAACTTTCAAAATCACGGAGAGCAAGGACGCCGCTGATTTATGCGAGCTGCCATCGGCCAGAAGTAAACCAAATCGGCGCTTATCGCCGAACTCAAAAATATCGAAGTAGTCTCCGCCCGAGCCGGAAGCGGGTAAGTATTTGCTGTACACTTCCACGCCCGGAACATCGGGCGAAAAACGGGGGTACATTTTGCGGTGCACTTGGGTGGCGATGTCCACATCGCCTTCCAGTTTTTCCACTAACGCGGTCGAAGACGCGACCAACGCTTCTTGCTCTTTCTTGATGCCTTCGAGTTCCGCTTGCAGTTTTTGTTCGCGGTGGCGCGAAGCCCGGCTTTGAACTGCCCGCTGCAAACCGATCCAAAAACCACTTTCCCAGCTGGATTCGAGCCAAACGTCGTCTTTGTCCTCGGCCGCCAGTAGAGCCGAATATAAGCTGGAGTCTTGCAACCAGAGGTCGGGAACCACGACGGCGATCCAGGCCGATTTTTGGCCGCCGCGCAACTGAGGTAAACGCGTTAGGTCGCGGGGCTCGGAAACTTTCCATACAATGAGCTCCGCTTTCTGCGCGGCTTGTCCCAGCGAAGGTACTGATTCATTCACCAGCCCATGGTGGTCGAGCGCGAGCTGGAGCGCTTTGGATGGGGGGCAGGCGATGAAAAGCAGTTTCATGCCGTTATCTTATTAGGCGCCGTGGTTTTTATCCACCGGCGCTTGCATGATTTCGACTACCGCGCCGCGTCCCACCCGTTTGCGCAGCGAGCGGTTCTGCAAAAAGAGCAGCACCACTTGGGCGCTGGCAAGAAAGGCCCCTACGAAAATTCCAATCAACACGCTCGTCATCACCACAAAACCCAGACGCGTAGGTTGGGTCTGGTGTGTGCCCAGCGTGATCACGACTTGGGTTTGGTTTGCTTCGACAAATAAAACGCCGAGGTAAACCAAGAAAAGTAGGACCACTAACAGCGGAATGACTTTCAAGGCTTTCAAGGTTTTCCTTCCAGAAGGGAGTGCAGGTCATCAAAGCTTTTGAGCAAATGCTGGGGCAAGCTCTTGGTTTCGGCCAAAACCGGCATAAAGTTGGTATCGCCCATCCAGCGCGGGACGATGTGCAAATGGATATGGTGCTTCACTCCGGCGCCAGCGGCTTCGCCCTGGTTGATCCCCATATTGTACCCTTGGGGACTATAGATTTCGTCCAGCGCCCGCATGGCTTTTTTGGAGAGCGCATTCATTTCCGTTAACGCGCTATCGGGCACTTCGAGCAAATTGGCCACGTGCAAATTCGGCACGATTAAAACGTGGCCGTTATTGTACGGGTATTTATTCAAGATAATAAACGCCTCTTTACCCCGGTGAACGATAAGGTTCTGCCGGTCGTTATTTTTATCGGCGGGCAGATCGCAAAACACGCAACCCTGTGGCGGTTTGCCTTTAATAAATTCCATGCGCCAAGGCGCCCAAAGATGGGTGAGACTCATCTAGCTTACCTACCTAACGTAGAGGGGATTGTAAAACAGGTAGGGAATCTCGCGATCGAGCAGCACGTGCAGCAACGACGCTTCCTTCACCCACACTTCCAACCGGTACGAACCATCCTGATCTACCGCAAAGCGTTCTTCATCCCGTGCGTTGAGGATTTCCGCAAACAGTGCTCCGTCGCGGACCAAAACGAGTTTCCGGGGGTACTTTAGACTGGGCGGCAATTTCACGACGAATTCACAGGCTTTGCCTTGCAAAACCGCATGGTCGCCGGTGCGGTGGGTTTTCCCTGCGCATTCTAAAGTCCAGTCGTTCCCGCCATAGGGGTGGATAGCGTTGAAGAGCAGGGCACTGTGGCCCTGCCGAATCGCCGAGTAGATTTGGTTCCGCCGCTGGGCAAAATTGGTGGCGACTTCTCCCTCGGGGAAAACCACATTCGAAGCTACCTTGAGGGTCTGTTCCCAGGGCGGAATAGGGAAGCCAATTCGGTCGACCAACGGCCAATCGGATAAGTCATCGGTGGCCACCAGGCCAAAGTGTCCCGGTGACACGGCATTCACGGCGTCCCATCCGCGCAGATCCCGCGTCACTGGTTCAAAGAGGCGGAGCGCGGAGAGGTAGGGGTTGAAGGGGCCAGCCAAGATCGTAAGCGCGAAAGAGAACGGGCTATCGAAAGCTTGGTGCTCCACTAGTGAACGCAAGTTGAGCAGCTCAATGCCGTCGGGGAATCGATCCAGTCGCTCCCAAGGCGTGAACACACTGGAAGGGTGGGCCACCACGAGAAAGGCGTCCTTAACGGTTTCGGTGCCTTGGAAATGGCGCCACGCCATTTCCTTTAGCCGCTTAGCCGAAGACCCAGCTGCCGGCGTGTGCGAATAAAAATACAGCGCATGCCCGGCCGGAGTCGTGGCTTCCATTTCAGTGAATAGGTCCACCCCATAGCGGGTTCCGGCGGCGTCGGTCGGAAAGACTTTGTCTTGGTTGGCCAGCACCACGAAATCCAAGTGGGCCTTTTGGGCGGCGGCGGCCAATCGTTCCAATTTGTTGTTGAGTTCCCCGCGGCCAACAGGCAAGTGCACGGCGCCCGTGAGAAAGGGAGGTGAGCCGCGCCGGTCCTCGTTTACCCGCAATGGCAGAACCGAAAAGATCTCCAGCAAAAGCAGATAAGGGATCGCAATCCAAAAAATCCGTGAAACCATTAGCGCTTATACCGACTGAGCCAGACTCGGCTCACTTCCTGTCCTCTCGACAAAACCAAGTACTGTTTCAATATCTCTCGCTGA
Organism: uncultured Pseudobdellovibrionaceae bacterium; assembly: GCA_964492125.1. Taxonomy (GTDB): domain Bacteria; phylum Bdellovibrionota; class FAC87; order UBA2466; family UBA2466; genus JAIEOG01. The sequence goes on along the minus strand of CAZBJE010000016.1, from coordinate 37,674 downwards.
CGGAAGCAATGCAGCGCGGGTGGGTGGTTGTCCGCATTGTCTAAGTAAAGTACTTCGGCCGCTTGTGCGGTAGGGCCATCGCAGGTGGCGGGCATTCCCATCGTGTATTGGCTTTGCCGGCCCCACGGCGATAGTTGTGCGCTGGGCACTTTAAGAAAACGAAAGTACGCCGTCCATTGGTAGTTCGGCGCAAGAAGGGGCTCCGCTACACCGAGTTTGCGAACGTCGGCTGCGATCTCACGGGCGGTTTCCAATTGCCCGCGCAAAACCGAAACCCGGTCGTGCCGCGGCTCAATCATCGAAAAGGGGTGCGCCAAGTGAATCAGAATGAAAAGGCTCACCACCCAAGGCGCGGCGAAACACAATCCCACCAAAACCCGCATAGGCCCTCGGAACGAACTCCATGAGAGAAGCTTGTCCGCTACCGGCCAAAACGTAATGTACGCCACCAGCGCCCAGTTGCCTTCCAGTCGCGCGGTGAGTGCTTTGTAGAGAAAGAAAACGAGCGGGAGAGTGAAAAAGCAAAAATAGGCGTGGAATTTGGCATCGCCGCAAAGGTCGCGAAACCGAACGGCAATCCAAGGAAAGAGCAAGAAAGGCAAGGCTCCGACCAGCAGAATTTGCCCCCCGATAAAGCGGAACCAGGCCGGGATGGAAAAACCTTCCACCGCCGACATTGCATGGGCCCATTGAAACTGCAAAGGCGCGAAGTGGTTGTGCCAGTTGTACAGAAACACCGGCAGAACCAGAATGCCCGCCACCAGCAAGTGCACGAAATAGCCCGGCCCCCAAGCACGCAGGCGGGTGCGAGTCGCTAAAACCGTGAGCCCGCAAGGGATAGCAAGCAGCATCGTGTATTTGCTCAGTCCCCCGAAGCCGAGCAAGCACCCACCTAAAATCCAAGACAAGTACCCCACGGGATTGTTTTGGTACACGCGGGTGACCGGATCACAATTCCAGCCGTCGAGTGTGGCGTTGGTCCACGCGAACCAGAGCGCGTAAAGCGTCCAGAAAAACACGAGCGGGATGTCGGGGGTCATCAGCACGGAGCCAAAGAACGCGAGCGGGCAAAAAAGCAGTCCCCACACCAGCCGGCCGCGCGCGGCGAGCAGCAGGAGGGTAATAAAAACCGCCAAGCTCACCAGCAGCGCAGGAGCCCGAATGGCAAAGAGGGTGTCACCGAATACGGCGGTGCTAGCGCGGATGAAGTAAGCCACCATCGGGGGGTGATCGAAATAACTCGATTGCAGCGTTTTGGACCAGGACCAATAATAGAGTTCGTCGTCAGCGGGCGGCAGGTAGCACGCCAGCCAAATATGGAAGAGGGTCAGTGCCGCCAGGATCGCCACTCGTCCCGGCACTCCAATAGAGGGCAGGGACCAATTACGCGAACGATTCCCCGCGGCCAGGAGGCTTTTCGAGTGATGCGATGGCAAGGAGTACTCCGCTCTCAGAGATACTCGTTTTAACTGGCGGAAACAAAAGAAAAGTCGGAACGCGTGGCGTTAGCCGGCCTGTTCTTCGACGTAGCCCTTGTAGTCGGCCGCGGACATCAAGTCGTCCAAATCGGAAATATCTTTCACTTCCACTTTGATCATCCAGCCGTCGTTGTACGGATCGGTATTGAGAAGCTCCGGGGAGCTAAGCAAGGGTTGGTTCACCTCGACCACCCGGCCGTTGACCGGCGCGTACAGGTCGCTTACGGCCTTAACGGATTCGACGACGCCGAAAGGATCGTTCTTCTTAATTTCTTCGCCTTCCTTGGGGACCTGAATGTAGGTGATGTCTCCCAAAGACTCTTGCGCGAAGTCGGTGATGCCGATGGTGGCGATTTGGTCGTTATCGAAAAGGACCCACTCGTGTTCTTTGGTGAATTTGAGATCCGATGGAATAGACATTTGGCGATTCCCCTTATTAAGGCGATTAAGATAGGGCACTCATTTCCCAAGTCAATTCTTTTGACTCTTTCAATGTGGCAAGCGAACTAAGGGCCCATGTCTTTTCCACACTTGCTCCGGATTTTGTTTTTCGCTGTGGTGACGGGTTTTGGCTGGCTGGCATACGGCCACGTCTATTCCTGGGGAATTCCCTTTTGGGCGTCGGGCCTGCTCACGGGTGTTTGGTTTCTTCCTGCCATTTTCGCGGCCAGTGTGCAGGCCCACGCCGATTTGCAGCGGCCCGGTTGGATCTTTTTGGCGGAAGCCACCGCCTCTGTTGTATCGGCGACGTTGGGGCCGATGGGGTGGGTTAGTTTCCAATTTGGTTTGGCGCAGGGCTTATTAGGCGAAATCGGTTTTCGTTTTCGTCCGACGGCCTTGTCCACCGCATTGGCTGCGGGTTTCGCGGATCTTTCTTTGTTGGCGCTGCACCCGGCCGGTTTTGCGGCCTCGGAATCGACTGGGAATTGGGTGGCCCACGCTGCCGGCGTTCTTTTCTCAGCGGCCTTGTTGGCGCGGGTGGTGGATGCCGGGATCCAGTACACGGGGCGTCGTTCGTGAAGTGGGCTTGGGTTTTCTTTTTATATTCGGCCACTGCTTGGCCTTGCGCGGACTTGATCGAGGCGTTGGCTCGGGCAACCCACGGCGAGCCGTTCGCGATTGGTAAAGATTGGGATGGTACCTGCGTCGATACCGATGAATGGTTGGTTCGCCAAACCATTCCCCATGCCGTCGCGCGGGTGATGGATCTCTTGCCTCCCTCGAAGCACAGCGGTTTTCGACTGCTTTTGGATTATTTAGACGAGAACGGAGTCGCTGCGCTGCCTCCCTTTACCGAAGCGGCTTGGCAAAGTTCGGACTGGCCTTTTCCGTTTGAAGATCTGCCGCCGGAGATCGCTCTGCGCCCGAGTCTTTTGCCGGGCAGTTCCCCGTTGCTAGGCTTTTGGGATGTAATGGCGGAAGAGTTTGAGACGAACCCCCGCCACGGCATCCCTTTTATTCCCGCATTCTTGGATTTTTTTGATCAGGCCAACGCGCGCTTTGGCGCGCAGGTGCACTGGGTGGTCGTCACCGCTCGCACGCCAGGAATGACCGAGGAGGTCCTTCCTAAGGTGAATAGCCTAAGCGGCAGTCACCACCCCATTTCGCTCCTCACTCGGGACTCGCAAATTCGGTTGGAGTCCGGTGCCGTTAGTCGAAATAAGCAGCAACAGATTGCTTCGTTTCGCACGCCGGACGGAGGCCGCATCCGCGCGTTTTTGGATAACGACGCGCGCAATCTAGAAGCGGTTAAGGCTCAGCCCGAAGTGTTATTGTTCCACATGCGCCGAGAAGGCAGTGGCCCTCCCTCGCTGGTGCACTGGCCGTAGGGTTATTTTTTCTTCGTGTGAGACGGCACGAACGGCAACGGGTGCACGTGCATCGGCACAAACTGATCGCGCACTTCCAATAAGAAATCTTTTTGACCCGCCACCGCCGCGTTCACAAAACCAAGCGCAATAGGGTGGTGCAGGTGCGGGCTAAAAGTCCCACTGGTGATTTCTCCCACTGGTTTGCGATCGGGAGTGAAGACTTTGGCGCCTTGGCGAGCCATGCGCCGATCTTCTACCGCGAAACCTCGCAGCAGACGCGTTGGGCCCACTGCCGCAACTTTTTCCAATGCCGCTTGGCCAATGAATCCGGACGCTTTCTTGAGTTTTACCGTCCACTGCAACCCCGCTTCGTAGGGGTTGATGGTGGGGCTGATCTCATGACCATGCAACGGGTAGCCCATTTCCAGGCGCAGCGTATCGCGGGCACCTAAACCGACGGGAACCAAGCCCTTGGCAGAGCCCAGTTCCAATAAGTTTTCCCAAACCTGTTTGGCGTGAGCATTGTCGACGTAGATTTCAAAGCCGTCTTCACCCGTGTAGCCCGTGCGCGATAAGTAGCAGGCGAAGCCGAAGACTTTGCTCTCCGTTGCCCAGTAGTAGGGCAGGTTGCGGGCCTGGTCGGGGTTCGTGCAAGAGGCAATGAGGTTTTCGGCGATAGGTCCCTGTACTGCCAATAAGGCCAGGGCATCGCTTTGATCTTCTAACGTTACCGTTTTGCCCAAGTGATCCCGGATCCATAAGTGATCCGCCACACGATTGGAGGCGTTGACGCAAATAAAAACTTCTTCTTCGCTTCGGCGGTAAGAAATAATGTCGTCGATAACCCCGCCTTCGGGGTTGCATAGCATGCTGTATTGGGCCTGCCCGATTTGAATTTTCGAAAGATCGTTGGTGATGAGTTTGTTCACTTCCGCGACTGCGTCGCGGCCCTTAATGGAGAGCTGCCCCATATGGCTCACGTCGAAAAGCCCGGCGTGCGTTCGCACCGCTTTCGCTTCTTCGAGAACGCCTGCGTACTGCACGGGCATGTCGTATCCCGCGAAGGGAACCATGCGCGCGCGCAATGCGGTGTGTTGAGAATGTAGGGATGTTTGGAGCAATGGTGTAGATGCCATGCTCCTGATTTACTTTCCCGGGCTGCCGAAGGCAACCCGGGGCTTCACGAATACAGTGGAAGTTAAGCGGCGTTCTCGGCCGCTTTTTCAACTTTTGCGGGTTTGGCTTCCGGCACTGGAGCGTGCGCGACTTCCATTCCCTTGATGTAATAGTTGGTGAAGTGTTCTTCGCAATAGCCGTGGCGGTTGGCCGCCATCGCTTTGGAACAACCGTAGTCATGGCAACGCGTGTAGCGGGCTTTCGCGAATTTGCCTTGGCGCCACTGGCGGTAGTGGGCCGTGCAGTAACCTTTGGCGCGGTAGCCGCGGTTGCAGCCGCCGACTTTGCATTCTTTGCCGAAGCGTTTTGTGCCGGCTGTTTTCGCGCCGACTTTTTTCGACGTTTTATCGCTCGAGGCAGTGCTCCGAGCGGCCTTTTTAGCACGGGGAGCAGCGGTTTTTTTAGCAGCGGTAGTTTTCTTCGCGGCCGTTTTCTTTTCCATCGAAAGATCCTCCTAGGCGGCGCTGGGCCGCATACAAGAACCTATCGGGTGGATTAACGCAGGGTATTAGCCCAAAATAGAGGGGCCCTTAAGTAGTTAAATATGTAGGCTTTCATGCAGCCAAGTCGCCTTAGGTGCGCTGAATCTTTCGCGCGTGAGCCCTTGGGCGTCGATGTGAATGAAGCGGCCTTCGGTAATCAAATCGGCCACTGCCACCGCGGCCCCGTAAGATTGCATGACTCCGCGGCCTGTGAAGCTATGGGCCTCAATCACTTTTCCGAATCCCGGGAGCCAGCCCAGAATCCCGCTAGTATCGGGCGTGTAACTATACAAACCACTGAATCCACTTATGGGTCGAGCAGCGCCCATGCGGGTGGAGCGCGCCGCCAGGGTAGGCTGAATTTGCGTGCTGAAAAACTCCGCGTCGTATTCGAAGTGAAAGCCCGGGGTTTGATCTTTCAAGGCGCGGCCAGCGGTAACGTTTCCGTTTTGGGCGTGGAAGTAGACACCATTCGTATCCACGACGATCCCGTAGTCGGTGATGTCGCGATCGTCCGCGCGACAAAAGGCCACTTGGCGGCGCATCGGTTTCACCATGGGCTCTTGCAATAAACCGCGCAGTAGATGCGCCATCCAAGCGCCTGCACAGAGAATGACGAAATCCGCTTTCCAAGTTTTCAGCTCGCCCGTGGGGGTGCTGTCGGGATCGTGTAAAAGCACGCCCCCCGCGCCGAGCGCCACCTGCGTCGTTTGTAGGTGCACACCTTCTAAGTTTTCCTTCAAACTCTGAATCCAAACCCGATCATGAAAAGTGACGCCTTGGGCGATGGCACGAGCGCGGAAATATTCTTTGAGCGCGTGAGGGTCGACTACCCCGTCGCGCGGGCCGAATAAGCCGAAGGCGAGGTCATTCGTTTTGTCGATAAAGGGGTACCGACGACAAACTTCACCGAGCGAGAGTTGTTGGTAGTCGAGGTTATTTTTCAATGCGCGATTGAGGGTGGTTTCGCCTTCCCCGGCTTGGTCGCGGGAGTACAACCAAAGGTAACCGCTTGCTGCAAAGCCCACTTGTGGGCCCAGCTCCGCAAACAAACCCATGGAGCACCGAGCCAAGTCTTGGTTGACGCGGTTCATCCACAGGTGTCGCACGCCGCCTACGTTGCGTTCCGAGCTGCTCCACTCGCCGTCGAGATCGACGTCGAGTACTTGTAGGTTGGTCACCCCGCGCCGCGCTAATTCATACGCCACCGCACTGCCAACGACTCCCGCCCCGACGATAATTCCGCTACGCTTCATCGTTCGCACTCTAACGAAAAAGCCGCTATAATTGAATCTCGATCATGAAACACTTAATCAAAGCACTGGCGGTACTGACGGTTTGTGTAGGTTGCACCAAACAAACGGTGCAAGCTCCGGCACGTCCCGAAGCCGTCGTGCAGGCCTTCGTGGAGATGAGTTCCGACGTCAAAGACGCCGCCACCCGCGATAAATTGGCCAGTCTTTGCCAGGGGCGCATCCGCAAGGCCATCGACGCCATCTCGCCCGATGCGTTTGCGATTTCGTACGTAAACCAGCCGATCAAAATCAAAGAGTTCAAAATCATCGACACCGCCATCGACGGCAATCTGGCTCGGGTGCACTACCAGATCCAGATCGAAAATCCCAACGGCCAAGACGTCACCGAAGAAATCAACGAGCGTGAAGTTGAAATGCTTCGGGTAGACAACCAGTGGTACCTCGAAGCCATCCGTCCCAAGGGAAGCGATCAGATCGCTTTCACCCGCGGGATGATTTTCTAGTATTTTAACCTACGTTAAAAAATAATTGACACACGGTATCATGCTGGTAAACGGCATTCTCAGCGCGTTTTAGCGAGTTGTTGGGCCGTAGGGGTCCGGCACACCGCTAAATGCAGGGCTGTTGAGGTGTGTTTTGGTATTTCGGGCGTTAGGTGTCTTGCTGGTTTTAATGCTTCCTACAAATGCTGTGGCGACTGTGTGCGGCACGGCGATTATCAACTATTCCTTTTCGACAGTGGGAGGCGCGCGCCATGCTGGGTCGGTGCGGGTGCCCATTGACGACGCCACTCAAACGCCGGAAATGAAGGCGACCTTTTTCGTCGTCTCCGCCGGACGCGTGATCCAAACATTTTTGAAGGATTGGGAAGCGGGATCTCAAAGCCCATCCTATTCCCCTGTTGCCGGTGTTGCATCAAACAGTGGCGTGCCGTCGCTAGGTGGCGTTGAGCTGCTTGCTCCTCCGGAAGCGGCGCAGTCGAACGTAGCGCAGGGAACGCGCGGAAAACGTTTTGCCGACGCACTACGCGCCTATGCCCAGAAATTCAAAGCGCAGACGCGCGGGCTCACTGGCCTTGCGCAGCCACTGCCAAGACAGCTTTACGCCTTGGACACCGACCTTGAACTGCTGGCCTCTACTTGGGAAAAACAGCAGGAATTCACGGGCTACCGAGGTAGAGGTGTGCTGGAGAGTCTGTCCTTTGGTGGCGCCCTTGAGTCTGCGGGGGGCGGACTCGAAATGGCCTCCTCCATGCGTCTTGCTTCCGGCGGTACGATGTCGGATTCCGCTTTTTGGGACAAAGTAAGAGCCAGCCAGATCCCCTCAGTCGACGACTTTCCCATGGAAGGCTTTCTCAAACGTTTCCGCCTCGGCACCCGAGCTCCCGCTCTTCCAGCGAACTGGAGCGACGAACTGGCGTACGCGATGGGAGACAGTCTGTATTTACCCGCGAGTGGGCGCCTGTTGATTCAGGTGGGAATGGGTACAAATGTGGATGAAAGCACATACGCCCGCCCGCCGCTTAACCTCGTTGTAGCTTTGGACATCAGTGGCTCGATGAGTTCCAGCGACGCGACTGGCACCAATAGCACTCGGCTCGACGGAGCCAAAAGAGCGCTCGAGGACCTGCTGTCTCAACTCAAGTCGGGCGACAGACTCAGTCTCGTTGCGTTCGATGACCAGATGGAAGTGCTCGAGCAAGGGTTGGCAATTCAGCCAGGTGCTTCGCTGGAACCCCTCCTCAAAAAGGTGCGGGAACTCAAGCCCCGTGGCGGTACGAACATCGGGGTTGTGCAACGCGCCGGCTATTCGATGCTCAATACCTTATCAGCGGGCGGCAACCCGAACTCCCAGAGCCGTTTGGTCGTTATCACCGACGCTCTTGCCACGTCCGGAGAACTCAATGCCGCTGAAATGGAATTGGCGGCCACTCGCGCGGCACAGAAAAATCAGTTCACCACTGTCATCGGTGTGGGGCGTGATTTTAGCCGCGATCTTGCGTCTCGACTCGCCAATGCGGCGGGCGGCATGTTCTTCTACGCGGCCAACGGCGATGAGCTCTACAAACTCTTTGCGCAATTTGACACGCGGATGGTTTCCTTCGGGACCGGCTTTGATGCGCAGTTGGTTTTCGAAGGCCTTTCCGGCACGGCTCGCGTGGTAGCGGTTTACGGCTCGGGTGTTTCCGATCCCGAGAAGGAAACTTTGCCGGCAGGTACGGTAGTCAATGGCCAGACTGTGTTGAACGTGCCGACTTTGGCCTTTGCAGACCGACGTTCGGTGGATGAAAACGCCGGGGGCGGCGCTTTTATCATCGAAGTTCAGTTGACACCGTAAGGGCGTTTTCTCTGAGGGACCAACGGCTAATCATTGGCCGTTGGTCCCATCTCCCAAAATCTTTCGCGCCTGTTCAAAAATGGATAGCCACATAGTTTCAGTGAGTCTTCCGGTTTGGGTGTTCTGTCGGCTTGGGTGGTAGGAACACAAGACCCTTTCTTTTCCCATCTGATAAATCAAACCGTGGCCGAATTTCGGGCGTGGTTGAATCTTCTCTCCCTGACTCCCGAACAGTTTCAAAACCGATTGAAAGGCGATGGCGCCCAGGACCAACGTGAGACGCCGTTGGCCTAGGGCGTGGCACTCTGCGGTGAGAAAGCGTTCGCAGTTTGCGAGTTCCTGGGGAAGCGGCTTGTTGTCTGGCGGTGCGCAGCGGGCGGAGGCGGAGACGAAGGCGTCTTTCAACACCAGCCCGTCGGCGCGACTTTCCGATGTCGGCTGGTTGGCGAACCCCGTTTTAAAAAGCGCGCCGTAGAGCCAGCGGCCACTGCTGTCCCCAGTGAACATTCGCCCGGTGCGGTTTCCGCCGTGGGCGGCGGGCGCCAGGCCAACAATCCAAAGTCGGGCCAGAGGGTCGCCAAAACCAGGGATGGGCTTGCCCCAGTATTCCCACTGGCGGAACTCGCGCTTTTTCTCGCGGGCGACTTGTTCGCAGTGGGATCGCAGGCGCGGGCAGAGGGCGCAGCGCACTATCGCCTGATTTATTTCTTGAAAGGTTTCCATAGTCTGCCGCTTGCTCTCCCTCGGGTTGCCTGCTAGATTCCCCGGATACTTTTTAGGCCGGGAGGGCATACTCTGATGACCGTAGAAGAAAAAGTGAAAAATATCATCGTCGAACAGCTCGGAGTCGACACCGAAACCGTGACTCCAGAAGCTTCCTTCATCGATGATCTCGGTGCGGATTCGCTCGATATTGTTGAGCTTGTCATGACCATGGAAGAAGAATTCGATCTCGAAATCCCTGACGAAGACGCCGAAAAAATCAAAACGGTGAACGACGTCGTCAGCTACATTAAATCCAAAGTTAACTAACTCTCGAGGCGTATGAAGCGCGTCGCAGTAACAGGCATCGGGGCCTACACCCCAATCGGAAAGAACTCGGTCGAGAACTGGGAGTCCCTCATGAAGGGGCGCTCGGGGATTCGTCCGATCACGCTTTTCGACGCTAGTCAGTACTCGTCCCGGATTGCGGGCGAGATCACCGACTATAAGGCCGAGGAACACTTTCCGACCAAGGAACTGAAGCGCATGGATCGCTTCATCCAATTCTCGTTGATCGCGGCCGCGGAAGCGCTGCAGAATTCGGGATTGGATCTCACCCAAGAAAAGGGTGAGCGCATGGGGTCGAGTGTCGGGGTTGGCTTGGGTGGCTTGGGCGAGATCCAAGCTGAACACAAAAACGTTTTGGAAAAAGGCCCGCGCCGTATCTCTCCCTTCTTTATTCCCATGGTGATTAGTAATTTGGCCGCAGGCCATATCTCCATGAAGTACGGTCTGAAGGGCCCTAATACTTGCATCACGACGGCTTGCTCTTCGAGCGCACACGCTTTGGGCGAGTCTTTCCGGCTTATTCAACGTGGCGATGTTGAGATTATGTTCGCCGGTGGAGCCGAAGCCGTTATTTGCGAGCTGGGCGTCGGTGGTTTCTGCGCCATGCGCGCTCTTTCGCAACGCAACGACGATCCCACCAAAGCTTCACGCCCTTTTGACAAAGACCGGGATGGTTTCGTCATGGGTGAGGGCGCGGCCGTATTGATTTTAGAAGAGTGGGAACACGCCAAAAAGCGGGGAGCCACGATTTTGGCCGAAGTAGCTGGTTACGGCTTGAATGCCGATGCGTACCATCTTACGTCGCCGGCGCCGGAAGGCGAGGGCGCGGCCCGTTGCATGAATTTGGCGATCAAAGATGCCAAATTGAATGCCTCGGATGTGCAGTATGTAAACGCGCACGGCACGTCCACTCCAGTGGGCGACGGTCTGGAAACACAGGCCATCAAGACCGTTTTCGGCAGCCACGCGAAAGAAATTGCAGTGAGCTCCACCAAGTCGATGACCGGCCATTTGCTGGGCGCGGCGGGTGCTTTGGAAGCCGCTTATTGCGTGCAGGCCATCGTTCATCAAGTAGTGCCGCCTACCATCAACTTGGACAATCCGAGCCCGGAATGCGATTTGAATTACGTGCCGCACGAACCGCAGCAGCGCAAAGTCGACGCGGCCCTTTCAAATTCCTTTGGTTTCGGAGGGACGAACGCGAGCTTGGTCTTCCGTCGTCCCGTATAAGGCTATTACTTCCATGGATGATTCGGCGCAGATATTTATTGGCAGCGATCACGCTGGTTTTGAACTCAAGACGCTCGTCTTGGAGCGGCTTCGCGCCGAATTTCCCAAGTCTAAAATTGAAGACTGCGGCCCCGATAGCGAGGCCTCGGTGGATTACCCAAAATACGCCGAAATCGTCGGTAAAAAAGTAGCCTCCCAAGGGGGCATTGGCGTTTTGATTTGTGGTTCGGGTATCGGCATGTCGATTTCCGCCAATAAAGTAAACGGCGTCCGCGCCGCCATGGTCTGGGACACCACCAGCGCTCGGCTTTCTCGCCAGCACAACGGCGCCAACGTCGTATGCATCGGGGCTCGGCTCACCGGACGTGAAACCGCATTTGATATTGTGCGCACTTTTTTAAAGACCCCGTTTGAAGGCGGTCGCCACGCCACTCGGGTGGAACTCATCACCAAGCTGGAGCAAGCATGACCAACGACCTGCTTTCCAAAACAGATCCGGAGATTTTCAAGGCCATCGCTAACGAAGCGCGCCGCCAGGAAGATTGCCTGGAGCTGATTCCCAGCGAAAACGTCGCGTCCAAAGCGGTGATGGAAGCCCAAGGCAGCGTGTTTACCAACAAATACGCCGAAGGGTACCCGGGTAAGCGTTACTACGGCGGCTGTCAGTTTGCCGACGACGTGGAAACACTTGCCATCAACCGCGCCAAGCAGCTCTTCGGCGCCGAACACGCCAACGTGCAGCCGCACTCCGGCTCGCAGGCCAATATGGCCGTCTATCTTTCCTCGCTCAAAACAGGTGATTCGATCTTGGGCATGGACCTATCGCACGGTGGTCACTTAACCCACGGTTCACCTTTTAACTTTTCTGGGATTTTGTTTCAGAGCCATTTCTACGGTGTTCGCAAGGAAGACCAGCGCATTGATTATGATCAGGTGCGCGACATCGCTAAGTCCTTACGCCCCAAGATGATCGTGGCAGGCGCCAGCGCTTACCCTCGCGTTTTGGATTTCCCGGCCTTCGCTTCCATCGCTAAAGAGGTTGGCGCATTGATGTTCGTCGACATGGCCCATATCGCGGGGCTGGTCGCGGCAGGCGCGCACCCTTCGCCCGTACCGCATGCGGATTTCGTTACTTGCACGACTCACAAAACTTTGCGGGGCCCGCGCGGGGGCTTGATCCTCTGCCGCGAACCCTTCATGAAGTCGGTCAACAGCAAGATTTTCCCGGGCATTCAGGGCGGTCCGTTGATGCACGTGATTGCTGCCAAGGCTGTGGCTTTGAAAGAAGCGGCCACCGAAGAGTTTAAAAAGTACCAGTTTCAGGTCGTTAAAAACGCCCAGACCTTGGCCGAAACCCTGAAAAGCGAGGGTTTCAACTTGGTCTCCGGCGGCACGGACAACCACTTGATCCTCATCGATCTCCGTTCGCAGAAAGTAACGGGTAAACAAGGGGAAGAGTGGTTGGATAAAGTAGGCATAACGGTGAATAAGAACACCGTCCCGTTCGAAACCGAAAAGGCCACCATCACCAGCGGTATTCGGGTGGGCACACCCACGGTGACCACGCGCGGCTTGGGCGAAACCCAAATGCGCTGGTTGGGCAAAGCCATTGCCTCGGTCATCCGCAATCCCGACGACGCGACTCTCACCCGCATTCGCAGTGAGGTGCTGGAGGTCTGCCGTCAATTCCCGCAGTACACCAAATGAAGGGTAGCCGTCGCCGCGCTAGAGAAGACGCCCTCCAAGTCTTGTACCAATTGGACATGAACAACACCCTCACGCCAGGGGCGGGGTTGGCGCATTTCGAAAAGCTTTTCAACCCCGAGGGCGGGGCCATCGACGAGTTTACTCGAAAGCTGGTCACGGGCGTTGCCGAAAACCTTTCTGACTTAAACGCCACGATCGCCAAGTATTCCGATAACTGGCGCAATGAGCGCATGCCGGCGGTGGACCGCAACATCCTGCGGCTGGGCGCGTTTGAACTGGAACACTGCGACGATATCCCAGCCACTGTTTCCATTAACGAAATGGTCGAATTGGCCAAGGGTTTTGGTTCGGAAAACAGTGCTGCGTTCGTGAACGGTATTTTGGACAAAGTCAAAACCGCTCTGGTTCGCCCCAATAAGGCCAAATAAAGCCCCTCTTTCATAAGCGCCGTTTTGCGTTACAATCCGACCGATGCAGATAGAAAAGGTCAGTTACGCCGGCAACCCCGAACGAGTCACCCATGAAGCCTTCGATTGCGTTTGGGTGCGTTTTGGCGAGCGCAAGACACCCACTCCCATCTTGAGTCAGGTGCTGCAGTGGGTAGATTGGCGCCTGCAGGGCCAGCTTTCCCGCTTTTTGCTCGACACCGAAACCCGCAAACACCAAACGACCTTTTTGCCGACTTCCAACCGGATTCACACGCCGTTGGTCGCCCTCGATCCGCCAGGCGAGGTGGACTGGGAACTCTTCGGAGCCAATTGTTCGGGGATGGGTTTTAAGAACCTATTGATCCTTTGCGAGGAAGCGGCGGATCTTTCGGCTTTGGAAAAAGAGCTGCGCAAACACATTCCCGAGGGTGTAGAAAAAGTGACCTTGGGTTCCGACGGTCCAGTGGGTCGGGGGTGAAAAAGCATTTCGGAAAACGTACGGAAGACGACGAATTGGTCCTCACCGTAGCGGTCCAACTTCCCGATGATACCGAGCGCGATACCCAACGCTCACTGGAAGAACTGGGGCGATTGATTTCCACGCTCGGTGGCAAAGTTGTCGAGTCGCTCGTTCAAAAACGCCAGCGCCCTGATTCCGCGCTCTATATCGGCAAGGGCAAAACCAGCGAGATCGCCAAGATGGTGCTGGATCGCAAAATTTCGCTAGTGGCTTTTGATGGTGAGTTGAGCGGGTCTCAGCAGCGCAACCTCGAAAAAGAAATCAGTTGCCGCGTGGTGGATCGCACAGGCGTCATTCTCGATATCTTTTCGATGCACGCCCGCACCAAAGAAGCCAAAAACCAGGTGGAATTGGCGAGTCTGGAATACCTCTCCACCCACTTGACCCGTCGCTGGACCCACTTAGAGCGCCAGAAAGGCGGCATCGGGATGCGTGGCGCGGGGGAAAAGCAGATCGAATTAGATAAGCGGATGATCCGCACGCGCATCTCCAAGCTCAAAGCGGAGCTCGAGCACTTCAACCGCGACCGCTCGATTCAGCGAATCAACCGCGGCGACAAGTTTTTGCGCGTCGCCATTGTGGGGTACACGAACGCCGGCAAATCGACCCTCATGAACCGACTGACCGCCAGCGAGGTTTATGTCGACGATAGGTTGTTCGCTACGTTGGATTCCACTGTGCGGATTATCGATCCAAAGACCCGCCCTCCGATCTTGCTGAGCGATACCGTGGGCTTTATCGAAAAACTGCCGCATAGTTTGGTGGCGTCCTTCCGCTCGACTTTGCAGGAGGTACTGGAAGCGGACCTGCTCTTGCACGTAGTCGATCTTTCGGCGGATACGTACACCAACCAAATTGACGTCACCACCGAAGTGCTCAAAGAAATCGGCGCAGGCGAAAAGCCCAGTCTTTTGGTTTTTAATAAAGCCGACTTAGTAAAAGAATTTTTTCTCCCCAAGCTGATGGAGCGCAGCTACATCGGCAGCGTAGTGGTGTCCTCCTTCCGACCGGAAGACATGATGCGCACCCGGAATGCGATTTACGATTTCTTCGAGCAAGACATGGTCGAAATGGAGTTGGTCGTTCCGTACCAAGATACTTGGCTGCAGTCTCAAATCCACGAGTACTCCAAGGTTTTGCAGAAAGAATATTTGGAAGACGGCGCTCACTTTCGCATTCGGGTGATGCGATCGACGGCGAGTTGGTTGAAGTTGCAGGCGCAGCAGCGTCAGTCGCCGCAACCGGGAGTTTAGTATGGTAGCCGAACCGCTCAATGTATTCGTAGTTTCCGATGGTACGGGTGAGACCGCCGAACAGATGGTGAAAGCGGCGCTGGTCCAGTATGTGCGCGACGGACTAAAAGTGATCCGCCTTAAAAATATCCGCACGGAGAGCCAGGTTTTGCCGATCGTTCAATCGGCCACAGAAGCCCGGTCCATTGTGGTGTTCACGATTGTCTCTGATAACCTGCGGGCGTTCATGACGCGGCAAATGCGTGAGGCCCGTGTGCCAGCGGTGGACCTGCTGGGGCCTTTGATGGATCTGTTGGGGCAGAACCTAAAGCGCGATACCAATTCGGTGCCGGGTCTGTTCCACCAAGTAAACGACTATTACTTCCGGCGCATCGAAGCGATTGAGTTCACTGTAAAGCACGACGATGGGCGCTACGCTGATAACTTAGAGCAGGCCGATATCATTTTGGTTGGCTTGTCGCGCACGAGCAAGACGCCGCTGAGCGTTTATCTGTCCCACAAGGGATGGAAAGTGGCCAATGTGCCGGTGGTGAAAGATATTCCGTTGCCGGAAAAGCTCTTTGCCACGGATCAACGCAAAATTATTGGGTTGTCGATCGATCCGGCCGCTCTCATGGCAATTCGCCGCGAGCGATTGATCCGAATGGGTGAAGACCCTTCAGGCGCCTACGCGAGCGCCGACCATGTCATGGCTGAAAATGAATACTGCATGGCGCTATTCAAAAAGAACCGTCGGTGGCCCGTGTTCGATGTGACCGGCAAGGCGCTGGAAGAAACCGCGACCGAAGTGGAAAACTACATCCGAGCCAGTATCCCTGAAAAAACTTCCGGCGGCTGACGCGCTTTGCGCGGTTTATTTGCGACCGGCGAAGACTCCATCTATACTTTCTGCATTGGGAGAAAAAATGGGGAAATGTTTTGGGGCCGTAGTGTGTTTGCTCGCGCTTGTGCAACCGGTTTACGCCACCACCTCCGCCGGTC
This sequence comes from uncultured Pseudobdellovibrionaceae bacterium, assembly GCA_964492125.1. Classification (GTDB taxonomy): domain Bacteria; phylum Bdellovibrionota; class FAC87; order UBA2466; family UBA2466; genus JAIEOG01. Next base: position 21,965 of record CAZBJE010000016.1, on the reverse strand, counting down.
ATTACGACCCGGGTCCGATAAAGTACCTGAGCTATTTTGAATCGGCGCGCAACGCCGGCATTTTGCTGGAAGAGGCCCGGGCGGAGTACCAAGTCGCTATCGACCGCGAACACCGAGACACCCAGCTTTTCGATATGCACACCAAGCTTTTGGCCAAAGGCGCCTCTTCGATGGAGGACTACCGGATCGCTCAACGCGAAAGGGACGTCGCCATTGCCCAGGTGCGTGTTTGGAAAGACAGGGTTGATTGGCTGGAGCACACGGTGGCATTTAACTCCATCGGGGTCAATGTCGCGGCTGGCGCACCAGTGGATTTGGAAAAGGTCCACGCGGCCTACATGGGCGAGTGGCAGGCCCAGTGCCGCGTTTTCAAAAGCGAGATTGCGGCAAACGAAGCGCAGGTGTCGCTCGCGTCTTTCCGCAAGCAAGTGGCCGACAAACTCTACGTCACCCGGTCGATTACCTATTCCGAGGTGCTCGATCGCGACTTTCACCTCAAGGCCGCCGAAAGCCGTTTAGCCAAGGCCACTAAGCTAGACTCGAAATGCCAGCAGGGATTGCCGTCCATCGACTTCGTGAAGAAGATCCCTTTGGAAATCCATTCTCCGCCCGCGGCCCCGTCGCCGGCGGTGCCTACTTCACCGCCCCCAAAAACAACGTAATTCTTGAGGTTTAAAGCGCCTACGTGCCCCCTTCCCCAAAACGCGCCAGTAGGGTAAAAGAGGGCACTTTTTAAAAGGAGCTTCCGCATGCGTAAGGCTGTTTTGGCGCTGGTTTTCTCGTTTTGTTTGATGGTGGTGGCACTGGTCCGGTGCACGAGCACCCCGTCGAATTCCCCTGGGGCAGCAGTTTCGGCGCTGCCTAGTTCGGCCTTTACGCTGCTCTACGGCCAGGGCCGGGAAGGGCAACTGGAGCCTTGCGGCTGCCATACCTACCCATTTGGTGGGGTGGATCGGGAGTCGAACGCCGTGACTGCGTTGCGCGCCAGTCGCCCCAATCTGCTCTACATCGAGTCAGGCGACCTTTTCGCGCCTCTGAAAATGGCGACCAAGCCGGAGTTTTACCGCGATCGCGGTGCGCTTTTGGTGAAAATCTTGGGGGAGCTGGGCGTCCAAGTTTATGGTCCGGGCCCTGGAGACTACGCCTTGGGTTTAACGTTTTTGAAAAAGGTAGAAGCCGAAGCGAAGTTCAAAATGGTGTCCACCAATGTTGTGGATAAAAAAGGGAAGGCGCCTTTCGCGGCTTACCAACTAGTCGAAGTGGGCGGCATTCCGGTGGCGGTGCTCTCGGTGGTAGCCGAAAAATCGAAATTGGCCGACGGTTTAAAGGTCACCAGTCCCAAGGCTGCGCTCCAAAAAGCGGTCGCCGAAATTGGGGGCAAAGCGAAGCTCGTTATCGCCATGACCAACCTCGGCACTCTCGCCGCAGGCCGTGAATTGGCTAACAGCACTCCCGAAGTGAATATCTGGGTGGGCAACGACTATGAAAACACTCTGAGCGACGGCGAAGTGGTGAACAATGCCATTTTTGTCGACGGACACCGTTTTGGTTACTACCTCGGCAAGTTGGTTGTGGACTTGAAAACCCCTATCAAAGGGTTCTACACGGAAGCCGTTTTACAAGCGCGTCGTGAGCGCTTGGCAGGGTTGGAAAAGGCCCGCCAGATGGTAACGGAACCGAAGCGCCAGGCGGAGTTGGACAAGAAGATTGCTGACTATAAAAAGTCGGCCATTCTCGACAAAGTCGAAGGCCAATCCCCGTTTCAAAACGAGTTGATGCCTTTAGATGAAAAGACCTACGGCCAGCCCAATAAGCTGACCGAATGGGTGAAGGCGGAGAAAGAAAAAGTCCGCCAAGCCGCTATCAACGGCGCCGCTCCCAAATCAGCCAAATAACAGCTAATCAATAATTTCCGCTGACGGTACCTTGGGCTTCGGCGTCGCTTCCGGCGGCTTGGGCTGCGGGGCCACCGGCGGCTTGGGCGCTTCCTCAGGCTTGACGGGCGGCGGTGTCGTCGCGGGGGCTGCATTCACCGGGGGCGGAGTAGTCGACCCAGGTGGATTTACTCCCTGCGCTCCGGGTACCGGCGTAACGGGCACCGGCACGGGGGTGACCTCGGGTTTGGCTTCTGCAGCTGCTTTGGCCGCAGCCGCGCGTTCGCTAGCCTCTTTTTCGGCCATGGCCTTTTGCGACTGCTCCAGGTTATACGCGAAATCGAGCGCATCGCCGGCATGGTTGGCAAACTCCCCGGTGTGGGCAGCTAAGCGCTGGATGGATTCCTTGTGCGCTTCGTAGGTCGCTTTATCCCGTTCGGCTTGGGTTCCCGTGACCGGCTTGAGCGGATCGAATTCTTTTTTCTGGTACAGCTTCACCCAAAGGGCTTCGTAAGAACTGATGTTTAGGTTCTTCTCGGTTTCGCTTGCGGCGTTCACCAAGTTTTTCATTTCTAAGGTGGCAGTGGCCGACGTGTCGTGCGGGGATCCTTCTTTTTTCAAGATGAACGGCCCGTTGTCGCGGGTCTCCGGAATTTTCCCCTCAGAAGCCAGCGCTTTCCAGGTTTGGGTCGTTGCTAGAATGAGCAGGTTTTTTTCAAGCTTATGAGTCGAAGCCAATTGCCCATCCCGCTCCATCACTCGCTGTTCGGCCGCGATCGTGGCATAGGTTTGTTGGAAGTCGCCCTTGAGCTTCGCTTCCTTCACCAGAACGTCGCCGCTGATCCACAAAAAGGCTGCGGCAGCAGCAAACTCCGGAGCGCGTTTGATAAGGGGAGCAGGGTTGGTGAGGATCTGGTGCGCCCCACCGAGGACTGCCCCGAAACCGTATCTTGCCGATTGCAGCGGGTGGCGGGCTAATTGCCAGCCAATCGATCCCATTCCAGCAAATCCCTGACCGGTAGCATGCAGAGCGGCTTTTCCTGCTTCACGGAGCAACGCCTTGGTCCCTTGCTCGCGCTGAATTTGTAGGCCTTTGCTGATGAGGCCCATGCCTTTTTCGAGCAAGGTAACCCGAGCGGCCGCCTGCGCGCGCCCTTCGGCACTCGCCAAATAGGCGTTCAAGTCATTAATCGCGTCCCGCATTCCGCGTTGGTCGGGGAGCGCGTCGGCTTTCATTAGTTTCGCGGGTTCAGCGGGCATCTTAAGGTCTTTGCCCGTGATGCGCCGGAATTCGGGTTTGAGCTTTTCGACTTCCCGGTACCATTCTTCATAGGCCTCGCGGAGTCGGGCCCGATCGTTTTCAATTTCTTTCATTACTTGGGCGTCGGCGGTTTGGTCCACCGGCCGCGATTCTTTATGGCCCTCGGTCGCTGGAGCAGACTTGCCACCCCGCCACCAGCGTCCTAAGCGCTCGGTGTAGCGGCGGCCGGCTTCTCTGGCTTGCGCGCCCCGGCCCAATTTGGCCAGGTGAGCCGCACAGACTTCTCCCCCGAAATCATCGATCAAATCCCGGCGCTTGGCCCCATCCGTCACTTCTCCAATTCTTTCGCCCAGGCTTTTCTCAATTGCCGCGATCTTGTCGATCTGCGGTTTTAAACGCTGGTCGATGCCGTTGGGAAAGGCGTCTCTCAACTGAGCGGCGACTGCGCGATTGGCTTCCAAGGCATCGCTACTCATCTGCCAGGTGGCGAGCTTGCCCCCTAGGTAGGTCAGTAGAACACCGCCCGCAATGCTGGTGGAGTTGTCCCAGACGAGCGTTCCGAGGGGGGTGGTAGTCGCGGTAGGGGTAAAGGGAGTGGCCTGTCCTGCCGGCTGCGTGCTGGCTGGCGTCGCCGGATCCGCTGGTATCGCGGGCGCGGCCTGTTGGGCTTTGGGCTCTTCCGGCGGCGCTTCGTCCACGCTTTCCATTTTCTTCTGCAGATTGGCTGCTTCATCCGCCCAGGAGGCGTGAGGAAGGGCTGCGGAAAGCAAAAGGGACACGATGACTAACCAGTGCATCTGGAACCTCATGAGCTCAAAGAAAACGTGAAAAAACGGGTGTCTATTTAGTTTACCGGACCCCCTCTGGGGCCGCAATGAACGCCGGCAGACTACACGATTTTGAGGGTGAAAATGGCAAAAAAAAACCGCGCTAGGCGTCCCTAGCGCGGTTCTTCAATGATCGGAGGATAAATTAGTTAGCAAGCGTGGTTACAGCAGCGTTACCGCGGCGGAAGCAACCATCCAAAGGCTGAGCGGCTAGGTCAGTGACCGGGCCAGCTGCAGTCATCGGAGCCAACATGCTGAGAGCGTTGATGCCACCCGCGCGGTACTGCTCAGCAGGCGCGGCGTTCTTTTCTTCAGGGAAACCCTGAAGCAAATTGCTCAAGAACACCAAAGCAGGCTTACCAGAATTGTTGTACCCAGCGCGTACCCATTTCTGAACCACCATTTTGCTCTGCTCGGCGCAGAAGCTGACGTTGGAGGAGCTGCAGGAAGCGGGGCCAACCGTCAAAGCAAGCTTCACTGCTTCAGCGCGAACCGTTTGGGCTTCTTCAGAAGCAGCGGTTTCGTTGAAAGCAGCTTGGTCTGCGTCAGTTGTAGCGCGGAAGTTTTCCAACACTGCATCAGCCGGAAGGCCAGCAATCTTGCCCGGCAGCGAATTCGAAACGTCTTCACCCGTGGTTTCATCCAATTCGGCTTGAACCGTGGTGGCGTCCAAAGAACCGTGCTCGGTAACCGCTTCGACCAAAGTCGCAATAGCGGCTGTCGGGATCAATTCGGCCTTGGTGGCGATTTGAGCCAAACGGGAGAAATCTCTTTCAGTGAGCACCATTTTGGGGTTCGCCTTGAGAGCAGCAACCAACGGGCTAGCCAATTGGAAGATGATGCCTTCCGAACCTTGAGCAACCAAGACACCGGCGAGTTCTTTGCCCGCGAGGTCAGCGCTGGACTTGATTCCGCCACGCAGAATCATGCCGGCCGCTTCAATCGCTTGCGCGCCTTGCTCGGTCATCACTTTATCAACAACAGCGGTTTTCACGTCAGCGAAGACCGGAGCTTGCGCGCCGATCAGGGCTGCCAAGGAAACCAAACCCAAAAACTTCTTCATATCCATATCCTCCTACTACGCCCTCGGCTTACCAAAAGCCAAAGGAAATTCTGGTACCAACTTCGACGCTGTTTAGCAGATCCAGAGAAGTTTTGTAATCTTTTTTTGAATTTCTAACTCATGGTGTCAAAGTCGCTCGAGACTCCTTTCTATAGCGGGTCTTCTGGGCTGAGTCTGGAATGACACAGTGACGAAATAGGGCAGTCTTTTTCATGGGTTTACCCCGTTTTTCATTGACCCGGTGCGTCAGATCCGTTATAGTGCCACATCAATTTACGACCTTTCTTGGGTGTTCTGGGGTACTGAAATCGCTTTTGGGGGCTTTTTTGCTGCAGCGGTTCCTTACATATACTCTCTGCGTTTTAATGGCGGTGCCGGCGCCTGTGTTGGCTGCGGCCACTCCCGCGCCTGCGGCCGTCCAAACGGCGCCCGTGGCCGCATCCAACGAGCTGGTTCCCTATCTCAGCGCCCAGGCTAATCCCGCTTCTCGCGCTGAAACCCTTAAAATCCTGAATGAAAATAGCTGGCAGTTCTTCACCATCTTGAACGCCCGCATCCCCGGCATCCTTATTCAGCGGGGCGTGCAGGAACAAATGCTTTTCTCCCCGTTTCACGCTTGCCACCCCTCTCCTTATACTAAGGAAGAGCTGAGCCGAGCCTCCTTTAAAACGCTCGACGCGCTTTTGGAATCGAGCCAGAAGGCCGTGGCCCAGTACCTTCAGGCCCATGAAGCCGAAATCACCCAGTTGGAATTTGAAGATGAGGTCAATACCCAAGCCACCCCCAAGGCGGTGACGGTAAACGGCCACTACTGCGTCCCCCAAAACCAGTTCAGCGCCATGCCGGCTCCCGAGGGGCAAGAATGGACCATGAAGCGGGAGAAGAAGCGCGAAGCCAGCAAAATCGACTCTGCAGCAGCCGAAGAGCCCCTGTCGGCAAAGATCTCCCGCAAGCCGGAAGAGGCCCCGCTTACTAATGATGAAGTCCGCAAACTCATCACCTGGATCGCCTGGTTGCGGGAATTCCGCCAGAGCGAAGGGCTCTATGAAGCGTTCCACGATGGGGAGGGCAGCTTGCCCGCTTTGCCCGAGTTTCAGGTGGCTTTGGGGCTCGGCCAAAAGATCGAACGCATCCAAAGCGGTTTGGCCATCGACCGCGCCAATAAGATTTTCCGCGCGGATGAAGACAAGTTTAATCCGCCCCGTCGTCTGACTCCGGCCATGATCACGGCTGCCAAGATCTATTCGGCTACGAGCTCTGTGATAGGCATGCCCAAATTCGTGCCTTGCGCCGGCGGCAAATCGTTCTGCTTTCAAGACGGTTCCAAGACTCCGGTCGAAGCGCTGGACGAAAAAATCGTGCTCGCTTTGCAAAACCCGGATCTTAAGCCCGGCGCCTACCTCGATGCTCTGGTGATGTTGGCCAAACGCACTTCGGTGGTGGAACTCGCAGCGGTGAACTCGCAGCTGCCCGTCCGTTTGCGCAAAACTACTTTGCCCTCTGCTTGCACGGAGCCCAAGAAAGACGTGTCGTTTTTGGGCGATGGCGTAAATGAATATGAGGCCATCCTTAAATCCTTTTCCGATTCGGGCGAGATCGAGTGGTGGGTCAACCAGATCAACCAAGGCGTCCAAGAGCTCGTTTCGAACTACAATCTGCGCAAGATTCTGCCAGCAGTGCCCCCGTCCAACCCCACTAAAGTAGGCGACCAGAATATTTACCAGGTTGGCCAGGCGCAGGTGAAGCAGTGGATTGCCGACTTCTTTAAGGAGTATCGGTCCAAGGTTTCCGATCCTAAGAATGTCGAGCGGTGGGACAAAGTAGGCGAAGCCCTTGCCAAACAAACCGATGAGCGCACTTTCGCCGATGACCTCCGCCACCAGATGGCCCAGGGTTCCCAAGACGATTTCGCCAGTATTTTGGGCGAAAAATTGATCATTTTATTCTCCGCAATCCGCTCCGATTTAGCGTCGAACCTAAACAAGGTAAGCGCTGTAGAGCGTAAACAGACGATTACGGAACTGGTTCGGCGCCTGGTGGAATCCGCGCTGGGCGATAGCCTAGCAATTTATGCGCTCGGCATTTTGGATCCGCGCGTTTTCTTAGCTGCTGGTCCTAATGGCGCGGCTATCCCAATGATTCTGGCTCCGCAAAGCCAAGCGTATGTTTTCTGGCGGCATAAATTTGAAGCCCGCTGGCGTGAACTCCTGGATCATGACGGTTTCGCCGATACCCAGGCCATCGCCGAGAGCATTGTGGCCGAGCTCTATCGGACCAAGTCTGTGCAAGCGACTTTGGAACTAAAAGACGGTTACCGCGCGGATGCCGTGGCTCGGGAAAATATCCAAGCGAACTTAAACAAGGCCTTGCCCACGCTCACCGAAGCCGCCCGTGCTCAAGAAACCGTCGAGTACATGCGCACCCTGGTGAACTGGCAAAACAATGCTTTTGCCCGTTTCTACACCACCGGATCGTACGATTCCGCCGTCCAGCAAGCCATGACCAATGGTTCGTTCGATGGGACCGAATCGGCCTGCTTCTACGTTCCAGATGGCAAGGGCCACGGCAAGGGCATCAATACCTTTGGTACGCTTAATCCTTTGAAAGAAGGAGACTACGATCACCTGAAAAAGGCGTTGGCCGCTATTGCCGGTCGCCACCATAAAGAACTCTCCAAGCGTCTTGGGGAACAATACCCCGACGCGGTTTTGCAAAAATCGTTGGCGGTAGCCAATGCCGATACCCTGACCAATATTGTGCTCGAGAAATTTAGCGAAGTGCTGGAAGCCCAGCATAGCCGGGATCGCGGTCGGGTTTCCGCCATTCGACGGGAAGAATTCGCGCCCCTACAAAAATGGTTGGATCAAGCGACTTCCAGCGAAGCTTGGTACAAGAGCCGCACCGAGCGATTGGCCAAAGCTTTGTTTGAAAACGAAATCAAGCCGCTGCTCGCTTTGCGTCCCCAAGCCGGCGACCCGAAGGTCAAAGGTTGGGAAGAGTATTTCAATAACCGTCTGAAAGCGCTTTTCGAATCCCGTTTCCCTCTGAGCACCGCACCCACGGCAGCAGCGTTTTTAGCGGCTTACGATAAGTCTGGCGTGAACGACGCCTCGGTCGCTACTTCGGAATTAGATTCGCTGCGCGGTTTCCTGAAGGGCATCTCAGACCAAGGTCTGTTTGCTGGTGCCGATCCGCAGCCGACCGAGTTCATCAAGCTTTGCACGTCCCAACCGGACCGTTGCTTGGGCTGGCTAGATGCCATTGAAACGCTCACCAAAGGCGAAACGATGACCAAGTTGCAGTCCGCGCGTTTGGGCTACAAAGGTTCGCTCGGGTTGGCCGGTACTCTGCAACTGAAGAAGGCTGCTAATTTCTCCGACACCGATCGCAAGAAGTTCACCCGCGGCAGCTGGTTTTTGGAGCCTTTGCCGGGTGAGCTTTGGTTCAAGGGCGATAGTTCGTTAAAACCGCTTTGGGGCTCCAATTTGCGCAAAAAGTTGGCCACGCTGGCTGAAGCGGACAAGAAAGCCCTGCAAACCACGCTGATCGACCCGATTGATTCCGTGCTCAAGGATCGTCAGGAACAGATCGCCAAAACCTATACCGAGTTCAAAGCCTTTTTGGGCCAGCTCACGATTGCTAAACCGACTGTGCCGCAGTTGCAGGCCATTTTGGTCCAATACATTTCTACTCGCCCTGAGATCGTCGAGGCGCGCAAGACGCACTTGCTGAAAATTACCGCGGTTCTCCGTACGCTCATAAAAAGCGGCAACGTCGATGCGTTGAACGATGCTTTCCCGGTCTTTTTGCAATTGGTCGATTTCGAATTAAAACCCTTGGTGGCTACCGAGGTTGTAGCGGTTTTAGAAACCGCCAAAGCGGACCCTTTCCACACCAGCATCTCCAAGCAGTTCCTGCCTGGATTTTTCGATTTCCGCGCCAAGGCGATTTCGTTGATTGCCGATGTGACCGTGCCTCAAATCGAAGTCACTGAAGAATTACTCCAGCTGGAGAAGAAAATCAGCAAAAGCGGCGATGGCGAAGCCCTTCTCAACAAAACGGGCAAGGGTGCCAGCGCGGATGCCAAAACCATACGCGAGGGCATGGAGCGCTTAAGCAAGGCCCGTGCGCAGGCGTTGCAACGCCGTTCGAGCTTGGTCGAATTATCCCAGTTATTGCGTGTTTTTGGCGATGAGTTGGAAGAAGGCAAAAAAGCGCTGGCCGCTTTGGAAAAAGTCGAACCGCACGACGATATATTTGCCACGCTCTATTCGGATTTCCGCAATACGCGTCCCGAGGGAGGTCTTTCTCCGGGCGATATCCTGCAAGACTTGAATCAAATGGCGAGCCTGACCCGTGGCACTTTGCCTGCCGTGGTCACCACTGCCCGCAAGTACCTCCAAGAAGTACAATCCTATTGCGTAGCGGGGCGGAGTGACAAGGCGCTGGCGCCGGATTTTGCCAAGGCCTACGAACAGGTTTTGAAAAATGACATTAAAGAAGCGGCGTTTGATTCGGGTGCAGCAGACCGAATCTCGAATTTGGCTAAAGTGCCGGCTCCCAGCAAGACCACGTTTCTGAATAAAGTTTTCGGTGTGGCGAATGAAGCTACGGCCACTATGGCATCGGCCGACTGGAAAAAACTCGATTCTGTTTTAGAAAAAATGAAGATCGCGTCCGGTCAAGCGGCGAAGTTCGACGGAGCTACCGAGCTGCTCGCTTCTTTGCCGTCTGTTGAAGAGTTCTGTGGCTACGTCGAATCCAAAGCTGGCAGTCTCGAAAAGGAAATTGCCGACTTGGCTCCGGAAGCGCAGACCAGCGAAAAGTTCCGGGCGAACTACTGGGAATTGGTGGACTTGGTTTCGGGTGTGTTCCAAGGCGGGGAAGGGGTTTTTGCTCCGCTCGTGCGCCGCGTTGAAAAGGGAATTGAAGTCGTTGGTTTGAAGTCGTCACCGACTGATTCGCTAACGGTGAAGTACGACACGATTACCGCTTTGCTGGGAATCGCGACCCCCGCCCTAACGGAGTTCTTGGCTCAAAAGCCCACCCAATTGGTTTTGGATAAAGTCTGGACGCCTGAGTTCTTCACCGCCACCGGGATTGCCCCGCTCACCGAAGCCGATGTGGCGGACCCGATTGCCTGGTTGAACCGCACTAAGCTGACTTCGCGTGTGCAGCTATACGTGCAGCTCAAAGATTACCTGATGGAAACCATGGTTTCGGGCAACGATGCTTTGGAACTCGCTGCGAAGTGGACCCCGCTCACGACCCAGCCCGTCGATGCTTACGACCGCCCGCTCTGGTCGGAGCGATTGACTAAGCTTGCGCTGCTCTGGGAGTCCGTGAGCGAGAATATCAACATCGCCGACGACGCCAGCAAGGGCGCGTGGAAGCGTTTGGCCCAAGAGTTGGTTTGGACCATGGTGCAAGGCACTCTCTACCGAGTGCAGGGCGACCTGCTTCTCGCTGTCGAGAGCGATGGCGATCGCACTAAGCAACGCGAAACCCAAGAGCTGATTTTCTCCGAAAAAGTAGATCTCAAAAACCTGCGCCGCTGGGCAGATGCCGTCTCCGCCATTTTGGATACCGCTAATCGCCGCCGCGCCGAGGGCGAAGTGGTCACCTTGCCGCAGGCGTCGCTTAAAGAAAGCGGCGCGACCGTTAGCTCGGAAGCGACTTACTTTTTGGCCTACGCCTCACTTTTTTACTTGGAACCGGATCCGGCTACAGTGGGGGCGGAAGCTTTGCAATGGCAACAGCAATACGCCATTTCGTCGGCCTTGGGATTCCATACTTTCTCGAGCCAGCCCCTGTCTTTCAATGATTCCTGGAAGCCGACGGGCCAAGTGGGAACGCAGGCCAGCGACTTTGAAACCTGGTTCAATTTGGTTGTCAGCTACGGCGGCGAAAAAGGCTTCCAAACGCTTCGCGAGAAAAAAGACCCCAAGGTGGATCGCTCGCACTTGTGGCAGCGCTACGAATCGCTGGAAAAATTCAAAGCCGATCCTAAGGGCGAATACGCTCAGTTGATGGCCTTTTTGAAAAAATGGGATGCGAACGCGGCAGCCACCGACGCCGAGCAAACCTACCCGTTCTTCTTGGCGCTGCTCAATTGGAACATTCGCCACTACGACACCGACCTTACGTTAGGGCCGGATTCGGAACGCCAGCCGCTCGTGGAATCTTTCTTGGCGCATCGCCAGGTCAGCTTGGTGCACGAACTAGGTATCCAGCTGGATAATTTCGAAGGCTGGCGCGAAGTTTTGGTTAAGCAGGGCGAGCCCACGGACTGGCTTTTGATGGCCGACAATAAACGCACCCTGCTGGTTGATGTAGGTGCGCAACGCTTCTTCTCGACTGCCATTGAAGCGGCTCAAGTAGAAAATCCTTACAGCGGTGCTACCTATCACTACCGCTCATTCCCGCTTGTTTCGCAGCAGGAACGCACGCGTGGGGCGAGCGACGATGAGTCTTACGCCAAATGGTACGCGAAATCGCAAGATCCGCATTTTACTTCTCTGCACCGGGTGATGGAGGGCGATCGCCCCCAAGTGGGCGGCTTCGAGCAGCTCGTGGCCGATGGGTTGGAATTGCAAGGCGCGACCACTGTGGCCGCGTCGGCTCCCGCCAAAAAAGCCGATGGCAGTGCGGTAGTTGCCAAGCGCGGTTTCTTCCGCGAAGGCCTAAAAAATTGGGATGCCTATTTCGCAAACGCAATTAGCCGCGCCGAAAAAGAATTGACCCCCGAGTTGGTAAAAAAGCTGCAGCAGCAAGTCGCTGATTCGTATGCGGATCAAAAACGCGAAGCCGCGCTCCCGACTTCCGCGACGATTCACCGCGTGGTCCGCGACCGTGAAGCTTTGGTGGCCTTGCGCGCCGCCGCCAGTGAATTGCTGGTCCGCTACTCGGGCGAAGCAGGTTCGTTGGATTTGAGCCGAGTAGACTGGTTTAGGTTGGAGACTGATCTCAATGCCATGGTGCAGGCGTACGGCCGCCAAGTGGATTTCAAGGGCAAGATCCCCGCGATTAACCTGACGGCGTGGCGTGTGGCGGAGCGCCATCGGCAGGGTGCTGGCAAAGCTATTTTCTTGGGTTCGAATATTTTGCTCAGTAAGCTTACCCTGGGCAAAACCGCAGACGAGCAAAAAGAAGTAGAAGCCGTCATGGCTGCGGCCGACGCGCACTATCGGCAAGAAAAACAAACCAACACGTACACCACCATGTTGCTCACCGTGGGCGACAACATCCAGAAGAACCTGACCGCTCTTTGTGAAGAGCGCCGCATGATCTCTGAGATCACCGACCAAAAATCTTTCGATGCCGCGCACGACCGGATTTGGAAGCTCAAGCTGCCGTTGATGGACAATCTTTTCGAGGTGGCCGAAGAGCTCAGCCCTCCCGGCGCGGGCGATGGCCCACGCCGCATGTTGCAAGTGATGTTGGCTGAAGACGATCTTCGCAAGGAAAAGGAAGCTTGGTGGGACGCCAAAATCATGCAAGCGAGCGGCGTTTTATTTGTGGGTTTTGTTATGGCAACACGCCACCCCGGTATCGCGCGCTTGGCGGCTACTTCGCCGGCCTGGGCCACGGGTATCAAGTACGGAATGGGGAGCCTGAACTGGGCTCTCGGCGGTTGGTTTGGTTACCGCGTGTACTCTGAAATCCATGAAGATTTCGTCACGGCCCCCGAATCACTGGCGGCTTTTTCGCAAGTGCGCGACAGCCAGCTTTACGGTTTCCGCCCCCTCATGTCGGATGAAACCGCGGCTGGTCGCGATCCTTCCGCGGCAGCGCTTTTAGAGCGTCAGCGCAGTGGGTGGGTTTGGTTCCAGCGCTTGCTTCAATCCGCGATTACGATCGACATGATTGGTGTGCCCCTTCTTAAATTCGTCTGCCGCTTGCCTTGGACTGTACCGCGGGCGCTGCGCTGGGTGTCTGCCGAAATGCGCGGAGCCGAAGCAGTAGCCGCCAATGCGGAACGCCAATTCACCGCCGATGTAGTGGCCGATACCGGCACCGCAGTAGGTCGGTTGGGCCAGCGCCAAGAGACCTACGAAGTGCTTAAAGCGGCCGAAGCCGAATCGCGTTTATCCGCGGCGGAGTTAGACACGCTTAAGAGCAAAATGGGTGCATGGGAGGCCGATGGCCAGTTGGTTCCGTCCAAACCCATGGTGGATGCCCTGCTCACCGATGTGCGAGCCCAAATGACGAGTGCGGGTAAAGTTGCTGAAATCGATCCCATCTCGATGCGTTCGCTGGCGAAGGAAGCGACTCCGGAAGTGGTCGAGTTCCAAAAAACGACTTTCGCTAAATTGCGTTACCTAAAGAGCATTGAAAATAAATTGATGTCATCGGTCCCTCACGTCACCGCAGATGATCTCACGGTGCTCTTGGCTCAGGAAGGCAACCCGCTCTCGCGTCACCGTCCTTGGTACCTCCAAGTGCTGGGGTTGCCGACGTTCAATCCCAACGCCTGGCGTTTGCGCGCGGTGTGGAAGATTGCGGCCGCGGGCAACGACGCCAACCGCGCGCTCAGTTTTTATTACATGAGCACGTGGATCCAAAAGTCGCGCGGTGATATCCGCGACGTCGCCACCGCCTTGAATCGCTCAGAGATGGATGTACTGACCGATATTTTGGAAGGCCGTATTTATGCCAAGGGCCGGCCGAATCCTTCGGCTGGGGCTGCGGGAAAGCGCTTAAAAGAATCTGCCGATGAGTTGCGTGAAATTTTCAAACTGGGTGGATTGAAAGCCGAACCCGGTCTGCTGGATACGTTGCTGCGTGAGGATTTCGAAAACCTCAGCACCCTTTATGCGAGCGGCCAGAAGCCTTTGGTTTTGGCTAAAGCCGCAGCCGACCGATTGTCGGGCGAGCAAAAAGCTCCTGAGGCGCTGTTTGAAACGCCTGTGTTGCCTGCTTCTTCGCGACCGGTGCTTAATTCGGAACTGTTGCAGTCGATGGAACGCGGCTTTCAGCCTTCCAAGCTGTCGGTGGAGTTCGCTCCCTATAACGGTTACCTCAAGACCCGAATCCCGGAGCGAGTCGCAGGCGTGCAGGTAGACGTCGAACGGGTTCTAGCCCTTGCCGAAAAGTATTCTTCTCAGGATTTGCAGACGCTCTTGGGACGCCACTTCAAAGTACGCGGCATGGCGATGGATTCAACCGTGGCGGAATTGCGGATCGCTGCTGAAACGCGCCGCGCGATTGAGTTGGAACTTTCGGGTAAGCAGTACCGGCCTTTCGATGGCAGTGTGACCAAGCTCTTTGATGAAATGTTCCAGGCCCGCATGAAGGATTTCGATCGGATCGCCCAGCGTGAAATGTCGTTGGCGGAAGCCAAGAGCATCATCGGCTTGGACGCCGGCACCGTGCATTGGAAAATGGACGAGGTTGTGATGAAGGCCGAGCACATGGCCTCCCCATTTAACGCGGATGCGGTCGACACGGCAGCGAGCTTGCTCAAGGACTTTGCCCGCAATGAGCGCCGCTTGTGGAAAACTGAAGACGTTTTGAAGGTCTTGGACGTATCGCCTGAGTACCTGCAAGTCGATGCGCTGCGCGCCCGTTTGTTGGATTACTACGGCCCGCTGCGTGTGGGGGCCAAGCTGAGCCACTCGGAATACCTGCATTTGTCGGGTTGTCTGAGCTCCCACCCACCGACCACGCGTTGGGAAGCAGAAGCGATCTTGGGTATGACGGCGCAAAGCCAGGCCGGGTCGGCTCTTGCTCGCCAGACGGTGCAAGCCCGCGCCGAGGCCCTCAAAGAAAGTCTATTCAATGCCAAGAACGCGATTGGCAACATCCAAGAAGCCGAGAAAATTTTGCTGAACGAACTAGGGTTGTAAGAGGTGGAGTATGGCGTATCGATTGCAAAATCAGTCTAAGTCACCGAGTCAGGCTCCCAAACAGGGCGCTTTGGCGGCGGAGACTGTTGTGGACTTAGTCAACTGTGCGCCGTCTTATGGGCGCATACGCCGAGGATACGCTGGGATGTTTCGTACGTTGCGCATGCTAGTTTTGTTGGTTTTGGCCTTTGGGATCAGCACCCCCGTGTTGGCGGTTGATTTTGATGCCTCCATGACTTTGGTGATGGAACGCGCCAAGCAACTGGCTTTGGACAACGGTCAGTGGCCCGTTACCGCCGAACATTTAACCTTGGCTCTGTTGGAAAGTATCGGCCAAGGTGATACGCCCCATTTGACTGCGGCTAAATCCACCTATCTACTCACCGACGAAAAGCTCAACGCGGCCATCGAAGCGGTCGACACCCTGATGGTGGCTTTGCCCAAGTCGACACCTTCCGCGGGTGGAAAAGATCTCATGGCGCCGAATATGGAAGCATGGATCAAGAGTGCGGAAAAATTGGCCAATGCCAATAAGCAAAATTTGATCACGCCCTCGCACCTCTTAGTTGCGATGACGGACGCAGGTTTTCCCGCGCCCATCACGAGCGCTGTGGCCCCCTTGGGTCTGGAACGCGAAACGCTTTTGAAACAAAGTGAAATTAAAAAGGCCCCCGCAGTGGCGGAGGATGGCAAGCGTGTTTCTTACCTCGAACGCTTTACGACCGATCGTTCTGCCGGAATTAAAGCCGGTATTTTGGGTCACGAGGCGCCGTTGGGAACGGCAGCGCACGTGCAGACCGCCTTGACCACTTTGAATAAGCCGGCCAGAACCGCCAATGCTCCTCTGCTTGTGGGGGAAGGGGACCTTTCGGAAATTGCCGACGGTTTGGCCTTCCGCATTGCCGATGGCAATGTGCCGCCGCGTCTGCAACGTAAGCGAGTTCTTGTCCTTGATATTGAAGGCATGAAAGCCGGCACAAAGTACCGTGGCGCACTAGAGCAGCGCGTGAAGCGCGTGATCAAGGAAGCCGAAGAAGCCGGCGATGTGATCCTGTACGTTCCCAACATGGAACGCGCGATGGCGGGCAAAGATTCCGAAGGCGGCGATATTAGCGGCCCTTTGCGTAAAGCGCTCAACGAAGGCAAGTTGATGATTCTGGCCTCCACTACGGCGGAAGGCGCAAGAAAGATCGAAGGCGATACGCAGCTTTCGCAAACGATGCAGAAACAGCCTGTTGCACCGATGACGGACGGCATGGCTTTTTACTACATCAAGCAGGCCAAGGCGAAGTGGGAAGAGGAATATCAAATCAAGATATCGGACAAGGCCATTTCCGCCGCCATTGAACAATCCAATCGTCTGCTTACGGGCGCGCAACCCCGTTTGGCTATGGATGTTTTGGCAGATGCGGCGTCTCGTTTTTCGATTGAAATGCACGCTGCCCAGCCGACCGCGATTACCGGTGGCTTAATGGAAGAAATCGAATCGAAAAAAGCGCAGATCGAGAACATTCGCACGCTACCCGACAGTCGTCGTCGTGATGGGGATCTCAATCGGGCCTTGGAAGAATTAGGAAAATTGGAGCTGCGTGCCTCCGACATCAGCGCGGGCTGGGAGCGCGGTTTGGAAATCAAAGCGGAGATGAAGACGATCATCTGGGACGATGAACGCACCGCTCTTCGCCGTGATCAGTTGAAAGCAGAGTTGGATGGAATTAGTGCGCGACTGCATCTATTTCTTCCAGAGCTGGATGAACGCCATGTGGTCGAAGTGATTGCGGCCAAAACGGGTCGCCCTTCGGACAAAATCGGGTTGAGTCGACGGGAGCGGGTGGCGCTCCTAGTCCCCACCATGAAAGACAAGGTGATCGGTCAGAACCATGCCATTGATGAAGTGGGTGCAGTGGCGCGGCGCGGAGCAATGGGTCTCACCAGCCCCAAGCGCCCGCAAGGAAGTTTCTTGTTCTACGGTCCCACGGGTGTCGGTAAAACGGAACTCGCGACCGTGCTGGCCGAAGTGCTTTATGATGATCCGAGTGCTCTGATCACCATTCCGGGTAGCGAGTACATGGAAAAGGCCAACCTTTCCAAGTTGCTTGGAGCGCCTCCCGGCTACGTCGGTTTTGAAGATACGACGGGTAAATTGGAAGAGGTCCGCCAGCGCCCTTACTCGGTTGTCCTTTTTGACGAAATCGAAAAGTTTCACCCCGACATTTACAAAATGCTGTTGGAAGTTTTGGAAAAAGGCCGAGCCACTGACTCCCATGGTCGATTGATTCGGTTCAATAATACGATCATCGTTTTCACTTCCAATCTTGGTAAAGACATTGCTGCGCGCACGGATATTACCCAGGAAGAGAAATTCGAATTGATGAAGCAGCAATTTGCTGATGCTGGCGTGCCGCCGGAATTTGTCGGCCGTATTTATTCTAAGATCGGTTTTGCTTCTCTCACTCAGGCTGATTTGGAAAAAATCGTCGAGTTGGAACTCAAGAAAGCCAATCAGGACATTTTCCGCGGTGCGAATGTGGAAGTAAGCGTGCTCCCAGAAGCCCGTAAGCGTATCGCCGAACTAGGATATGATCCCTCGCAAGGCGCGCGCCTTCTGCGTCGGTCCACTGGCGTGCACGTGGAAGATCCTATTAGTGACGCGATCGCGAACCATGAAGAAGAAGTGGAAAAGAGCGGTCGTTTCGAAGTGGGCTTGGATGAAAAGGGCGAGAACTTCACCCTGTCGATCCTTAAGCCAGAGGCGCAGCCGCTAGCCGAAGGCCAAACTCGCTGTTCGGATTACTTCCGGCAGATCCCGGTGCCGGCGAAAAAGATTAAAGGCGAAACGCCGCAGGCTCCCAAGCCGTCGACCCCTATGATTTCAGAAGCCAATGCCCTCGGTGCGCCACCCGCGCCCCGGCCTGTTCCTCCGGCACCAAAATCGTCTATCTGGACACCTGGACAGCCCTAAGGCGCTTACTTCCGGAGTCCGAGATAGTCGTTATGCGTCGCGATAAACATCTTGAGCGCCGTGGTCACTAGTTTGTCCACGGGCATCTTGGTGTTTTCCGCCATCGCCTTTAAGTCGCGCACGATATGCGCCTGCGTTGTAACCTGCAGCGGGGTTGGAGTTAACTCTTCTGGCTTATAGATTTTTTCCATCACCGAAACATGATAATCTCTGCGAGCATGTTGGACAAGTTAATCGGAATTTTTCGCGTTCTCTTCAAGACCGCTTCGATCACCATTGCCGTGGGTTTGGTGGTTTTGGCGGGCGCGGGGACTTTTTTTCTTATCAATATCTACCGCAGCCTACCCGAGGTCTCGACGCTCAAAGATTTCAAGCACCCGGTGGCCACCGAGGTGTATTCGGACGATAACAAAAAGATTGGCGAATTCACCAATGAGCGCCGTTATGAAGTGAAGTTCGAATCCATTCCTAAGCACGTCACGCTCGCTTTCGTGGCGGCGGAAGACTCCAATTTTTACAAGCACGGCGGCATCGATTTCAACGGCATCCTACGCGCGGTCCTTTCGAACCTATTGCGTGGCCGTTACGCCCAAGGCGGTTCCACCATCACCCAACAGGTAGCCCGCAGCATTTTGTTGGTTTCGCGCAAAAAAGAAATCACCCGCAAAGTGCGCGAAATCATCCTGGCCCGTCGGATGGAAGACCAGCTTTCTAAATCCGAAATTCTCAGCCTTTATCTAAACGAAATTTACCTTGGCCACGGCGCTTTTGGAATCGGCGCCGCCGCCATGAACTATTTCCATAAAAAAGTAGAAGGGCTCACCGTGGCCGAAGCCGCGCTGCTGGCCGGTTTGCCCCAGCGCCCGAATGAATGGAACCCGTTCCGCAACCCGCACTTGGCCAAAAACCGCCAGGCCTACGTGTTGAAGCGGATGCTCGACGAAGAGTTCATCACCAAGGAACAATACAACGCGGCTCAAGCTGAAACGTTGAAGCTGTATGTGGTGGAAGATCTCAATAACTCCGCCGCGCCTTTTTTCACCGAATACGTTCGCCAGTACCTGATGAATAAGTATGGCAGCGAAAATGTTTTGACCCAGGGTTGGAAGGTTTACACCACCGTCAATTACGACGCCCAGAAGGTCGCCGAAGTGGCGCTGGGTCGGGGTTTGCACTCAGTGGATCGCCGCCTCGGCTGGCGCGGTATCTCGGGCCATAAGAACACTCCCGACGAGGTGCGCGAGTTTAATACCAAGAACCACGAATCGATTTTGTCCAAGCTTACCAATGTGCGCATTTTGCCCGCCACGGTGGACGAACAAGTGCGCAAGCTGCAATACGATCTCGAACCCATTCAACAACGGGGCAGCCCTTATTTCGGCGTCACTCCGGTCAAGACCGGCGAGGTTTACCCCGCCTTGGTCAATAGCGTGGAGCAGGGCCCTGCCGGCCGCGCGCAGTTGCAAATCGGCGAAACCATCGTTTGGATGCCGTGGGCCGGAGCAGCTTGGACGCACAGCAAAGAAGCGCCCAAAAAGAAGATGGAAGACGTCTTGAAGGCCGGCGATTTGGTGCACGTTAATGTCGCCAAAATCAATCGGGAGCAAGGCTACATCGAAGTCTCGCTCGATCAAGATCCCGAAGTCGAAGGCGCTTTGCTCTCCTTCGACAACGACAATGGGTTCGTCCGCGCAATGGTGGGCGGCAAGAACTTCGAGTTGAGCAAGTTTAACTGCGCGCTGCAAGCCAAACGGCAGGTGGGTTCGACCTTCAAGCCGGTGGTATACGCTGCCGCGTTGGATAAGGGTTATTCGCCCTCCAGCATCGTGACCGACTCTCCGATCGTCTTTAAGTTCGAAGGCGACCTCGACGCCGACAACGCCGGCGAAGACTGGCGCCCGCATAACTACAGCGGTTCTTTTGAAGGCGATATTCCTCTGCGCTTGGCACTCGTGCGATCGATGAATATCCCGACGGTGAAAATTCTAAACGCCATCACGGTCGATTACGGCATTCAGTACGCCCGTAACCTCGGAATCTCGGCTGTTTTGCCGCGCGACCTGTCTATCGGCTTAGGTTCCTGGTCGAGTAGCCTCGAAGAACTGATGCACGCCTACGCGGTCTTCCCGCGCTTGGGTAAACCAGTCACGCTCACCTACATTAAGAAGGTAGTGGACGCGAACGGCACGGTGCTGGAAGAGCTGGGCACCAAAAAAGATGAGGCGACACCCAATAAATCGCCCTCCGAAGGCGCGACTTTTGCGACCAGTAATTCGACTCTGCCCGAGGGCACGGTAATGGCCCCGCAAACGGCCTACATGATTACCGATATGTTGCGCGGAGTAGTGCGCGAAGGAACCGGCCGAGCCGCTTCTTCCGTGCCGGGTCCCGTAGCAGGTAAAACCGGAACCACCAGCGATCACCGCGACGCTTGGTTCATCGGCTACACCCCTGAAACCATGACCGGCGTTTGGATCGGCTACATGAAAGACAAAGCGTTGGCCCCGTCCGAAACGGGCGGCACCGCCGCAGCGCCGATCTGGGTGGAGTACATGCTCCCGCTAGCCAAGAACCAGGTACGCAAAGAATTCACGGTCCCCGAGGGCATCACGTTCGCGTACGTCGATCGCAAAACCGGCAAGCTAGCCAATACCAGCAACCCACAACGCGTCCGTGTGGCGTTCCGCGCCGACAACGTCCCCAACACCGACGCGTCCAATCTACCGCGCATTGGCGAGCCGGGGCAGCGCGCGATGAGCACGGTCCTAGATAACCCGGATCCCACAATGCCCAAACCGGCCTCGCCAGAAGGCGAAGAATCCCCGGGCGAAACCGACGACTACCTCCGCCAAGGCTACCAAGAATAAAGTCGCAGCCACCACCAGCCTCCTAGTCACGTCGTGCGGGTCGCGCGGAAACCGTTCGGGTCGCCGCGATTTGGGAGTCTGGGCGGACGCGGAGGGAGGCCCCCGGAGGGCATAACAGGTCGGAAATGGAAGAGTCCCGAATTCGAGCCGGGATCGGCGCGGGGGCCCGCAGGGGGCGTCCCGCAGCGGCCGACCAGAGTCCCAAATCCCGGCCCCCCAACCCGTCTCCGCTCAACCCACAAACGGACCCCGCTTGTTTTCCATTCTAGGTGCTGCTATAAGATCGACCACTTACGCGGTCTCTCCGGGAAAGCGGGTAATCCCCGCTTTTTTATTTAGGGGAAGCCGCGAAAACAGAGAGAAGTATTGGAAAGTATTGCGAAAACAGAGGTTGAGCAGAAGCTCCTCGCCCTGTGCTCGGAACAGTTAGAGCCCAAGGGTTATCGCATCGTAGATTTGGATTGCCGAGTTGGGGGCCGATCATTGCTCCGCATCTACATCGAACGTCTCCCCACGGATGGGGCGACTTCGGGAGTAGGGCTCTCGGATTGTGTAGAAGTCAGCCGGTCTCTCGGCGAGTTCCTGGAAACGTTTACTGAGCTGCCAGGAACTTTCGATCTCGAAGTTTCTTCGCCGGGGATCGATCGCAGGCTTCGTTTGCGCAGTGACTTCGACGCGTTCCAAGGGCAAGAGGTTGACCTCAAGCTAGTGGAAAAGATCGAAGGCATTGGCGGACGCCTTAAAGGCAAAGTGCTCGGCACGGACACTAAAGAGGTCCGGCTGGAGTGGTCGGGAAAAGATGTGGCGGTTCCCTGGACCAAAATCAAACAGGCCAACCGGATTTGGAAAACGGAGTAGAGTGATATGGGTTCTGAATTAGCCAGAGTATTGGATCAGGTCGAAAAAGATAAAGGCATCGAACGCTCGGTGCTGGTGGAAGCGCTTGAATCCGCCATGCTCATGGCCGCCAAAAAGAAATTTGGCCCCGAAAAAGAAATCGAAGCTCACTTCAATGAAGACTTGGGCGAAATCGAACTCTTTCAGTTTAAGACGGTCGTCGACGATATCGGCAACCAAGACACCGAAATCGGCGCCGACGCCGCTCGGAAGTTAGACCCAGAAGTCGCCATCGGCGATTCCATCGGGATCAAGCTCGACTCTTCGGAATTCGGCCGCATCGCCGCCCAGACCGCGAAGCAGGTCCTCATCCAAAAAGTTCGCGATGCCGAACGGGACATCATTTACAACGAATTCAATGTCCGC
>CAZBJE010000015.1:21478-58746 GCA_964492125.1 uncultured Pseudobdellovibrionaceae bacterium | reverse complement strand
GAGATCTTCTTGCATGCCTTTGAGCTGGAACGCCCGGCGCAAATCACCGTCGGTAATCACCCCGGCAATTTGATCGCCTTCCATCACTACCGCTAGCCCTAAGCGCTTGCGCGTCATTTCCAAAAGCACCGATTGCAGCCGATCCGTAGGCGCTACTCGGGGAATTTTTTCACCCGAGTGCATCAGCGCGTCGACCCGCAGATACAACCGGCGTCCCAAACTGCCGCCGGGGTGCAAGCGGGCAAAATCATTTTCCGAAAAACCGCGCATCTGCATCAACGTCACGGCGATAGCGTCGCCTAAAGCCATCATCAAGGTAGTAGAAGTGGTGGGCGCAAGGCCCAAGGGACAGGCTTCTTCCCGGACCGCTACAGTTAAAACGATTTCGGCTTGGGCCGCCATCGAACTGCCCGGATTCTGAGTCACAGCCACACAGGGCACGCGTGTCTCGCGGGCGAACTGCAAAACGGGACGCAGCTCCTCAGTTTCACCGCTGGAACTGAGCGCCACCAAAACATCCCCATCGCGCAGCAATCCCAGATCGCCGTGCGACGCTTCCGCCGGATTTAAAAAGTAGGCCTTGGTCCCGGTGCTGAGCAAAGTAGACGACCACTTGCGCGCGACTAGTCCGGACTTGCCCATCCCAGTGAGCACGACGGTGCCCTGGCAAGCACGCAGCATTTCGCAAGCGCGGGCAAAGCTCGCGTCGAGCGTGTCGACGAAGCTGGCCAATGCCTCCGCCTCTTGGCGAATGGTGCGTCGGCCTATGAGGACCAAATCATCTTGCATGGCTCACTTCGGCGATTCGGCAGGCTGATTCGATCAAGGATTCCAATTGCTGCAGGGGCCATGCATTGGGCCCATCCGAGAGCGCTTTGCTGGGGTCGGGGTGCGTCTCGGCGAAGAAGCCCGCCACGCCCACGGCCGCACCCGCCCGGGCCAAGTACGGAATGGCTTGGCGAATACCGCCAGTGGAATTGCCGGCACCGCCGGGCAACTGCACGGAGTGGGTGATATCTAAAATCAGATCGGTGCGGGCCGCTTCCATTTCCGGCCACGCCGCGAAATCCACCACCAAACGCTGGTACCCAAAGCTCACACCCCGTTCGGTAACCCAGTAACCAGCGGCGTTGAAGTGGTTGAGCTTTTCGACCAGGTTCACGACGTTTGAAGGGGCCAAGAACTGGCCCTTCTTCACGTTGATCAAACGACCCGTCTTGGAAGCCGCTTCCAGCAAGTCGGTTTGGCGGCAGAGGAACGCCGGAATCTGCAGGATGTCAGCTACTTCGGCCACCACCGCGCATTGCCCGGCTTCGTGGACATCGGTCAAAATCGGCAACCCAAAATCCCGTTTCACCGAGAGCAAGGTTTTAAGACCCTCTTCCATTCCCGCACCGCGGAAGCTGGAATGGGAAGTGCGGTTAGCCTTATCAAAGGAGGCTTTGAAAACGACCTGCACCCCCAGCTTGCGAGAGATTTCCACTAGCCGGTCGGCGATGCGCTTCACCAGCTCGGGGCTTTCGATGACACAGGGGCCGACGATCCAAAAAGGCTTCTTCTTGCCTCCCGAACCGAGACGGACTTTGAGCGCAATGGACTGGGGGGTGAACATGGCCGCTAGGCTATGAAACTTCGTCGCTAAACGCAACCTGCCCGCAATTCGGGCAGGCCCCCTTCAAAAATCAGACTGCTGCTTGCCATCCGCAAACCCCAATGGAAAACTTTCTCCGAAACATGGGGCATTTCTAATTGGGGGATAAAAGATGCGTTTCATTATTGGTGTAGTTTTCGCTTTTCAAGTTTTTCACTCGTCTACAAGCCAAGCCGACTCGGTAAAACTTATTCCGGGGCAGAGCCATACCGTTGGCGGTGACACCGTTAGCTGCCATAGCGCGCCAAAACCAGCGGAGCCCTTAGTGCGCTGCCGATTCAACGGACATCTAACGGCACACGCAAACTATTCCTCCGCGGATATTACCGAAGAAGGAATGGGAAGGGGACTTCGCGCCGCCTTACAAGACGCGTGTCGCGCCTGTGCAAAGCGCACGGCTTGGTCAGGTCAGAAGAGCTGCCATATCGAAACCTGTTTCGATGCCGATACCGGCGATGAGATCCAAGTCACTGACTCGAATCTCCGTGTGTTACCCACGGTGTGCTCGAAGCGTTAGGCACTAGCCTCTAGGTACGAGAGCGAGAAATTCCTGCAGGGGGGCCTTCCAGCTCCCCATGCTCGAAACACCCAGCGTCTGCTTCAACTTGGTGTTGTCCAACACACTAAATAGCGGACGCTTGGCTGGCAGTTTCATTTCGGCGGTCTGCTTGGGGCTTAGCTTAAGATCGAGTTTCCATTCTTGCTTCACGAACTCGAACACCTGGGCCCACGAAGCGTAGTCGTCGTAACTGAAATGAAATAATCCGCTGGCTTTCTTTTCTAAGAGCGCCTGAACGCCTTCGGCCAGTTTGCGGGTCCACGTGGGAGCGCCGAATTGATCGGCGAAAGGGGAAAACTCCGTTTTGCTGCGCAATGGAGAAAAGCGATCCTTGCGTTGCCCGTACAACCACTGCACCCGCAAAACCAAGCTGCCGGTTTCGCCTAAGACAGCTTGCTCACCGCGCAGTTTGGTGACGGCGTAGTGGTTGATGGGATCCGTGGGATCTTCTTCTGTGCGCGGGCGGTCTACTTTGCCGTTGAAAACTTGGTCGGTGCTAAAGTGCACGAGTTGCGCATTGGCGGAGCGGCAGGCTCGGGCCAAAAGTGCGGGCCCACGGGCGTTGATCGCTTCGGTGGCTTCGCGTTCGGTTTCGGCGCCGTCGACGCTAGTATACGCGGCGGTGTTGAGTACCACTGCAGGCCGGTATTTTTCCAAAGAACCCAGAATGGAACTTTCGGAAGTAATATCGAGTTCGGTGCGGTTTAGAACCACGGGTGATTCGAAAACGCGCGCCAAGTCCCACGCGAGCATGCCGCTGCCCCCGGTGATTAAAACGCGCTGGCCGAGTTTCATTTAGTCACACTGGAAAATCGTTTTCGGATCGTCTTCGTGGCGGATTTCGTCGATAGGCTGCTTCTTGCCTTCGCCCATAAAAAGCTGGTTAGGGTAGTTGTGAACGACCGCTGGGGCATGGCTCACGTTGCGGTAGGCGTGCACCACTCCCGGTGGTACCAAAACCCGCAACGGGTGATCTTCGCCGCCGAAAAGCACCATCTTGTGCATATAGGTAGGGGATTCCTTGCGGTTGTCCCACATCCACATTTTGAAATTGCCGGGGCCTATGAAGAGAAACAAATCGGATTGATCCACATGCTCGTGCGGTCCCCGCACCACACCGGGCAATGTTTGCGAAGTGTAGGACATCTTCGGGAAGTAGCGCTGTTCCAGTTCGTCGTGGCGAAATGTTTCTGCTAGCCAACCGCGTTCGTCGACATACTTGCGTACCTGGGTGACGATAGCTCCCTGGATCTGCCCTTTTTTAAATTCCATTACTCGTCATCTCCAGCCATCAAATCATTGGCGGCCTTGAGGGATTCGAAAGTACCGGCATCGGTCCAATGACCTTTAAGAACTTCGTAAGTCATGGTGCCCTGTTTGATGTAAGCGTTGTTGACGTCGGTGATTTCGAGTTCGCCGCGGCCGCTGGGCCGCAAGGTGCGAATAATCTCAAAAACATTTTCGTCGAAAAAATAAATACCGGTGACGGCGAAATCGCTCTTGGGATTTTTGGGTTTTTCTTCAATGCCGGCGATGTGCTCACCGTTTAGCTCCGCCACCCCAAAGCGATGCGGGTCGCTCACTTTCTGGATGAGGATTTTGGCGCCGCGGCTTTGTTCATGAAACTTAGTAGCGGGGCCTTTCAAACTGTCGGTAAAAATATTGTCGCCGAGAATGACGGCCATTTTGGAACCGCGGCAGAAGTCTTCAGCCAAGCCCAAAGCCTGGGCAATACCGCCGGCTTCGTCTTGCACCTTGTAGGTGAAACGGCATTTGAAATCCTTGCCCGAGCCCAGCAAGTTCACCACGTCGCCCATATGCTCGACGCCCGTGACAATCAGGATCTCTTTGATTCCAGCTTCCACTAACTTTTCGATGGGGTGGAGAATCATGGGCTTGCGGCCCACCGGCAGCAGGTGCTTGTTGGTGACTTTGGTCAGAGGGAATAGCCGGGAGCCCGTGCCGCCAGCGAGAATAATGCCCTTCATACGCGCGTTCCTTGTTTGTCGCCTTGGAATTTCGTGTCGTAGTTGGCTTGGTAGTAACTGAAGTAGTCCTTATCGCGGACTTTTTTCCACCAACCCTCGTTTTCGAGGTACCAATCGACGGTTTTCGAAATGCCCTGCTCAAAAGTAACTGAGGGAGTCCAACCCAATTCGCGACGAATCTTGGCGGCGTCGAGCGCGTAACGCCGATCATGCGCCGGGCGATCGCCGACATACTTGATGAGGCTTTCGGGTTTACCCAAGATGCCCAGAACTTTTTTCACAATGTCGATATTGTGTCGTTCTTCGCAGGCGCTGATGTTGTAGATTTCGCCCACCTTACCGTGACGCAAAACCGCATCAATGCCGCGGGCGTGATCTACGACGTAAATCCAATCGCGCACTTGCTTGCCGTCGCCATAAATGGGCACGGGCAGGTTTTCAATCGCATTGGCAATCACCAGCGGCAGCAATTTTTCCGGGAACTGAAAAGGCCCGTAGTTATTGGTGCATCGAGTGATGAGAATATCTTGTTTGAAGGTGCGTTGGGCGGCGAGCGCCATCAAATCGGCCGAGGCCTTGGAGGCAGCGTACGGCGAGTTGGGATCGAGCTGCGACGTTTCGACCGACATCGGATCGCTCGGCGCCAGAGTGCCATACACTTCGTCGGTTGACACATGCACAAAACGAATCCCGCCGGCGGTGCGGGCGGCGTCTACCAAGTTTTGCAAGCCAAGCACGTTGGTGCGTACAAAAGCAGCCGGATCTAGAATACTGCGATCGACGTGGGATTCCGCGGCAAAATTCACTACGGCATCAAACCCACCGGTTTTCACAATTTCTGCGGCTTGGGGCGTGGTGATATCCGCGCGAATGAAATGGTAGCGTTCCGGAGCGATGCCCGCGATATGCGCGGCGGTGTCCGGGTGCGCGGCGTACGTCAACGAGTCAATGCAAGTGACCCGCGTGTCGGGGTATTGAGTTAAAGTAAGTTCGATGAAGTGGGAGCCGATGAAGCCACAGCCACCGGTTACCAGAATATTCTTTGGTCCCATGGAATGGGCGATTATTGGGAACGGCCCTGTCTTTGTCAAAGGTTTACGGCCAAGGGTTCGGGAGGTAGACTGCCTCCCTTGTGAAGCATCTCATCACCGGCGCCGGCGGATTCTTAGGGACCTATTTGGCCCAAACTTTACGCACTGCCGACCCTCAAGCAGAAGTGCTGTCTTTGGGTTTAAACCCGCCCGTCGACCCCCAGGTGCGTCACTTGCCTTGCGACCTTTTGGACGCGGCCACCCTATCCGCCTTTGTTGAGCGTGAAAAACCGGAACGGGTTTATCACTTGGCCGGCAGCGCGCGGGTTTCGCAATCCATTGGGATGCCGGAGTACTACCGCAGCAACTTCCAGACCACCGTGAACCTGATTGGCGCACTGGAAGAGTCCGGCCACCCCGTTCGGCTTTTTTTCTCTAGCTCCGTGCACATTTATGGAAACCAGCCGCAGGAAGTCGACGAGGTCTCCGAGGCCGCCCCCAATGGGCCCTATGGAATGTCGAAATACCTCAGCGAGCGGGCCGTCGAAAGTTTCGTGCAACGCCGGCCCAGCGCACGAGCGGTGGTGGGCCGCCTGTATAGTTGCATTGGCCCAGGCCAGGCCGAAGGCTTTGTGACCTCGGATCTCACCCGAAAACTGCTCCGCCTTTCGGATGGGGAAATTCTGCAAACCGGCCCCCTTTCCGCGCTGCGCCGCTT
Source organism: uncultured Pseudobdellovibrionaceae bacterium (assembly GCA_964492125.1). Lineage (GTDB taxonomy): Bacteria > Bdellovibrionota > FAC87 > UBA2466 > UBA2466 > JAIEOG01. The sequence continues at coordinate 52,799 of CAZBJE010000015.1, read as the reverse complement.
CCTCGACGTGCGCGACGCTGTGCAGATTATTGCGCGGCTTTTGGAAAAGCCCTTGCCCCAGCCGTACGAGGCCGTGAACATTGCATCGCCTTTTGAAATGCAAGTAAGCGACGTCGTCGATCTGCTGGTGAAGGCCTCTGGCAAAAAGGTGAAGATTCAGTCCAGCACCGCCGACACCAATTCGTTTCAGGGCCTAAAAATAAGCCTCAAAAAGCTCGACCGACTCGTCCCAGGATTTCCCTTTCGCCCCATTGAATCCACTCTGGCCGATTTGTGGCAGTGGGGCGTGCGGGAATTAGCCCCAAGTTGAAATCCCCCGTCTAGAGCGATAAGACTGATTTTCTTTTTTTCACGGAGTGCAAATGCCTGTCGAAGAGCTCATCATCATCGGATCCGGACCTGCTGGTTACACCGCCGCTATTTACGCGGCCCGCGCCAATCTCAAGCCGCTCATGATGGAAGGCTACCAATCGGGTGGCCTATTGATGCTCACCAGCGACGTGGAAAACTTCCCCGGCTTTCCCGAAGGCGTGGAAGGCCCGCACCTGATGGCTAACTTCCGCAAGCAGGCGGAACGCTTCGGCACTCGTTTCATTCAAAAAGATGTCACCCGAGTTGATTTCAAGAGCTGGCCGCTCAAAGTTTTTATTGGCGATGAAGAATTTCAATCCAAAACCGTGATTGTGACCACCGGCGCCGCCACCAAGTGGATGGGGATTGAATCGGAAAGCCGTTTGCTGGGCAAAGGCGTCTCGAGCTGCGCTACCTGCGACGGCGCGTTCTTCCAGGGAGTGCCGCTTGTTGTGGTAGGCGGCGGGGATTCCGCCATGGAAGAAGCCAACTTCCTCACCCGCTTTGCCAGCCAAGTCACCGTGGTGCACCGCCGCGATACGTTACGCGCTTCCAAAATCATGATCGACCGCGCCGAGAAAAACCCCAAAATTAAATTCGTTTGGGATAGCGCGGTGGAAGAAATATTGGGCGACAACGGCGTGACTGGCGTGCGCTTGAAAAATTTGAAAACCGGGGCAACCCAAGAACTGCAATGCGAAGGCGTCTTCGTCGCCATCGGCCACGAGCCCAACACCGGCTTTCTTAAAGGCCAATTGGAATTAGACCCCAAGGGGTACATCGTTTTGCCCAAGCGCCCCACCACCTACACCTCCGCCAAAGGAGTGTTCGCGGCGGGCGACGTGCAAGACACGGTTTACCGCCAAGCCATCACCGCCGCCGCCAGTGGCTGCTCGGCCGCGATCGACGCGGAACGCTTCCTCGAAGGACTCCACTAGCCAGTTACTAGGCCCTGCTATACCCTTAATAAGTACGGGGGGTTATGTGGGTCGTTCTACGTTTTCGCGTTGGTGTTTGCTTCTAATTTTCGTCGCGGTGGGCTGCTCTAAAATGAGCTGCCAGAAACAAAAGGTGGTGGGACCCATGAATTACAAACTTTGGAACCCGACGTTCAGCGCTACGGTGACTGAAATCCAAACGGCATGCGACGGCGAACAGGCCAAACTCAAAACTCGGCTGGAGAAAATCGCCCAAGTCGGAACCAGCGCCGACTTTCAAAGCGGCTGTCTTGAATTGGAGCGGGCCCTCAACGACCTTTCCCAAACTCTGAGCCCGCTGATTTTTCTCAAGTATGTTTCCGACAAATCGGAAATCCGGGAAGTCGCCGGCAAGTGCGAAACGGCCATTGAGCAAATGCGGGTGGACGTTTTTGCGCGAGAAGATCTTTTTGCTACCTTGAAGGCCGCTCACCGGAAAGGTGAAGATCTGGTACCTGCCGACAAAAAATTACTGGAAGAATTCATGCTCTCTTTCAAGCGAAACGGCTTGGAACTTCCCGCCGACAAACGCAAAGAATTTATCGAAAAACGCAAACGGATCGTGCAGCTCGAGACCGACTTCAGCAAAGAGCTGATTGAGTGGAAAGATGGCGTCGAATTCACGCTCGCTCAACTCGACGGTATGCCTGAAAGCTTCATCCACCGATTGGAAAAAACGCCCAAGGGGCTTTACAAAGTTTCGGTCAAATACCCGGACTATTACCCGTTCATGGAAAACGCCAAGAACGCGGAAGCCCGTCGCCTGCTGGAAGAAAAGTTTTTCCTACGCGGTGGCAAAAAGAACCTAGACCGGTTGGAAGAAGCCCTGAAATTGCGCCACGAAACCGCCGGCATGCTGGGCTACCCCAGCCACGCCGCCTATGTGCTCGACGACAGAATGGCGCGTAAGACCAGCACGGTCGATGCCTTCTTGCAGCGGGTAGGAAAAAGAATCGCGGCTAAAGCCGAGGAAGACCTAAGTGAGCTCATTGCGGCCAAAAATATTGAGCTGGGCGCTAAATCCGATCGCACCATTCATTCTCACGACTGGCGTTACTACGATAACCAGATCAAGAAGAACAAACACAACATCGACATGCAAAAGATCAAGGAGTACTTCCCGCTCGATGTCGTGAATAAGGGCATGTTTGAAATCTACGAAACGCTCTTGGGGGTGAAGTTCGTAGAAGATAAAACCATCGCTACTTGGCACCCCTCGGTAACCCCATACCGAGTCACTCGCGACGGAAAAACGGTAGCGATTTTCTTCATGGATCTTTTCCCACGTGAGGGAAAATACGGCCACGCCGCGGCGTTCACGCTCATTCAAGGGTGCGCCAACGCGGACGGCACTTACGAAACGCCGATTTCATCTATCGTCGCCAATTTCAACCCTCCCGCCGACGGCAAGCCGTCGTTGCTGGAACACGGCGAAGTGGAAACGCTCTTTCACGAGTTTGGCCATATCATGCACCAAGTACTCACCACCGCCTCCCACTCCAGCCTTTCGGGTACGAGTGTGAAACGCGATTTCGTGGAAGCGCCGTCGCAGATGCTGGAGAATTGGGTCTGGCAAGCACCTACCCTCACCAAACTCTCAGGGCATTACCTGGATCATTCGAAGCCCCTGCCCGCCGATCTACTTCAGCGCTTGATCGACGCGAAACTGCTCAACGTGGGCATCCGCTATTCTCGCCAGCTGCTTTTTGCCACTATGGACCAGCAGTACCATTCCCAAGCCAAGCCCGACACCACTGGCATCTACATGACGCTATCCAAACAACTGATGCACATCGCGATTCCGGAGAAAACCCTGCCCCAGGCTGGGTTTGGGCATTGGATGGGGGGCTACGACGCGGGCTACTATGGTTACCTTTGGTCGGAGGTGTACGCCCAAGACATGTTCACGCGGTTTGAAAAAGAAGGGTTACTCAACCCCAAGACCGGCGCGGACTACTTAAAATGGATCTTGGAACCAGGCGGCGAGCGCGAGCCAATGGAGTTGATTTCCCATTTCCTCGCTCGGGACCCAAACGAAAACGCGTTCTTCAAAAGCCTGGGGCTTTAGAGACGGACGGCCCGACTTACAATTCGCTTTCGCCGATGCCCCAATACTGGGAAACAAACTCTAGAAGCTGGGGACAATTAAACAGACCTGCGTGGGCTTCTAGTATTTCAGCTAGCGGGGGGTGAATCATCGGAGTGGGAAAATCGGTGAAAAGGACCTTAAAAATTTCGAGTTTCTCTCCATTTTGTCCAAGCCAATCGTCGGTTATCAACAGATAGTTGGCAAGGCGATCGATCGGCCTCCAACCACCTTCACCAAAAATTTCTAGTGCGGAACCGGCGGCGGATTCACGCAAATACATATTGGTATGGGGCGAATAGTTTTTCAATTTTCTTCGTTTTTCCCGTAGGGCAAAAAAGGCGGATTCTAACTCACCCCCAGTCACGGCGCGAGTTTGCACGCCATGAGCTCTTCCAGGTTTCTTGGAAAAAGGAAACATGACAAAGAAGTCCTCGGGAGTCAGAAACCCCGGCGCGATAGTTTGGTCCAGACGAAAGCCAGAGGGGTTGAGAAAAACGACGACGTCCTCAATTTGATCCCCCTTGTAACGTTCGACCTGGGTAAGTCCGTACTGACGCATCATCTCGCAAACCTGAAAACCGACGATATTCGGCCCCTTTTTGAGATCCTCCTTGGTGCACGAGATTCCCGAAGTTTGAACAACAGAGCGCAAATTGAGTAACGTGCTCAACTCAGCGATTTTCTTCTGCGCCAAATCAAAGGCCATTTGCTCATGTTCACGTAACGTGATCGCTTGCTGCTCAAAAATCCTGCGCTGTTCCTCTTCACCGTAACGTTGGGGCTTACCCACAACTCTAAAATCGGCGTTGAGTTCGATGCGCATCAAATCACCGTTGCTGCCAGCTTGATAAATTGACTCGTCATTCGCCTTCAAGGTGACATTCTTGTGTTCATGTCCCGCGATCCAAACCGGCAGCCGGATGCCGGAGACTTTGCTCGCTTGTTGACTACGCCATTCGGCCATCGCTAGCGCGATATTCCTCACCTCGGCCGCTCTTTCATGGACCGCCATGATCATCGGCAGACCTGAACGCGCGCCTTGCTTCAACTCGCTCCCGATAGCCTGCACCATCGGACGCATGGAGTTGATCCCTCCGTACCCATGTATAAAGGTGAAGGGGTCATCAAAATCGTAGGTGCTCTTCTCCCGGAAATTCTCCAAAACCATGCCGATAAAACGAAGCTGGCCACCAGACCGGAGAGGGATATCCGTATGAGGAGCGATTAACTTCCCGTATTCATTTTTTGCCGGAACAAGATTTCCAGCCAGGATTTTTGCGGGCCGTCCTTTGAGATCGGTTAGCTTTTGGAGATAGGCGGTTCGATTTTCGATGAATTTCTGATTGCCATGCCCGGGCGACCAATCAAATTCTTCGTGGTTACCTAAAACATCGACCACCTCCGCGTAACGAGCCAAATGGAGCCAGATATCGAGGCTAATCGCTCCATAGTCCGTCGGAATGTCGGTGTTTGAGAAAATAGTGTACTTGCCAGCCGCGCCGATAAAATCACCGACATTGACGTAAATCACCGTGCCATTCGGGTGGCGCGCCATGAAGTCCTGGTTCAGTTTGGATAGCGTATAAATGACGTGAGGCCATCGGCCGAGGTGCGAATGCTGGTCGGGCAAGGCAAGGATCAGCACCGGTCCGGACAATTTATTCGCCACAGCCGATGCATAAAGGCAAAAACTGAAAATGATGAGCGACACCAATCGCCGCATCCGGACCTCATTCGTTAAGTCTTTTTTCAGGGGGAAAACTGGGCTCTAAATAGCTTATTTAACGAGCAGCCACAAGCGAAAAGCGGACCCGGCATCAGTCAGAAAAGCTCCATATTTTCAATGTATTGCGTAGCGGTTCAACCAGCCTTTACTCCCCCTACCACCCACGCCCTTTCCATTTCGAACTCTGCGATTTACTCTTTTTTGAATGATTCACCCTCACACAGAGTTGCGTTCGGCAGGAGAAGGCGTCGGGTATGGTTTATTCGCGACCCGCCTTATTCCCAAAGGCACCATTACGTGGGTACAGGACGCGCTGGATATTGTCCTCACACCCGCCCAGGTATCGGAACTTGGCGACGGCCATCGGGCCATCTTGGATCGGTACGCGTTTGTGGATGCCGAAGGCCTATCGATACTCTGTTGGGACTTCGGGCGGTTTTTGAACCACTCCTGCTCCCCAAACTGCCTATGCTTCGGCGACTTGGTAGACGTAGCCGGCCGAGACATTCTTCCTGGCGAGCAGCTCACCTGTGACTACGGACTTTTGAATGGTGAGGAGACTTTCACCTGCCTTTGTGGCGCACCCGGCTGCTTAGGAAGAGCGGATCGGCAAGCTTTTGAATGCCGTGCCCCCGAAGTGGATCGAGTTGTGCTTACGTTGTTGCCGCTGATCGCAAAGCTCGACCAACCGCTAAAACCCTTTCTCAATCCAGATCACGCCGCCCGCCTTGCCGCTATCTTAAACGGCACAGAACCGGTGCCTTCCTGCTTGGTGAACCTGCTTTAACTCTGTCGCTAGGACAAAGCCGCGCTAGTGTTAGAATAGGCTTTCGGTGGGGGAACTATGAACGCGGTACGTCTGCGGGACTTGCTTTTGTTTTTGAACCAACAAGGCAAGTCAGACTTCCAAGGCTCCGCCGCGGACGACTACCTCACAGAAAACGAAGTGGAGCTGGACGACTTGCTCCCCTTTACGCGCTTTCGCGAAGACACCTACGCACGCAACCTAATCCATCGCACTGAAATTTATGAGCTTTTTGTAGTTGCCTGGCTGCCCGGTCAAAAGGCGGAACCCCACGACCACGCGGGCCAACGCTGCTGGACGACGGTCGCACTAGGCGAACTGACCTTCCAAGATTACAAGGCGACGGACCGCGACGATCGGCCGCCCGTAGCCAAGGGCAAACCCACGACCCTGGAAGCGGGTGAGAATGTGTATATCGATGACCGGATGGGAATCCACAGCATCGCCAACCTGACCAAGCGGCCCGCGCTCTCATTGCACTTGTACTCTAGCCCCATTACCCACTGCCGGGTTTACGACGAAAATCTAAAACGCTTTAAGCAGGTAGAGCTGCACTGTTTCCCACCCCCGCCTGAAGCGGAATGGAATACAGAGCATCCACTGCTTCGAGAGTAAAAGGCAGTGACGGGTTGAGCGAATTGCCGGCCAGCACCTTTTCATAAAGGCCTAGGTATTTATCCGCCATGATGTGGTGAGAAAACTTGGAAATGGCCCAATCACGGCAGTCCGACGCTTTGAACCGATCCAGATGACCAATCGCTTCCACGTAGGAGTCGTCGTCTTCGCAGATCCGGCCCACTTCCGGCACCAAGAGTTCCGGTAAAGAACCCAGTCCTGACGCCAATACGGGCGTACCGCTGACCAACGCTTCAATGACTGCAATGCCGAATGGCTCATTCCACAAAACCGGAAAGAGCAAGGCAGACGCGCGGGAAATGATCTCGGCCTTGGGCTTACCGCCTAGCATCCCTTCCCAGTGAATACCGCCGCGGTGATTGAAGAAACGTTTACTGCCGCCAACAATCCGCAGGTGTCGGTTGGTGCGTTTTGCGAGGCGAATGGCTCCGTCCACATTTTTCACCCGCCAAGAAGCCTTGGCGAGAAAAAGCAAAGAACCGTCTTTTTTATCGGAGAAAATATAGTCGTCTGGATCCACTCCGTTGTGCACGAAACACTGGGCGGCGTGGCGCCGAGCATGATTGCGACTTACGAATGCGGTATTGCGGTAAAAGGTTTCGCCCGGCTTACCGTTGCCGCCGATGGTGACCATATAAGGGCGAATGGGTTCTTCCGCCGGCGTATTGAAATAATGCAAGACATCCACGTCGGGTAGTTGGTCGGTAATCGGCTTCGAAAAATCGATATGCACGACTTTGGCCCACTCACAAGTACTGGGGGCCAAGCAAGCCAACGTCACTTCTACGCCCCGAGCAGCCAAGGCTTTGGACAACCACCAGACTAGGCGTTCGGTGCCGCCGTAGGCGTGCACCGGAAGTTGGGCGTCATGGATGAGAGCGATTTTCACAGTTTTGGGAGAGTAGCATAGAGCCGGCCGAAAAGAAAAAGGGCCTATCGCCACAGGCGATAGACCCTTTAGGAGTGCGCTAGATTTCTATTTAGTCGCGTTTGGCGATCGAAGCGGCAAAGGCGCGGAACTGGTATTCGTCGACTTCGCGCAGCCAGGCGCCGATGTACTTGGCGACCCATCTACGGAGCGTCGGGTTTTCCGTCGTTACTCGCTTAGGGGACAATCCCGTTAATTCGAGCTTTTGAATCATTTCGAAACGCAGTCCTTTAAGGAAGCGGGCTGCGTATTTCTCGTCCGCACGTTTCAACCTAGTGAAGCGTTCGGAAATCTGTTTAGCCATCCCCGGGTTGACGTCCTTACCGATCGTCAGAGCAAAGTTCAAATAGGCCGGGTAGTCGTCCATGATGTCACCCACATCCGAGGTGTTCTTATAGAGCGGAAATGCCATCGAGGCGGTTTCCCGTTCTACAGGCCGCAGAGCATCGCCGCTCACCAAGACAATGGCCATAGCCAATCCCATGGCCCCCGCCTTCAAACTCAAATTTTTCAATTGCGCACTTACGTTCAACATTAGCAACCTCCCGGGGCCGTATACTTCAAGTGTCGTGCCGAAGTGCCCACGCACGAGTGGTGTGATCTTTCTAACTAGAAGCGCCATTTTGCGTCGGGAGAAGTGCCGCAAACTGTCACCCCTGTGTGAATCTTGGAACCCCACTGTGCGTATACGGCGTGGAATGGAACTTGCTCAATCTGCAAATGTCCGCGGCGCCAAAATGGCCTGCGGCAGTGGTTTGTAAGCGGAACGTATATAGGGGGATTCCATGTTTCTGATGAAGTTGATGGCAGGGCTAGGACTGGCGATGGCAATGTTACCGGGCAACGCGTTTGGTGAGAACGCGGCTCCCGTTGCAGCAGAGGCTCCTGCTGCGGTTACCGCGGCGGCTCCAGCCGCTCCGGCCTTGGCGAAGATTCCGCCGTACCGTACCTGGATTACCATTGAGAGTTTCGAAATGATCCAAAACGGAGAACCTCAGAACCCTATCTCTAATGTGAAATTAGAAGTCGTGTTCCCGGGGGGAACTAAGTTTGAGCTGCCGGAAGGCGGACAGTACTGGACGATCGGCAACGGCCAAGTGCAAGACATCAAGCGCACCTATGAACTACCTTGGTCTGCCATCACCAATGATGGTTTTGCTTTCTCGGTGCAAATGGTACGCAAGGGCAGCAAGATGCTCCCTTGTAACTTCACCGTGAATCAATTGTCGCAATTCAATCGCGCTTACTTCTGCCGCACTGATTTAGCTTGGCAGTTAGAGCGCAAGCTGCCGGAAGACAAGCAAGACAAAGAAGGCATTCAGGTTCGGGTGTGGACCGACCGCAATACGCCGGTTAAGGAACAGCCGAAAGATGCTCTTGCTCTGAAGAAGTAATTATCTGAACTCGCCCCGAGCGACGGTTAGATCTAAGATTTGACCGTCGCTCGCGCGGAAAATGGCCTGCACCGGTTCCGTCCCACCTTTACGACGCATCGTCATCGCAATTGCCAAAACAGGCTGACTACCGGGCGCCGACGGCGTGAAAATCATCGCAGTGCTCGCCGTTTGCCCCGGCACTTGCTCAAACCGATCCTCTACCGAATCCACTATTTCTTCAGCGCTCAATGACGGCGCATTCAAATCGACTTCTTTGGCAGGCACGTAGTGCACAGCCACATCTTTTACGCCGTGATCCCTACCCACCCGCACTTCCACATCCATTCCCTGCAAAGCGAGGTCTCCTTGAAAAACTTTGTATTTAACCAAAGTCCCCAACGGGTTGGCGTACGTGTAGTCGTATCGCAAGTCGTGGTGGGCCTGGATACCCCACTCTTCCCTGTGCGCGACCACATATTCGACTGCCGCCAGAAGCACATCGGTATCAGCTACTTCGGCATTCAAAGCTTGGGCAACATCCAACGAAGCGGGGACCGCGCTTTGAGCCCGTCGCGTAGGAAGTTGCGCGGCAATAGAGGCTTGTTGGGGAGACAGCAGAATGGACGCTTCCGAACGCTCCACCGGAGCCTGCAAGGAAAGCAACCAGTAGCCACCTACCAATCCAGTCAATGTGAACAAGATGCGCTTCATAGAGGAATCACTCCGGTAAAAACTGTTTCTTGGCCGTTTTCCGAGAGTACGCGCAACGTGTAGGGCAAAGATTTTCCGCGGGGTGCGGTCGAGTCGATTTGTCCGACGACACTGAAATCCACCGCTAAACCACCGCTGCCACCGACGGCGATCTTCTGACCGCCTTCCATATCCCCATAGGACTGTTGGTAGGTAAGCGCATGAAAACGAGAATCCGCCGACTCCAACCGGACCCGCACGTTGCGAGCAATTTTGGAGTTGGGGTTCGAAATAGACATATTAAAAACGACTTGAACGCCGGGAGCGAGAGCGGCAGGTGCCTTGTCCCCGGAAGCGTTGGTGGTAACACCGATGGGAGTAGCAGTAAGGACCAGCGCTTGATCGAGCGATCCCGGACTAACAAACCCGCGGCTCTCAAAAGCAGTATTGATCGCGTCTTGGTGGCCACCGCAGTGGAGTTCATCATCAGCCTGCAACAGCGCCGATTTGAAGGCCGCCATGCTGGTGTCTTTGGTCAGCAGACTCACCGCCGAGTAAACCACGCGGTCGGACAAAATAGGGCCGGCCGTGGAGTCTTTTTCTACGAAACTCTTGCGTACATCCCAGAGAACTCTACTGCACCATTCGCCGATGCCGTAGCGATCCGGTATGTTCCCCGTGCCATCGGCAATCGCTACGGTGCCAAAATTCTGCAGTTTACCGTCGGTTTCCTGCGCTGAGCGCAGCGGCTGGCCGGCCGCGTAGCCAGAAATATTGCGGGCAATCCATTTGCCGATATAGGGCTTGCCGCTCACCGATTCAGCAAGGTAATCCGCCAAACATTCATGAATGGCACCGGCTTCCGAAAATACCGCGCCGGTATCACCGGCGTAATCGATGCCCCGTTCGGCAGAGATGCTTTCGTTTACCAGGTGACCAAATTCGTGCCAGTAGATGTCTTGGTCCATACCGGGGGCGTACTGGCTGGTGCCGTAAACTTTGATGGTGCGCGGAGTCGCCGTGTTCAAATAAGCGTGATCATAAAATGCATTTACTTCGGTAGCCGTGCTGCCGGCAGCTTGCACCATCACGTATAAAGGGCGACTCTTTACAATCGGAAAACCCAACGCTTCTACATAGGCCTGCACCGCGGTGATACTTCGGTAAGCCATGGTTTCGGAGTAGTGCACATCGCTGGGTTGAAAAGCGTAATTGCCCTTGGTGTTGGGCGTGGCCAGAGTGGAAACCGAATCGGTGATGTCTTTGATGCGCGTTTTCAAAAACGCATTGTCCAACCGCGACACATTGAGCAAGTTGGGCAAATTCAAACTCGAACCGGCATTTAAAATGGCGCTATTAGCGATGCTGGCTTGCGGGTTGTTCGTCGCATCAATCGGGTTGGGCAGAATCAGAAAAGCTTTGGGCCCCGTGGCGGTCAGACCGCTGCTGCGAAGCGCAGTGAGCGAAGCCAGATTCACGGCCGGGCCATCGCAACCCTTGGTACACGCCTGCAAAAGCATCGCGGTGGCGATGATTCCTGCGAGAAAGGCAAAAGAGGGTTGGCGGTTCATACCCCTAGAAATTGCAAGCAGGGGGCCAACGACTGGCTATTTAAATTAATAAAATCTGATACTTATATTCGGTTACAAAGCGCTTTTTCGACTACCAATTGGGCACCCTGTCAGCCTGGAATAGGGGCTGGCGAGTGAATACCATCGGAATTCGAGGGGTTAGGCCTCGCGTATAGAACGTGGGACCTGTCGAAAGTTTGGGCTAATTTGCTGGCCGATCTGCACCGTCGACAGAATCTAAATTACGAGTTTTTTACGTCGACAGAAGTAAAAACCACATCCCACTCCGTACCGGTCGCAGTGTCTTGCATCTCGATACCAAGTTTGAGCAGCTCGCCACGAATGGCATCGGCTTGGGCAAAATCTTTCGCAACGCGGGCTTCTCGCCGGGCCGTGATTTTGGATTCGATATCCTCGGCTTTTAGGCCGCGGTCGTCGAGTACCGTCGCGCGCAATGCGGCCAGATACACCAGAGGATCTTCTCCAAAGAGGTTCAGGGTACGGGAAAGCTCGGTCAACTGAGTCAGCAAGCGCTTAGCCAATTGAATATTGCCGTCGGTGGGTTTGAAACCCTTTCTGTCGACGCAAGCATTGAACGCCCGGACGTAATCAAAAACCAGCGCGAGAACGCGGGGCACGTTGAAATCGTCGGCCATGGCTTCTTTCCAGCCAGCCTCGAAGGCGTCGCCCTGCTCTTTCAAAAACTTTTCGACCGCGGCTTCGGGCAATGCATAACCGGGAGTGGCGTTGGCCAATGCGGCGGCTTTTTTCTTGGCGGAGTAAACTCGGTGCAAAGCCGACTGAATATCGCGAATCTGCTGCTCAGAAAACTCTACCGGCGAGCGGTAGTGAACCGAAAGCAGCATATAGCGCAAAGTTTCGGCCGTGTACTTGGCGATAAAGTCGCGAGTGAGAAAAATATTGCCCAAGGATTTGGACATTTTTTCTTTATTCATCGAGATCAAATTATTGTGCATCCAGATGCGCGCAAAAGTGGAACCGGTCGCGGCCTCGGATTGGGCAATTTCGTTTTCGTGATGGGGGTGGATCAAATCGAGACCCCCGCCATGGATGTCGAAAGTTTCCCCGAGGTATTGCAACGCCATGGCGGAGCACTCGATGTGCCAACCGGGGCGGCCTTTTGCTCCCCACGGGCTTTTCCAAGCCGGCTCGTCAGGGAATTTCTGTGGTTTCCACAAACTGAAGTCGAGCGGATCCCGCTTTTTTTCGTCTGAAGCGACACGCACTCCCACCAGAAGATCATCGATCTTCTTGCCAGAGAGCTTGCCGTACTTTTCAAAACTGCGAACAGAGAAAAAAACTTCGCCGTCTTCGGCAACGTACGCGGACTCATTTAAAATCAACCGCCCAATCAACGTGATGATTTGCTCGATGTTCTCGCTAACCTTGGGTTGGTGAGTCGGTAGGCGCACACCAAGACTCGAGAGATCTTTCAAATATTCATCGGTGAACCACGTGGCGATTTGATCCCAGGTGGTCTTTTGTTCGCGGGCTTTATTGATGATTTTGTCGTCGACGTCGGTGAAGTTCATCACCCAATTGACTTTGAGGCCCGTGCTTTCCATGAAGCGCCGAACCACATCAAAAAACACCGGCGGGCGGGCGTTTCCAATATGGGTCAACCCGTAGACCGTGGGCCCGCAAGTATAGAGACTGGCTTCGCCGGCCTTGATGGGTTGGAATTCTTCTTTTTTGCCTGTGAGGGTGTTGGTAATACGTAAAGACATTAGCGAAGCAAGGGCTCCAAATTCACCACTGCGTGTGCCGCAATGGCTTTGTTTTCCCCCACCAAACCTAAACCTTCCATCGTTTTGGCTTTCACGCTCACGCAAGAAAGCTCCACTCCCAATAATGTGGCGATGGAACGGCGAATGGCATCCGAGTGCGTCGACAGACGCGGCTCTTCCAAAATAACGATCGAATCAAAGTGCACAATCCGATAACCCAAAGCACGGACTTTTCCCAAGACGTCGGCGACAAATTCAGAGCTTTGTCGGTTCTTGTTCTCGGCCGCTTTGTCGCTAAAGTGCTGGCCGATGTCGCCCAACGCGAGGGCGCCCAAACAAGCATCCACTAAGGCGTGGAGCAAAACGTCGCCGTCACTATGCGCTTGGATCTTAAAACGACAGGGGATGGGAACGCCGCCGATGGGAATGCTGCTCGCCTCGACGGTAGGAATCAGACGGTGGATGTCGTAACCGATTCCGGTTCGCATGGGATCTCCTTGGCTGTCTCTAGCATGGTGCGCAACGTATCCAATTCAAACCCGTAGGTCAGCTTAATGTTACGCACATCGCCTTCAAATACGCCGACGGGAATCCCGTAGTATTCACAAAGCGAGGCGTCGTCGGTGAAATTGAGCTCGGGAGCCTCTTTCACTTTTTCGACCAGCGAGCGGATGACGGTGAATTCAAAAACCTGAGGCGTTTGGACTCGCTGCACGAGGCCGCGGTCGACTGTTTCGACAACCCGCATGTCTTCCACCCGTTTGAGTGTTTCGACCACAGGAACCACCGGCACCCAAGCTCCATACGCACGATCAAAAAGCGCCGTACGAACCCGCTCCAAGAAGCCAGCGGAGAGAAAGGGACGACACGCGTCGTGAATTAAGATGCGAGTGGGAGGCGGACTCAGTTCTTCCAAAGCTTGCAACGCCAAGTAGGAGGAATCCTGCCGGCGCGCACCGCCTGCAACCACCCGAACCAGTGTACGCGGGTGCCGAGCCGTATGCTTGTCGATGAGTTCTTCGGTCAGCGAGACGTACTCTTCCGGCATCGCCAAAACGATTTGGCGGAAACACTCCATCGATAAGAGCGAACGCAAACAGTGAATAAACACCGGTGCGTCGCCTACCATTTGGAATTGTTTGGGGGGCAGGCCAGATTCCCGCGCCGAAGCGCCTGCGAACCGACTACCCGTACCGCCTCCGAGGAGGACAGCGTCTACCGTGACCATACGAAGCTAAACCTCAGGCAAAAATCGCTTCTAGTTCTTTTTCGACGACTGCTTCCTCGATGTTCTGGGCCAGCGACAGCTCTTTTACGAGCAGAGTCTTGGCTTGATCGAGCAATTTGCGTTCACCGAACGAGAGGTCTTTGTCGTGCTTGAGCAAAAACAAGGCGCGCAGCACTTCAGCGATTTCCTGCACCTGACCGGTATGGATTTTCTCCATATATTCGCGGTAGCGGCGGTTCCAAGTCTGGTGATCAATGGGAGCGGAATCCTTCTTACGAAGGATTTTATAAACTTCTTCCACTTCCTTCTGCTTGATGATCGGACGCAGTCTTTGGTTGGAACTAGTAATAGGAACGAAAACTTTTTTGGGTGCGCCGTTGTCTTGGATTTCGAGGATGTAGAAAGACTGTTTGTTACCGGGACTGAACTCCCGTTCTTCAATCCCCCGCACTACGCCCACCCCGTGCGAAAGATGCACAGCATTGTCACCCACTTTGAACTGATACATCGTTCCTACCCTCTCGCTCTCATTTTGAAGATGGCTGCTTATACCATGTCTCGGTGCATAATGCATTATGTTAAGCGGTGCTGAGGCCCGAAATCGAGAAACGGGGATAGGTTAATTGTAATTATTTCAAATACTTGTGCTGGCACCCCACATACTACAACCTTTTATTGACCCCGGTTTTGAACGCCCACTAAGATAGTCGAGCTCTTTGCCATAGCCTCACTCAGTAGAGACATGCCTGACTCAACAAATGTGACAACCCCCCGACTCTGGCTCGCTTCCGCTTCGCCGCGACGCGCACAGCTTTTGGAGTACCTGGGCCTATCGTTTCAAACGGTCATCTCGCAGGCGGAAGAAGCCGACACCCATGGCGGCTCGGTCGAAAACACTGTCTTAGAAAACGCCCGGCGCAAAGCACGCGCGGTGGCGGGGCAAGTGGGCGGCGAAACCGACATCGTCATCGCGGCCGACACTTTAGTCGCTTTGGGAGACCGGATCCTGTCCAAGCCCTCGAACGCCGAAGCGGCCTTGGCTTCGTTGCGCAGCTTATCAGGAACGACCCACCGAGTTTTGACCGGATTAGCGCTCGTTTCTAAGAAATTTGGAATGCGTGAAACCACGGCGGAAACCCGGGTTACCTTCCACAAATTGACCGAAGCCGAAATGCTGGCCTACACCCAAACCAACGAGCCTTACGACAAAGCAGGCGGCTACGGAATTCAGGGTTTGGCCTGCCTATTTGTGGAGCGCGTTGAAGGGTCGTACTCCAACGTAATGGGACTGCCGACCGAAACCTTGCTAACCGAACTCGCCGCACTATCGGGGATTTCGCCTTTTCAGTGGGGCCGCCCATGGTCAGCGAAAACCTAGCCCGCATTCGCCGGCGCCTAGGCGACCGGCGGGTCACTATCTTGGGAGTCACTAAAAAGCAGGATCCTGCCACGGTGCAGGCAGCGATCGACGCGGGACTGCAGGATTTGGGGAACAATTATGCCCAAGAAGGCGAAGCACTCCGAGCACAAATCACTGGCTGTCAGTGGCATTTCATTGGGCATATCCAGAGCCGAAAGGTGAAGTACCTGGTCCACTACGATTGGGTGCATAGCCTGGACCGCATCGAAATTGTAGCGGACCTGCACACACGATTGGAAGCCGTGGGGCGCACTATCAACGGGTTGATTGAAGTGAATCTCGGAGACGAGCGTTCTAAGTCCGGAATCGCTCCCGAAGCCGTCGACGATTTTGCCCGCGCTATGGCAGCTTTTCCTCGAGTGCGTTGCCGAGGCATTATGGTTTTGCCCCCTCCGCTGCAACCGGTGGAAAACCGCCGCCCGTTCTTCGCTCGCGCTCGCGCGATGGTGCAAGCACATAACGCGGTGGGCTGGGACACACTTTCTATGGGCACGTCGGAGGACTTCGAAATCGCCGCCGACGAAGGCGCAACAATCGTTCGACTCGGGACTGTTCTCTTCGGCGCGCGCGCGTGATAAATTCTCCCGGTCAAGGGGGTGACAGCATGGATCGCTTGAGAGAAGTTCCCGGTTTTCAAACCGAGTGGACGCCAGATGAAATCAAAGCACAAAATTTTCGGGGCTCGCTTTTCGGGTTTAACAAACGCGAAGTGCGAGATTTTCTCCGGGTGGTTTCCAAACTCTGGGTTCGGATGCTGGATCACCAGAAAATTTTAGGCGAGCGCATTGTGGCGCTAGAGAAAGAAGTCGCAGCGTGGGAGTTGCGTGAGAAAGAACTGAACGAACAAAAGCAGCACGCACTGCTCGAATCCCAATCGATCCTGGATCGTTCGCGCGCCGAAGCCGAAAAAATGCTAGCCGAAACAGAAGAAAAAGCCGGCAGCATCCGCAAGCGCACCGAAGGCTGGCTAGAAGAAGTCATCGCCAAGGTAGAAGAAACGCAACGGCAGAAGAAGAATTTCCTCACTGCCTTTCGTTCCTCTTTGGATAGCCACTACGAGCTAATCAAATCCGAAGAAGAGGAAGCGGAACCGCTCACTGCTAAACTAAGCGATGTTTTGCGGGGCAACCCAACGGGAAATTCGCTTAACTAGCTCAAGCTTATTAGCCCCGGTCAGTTACCAATGGCCACCCACGAACAGGTGGCGCTCTTCGTAGAGGTGGGCGGGCTGCCGCTAAATTCTGTCAAGGCATGGCAGTTGGCACTGAACGAAGTGGTCGTTATGGACGTGGGCTGAATAGAATACCCAAGAAGTTGGTAGAAGCCGCCACCTCCCGGTAGACCGGTACTGGAAGTAGCCAAACTCATAATTACCCGCGGAGGGGCGGTGAATCCGCAGGAAGCCAAACTAACCCCTACAGGGGATCCCACGCCTGTAACCGTGCCGCTGCATGTACGAATCGTGCCGCCGCCCCCGCCCGGAGATCCGGAGACGGCCTGAGTCGAGCAAGATAGCACCACGGGCGCGCCGCCACCTACGGGCGTCTCGAACGTAATCGACAAAGGGATATTGGCCTTCAGAGGCATGCCACCAGGGTTGGACCGCTTGGTTCCCATTACCCGCAAGTTGGCTACATAGGGCACCGTCGCTGCGTTCTGCGGCGTTCCGGGGACCACCTGAAAAATCCCGATTGAATCGATGGTCAAATTCCCAAACCGGGCACCTGCCACAACACTCAGGCCGGAATCAACAATCTTGCCTACCGTAATGCCGCCCGCCGGAAGATTGGGAGTAGCCGCAGTGACCGAACTTGGTCCCGCAATGGGCGCTCCCGCGGCGGTTTGCAAAGCGGCTGGGCACTTCGCCGGGTTGGCTAGAGTCAAGGTGAGAAGTGTCTTCAGATCACCAAACTCCGCAGATTGGTCGATCCCGTTCTTAGCCCGCTGAAAGGTACTAAGAATCTGCGCTACGCCCAGCATTATGGTGGCGCCAATGCCTCCGACTACCACCAACTCCAAAAGACTAAAACCCTGATTGCGCCTTATCTTTCGTGACATAGTTTTTCTCCGCTGTATTTTATTCAGGATACAGACATTAGAAAAAAGTCGAAGCTAAAATAGATTTTGTTTAGTTATAAATATTAGTTTAGACAGCGGAAGCCACCCAGCAAAGGGCTGGTGGATAGCGACTTGCTCGCCTTCGCTGGAACTCAAAGCTACGAGCGTTCCGGAGGGCACATCCACCAGTTTTCTAGCGTTCGGGCCACCTGGCTCAGTGAGTAAAGGCGCGCCCTCTTCGCCCGCAACCACCACCGCATAGAGCGGCAAGCTCGCACGTACGCCAAAGCCCACGCCGGCAAGCAAGGCAAGACCGATCGCCCCGCTCCACATTAACCGGCGAGCCG
This sequence comes from uncultured Pseudobdellovibrionaceae bacterium, assembly GCA_964492125.1. Lineage (GTDB taxonomy): Bacteria > Bdellovibrionota > FAC87 > UBA2466 > UBA2466 > JAIEOG01. Next base: position 34,849 of record CAZBJE010000015.1, on the reverse strand, counting down.
GGCGAAGGAGAAATCCAAACAGAAAAAGCCAAAATCCGCCCAATGCGAGCGACAGGAGCAAGCCACGGCCCAAAAACATCCCCAATCGATACCCCCAACGGGCCGAAACTGCGTCTTGGATCATTAATCGATTTTGGACGCGGGTGATCGTCCGCAACGCTTCCCCTAAGTAGAGGGGATTGTCGCGCAAAGCCGCGCTGGTGGCCAAATGCAAAACGGCGGGACCCCAGTTTTCAGTTTGAGCGTAAGCAGTAGCTAAATTGTGGTGGGCTTCGGGCGAGCGGGTGCCTTTAGCCTCGGCTTCCTTTAGCCAGGCTTCCAGCAAGGGGATCGCTTCGGTGGGCTTATTCTCTTGGAGAAATTTAAGCGCACTTTCCCAATGCGGATCGGAGTCCGCGAAACCCAACGAGCAGAGAATGAAAATCCCAAGGCAAAGCTTCGCCATAAGGACCGATTCTACTCCTCGTTGAGGGGGAAGCGATAGGGTGATGTCGGGACGGCGGATGAGTTAGTAACGAACCTTGTACTTCTCTTCGATAACCCGGACGAGCAGTTTCAGCTCATTGACCCGTTCTTCGAGATCGCGGTTACGCTGCTCCAACATGCGAATCTGCTCTTCTTTCTGCACGAGTGCATACTCGAAAGCTTCACTCACCATATTCACGGCTTTTTCCACGTTTGCCGCTGCAACGCGTTTTTCTTCCTCGTCCGGCGCGTCGAATGCGACGAGCTGGGAAGGATTGAAACGAGAGAGCGGTTTATCCTGCCAACGATCTACGTCGGTAGACGTAGCTCCGGCAGGGTGCACCGTGGTGGCTGCTGTTTGTATGGCTTGTGGCATGGGCTGGGGCACGGGCTGTTTCGCGACCTGGTTATTGGCTTCGCTGAATAAGATCAAGTATCGACCCTTTTCGAGTCGGTACTGGATACCGTTGCTTTTGATTTTGCGTCGGATGGTGCTGAGGCTAACTCCGGTTTTCACGGAGTACTCAATCAGCGGGAGCCAGGTTCCGTCACTCTCATCGCGCGTCGCTTGGACGTGCGGTGGCATGAGAGTCTCCTACTCTTTTAAGTATATATGTTAGAATTGGAATATCCACCATGATCCGAAAAGCTCTGATCGCACTACTCATTCTGTATGTTGGCTTACTCATCGGCGAGATTCCCGTCGGTAACCACACGTTCGGACGCGCTGCGTTTTTAGAAACGCGTGCCGCCCTTTCGTGGGGTAACGGGCAGTTGAATTCTCTGGTTGCTTACTCGGGGCTGGGCGATTCCAGCATCGCGAAATGGTTCAGCAAAACCGAACCCGCGCCCAAGCCCATCCCAAAGCCGGCGAATAAGCCCCTAGTTTTGGCGACGCCCAAGTCGGAACCTGCGCCTATTCCAGCAGCCATGCCGCGCCACACCCAAGTGACAACGCCAACGCAGCCGCGTGCGGAAGCCGATATCGAAGGCCTAACTCCTTTAGACAAAGAAGCTTTACGAAACATTTTGGAGTGAGAACCAATGTCGCAAGCTCAATTCGTCGAACGCCGTAAACAGTACAGGCTTCCTTACGAAGAAAAGATTGTATTCACGGACGGCAACCGGTCGTTCACCGCGTACGCTTCCAACATCAGTCGTGGTGGCCTGTTCGTTACCAGCGTGGATCCGTTTCCAATCAATACCCAAGGGCACATCGCCTTTTTTATCCCCGGCCAAGACATGCTCTGTCTTAAGGCCAAGGTGGTGCACATCGTTTTCGATCGCCAACGCTGTGAGGTGGAAAACGGAATGGGCTTCATGTTTTCGGAAGTAACCGAAAAGCAGCAAGAGATTCTGAACAATCACCTACAAGGTGAGCAAGAAGCCTACCTCGAACTTCGGCAGATCCTAAGCGCCGAGCACCCTAACAACGCCGAGATGGTCCGCTGCTTGGCTAAGCTGCCCAATTTGCGTCGCCACGATCTACTGGCCTTACGCTACCGGGTTAGCCGTCTTTGCACGCTATTCGAGCCCGACCCCATGACAGGATCACCCGACGCGCGTCCCGCCGCTCGCAAGATCGGTTAAGAATTTCCGTACCTTTGGAAATACACTGTCGAAACTTCAGACGCCTGACCACGCAAATCGAGTATCCCAAAACAGCCATAAGTAGCTGATTTTAAATGTCTAAACTAATGCCTCCGACTAAGACATAGCGAGTACACCCTCTTGTTGTTTTGTTGTTCAACGCTCCTGCGCTTTTAGTCCTTTTTTAAATCCCCCACTGATTCAGCGGCTTAACCCCAATCGGCCTCTTGGTCCACCCCTTGCAACTTACTCTGTTGTTCAAAGCTCTATGGTTGGTCTGTGAGGAGAGTTCCGTGAAAGGGAAGTTGGTTTTGGTCATGAAAAAATGGTGGATGATAGCCGCAGTTTTTGCTCTCGCGCTTTCACTGACGAGTTGCTCGCGCCGCAGCAGCGGTTCGTTTGCAAACTACGGTTTGAGTTTTTGTGACGGCACCATGGGCCAAATCGATGTTTATACCGTCTTGGTACCGGGTCAGCCGGGCAACAACAAGGTGGTGGTTATCCCGGCCGCGCTTTCCGCACCCGGCGACATCGTGACGATCACTGTGGCAAGCCAAGCTACCAAACTTTACAAAACTCTTTTGGCAGAAGTTGCGCTCGAAGTGGACCAACAAGTAGTCGCGGGCTACCTGACGGACGCTGAATTGCAGCAATACGATATCATCGCCATCACTACCTACACTCCCGGCGTTGATTTCTTGAGTTCCAACCCGGCCAAAGATGCGATTTGCAGTCTGCCGCTGTTGGGTGATGGCAATAGTTCGTTGTCTCAGTCTGGTTACTAATGCCGGTCGCGCTCTTTGCCGCGGCGAAAACCTAAACGCCCTCTACGCCCGATCACTTGCTCCACGATTGCGTGCACCGGCACGTCGTTCGGGCAAAGAACAGTACACGCTGAACACTTCATGCACGGAAACCATTCCTCGGTAAATATCTCAGAATCTCGCGTAAACTTTCCAAAGACTCCCACTAACAACTTGGGTTCAAACGATACCGGGGCCTCCCCTTTTTGAATCGCCTGGCATGAGAACGTGCACAGGGAACACATCAAGCACTTCTCGAAGTCGGGTGCGAGTCGGCGTTCCGTTTCAGTAACGGCTAGAACATGATCGGGGCGATAGCGCTCCAGAAAGGCTTCCGCTCCGCCACCTTTACGCCAAAAGAAAAGCAACCGGTGCATTCGCCGCCAAAGGCGATCCACAGCCAGGTACACCCGGATGCTAAGTAAGCGAAGCCACACAAAGCCTCCCCGTGGTCGCAAAAAAGCCTAAACCGATTTGGGCTTTGGCGAAATCCACTCCGCCCAGAATGGATCCACACGCCACCAAGTTTTGGTAAGCAGGTTTTCCATCTTCCGCCAGGGGGCGGTACTCGGAATCGACCCGCACGCCCAAGCGATCCCAATCTGCCCGGCCTTCCACGACCGCGCGGCGCTCAGCAACTCGCCCGCCCTCGGCTTGCTGGTAAATCGGCAGCGCTAAAATCGATTCTTCCACTCGCGTAAAACCGGATTGCAAACCGCCGCCAAAAAATCGGCCGCTAGCCAAAACAAATGCTTCCGCTTTGAGAATCGCTCCGCCGCTATCGCCCGGGAAAACCACCGAGAGCTCGCGCACACGCCCGCCACCTGGTTGCACTTGGAGCTGCTGCACACCGATACATTCAATACCCTGCTGGCGCAGCGCTTGCGCCATTGCCTGATGCAGACGATAACCTGCAGTAGTCTCGGTAGATGCAAGAGCCTCCGCGATGCCAAACTTGGTGGAAGCCCGTACCGTTTCGAAAGCGGCGTGGGAGGGAAAAATGGGCGGCAACAAAATGCCGTCCACCGAATCCGAGAGGCGCGCTATGGCCTCGCGAAAGGCTTCCAAGTTTTTCTCGGACATTAGGTCCGCGGCTACCCGGGGCAGCGGAATATCCCAGCCTTCGCCTTCGAGAGGTAGATCCGTAGCGCGAAATTCGACGCCCAGATTCAGAGCAGCGCAACGTTCGTTCCATTGCCGACTCAACAAATCCCCGCGAAAACGCCAGCGCCGCGCGCTCACCACTGCTATCCGCTTTCCCGAAGCACGGGCGAGATCCGACCCCGCTTGGGAAGCCTGGGCGGCGAATACACGGCGCAAACCACCCGATGTGTTGGGCAAAATAAAAGGGTTTTCAAAACGGCACGCAATCGGCAGCGAACTTAGGGCTCCCGTGGCAACGGCAAAACTCTCGCTCCACGCGGCTAGCGGTGGCACCGCGCTACCCTGGAGCAAACCACCAAAAACTTCCTTCCAGTGATCGGAAGCCACCAACGACGCAAGCGATCCTCCACCGCGGGGGATGGGACCAAAATCCCACGCCCCTGAACTCACGCTGCTTGCCCCGCTCCCCCGAAAAACCACTGCGACCCGCTTACCTTTTTCCCGTAACGCTAACGCCGCGCTAAAACCCGCTATGCCGCCCCCTAAGACGATTGCATCGAAACTATGGGAGGCCTCAACCATCGGTTCCCCCAAAGCACTGCAAACTTCGCGCGTAGTCGCGCTGCTTCAACTGCTCCTGCCAGGTAAGTGCCAGCGGAAACTGGGGGGTGTTGGCGGCGATCTGCGCTTCCACTTCGTCCGAATTCCATTTGAGCTGCGAACCCAAGAAGCAGGCCGCATTGCGCAGGCAGCGGCACCCTTGGCAACTGCCGTTACCTAACCGCGTGCGGCGACGCAAATCTGCTAAGGAGGTGACCCACTCCTTGCGTACGGCGTACTCCACTTCGGCGGCCAGCACCTGCTCGCACTCACAAAGCGTTTGCCCGAGTTCCGCGTGCCGAGTGGCAGCATCCAGAATGCCCTCCGCCTTGTGACCGTAGCGGCGAATCAGGCGCGCCACTAACAGGGGATCGCGTCCGGTACGGCGGGATTCCTCGAGCCAGGGAATTTCCGAAGTGCAGCCGGGCAAACTCTCCAAATGCGTGCGACAACGTTCTCTCTGACGCAAGCGTTTGCAGATTGCATTAGTGACCTGCTCGGCTAACCGGCGCGCTCGCGTCAGCCCGCCGCCGATCAAAGTGTAGACTCCCTCGGCGCCGTCCGAGGCGTGATCAAAGGCAGCTTGGCGTTGGCCCTCTTGGTGCTCGATATCAAAAATGCGGCAGTGAATTCCCGACACCGCTGCAGTGAAGCGGTGGCTCTCTATTCGCGGGAAGTATTTCTTCACCGTATCTAGCATGCCGTTTACTTCGTCTTCACTGACTTGGGGATTTTCGGGATCACCGTTGAACGGACTTTCGGACGGTCCGATGATGGAAATATTCTCGCGCGGAAAAAAATAGAGTGGATCGGTTCGATGGGGAAGCGGGCAAGCTACCGCCACTTCGGAAACACGCCGCTCCAGAAAAAGATAACTGCGCTGGTAAGACCGAAACTCCACTGAACGCGCCGGAGTCAATGCCGGTCCCCAGGGGCCAGCGGCGTTTACCACCGTGCGCGCACGCACTAGCATGGAGCTACCGCCGGCGGGTTTCACTCGCACCCCGACCAACCGGCTCCCATGCATTTCGATTTTCTCGGCCAACACTCCCTTGTGCAATGCTGCACCCGCAGCCGCTGCACTTCGAGCTGTCGCAATGGTGATCCGAGCGGGATCGGTAGTCCACTCATCCACGCTGATCGCTCCCCAGCAATCCACCGAGAGTCCTGGATCCACCGCCTGCATTTCCTTGGCGTTTAAACGCACATGGGGCCGCCCCGCTTTGGCGGATGCGTAGTGATCGTAAAGATCGGCCAATGCCTGCACCCGATCGAGTTCGTACTTCGGGCTGGTTTTCAAAACTGGAAAGAGAATAGGGACGCGGGTCAGCAAGTTGGGAGCAATGCGCTGAAAGACGTTTATCTCTTCGCAAGCCGTGCGCGTGGTTTCGGGATCGGTAGAAAGCCAGTGCGGTTCGCCGGATAAAATTCCGGCTCCCGCACCCGTGGTGCCGGAGGCGAAATCTTCCTTCTCAAACAACACCACCGATAGACGGCGCATGGCGCAATCGCGCGCCACACTCAGACCCAGAATGCCGCCGCCAATGATGGCGACATCGTACACTCGGTCCGTGAGAGGTAGCATGTTTAAGGTGTGGGCTTCGGCCTAGGCGCCAGGCGAATTCCCAACTCCTCCAGTTGTTTGGTGTCTACGACCGAAGGGGCTTCCGCCATGATGTCGGCAGCCTTCTGAGTTTTGGGAAACGCGATGACGTCGCGGATGGCATCGCAGCCGGTCATCAACATCGCCACTCGGTCGACCCCAATGGCAATTCCGCCGTGAGGAGGCGTGCCGTACTGAAGCGCCTTTAAGAAAAAGCCGAATTTCAACTGGGCTTCCTCGGTGGTCATACCCAAAAGATCGAACATGCGCGCTTGCACCGCGGAATCATAAATCCGCAAACTGCCGCCGCCGATTTCAAATCCATTCCAAACCAAGTCGTAAGCCTCGGCACGAACAGCGGCAATGTCGGACTGTTTATCCGACTTCATGAACATTTCTTGATCGGCAGCTGCCGGTCGGGTGAACGGGTGATGGGCCGCGTAGAAGCGCTTGTCGTCTTCGTTGAATTCAAAGAGCGGGAAATCGGTCACCCACGCAAAGCGATCTTTGGTGGTGTCGGTGTACCCCAAACGCTTGCCGTATTCGTCGCGCAGAAACGACAGCGCGTTATTCACCACCCGCGGCGAGGCGCAGACCATCAACAACATACGTGGCCCGGAGAACGGGAGTTTGCTTTCGATTTCCGCTTTCAAAGCGTCGTCGAAGAACTTCGCTTGCGGCGCTTGCCAATCGCCGGGCGACTTAATTCGCACCCACGAAAGGCCCTTGGCTCCAAACGGCGCCACTTTCTTCACCAAGCTATCCAGCTCGGTGCGAGAGAGCGGTTCCTTCTCTTCGAAACAAAGCCCCTTCAAGATGCCGCCCGCATCCAAAACCGATTTAAAAACCTGGAACGTGGATTTCTTGCCCTGCTCGCTCAAGTCCACGAGCGTAAGCGGGTTGCGCAAGTCCGGCTTGTCGGTGCCGTATTTTTCCATCGCTACCGGGTACGAGACCCGCTCGAAAGGAACCTGGATGTCGCGGCCCAGGACTTCCTTGAGCACTTTTTTCATCAGTCCTTCGTGAATGCGGTAAATGTCTTCCGCATCAATGAACGACATCTCGACGTCGACCTGGGTAAATTCGGGTTGCCGATCCGCGCGCAGATCCTCGTCGCGAAAACAGCGGGCGATTTGAATGTATTTTTCCAACCCCCCAATCATGCAGAGCTGCTTCAAGGTTTGCGGCGATTGCGGCAAAGCGTAGAAATTTCCGGGGTGCACGCGGCTGGGAACCAAATAGTCGCGCGCGCCTTCAGGCGTGCTCTTATAAAGAATCGGGGTTTCGATTTCCCAAAACCCCTGCTCGTAATAATACTGCCGTGCGACTCGCAGAAACTCGTGGCGTACACGCAGGTTGTTTTGCAAACGAGGGCGGCGTAGTTCCAAATATCGGTGCTGCAAACGCAGTGTTTCTTCCACTTCGCCGGCGCTGGGCGAGTCTTCATGTAACTGGTACGGCAGCGGCTGCGAGCGGTTTAGGATTTCAAGACCGCTGGCCAATACTTCGATCTCACCGGTGGCGAGATTGGTGTTCTTCATTCCGTCGGGACGCAAGCGGACCTTGCCAGTAACTGCGATTACCGCTTCCTGGCGCAAAGTGCCCGCTTCATCTACCGGCATGGAAGCCGGATCGAAAACAACTTGGGCAATGCCGGACCGGTCGCGCAAATCAATAAAAACCACCCCGCCGTGATCCCGCCAACGATCCACCCACCCGCAAAGCGTAACGGTTTGTCCATCGGCTTTTTTATTTAGGTCTGCGCATCCGTGGGTGCGTTTAAACTTCATTCTGGAATCTCCTCTTCAACTCCGCTTCCAAATCTTTTAACGAAACTGTTTCTTGAGTACCGAGCTTCATATTTTTTAATGAAGCGGTGCCGGCTTTGAGTTCATCGTCGCCGAGCAGCAGGGCAAACTTAGCGCCAATGCGATCTGCCTGCTTCATCAGCCATTTTAATTTTTTGTCGCGCTCATAAGGCATCTCTACCGAAACGCCGGCCTGCTTTAATTTAAGACTGAGCGGAAAAAGGTAATCGAAGGCGGCCTCGCCCAAGGGCGCAAAGAAGAAAGCCGGGCCCCGATCTGGCACGGGCGCCAATTGCAGTGCATCGAGAGCGATCATCAGCCGCTCCATGCCCAACGCCCAACCCACCGCCGGAAATGGCTCTGCGCCGAAACGCGAAGCGAGTTCGTCGTAGCGTCCGCCGCCCCCCAGCGCGCTCTGCGCTCCAAGCAAAGTAGACGTAAACTCAAAAGCGGTGCGCGAGTAGTAATCCAGGCCCCGCACAATATTCGAATCTTGTTTGAAAACTACGCCGGCTTCGAGCAGTCGTTTTTTTACACTCGCAAAATGCGCGGCACTTTCGGGATCGAGGTGATCTACGATCCGGGGCGCGTTTTCCGCAACCTTGCGGCAGGAATCGTTTTTGCAATCGAGCACCCGCATGGGCGCGCGTTCGAATCGCTTTTGGCACTGTTCACAGAGTTCGCCAAGGCGCGGCCGTAAGAAATCGATCAGCATTTTTTTGTACTGCGGCCGACAAGCCTCGCTGCCCACGCTGTTCAAGCGTATCTCGTATTGGGTCAGTCCCAGCTTTTTGTAAATCGTGTCCAACACTACGATCACTTCCGCGTCGGCTTCGGGGCTACCGTCTTGGATCAGCTCCGCGCCGATTTGGTGGAACTGACGCAAGCGCCCCTTCTGCGGGCGTTCATAGCGGAACATTGGCAGCGCATAGTAGAAACGCTGCGGCCCCGGGTTGCGGTGTAGCTGGTGTTCCAAAATAGCGCGGACGACGGAGGACGTAGCCTCGGGACGCAGCACCAAGGTTTCGACTTTGCCGCTATCTGGATGCCCGCGGTCCTGCACCTGGTACATCTGCTTTTCCACGATGTCGGTGGCATCCCCCACGGCTTGGGTGAAAACTTCGATGGGTTCGAGAACGGGCGTGCGGATTTCTTGGTAGCCGAAAGCCTCCAGCACCGAACGCACCTGCGTCTCGATGGCCTTCCAGCGCGCGAGCTCATCACCGAGCAAATCGTGCATGCCCCGGACTGCTTTTATCTCCAAAAAATCCTCCGTTTAGGTGCGAGGCTACCATCGTTTCCGAGTGGAGGCATGCCGTTTTTTGTCACCGGAAAACCGGCCAACAGCCTGAAATTTCTTTGCTTTTGGCCATATTAAAACTTGACGCATCGAGTTATGTACTGTAAAGTACCGACAGGTTGGACAACCAACCTAATCAAAATTTTATTAACTGACTAACCGGATCACTGGCGTGAGCTAACGATCCACTAAGGGGTAACTATGCCGTCGTTGCGTAGATGGGTGACTTCCGCTTTTTTGACTATGGGGCTTCTGACTTCTTCCGCTTTTGGCCAACAGCCCGGCCAGCCAGGATTTGGTCCGAATCAATTCGGCCCGGCTTATGGTCCGGGGTACTTCCCGCCCGGAATGAATGCTGGCTACCGTCCCGGTCCGGGACTCCCAATAGCGCCAGTTCGACCCCTGGGGATTGGGCCCGCGGTCGTCCTCCCGCCGGGTGCCGGCCAACAAGAAATGCTTTTGATGCAGCAGATGGCGATGCACGCCAAAAACCTAGGCGATGAAATCAGCGCCGTTAATGAAATCATTGCGTCCCAAAATGGGGCACGCTTCGTCATCGACCCGCGCGTGGTCGGCAACCTGATGCAAAATCCTTACATCAATACTTTGGTGCGGACGACACTATCGGGAACGCCTCCGCGCACCCCTCGCCCGCCAGACTTTTCACTGCCCGCTTGGCGCCCACAAACGATTGAGTACATGGTCACCTGGCGCGCGATTGATGTCTTCTTCGCGGCGAACGACTGGGTACACACCCCTCGCCCCGAAATCATGCAGGCGATGGCAAACCGGTTTAGCATCATGGTTCCCGATGTGTACTTCTACATCGAAGCCATGCGTGAAACGTATCTCATCAATCCCCTCATGCAGTGGCCCAACGCTGACTTGCCGATCATCTTGGCCCGCATGGAAGGCCAAGTTTTCGTGATGCGCCAATTGATGGACGCGCTTTACTGCAATCCTTTCTTCCGCCCGCTCTTTCCAAGCGGTTGGGGCAACATTGAAGCGACTTTCTACGGCTTCCGCATGGATGTGCGCACAGGTGGACCCCTTTCGATTGCCCCGTTCCCCTTTTATGCAGAAGGGTTCGGCAACTTGGGGTTAGTAACGCCCGCGTTTCCGCTGACTGCGCGTCCCAATGTGCAGCCGATTTTGGGAACGTATGATCCGCAATTGTGGAACGGCGTGCAGCACAACGACCTTGGTTACATCGATCGCACTCCGATTCAAGGCGGCGTAGAAGTGCCTGGACTCGGCGATCCGAACGCTTTCCAACAGCCGCAAATTCCGAACATCGGCACTCCGGGAATCGGGAATTACCGCGTCGGTCTTCCGCAGCTGCAACCACCGGGCGGCGGACAACCGGGCATCAGCCAAACAGTTCCGCAGCAAGCCATTCCTCAACAAGGAATTCCGCTGCAAGGCCAGGGTCAACCAGGCTTCGACCAGCAATACGGCTTGGGCGATCAGCAGCTCCAGCTGCCGCAAGACCAAGTTCAGGGAGAGCAATATGGTCCGCAGCAAGTGCAGCCGGGTCAGTTTCAGCCGCAGCAACAGCAGCCGAACATGCCCCAGCAGCAACAGCCCCAGCAGGGTTTGCCGCTAACGGATAATGCCAGCACGGCCGATGGAGTGGTTTGGGGAAATATTGATTACCAACCGCCCGCGAATCAACAGCAGCAGCAACCGCAAGGTCGCCGCTAAGATTCGAATTCAAAAAAAGTTCACTAAACGGCGGGGCTTCGGCTCCGCCGTTTTTTTTGGGGGCGGGTTCGGCGCTACTTGGGGAGGCTGATAGGGGCCCAGATCATTTCGGCGGGGCGGGTCCGGCGAACTCCGGAATGGCCCCGCTCCCTCGCATCGTCCCCGCTGCCCTCAAGTTCCAGAAAACTCTGGGTGTACTTGGTTTGCACCCCGGGGTCGCGGGGGTCATAGATGTAAGGGATTTCCATATTCAGCGCTTCAGGCGAAATCATCGGAATGTCTGGCTCGGCGATCTTCAGGGCGCGAGCCGTGGTCCGGCGTCGGACGGCTCTATCGAGCGCATCGAAATGACCGTCCCAGGTCATACCGCCGGCGGCAAAACCACCCGCGGCATAAAGCCCGGCCAGAAAACACAATAAAACAGAGCGAGGGTGGTGAATTGTATCCATCACCCTACTTATCGGCAAAATTTTGAAACGAGTGTATGACGCGGCGACTAACTACGAACCCATCGCCCGACGCGATCGCGCCGCAGTCCGTCAGGACCCAAGGAGAGCCAAATAAGACTGACCTTCCCCTTCAAACAAGAGTAGGGGATAGGGCCCCAGTTGCGGCTATCAATGCTCTTTACCCGGTTGTCTCCCAAGACGAAGAAGTGGCCTTGCGGGACTTGTACCGGGCCATAATTGGGAATTTGCTTGGGATCCCAAACCACAGGGTAAGGTGCGCCGGCGTCGATGGATTCCGAACGCAGGTGAGAAGAAGGTTCGGTACCCTCGGAATAACCTGCCCGCGTCCCATTTACGTAGAGCAAGCCTTCGCGAATCGAAACTTCATCGCCTTCGGTGGCGACCACGCGCTTCACGTAGGTTTCTAAACCATGATCGGGCAGAGCAAAGGCGACGACCTCGCCCCGGTGCGGACGCCGAAACTTAACCAGCTCATATGAAGAAAACGGCAAGCGCAGATTGAAGTTGGATTTGGCTACAAAGATCAAATCGCCGGAAAGCAAAGTAGGAGCCATGGAGTCAGAGAAGACCCGAAAGTCTTCCACGAAAAAAAAGCGCACACCCAACGCCACCAGCGTAGCCCAAAAGAAAGTGCCGATGTAGCGCTTGAAGCGGCCCCAGTTCCAGTTCATTCGATTGAAAGAGCCGCCAGGAAGGCTTCTTGAGGAATTTCGACGTTCCCCACGCTCTTCATGCGCTTCTTCCCCTCTTTTTGTTTTTCGAGCAGCTTCCGTTTGCGCGAAATATCGCCGCCGTAGCACTTGGCCAAAACGTTCTTGCGCAACGCGCTCAGGCGTTCTTTTGCGACGATTTTTGTACCGATGGCGGCCTGCAAAACAATCTCGAACATTTGGCGTTCAATGAGCGTCTTCATTTTCGCGACCAGATCTCGCCCACGGAAATACGCTTTGTCTTTGTGCACAATCCAGCTCAAAGCATCGACCGGATCTCCGTTAACCAATAGGTCGAGCTTTACTACTTCACCCCGCTGAAAACGCGAGATTTCGTAGTCCACGCTAGCGTAGCCTTTGCTGCAGCTTTTCAGGCGATCGTAGAAGTTGAGCACCACTTCGTTGAACGGGATGTCGTATTCCAACATCACGCGCGTAGGCGAGTGGTAATGCAATTTGGTTTGGCGCCCGCGCCGCTCCTCGCAAAGCTTGATCAAATTACCCAGGAATTCTTCCGGGGTATGGATGGTCACCCGCGCGATGGGCTCCTCGATAAAATCAATCGCATTGGCCGGAGGCATCTGCGAAGGGTTGTAGAGTTCCAGAACTTCGCCCTTCACAGTGTGCACTCGGTAGACCACCGTGGGTGCGGTGGTTACCAAATTCACTTCAAATTCACGCTCTAGGCGCTCCTGCACAATCTCCATGTGCAACAGGCCCAAGAAACCGCAGCGAAAACCAAAACCCAAGGCATCTGATTTTTCCGGCTCGAAGGTAAAAGCACTGTCGTTCAAACAAAGCTTTTCCATGGCGGTTTTCAAATTGGGAAACTCAGCGCTATCGGTAGGGTAAATCCCCGCAAACACCATCGGCTTCACTTCTTTAAAACCAGGCAAGGGTTCGGTGGCGGGATTGGCAACGGTAGTAACGGTGTCACCGATTTTGATGTCGCGCAGGTTTTTGATATTGGCGACCACAAAACCGACTTCCCCCACGCCCAGCTCATTCACCATGGTGCCCTTGGGAGTGAAGACGCCAAGCTTGAGGACTTCGAATTCTTTTTCAGAATGGATTAAGCGAATCTTGTCGCCCGGTTTCACTTTGCCGTTCTTTACCCGCATCAAGAAAACCACGCCCTGGTACGGATCGAACCAGGCATCGAAAATCAAAGCGGCCAAAGGCGCATCGGAAACACCTACCGGTGGAGGCAAGTA
>CAZBJE010000015.1:0-21468 GCA_964492125.1 uncultured Pseudobdellovibrionaceae bacterium | reverse complement strand
TTCCAGCACCGCTTTGATGTTGGTGCCTTCTTTAGCGCTGATGGGAATGGAACGATCGGTGGGTATACCGATAATGTCTTCGATTTCGCGTTTGGTTTTTTCTACGTCCGCGCCGGGCAAATCGATCTTGTTCAAAACTGGGACAATCTCAAGATTACTCTCAATGGCCAGGTAAACGTTGGCCAGAGTTTGGGCTTCCACTCCCTGGGAAGCGTCCACCACTAAGATGGCACCCTCGCACGCGTTCAAACTGCGCGAAACTTCGTAAACGAAATCCACGTGCCCCGGGGTGTCGATCAGATTCAAAACGTAATCGACGCCGTCTTCGGCTTTGAAATTCAACCGGGCGGTTTGGGCTTTGATGGTAATACCCCGCTCGCGTTCGATGGAGAGCTGGTCCATGTACTGCTCTTTCATCTCGCGATCGGAAAGCGCCCCGGTGATTTGGAGGATCCGATCGGCCAGGGTCGATTTCCCGTGGTCGATATGGGCGATAATACTGAAATTACGTATGCGTTTTGGGTCGGTCACCGGCTCAACCTATAGGAATGGCTGCCTTGCGGCAACGGACAATGGGTTGGAAAAGTCGAGTAAACAGCGGGAAAAATGGCTCAAACGACGGGCTCTTGCGCTGTGCAACATAGGGTGCTTTAAAGAAGAGGTTGGTTATAAGGGGATTATGTATAAATGGGTCTTGGGTTTCTTGTTGAGTCTGCCGGTCTGGGGCGCTTCGGTTTGCCCGGGCCTCCTAACCACTTCGTTCGGCTACCAGGGACCTCTAATCGCGGGCCTGCAACCGAATGGGCGTTTAACCATCCTGCAAGACACGTATTCCGCCGGGCACACGCCCGCGTTTTCGATTGCCACGACCTCCATCGCCCTTCCATTTCAGCGACCGCTACACTCACTTAGCTCCGTACCGGACTCCGAAAAAGCCGGAGGGTTTCTCGCTTCTGTCTCTACCCAAGGCGAGCTAACCCTGATTTTGCCGGACGGGCGGGCCATTCCGGCGTTTCTTCCAGGCCAACACCCCGTGCGCAGCGCCAGTTTGTATAGGGTGCCGGTGCGGGAAATAGAAAGGCATTGGGTCACCCTTAAGGGAATGCGTATTCAGCCAACCGAAGGCATGTACCCCGAACGCCAACAACGTCGGATTAAACCCAGAACGCAATTCTCCGAACGCTATTCGGTGATTCAGCTCTTCTTTACGTCTGATCGGTCGATTTTCCGGGTGTCTCTCCGCTACCGCGATCTCACCGCCGAGGACAAACGCCTACGCGATGCCCTAGCCGGCGGAATGGCGTTCGCCGAAACCGAAAATGACGAAGATACTTACGGCGACTGGCGCCCCAACCGAGAACACCTTGTCGACTTAAGCATGCTCGGGGCGAACACCGAGCTACTCATAGCCACCGGCAACCCGGACCAAGTGGTGACAGTGTCGAAATTCCAGGAGGTCTTTCAGCTCCCGCAGTCTTCGTTGATGACTGAAATCGATTACGTCCAAGCGCTTTCCCAAAAAGAGCTGGTAGCGGGATCAGAAACCGGCGAAGTCGTGCGCATTGACTTGGAAAAGCAGGCAGTCACCCAGACCTTGGCCTTTCCCACTCCTGTCTTCCTGACCTCATTCAGCGCCCACCGGAGCGAAGGGCACTTGGAGATTTGGGCCGTGGCGGCGGGCGCGGCGGGTCCAGCTCTTTTCAAATATGAATCGACTTATTTGAGTTCGGCGTTCAAAGCGGTAGAGGACTTTCCTAAGGGCGTCTCGCCTAAACAGGTGGCGAGTTTTGGCAGCCCGCTTCCGACGACATACCAACCTCGCAACCGAGGATACTTGAGTCGCATTCATGGCGGCCTCAATGGCGCTGAAGTCGAAGAAGTATTGGTACTCGGCACCGACGGTAGCCTCGTTGCGCTACGCGACCAAGTAGGTTGCGTAGAGATCGAGTGCAAACAGGAGTGGCAGCGCTTCCCGTTTCTTCAAACCGCCAACTAAAGAACGTTGGTCGCGAGCTCGGAAAGCTGCGAACGTTCGCCCTTCATCAGGGTGACGTGTGCGCTCAAGTCGGTTTCCTTAAAGCGCTCTACGACAAAGGACAGACCGTTGCTCGACGAATCGATGTACGGGTTGTCGATCTGGTAGCAATCGCCGGTCAGAATGACTTTCGTCCCCTCGCCCGCGCGGGTGATAATCGTTTTGATCTCGTGCGGGGTTAGGTTCTGCGCTTCGTCTACGATCAGGAACTGGTACGCCAAGCTGCGGCCGCGGATATAGGTCAGCGGTTCGATTTGCAACATGCCTTGGTGAATTAATTCCTGCCAGGCACGGCGAGTGGGGCGCTTAGCACCCGGCTTGTCGCCGCTTTGGAACGAGACGATATAGTCGATATTGTCGAAAATCGGCTGCATCCAAGGATTGAGCTTTTCTTCGATTTCGCCCGGTAAATAACCGATGTCTTTACCCAAAGGGAAGATAGGCCGAGAAACCAAAAGCTTTTGGTATTTGTTTTCGTCTATGGTTTTTTGCAGGCCGCAGGCCAACGCCAAAAGCGTTTTCCCGGTTCCGGCTTTACCGACAAGGCTAACCAAGGGAATGGAGTCGTCCAAGAGCGCATCGAGGACGAAGGACTGCTCGAGGTTGCGCGGTTGCACACCCCAAACACCCTTGGGCGGAACTCTCAGCGGCACTACCGCTTTTTGAAGCGCATCGTAGCGACCCGCTACGATGTTCTGCGGGTTTTTCTGGTCTCGCAGAATTACGTATTCGTGCGGGTTTAAATTGCGGTCTTCCATGGGGAAGCGCTTTTGGGTGTTGAAATTTTCGATGACGTCGCTCGGAACGTCGAAAGCCATCGAGCCGGGGTAGAGCTCTTCAATCGCGACGCGAGCCGGATCGAAATCTACGGCTACCACGCCCAACGCATCGGCCTTGACCCGCAAGTTCACGTCTTTGGTGACGAAAATCACAGGGACATTGGGCCGATCGTGACGCAGTTTAAGCGCCACCGCCAGAATGCGGTGATCCGCTTTTTCTTGGCGCAAATCCGAGGGCAAGTAGCTCTCGGCGTCGCGCACCATATCGACGATTAAAGTGCCACCCTTGGTGCCCACCGGCACACCTTTGGTCAGCGACCCACCCTTGCGGGCATCGTCGAGGTAACGGGCGAATTGGCGCGCGTTGCGGCCAATTTCCGTCATATCTTTTTTGAAGCGATCCATTTCCTCCAGCACCGTGATCGGCACGACGATATTGTTATCGTCGAACCGGAAGATGCAGAGGGGATCAAACAAAATGACGCTAGTATCTAGAACGAACGTTTTTTTCAATGGAGTACCAGCCTTGAAATGTCGTTAAAGAACGTGAGTGCCACCAACATCAGAATCAGAACCAAACCTACTTGATTGGCGATTTCCATCATGCGGATGGAGACCGGCTTGCCTTTCACCGCTTCAATCGCGAAGAAAAACAAGTGCCCGCCATCGAGCACCGGAATCGGAAAAAGATTAAGCAGGAAGAGATTGATGCTAATCAACGCCATGGTTTGCAGGAACGGGACGATGCCCGCATCCAAGCTCTTACCCGCGATGGAAGCGATCAAAACCGGCCCGCCCAGATTTTTCACGGATACAGAACCCGTTACTAATTTCCACAGGCTCACCACCATGCGCTCGGCAATCTTGACGGTTTCGCCCACCGCATGGACTACGAGCTTAATTGGCTGACGGATCTGGAACTTAACAGTGTCGCCCTCGGAAAGCGCGGTCATGGGCATGAATCCCACCATGTGGCGCTTTTTCATCTCGCGAGTGAGTGGGTCTTCTTGAGAGGTTTCGACGGGCTTCAAATCGAGCAGCACAGTTTTGCCATCTCGCTCGAGGGAGAAGATGAGCGGTCCGCCCTTGCTGCCAGCGCCCTGCACTTCGTCGACTACCGATTCGAAATTGTAGATCGGCGCATCACCCACCCGCACGACGCGATCGCCGGGCTGCAAGCCGCCCTTTTCCGCGGGGCTATTGGGAGTGACCTTCTGGACAAAGAGTTCCGAGGGGTAAATCCCCAAGACTTCGGTTTCACCCAACGACGAGATTTTGTCGGGGGCAGGCCGGGTCGGGTACACCAAGGTGAAAGATTTTTCCTCACCACTATCGACGGTAACCGCCGTCCCTCGACGCACTGTAATAGTGATGGGTTTTTTGGCCACCCAATTGGACCCCAACGCCTGCTTCAACTCTTCCCAGAGCAGGACAGGACGGTTGTCGACTTTGGTGATCAAATCGCCCGTGCGCAAGCCGGCTAGAAAAGCCGGAGAGCTTGGATCGGAAACACCAATCATGGATTGCAGTGGGTAGGGGCTAATGCCCTTGATACCACCTGACTCGACCTCTTCGCCAAACTCGTTGCGAGTGCGGATAGTGCCGACGGTGTAAGGAATGCGAAGTTCCGCACCCGCCCGATCGACTTTTAATTCGATTTTTTCCCCGGTGCGTTTTTTGAGCAGATCGTCAAAATCGTTCCAGTAAGTAACCGGAGTTTCGCCCACCGCTTGAACTCGGTCGCCAGGACGTAACCCGGCGGCCCAAGCGGGACTCTCTGCTAAAACAGTACCGATCTTGGTGCCGCGCATCGGCTGGCCAATCCAAAAAATAATCGTGAACAAAACGCAGGCCAGCAGGAAATTCGCCAACGGGCCGGCCGCCACAATTAAAAACCGTTTATAAAGCTTCTGCGTCGAAAAGGCGCGCTCGGCCTCCGAAGCGGGCACCGCGCGATACGGATCGTCGCCCATCAACTTGACGTAGCCGCCCAATGGAATCAGCGAAAGGGCATATTCCGTTTCTCCGACACGGCGGCGGAAAAGCTTGGGACCAAACCCCAGAGAAAACACCTCGACGCGGACGCCGAAGAGCTTAGCCATCAAATAATGACCTAGTTCATGGAAAAAGATCAGGCCGCCGAGGAGAACAACGACACCGACGATGGAAGTGACCACGAAACCTCCGAGTAACGGCCCTTGCGAGGAGTCTCGCAACGATGGTTTTACTGTAATCGATCGAAGGGCACCCAACAACCGTCTAAACGGGGGCGGTTAGGTTATTTCCTTAATGATTTCCCGCGTCTTATCCCGCGCTTCGGCATCCGCGGCGTGGATGGCAGGAAGATCGCCGATAGGGGTCGTGAGGTGACGTTGCAAAAGCTCGGTAAGGACCGACGCAATCTGCGGGAAACGGATCCGTTTTTCCAGGAATGCCTGCACCGCAATTTCATTGCCGGCGTTAAGGGCGATTAAACTGCTTTGCCCTGCCGCTAGGGCCTGTCGGGGAAGATCCAAACAGGGGAAACGCGCGGTGTCAGGTTCGGCGAATTCAAGATTGGCCATCTGGCGCAAACTCAGTTTTTCCACAGCGCTGGGCAAGCGCTCGGGGTACGCCAGCGCATGGGCGATGGACGCCTTCATATCCGGTTTAGACAGCTGTGCCTGGCAAGTGCCGTCGGTAAACCAGACCGCGCCGTGCACAATGCTCTGGGGGTGGATCCAAACTTCAATGCGTTCCGGTGCGATGTCGAACAGAGCGTGCGCTTCCACGACTTCCAGGCCCTTATTCATTAGAGTGGCGGAATCGACGGAAATCTTAGGCCCCATTTTCCAGTTCGGGTGGGCGACAGCGCGCTCTGGCGTTACCTGACTAAGGTCCAATTCGGGGGTGCGCCAGAAAGGGCCCCCACTCGCGGTAAGCACCACAGTGGCCACCGAACTGCGGTCTTTACCTTCCAACAACTGAAAAAGGGCATTGTGCTCGCTGTCGACGGGAATGCACTGGCTTGCAGACCGGCGCAATTCCTCTCGCAACAAGGCACCCGCGACCACCAAAGTTTCTTTGTTGGCCAGGGCAATCGCTTTGCCGCGACGGACCAATTCAAACGTGGGCTCTAACGCCGCAAAACCGACGATTCCCTGACAAGCTATGTCGATAGAATCCCAGCCCGCACATTGCACCAGCCCGTGCTGACCGTGCAGCACTTCAAGTCCCGGAAATTCACGCCCGAGCAAAACGGCGTCGTCGGCGTCCTGCACCACCACCACCCGAGGGCTGAATTCCAAAATCTGCTCGCGCAGCAATGCGACGTTCTTACCTGCCGTAAGTGCGACCACCTGCAAACGCTCCGGGAATCGACGAGCCAACTCCAGCGTACTAGCGCCGATAGAACCGGTGGATCCAAAAACCGCCAACCGTTTCATACTCGCTCCAAAATATAACGCAGGAAGAAATAGAAGGCGGGAGCGCTTAGGGTAAGCCCGTCCAGCCGATCTAAAATTCCACCGTGCCCAGGCAGAAAGCTGCCGGAATCTTTTTGCGCGCGGCTGCGCTTCAACATCGACTCAAACAAATCACCCACCTGCGCCAACACGCTGACCGCCGGCACCAATAAGGCGATGGCGATGAGAAATCCATGCGTCGGTTCACCGGTATAAACGAGGCCAATCCAGAGCCCTGCAAAAATCAGCGATCCCACCACCGCACCGGCCGAGCCTTCTAAAGACTTTTTGGGGCTGATCTGAGTGGCCAAGCTGTGGCGGCCCCAAGCTGAACCGACGAAATAGGCGAAGGTATCGCCCGAAAAAACCAAGAAGAACAGCAAGAGTAAGAACTCCCGCCCATGCTCTCCCGATTCCACAATGGGCATGATGAAACCAAGCATGCAAACCACATAAAGCACGCCCAAAAGCTCGATGGATAAATCTCGGATTGATTGTTCAAAATCGCCGCGCGTATTGGCCCGGATGAGATGTTGGATGGACAAAACGAAAAGCGGCAACCAGAAAAAAACCCAGGCCATTTCCGGCGCGGAGCGCAGAGTGAGGATGCTCAGAAAAACCAAAGCCAGACCGCGCAGCTGCCGCATGGGGGATCGCTGCACGAAGAAAAGTTTGTCGAACTCCAAACACGAAAGCCCGGCACAACCCAAAACCACAATCAGCATGGCGTCGAAAGGGCCAAAGGCCACCAAACTGATGATAAAAACCGCTGCGAGCACCCCAGCAATAATGCGTGTCTTCATAGCTGCGCCTCGAGAGGTGGGGTTTTTACCTGGGCTGATGTTTTGCCAAAACGCCGTTCACGCCGGCCAAACTCAGCGAGCGCTTCGTCGAGCTGAGCGCGCCCAAAATCGGGCCAAAGCGTCTCGGTAACATAAAATTCGCTGTAGGCGATCTGCCAGAGCAGGAAGTTGCTGACGCGGTACTCGCCGCCCGTCCGGATCAAAAGGTCGGGATCGGGAAACTCGGATTGGTAGAGCTCATGGGCGAGATGGGCTTCTGTGATGGAATCAGCGGAGAACTCCCCTGCTGCGACTCGCGCGGCCACTTTCTTGGTGGCATCCACTATTTCCTGCCGCCCACCATACGAGAGGGATAGGTTAAGCTTAAGACGGGGATCGGGAAAACTCGTGCGCCTAGCAACTCGATCCAATTCCGCGCGCACAAATTCCGGCAAGCGATCGAGCGACCCCTGCGCCACGAGCGAAATGCGGTTGCGAAAGAGTTTTTTGTCCATGGTACGCAAGTACTGGACGATCAAACGCATTAGCATGTTTACTTCCGCCGCCGGACGATTCCAGTTCTCGGTAGAAAATGCGTAGAGAGTTAAATGGGAAATGCCAAGACTGGCGCAATATTCGACGATTTCATCGACCCGGCGAACTCCCTGGCGGTGACCCCAGGCGCGACCAAACCCGCGGTTCTCGGCCCAGCGCCCGTTCCCATCCATGATAATCGCAAGGTGTTTGACCACGGCGTTGCGCCTAAAGGGTCATGACTTCTTGCGATTTGGTTTCAACGATTTTGTCGATTTCCGCGATGACTTGATCGGTGAGCTTTTGGAGCTCGTCCTGGAAACGGCGTTTATCGTCTTCCGTCGTATCCTTGTCTTTCTTGGCCAGATCCAAGGTGTCGCGGCGCACATTGCGTACGGAGATTTTGCCGTCTTCGCCGTACTTTTTAATGTTTTTTACAAAGTCCTTACGGCGGTCTTCGGTAAGAGGCGGCAAATTAATGCGAATGACTTTGCCGTCGTTAATCGGGGTAAGGCCCAAGTTGGCGGCCAAAATAGCTTTTTCGATGGCGCTGAAAAGCCCTTTGTCCCACGGCTGGATCGCGATGGTGCGCGCGTCGGGAGTGGACAGTGCGGCCACTTCCTTAATACCCATCGACGAGCCGTAGCTATCGACTTTTACGCCTTCCAACATGGCGGCGGAGGCCCGGCCCACCCGCAACTTGGAAAGCTCCAAGCGCAAATGTTCGACGGACTTATCCATCTGTTTTTTAACGTCGCCTAATTGAGCGCTCATTTCTGTCTCCTGACAAAAGTGCCGATTTCTTCGCCCATGATGACCCGCTTGAAGTTGTCAGCGGTGTTCAGGTTGAAAACCAAAATCGGTAAATTATGGTCCATGCACAAAGAGATCGCGGTGGAATCCATCACCTGGAGATTGTCCTTAAGGACATCGAGGTAATCTAGGCTCTTGTACATCTTGGCCTTAGGGTTCTTCATCGGATCGGAGTCATACACGCCGTCCACCTTGGTGGCCTTCATGATGACTTCCGCTCCCACTTCCATCGCCCGCAACGAAGCAGCGGTGTCAGTGGTGAAATAAGGGTTTCCGGTGCCGGCCGCGAAGATAACCACCCGAGCTTTTTCCAGGTGACGAACCGCACGACGCTTGATGTACGGCTCGCAGATTTTGTTCATTTCAATAGCGGACATCACACGGGTATAAACGCCCAGCTTCTCCAAGCAGTCCTGGAGAGCCATGCTGTTAATCACCGTAGCGAGCATGCCCATGTAATCGCTGGTGGAGCGATCCATGCCTTGGGCAGTACCGGCAATACCGCGGAAAATATTGCCGCCCCCGAGCACGATGGCGATTTCCACCCCGAGCTCGTGGACGACTTTAATTTCTTTGGCAATTCGGTCGATGACATCCGGGCTAATCCCAAAGGATCGCTCACCTCTTTTGTAACGAACTTTTCCCTGCGGCACGGCGAAAACCCTCCGGTCTTAGTTGGACTGCTCGGCCTTCGCGCCATCACCCAGCTGGAAGCGAGCGAAGCGACGCAAGTGAATGTTTTCACCCAACTTGGCCATCGCCGCCTTGATAATGGCTTCGATGGTGTGGTCAGGATCTTTCACGAACTTTTGTTGCAACAAGCAGGCTTCTTCGTAGAACTTGCCGATTTTGCCTTCGACAATTTTTTCTACGATGGCTTCGGGCTTCTTAGAATCAGCCAATTGCGCGCGGAAGATATCTTTTTCTTTTTCGACATCCGCCGCAGGCACTTGTTCTTTATCCAAGTAGCGCGGGTTCGCGGCAGCCACGTGCATAGCAATATCGTTGCAGAGATTTTGGAAATCGTCGGTACGAGCGACAAAGTCGGTCTCGCAATTGATTTCCAGCATCACGCCGATTTTGCTGTTGCTGTGGATGTACGCGTGCACGCGGCCTTCATTGGCCGCCCGACCCGTTTTTTTGGCCGCCAACGCCAACCCGCGTTCCCGCAGGTAAACGATGGCTTTGTCCATGTCATTTGCCGCATCAACGAGTGCTTTTTTGCACTCCATCATGCCGGCCCCGGTGCGTTCCCGGAGTTCTCTTACTAATTCAGCGCTCGTCACTCGGAATCTCCTTATTCTTTTTTCTTCTTCGGTTTGGCCGCAGGAGCAGCAGCCGGCTTATCGGCAACGACTTCCTCGGTGGCAGCCGCGTCGACCGCCGGAGTGGCATCCGCGATCTCTTCTTCGGTTATTTCAGCTTCCGCGCGGTAGTCGATTTCAGTGGGGATGTTACGCAATTGCTTGCGCACCACACGTTCGACCGTCGGAGCGGGAGTGGCTGACTTGCCTTCGGGAGCGACGGCAGCAGCGACAGGCGCTTCTTCCGGCGAACGGCCCGCGGCAGCCGGGTTGTTACCGCGAGAGCGAGTTTCGAAGATTTCTTGGCCTTCGAGGCACGCGTCGGCGATCAGATTGACGAACAAGGTGACGGACTTGAGGGCATCGTCGTTACCGGGAATGACGTAATCGATCGGGTCCGGGTTGCAGTTGGTATCAACCAAAGCCACGACCGGGAGTCCCAGGCGATTGGCTTCTGCGACGGCAATGCGTTCGGTTTCAGGATCGATGATGAACAGCGTAGCCGGGAGCGAACGCATATGGCGAACGCCGCCCAAGCTGGCTTCCAATTTCTTGCGCTTACGCTCCAAGACAACCGTTTCTTTCTTCGGCAGCTTGTCGTAGGTGCCATCGGCGCGCCAGCGATCCAACTCATCGAGTTTTTCGCAACCACGGCGGATGGTTTGAAAGTTAGTGAGAGTGCCGCCCAACCAACGCTCGGTCACGTGGGGCATGCCAGCGCGATCGGCCGCTTCGCGAGCAATCAGCTTGGCTTGTTTTTTCGTCGCGACGAAAAGAACTTTTCCACCCTGCGCAACGGTGTTGCGGATGAAGGTGCACGCATCGATTGCGTGGCGAACGGTTTTTTCTAGATCGATAATGTAAATGCCGTTACGGGGTCCGAAGATGAATTGCTTCATCTTGGGGTTCCAGCGGTGGGTTTGATGTCCAAAATGGACCCCCGCCTCGAGCATGTTTTTCATATTAACTTCAGGCATGTCGTCCTCCGGTTTTGCCTCCGCTCCCCTTCCCTTCTACGCCTGTAGAAGAGACCAGAGTTATCTCGCTGGGAGCGTGTGAATTAGTGGGGATGCGTAACATGGGATTGCCCGGCTGTAAAGTGGCGGTCTGTAAGGGAAATGGGGGAGTTGGGGTGGAGCCGCCGGCTTGGGATTTCTAGGAGGCGGGACGCGGAGCCCGGACTACCTGCCGGCTTCGGTGCGATGGGGGTTTTCGGGCGGGGGCCCGCCCGAAAAGGATATCAGCGCGCACAGGCGCCGCCCGGCAGCCCGGGCTCCGCGTCCCGCCTCCTAGAAATCCCGACCCGGCGGACACAACTCGATTTCGCCATTTCCCTTTCATATCGGTGCACTACCGCCTGTGCGGGGAGGTACGCTTCCAGCCTGGCTGGAAACGAGGGGCTTCCCGTGTCGGGGCTCCCAGCCTAGAGTGATCGGAATGGCCATTTTGGAGTCTGTTCAAGCCGTGATGATGGAGAGGGTGCGCGAATGGCCCACGGGACCCGGCGTGTACATCATGCGGGACGCGGACAAGCGGATTCTCTATGTCGGCAAAGCCAAGAATCTGCGGAATCGGATTCGCTCCTATTTCCAAGCGCCCGCCGGTCTGACCCCAAAAACCCGGATTTTGGTGCAAAAGATTGTCGACGTTGAGTTCAACGTCACTGGGTCCGAGCTGGAAGCGCTCTTGCTCGAATGCAATCTCATTAAGAAACACCGGCCGCGGTACAATATCCGCCTCAAGGACGATAAGAGCTTTCCCTATGTCGTTTTGGATTTTACCCACCCCTTTCCGCAGTTTCGGGTAACCCGGAAGGTTACCTTCTCACCCAACCTAAAGTACTACGGGCCTTTTTCGGGCGGCATTCGGGAGATTAGTCGCTTTCTTTTGAAGACCTTTCAGATTCGCGATTGTTCGGAAGCAAAGTTTAAGAATCGGACCCGGCCTTGTTTGAATTATGAAATTGGCACCTGCACCGGGCCCTGCGTGGGATTAGTTTCGCAAGACGATTACGCGAAGCAAGTGCGGGAGGCTGTGCTTTTTTTAAAGGGCAAGAAACAGCAGCTTTTGCAAACGCTCAAAGCCGAAATGCACGCTTACTCCGACGCCATGGAATTCGAAAAAGCCAAGCAGGTGCGCGACAAAATTGCCGGGGTCAATCGCCTACAAGAAAAGCAGGACGCAGTGTTGGTCGATAAGCAGCGGGACATCGATGTCGTCGGCTGCTTTATTGCGGAGCACGAAATCCAGTGGGTGGTCTTGTTCGTCCGAGGTGGGTTCTTGACCGGGCGGCGTTCGGAGAAAGTTAAAATTACTCTGAATCCGGAAGAGAGCATCCAGGCCTTTCTGGAGCAGTTTTACACCATCTCGCTGATCCCCGACGAAGTCTGGCTTACCGACGATTTCAGCGAACGCGAGAACCTGGAAATGCTGCTCAGTCAGCAAGCCGGCAAGCCTGTCAAAATGATGGTTAAACGCGGAGAACAGGCTCTGCGCCTTTTGGGCACCGCTCAAGAAAACGCTCGTTTGCTCTACAACGAAGGCAAAAAGAAACCCGCTTCCGCGACCGAGCAATTGCAAGAAGTCCTCGGGCTCAGCGAACCGCCCTACACCATCGAAGGTATCGACGTTTCCAACTTTCAGGGACAGCAGGCAGCCGTGGCGCTGGTGCATTTTTCCGACGAGCGACCGCTTAAAAGTCGGTACCGGGTTTACTACCCCCGCACGGTGGAAGGGGCCAACGACTTCGCCAGCATTTACGAAATAGTCTTGCGCCGTTTTTCCAAACCCGACCCCCCACCGCCGGACTTGCTCATGATCGACGGCGGAAAAGGCCAATTGGCTTCGGCGGTGAAAGCGCTCAAAGACTGTGGCTCGACGGTGCCCGTTTGCTCGCTCGCCAAGGCCCGTACTGAAAGCGGCTTTACGCGTAAGGAAGTCACCCGGAGCGATGAACGCATTTTTATCCCCAATCGCAAAAACCCTATCGTTCTCAAGCAAGGGTCGCCGGCCTTGGCGTTGCTCGAGCGCGTGCGTGACGAGGCGCACCGCTTCTCCGTGTTTAGCCATCGACGGCGGCGCACCAATTGGTCTGGCGGCGGCAACCCTCTTGAGGCGATCGAAGGGGTGGGTGAAAAAACCAAAATCAAACTGCTCAAAAAATTTGGAAGCGTGGAAGGCATCCTAAAGGCCGGCGCGAAGGGGCTAGTCAACGAGGGAATCGGGCCCGCCCTGGCCGACCGAATTCTTACGCACCTGGCTACAGCGCCCGCCCCTGAAGGCCCCAAATTAACAGGGTCTGAAGAATGAACCAAGAACGCGGGCTTGGCTTGCCGCTGGGCAAGCCATGAATTAAAATCAGCCGATGAAATTAAATCGCGCACTCTTGATCAGCAGTCTTCTCGTCACCTCATTCCAAATGGTCCACGCGGATAAGCTGTCGGATCGAATCCGTCATCGACGCGATGCTCGGCAAGATCGCTTCGACGCCATGAGGGAGCGCGCCCGCCGTCCTACCCCCACCCCGACGGGCTATTCGCAAAGCCTCGCGCTGCAAGGCAAAACGGGAACCGTTGCCGAGAAACTGTATCACCTGCTCAAAGATCAATACGACGGCAGAAACGACCACGGTGTTACCGAGTTGAAAGGCACTCTTTCGCTTGCCAATACGCCCAACGACAAAGTGGAATGCACGGCGGTTTTGCCGGCCACCTCGGATATGTACCGCTGCCGCATCGTTAGCGTGATGCGATCGGGCGCAAGCGACTACGTCGGCGGACGCACGTACCAAAACGTTGTTATTTCGTCCGGGCTTCTTTTCAACTCAGTGGCGGGCAAATTATTTCGGCTGATTTACAACGCGCTGCCGTCCGCGGTGTCTGCACAGGACGCGAAAACCGATTATTTCCAAATCAAGATTGCCGAGCCGGGCGATGCCAAAAGCCCCAATTCGCTCACTTGCGAGCTGGAAGGCGTGCCGGCACCGGTAGCCCTCGACGTCAGAAAAGTGCACTGCAACTACCGCGGCATCGAACGCCCCGGTCGCTACTATCCTTAAGGACCCGGTTATTTGTTTTTGGATTTGGGGGCTTTGGGATGGTGGCAGTGCAACGCGAGCATCCCTTCCACCAACAGCGGATTTTCCCCTGCTTTCGGATAAGTAACTAGAGAGACGCTAGCCTGGTGCACGGCCCCTTCGTGCGACTCGCCTTTGCCGGCGCTGCGGGCCTGGGCCACAATTCCCGTTTTCTTATTTCGAATTTCGGCGTCGTAGGCGTAGACCTCAGGGCCCGTGGCGGCAGATTTCTTTGTGCGTTTTTTCCCGCCCACCGTTTCACGGGTAACAACGTAAAACGCGTAATCGCCATGCTCACCGACAAGTTGGTGGCCGTGCTTGGAGTCGCTCTCAGCCTCTAGAGTCACTTCCTTTAGATCCGTTTCGATATCGGGTGTACCCGGAAAGAGGTGGCTGTAAATGGAACACTGCACCTTGAAAGGGACCACTCTCGACTCGGCTTCGGCAACTGCAGCAACGAACAAAAAACCGACTACCAAAATTCCACGCGACATTCTTACTCGTCCTACCCTTTGAAGTTTTTTGGTAGCCCCTGCCAACACTGAACATAATCGGGTTGGAGCAAGCCACCTTCGACGGCGAAAGCCGTTGGTGCAAAGGGGTAGCGGCTTTCGAACATGATGGCAAGTGTGTCGGCGATATAGTGCGGTTTGAGTTCCACGCCGGATGCTTTTTCAAAAGTCTCCGCATCCGGCCCGTGACCAGTAAGGCAGTTATGCAAACTGCTGCCACCGGGCACAAAACCCACTGCCTTGGCGTCGTAAGCGCCATGCACAAGCCCCATCCACTCGCTCATTACATTGCGGTGAAAATACGGCGGCCGAAAAGTTCTCTCGGCCACCATCCAGCGCGGCGGAAAAATCACAAAATCTAAATTGGAGACCCCCGGCGTCTCCGAAGGAGAAGTTAGCACCGTAAATATCGACGGATCCGGGTGATCAAAACTCACCGTGTTGATGGTATTGAATCGGGTGAGGTCATATTTATAGGGAGCGTAGTTCCCGTGCCACGCCACTACATCCAGCGGCGAATGATCAATCGGCGCCTGCCAAAGCGTACCGCCGAATTTGGCAACCAACCGAAACTTGCCAGATAGGTCGTCAAAACGCGCCACCGGGGTTTGAAAGTCCCGCGGACTGGCCAGGCCATTCGATCCAATGGGTCCCAATTGCGGCAAGCGTAGCGGCGGGCCGAAATTTTCGGCTACGTAACCACGGCAAGGCCGCCCTTGGGTATCGACTTGAAAACGGATTCCGCGCGGAATGACCGCGATTTCCTTAGGGCCAACGTCCAAAGTTCCTAATTCGGTTTTGAGTCGCAAGACACCTTGGTCCGGCACAATCAGAAACTCGCCGTCGGCGGAGTAAAAGAAATCCTGCATCGACTGATTGCACGCATACAGGTGCACTGCGCAGCCCTTTTGTTCGGCGCTGTTGCCATTTCCCGCCATAGTCACCAAGCCGCCCAAGAAATCCGTGGGCGTTTTTGGTAAAGGCAAAGGGTTCCAACGCATCTGCGAGGGAGAGGCTGGCATTTCTGTAAAAGGCGTGCCCCGCAACTTGCCGGCGTCGATGGGCGTAAACGCGCCATGAGTCACCGCGGGGCGAATTCGGTACAACCAGCTTCGCTGGTTCTCGTGACGAGGCGCCAAAAAGGAGCTACCACTCAGCTGTTCCGCATACAGACCCTGCGCGACTTTCTGGGGCGAATTCTGGCCCACGGGCAAAGTTCCTGGCCTCGCTTCCGTCGAGAAATGGTTACCAAATCCGGTTAAGTAGTTGAGTGGCTCTGACATTGTTGCTCCCGTACTCCCCACGGTAACTCACCCGCCGCCGCCATGCCAACGAGTGCCTTTTCGTAAACCGCCTCGGTTGCCAATGCGATCGAATCCCATGAAAACTTGGCGCGCTGCTCTTTTCCCCGCTTGCGCAATTCGTCGGCGATAACGGGATCTCGTAGTCGGCGCATGGCGTCGACCATTGAATCTATGCTAAGCGGATCAAAAAGCACGGCAGCATCGCCGACGACTTCCGGAATAGAACCGCCATGCGAGGCTGCCACCGGCACACCGCAGGCCATGGCTTCGACAGGCGGCAAACCGAATCCCTCGTAAATAGATGGATATATCAAGCCCTGAGATAACTGATACAGCGCCACTAACTCGCTCTGATTAGGTCGGTGAACTAAATGGACTCGCCCGCTGAGGCCGAGCGCTGCAATTTGGGCTTTTTCGCTCTCGCTCCACTGCTCCCCGGCGCAGACCAAATCGATCTTCTCTTCCGACGCATATTCGGCAAACCCGATTAACATGCGTTCCACGTTTTTATGCAACGCACGTCCGCCCACTTGCAAAAAGAACGGATTCTGGATTCCCAATTGGGCGCGCATCGCTTCCAAATCAGCCGACGCCGCTGGTCGATCGAAATCGGGGTGAATGCCTAAATAAACAACATCTACTTTGGCCGGATCCAAGCCGTAGTAATCGATGGCATCCTGGCGGGTGACTTCGGAAATAGCGATAATCCGGGTGGCTTTACGCACGCAATCGAGCTTCATTTTTTTGAGCACGTCAAACTCGTGCGCATACCACTGAGGAAACTTTTCTTGGATCATATCCAAGATCATCGGAACGAACACGGCGTTGGGAGTGGGTGGGCTACTGTAATAGAACGACTGAAAAATTACCGGCTCAGGGCTTCGGTCCAATAGTCGATTCCAGCGCCACGCCTCCAACTTGCGTTTGATTCGGGAAAGCGAGCGGCGCACGGCTCCGTTGGGCAACCAACTGCCGCGCGGCAAAACAGTTTGGGTGATTTCGGCGCCCGAACCCGTCAGCGCATCCAGTGCACCGGTCGGCGACGGAGTCACCGTGACAGAAACGCCCTGTTCCACCAGCCTCGGCACAACCTGCATGTGGTAGTTGTAGCAAGCGCCAAAGCGATCAAAACAAACTCCCCCATCCAAAACAACTCGCACGGCCCCCCCCTTGCCAGGCTCATTCTAGCCTGGGGATGGGGGCGAAACAAACGCTACCGGCGTTTGATCAGCCGATGTTGACCTTCTTGCTTAGCCCGCCTGGAAGAGGTACTTCTTTCTTGTGGGTTGGCCTCTTAGTCGGACTCCGACGAGAGGGCCAAAAGGGGGCATGGGTAACAGAAACAAGCATTCTTTCTCGAGCCAAGCAGTTGATTTCATAAGCACGGACCCGTATGTGCTCTCGGTGTTACGCATGGCCGAAAAGGTCGCGTCCACCGATGTAGCCGTCCTCATTCAAGGGGAAAGCGGGACCGGCAAAGAAGTCCTTGCCCGGCGCATTCACCATCTTTCCAAACGCGCGGACAAACCTATGGTTTGCCTCAACTGCGGCGCGATCCAAGAGACTCTTCTGCTCAGCGAACTTTTCGGCCATGAGAAAGGCGCGTTCACCGGTGCGGTCAGTCAAAAAATGGGACTTGTGGAACTCGCCAATGGCGGCACGCTTTTCCTAGACGAAATCGGTGAGCTAGGAACCGAAGCCCAAACCAAATTGTTGCGGTTTCTCCAAGAGGGCGAGGCCTACCGAATCGGCGGCAAAACGCCGATCCAGGTGAACGTGCGGGTTATCTCCGCTACCAACCGCGATATTCCGGCGCGCATCCGGGAAAACAAATTTCGCGAAGATCTTTTTTACCGCATCAATACAGTGAGCCTGCAAGTTACCCCGCTGCGTCAACGCCCCGGCGATATTCCGGCGCTGGCGGAATCGTTTCTGCGCGCGGGTACCCAAACCCACGTGAAGCGGTTTTCCAACGATGCCTTGGCTTTAATGAAGACACACCGGTGGCCCGGCAACGTGCGCGAACTGCAAAATGTCGTCGAACGGTTCAAAATCTTGGGGGAGACCGAGACGATCGGAACGGAAGATGTGCGCAAACAACTGCGGCTCGGGCACCGCGAATTGATGATCCCCGATGTAGAAGACACGTTCGAGCTGTCGATGATCGAAAAGCGGCATATCTTGCGGGTGCTCAGCCACTTTGAAGGCAATAAAACCAAAGCGGCTAACGCCATGGGCATCACGGTAAAGACGCTTTACAACAAACTAGCGCGCTACCAACAAGAACAGCAGTTGAATTGACCCGTCATTGCGAGCGGAGCGAAACCAATTCAACGCGACTACTCGCGCCATGAAGTGGCTTTGCTCCGCCCACAATGACAGGCGGTCCACCAGACCTCTTGCCGTAAGTCCCAAAATACCTTCAACTTACCGACGTTACCAACCGAAAAGAGAGGGATGACTTTCTCACCGCTTCTGGTTTTCGCCTCCGTAATCACGGTACTTTTCTCACCTTGCCTCGCCCTAGTAGGAGCTGCGATTTACCGCGCCGCACAAGAACGCAAAGGCTCGGCCGATGCCCGACTGATCGCCAAACTGCAGCAACTAGACCGCGAAAAACAGGACCTGGTTTTACAGAGAGAAGATGGGCTCGTGCAGACCAACCAGTTAGTCGATCGCATTCGGCTGCTGGAAAGGCTTCTAATAGAAGAGCGCCGCTACCGACTGGCTGAGACCGAAGAGATTTTGAGACTGCGTGAGACTTGCAAAAAGCAGCAGGAAAAACTGACCAAGGCGGCTAGTGCGATACGTCAAAGCACCGCTGCGATTTCTCGCTTTCAACCCACCCCACAAAAAAAAATCCGCCTGGGATTTTAATCCCAAGCGGATTCTTCCTAAACGCCAATCTCGGAAAGTGGAATTACCACATGTACGAGAGGTTCACGAGGTTCAAAGACCAAGTGATGTTCGCACCGTTGAGGTATTTCGCCATCGAAACGTTCGGGCGCCACGTGAGGCCATGGCAGATTTCGAAACGTTTACCGACTTCGGCACCAACGTTGATGTCGAGGTAGCCAGCTGCGGTTTGCTGATTGGCGATACCGAGGCCAACGCCGATGAAGATGGAGTCAGTCCATTTTTCGTCGAGGTTGTAGGTCAGCCACGGCGTGATGTTCCACGCTTGAGGTGCAGTCGCGATGCCCATCGCGCCACGGATACCAGCTTGAACATTCGCCATCACAGCGCGTTGGTAACCGACAGCAGCGTTCACGGTGACCGACAAAGGGCTCAACGTGATAGGCATGGTCAACGAGTTCGTGCCAAACAAAATTTCGTTGCCCTGAATCGTTTCGTGCGAGGTCGTTGTAGTAGTCGTGGTGGAAGCCGCGAAAACCGGTGTCATGGCGAACGTCGCCAACAAAAACACACCCAAAAGTACTTTTCTCATTTTAAGATCTCCTTGTGGTCGTTTGGGAGTTACGAATTAGATATAAATTTACTCTTAAAAATTAGATTCACAAAGAAAAAGTGCATAGATCACAGGCTCTTTGCTCTGACTGAGTCCGGCAAACGCAACGTGATGACGACCGATCGTTTCGTGTTGCCCCGCAGAAAATGCACGGTAATTTTCTCGCCGACCTTTTTATCGAACACTAAATCTTGAAGCTCCCGCCAATTTTGGACCGGCGTGTCGTCGACCTTAAACAAAATATCTCCGCCAAACGGAAATCGTCGGAAGCCAATCACCACTTCTCTGTCGGCGGCGCGTAGGCCTGCTTTCGCGGCGAGACCCGCTGCGTCGAGTTCGGTGATCATAATCCCATTTTCTAATGGTAAACCGAGCGTGCGCAACAAGACCGCGCTATAACCGACGCCAAACATCCCCAGGTCGGGACGCAGAACTTGCCCGTACAAAATTAATTGTTCGACTACCCGCTTCACAGTCTGAACAGAAATGGCAAACCCCACTCCGCTGCTCGCTCCGCTAGGGCTGACTATTTGTGAATTGATTCCGATTAAATTGCCCGAACTGTCCAAAAGCGGTCCGCCTGAGTTGCCAGGGTTGATCGCGGCATCGGTCTGAATAATGTCGCGGATTAAGCGATCGGTGGTGGCGCGGATGTCGCGGCCGACACTGCTGACGATACCCGTGCTCAATGACCCACCGAGTCCAAACGGGTTTCCGATCGCCAAGGTTTTCTGGCCCACCTTCAGCGGGTACATGCCGAACTCAATGACCGGTAATTTGGCTTTTTCTACCTTCAACACGGCCAGATCCGAATCCGGATCGGAGCCAACCACTTTGGCGGGTACGCTGGTTTTATCCGCGAAAGTGACTTCTACTTTTGCGGCCTCGCCCACCACATGGTGATTGGTGACGATGTAACCTTCCGGGCGAATGACAACACCGGTCCCCGCCCCGCGTTGAGGAACCACATCAAAAAAGAAATCTCGTCGCAGCGTGGTGGCCGTGATGTTCACCACCGCGGGACTGCATTTTTCATAAACTTGGATGTTGTTCTTCTCGTCGTCCAACAATTTGATATTTGGGTGACCGACGCGCGAAAAAAGTAAAACAAAACACAAACAAGACGGTAGAATAGGATTTTTCACACGAGTATTTTCCAGCGGAATGGCTTCGTTGACAAGGGCAAGCTGCCGCCACTAATCTGACCCCGTTTTTCTCACCGAAAAAAGGAACGAGACAATGAAAAGAGCAAAAATCACCGTTGTAGGCGCCGGAAATGTGGGCGCCACGGCAGCACACTGGATTGCCACTAAAGAATTGGCCGATGTCGTCCTAGTCGACCTCAATGAGGGGGTCGCAAAGGGTAAAGCACTGGATCTGCTAGAAAGTGGTCCGGTGGAAGGCTTCGACATTACTGTCACCGGCACGGCCGACTACGCACCCACTGCCGATTCCGACGTCGTCATCATCACTGCCGGCTTGCCGCGCAAACCCGGCATGAGCCGCGATGATTTATTGAAGACCAACGCCAAGATCGTGGGCGAAGTCACCGAAAAGGTGGCCAAGCTTTCACCCAATTCCGTTTTAATTATCGTCTCTAATCCGCTCGATGCCATGGCCTACGTCGCCAAAAAAGTAAGCGGCTTCCCACGTGAACGCGTCATCGGCATGGCCGGAGTGCTCGACTCCGCGCGTTTCCGCACTTTCGTGGCGGAAGCCGCTGGGGTCTCGGTGGAAGATGTGTACGGCTTTGTATTCGGCGGCCACGGCGACACCATGGTGCCGATGATCCGCTACTGTTCGATTGCTGGCATTCCTCTGGAGAAATACCTCTCCAAGGAAAAGATCGCCGAAATCGTTACCCGCACTCGTGGCGGCGGCGCGGAAATCGTCAATCTTTTGAAAACCGGATCGGCATTCTACGCCCCGGCCGCCTCCGCGGTGCAGATGGCGGAAGCCATCATCAAGGACAAGAAACGCGTCTTGCCTTGCGCCGTGGAACTCGACGGGGAATTCGGACTAAAGAAACTCTTTGTCGGAGTGCTCTGCAAACTCGGCAAGAACGGGATGGAAGGCGTGATTCCCGTCGACTTGAACGAGAGCGAAAAAGCGGAGCTCAATAAATCTGCGGCGGCGGTGAAAGAACTCGTCGACGTTTTGGAGGCAGGCCTTTGAACATCCACGAGCACCAGGGAAAAGACCTCTTTAGAAAATATGGCATCCCCGTTCCCAACGGCAAAGCGGTTTACTCCGTCGACGAGGCGGTGAAAGTCGCTCCGGAAGTCGCCAAGGGAGTTTGGGTCGTAAAGGCCCAAATCCACGCCGGCGGACGCGGTAAGGGCGGCGGCGTTAAAGTCGCTAAGACCTTAGACGACGTAAAAAAGTATGCTTCGGCCATCTTGGGAATGACCTTGGTCA
>CAZBJE010000014.1:0-63627 GCA_964492125.1 uncultured Pseudobdellovibrionaceae bacterium | reverse complement strand
CTCACGACCCTTTGCAGTGCGCACCATAGGGGCCGGCACCAGCCCAATCATCCTAGAAGAGGGTTTTCTTCCAATGGGGTCTAACGCGGTGTAACCCCAAGATTTTAAGGATAAGGCTTTCCCTATTACCTAAGTTTGCGCTGTCTTGCATTTGGCCATTTTGGTAGTGTCGCCGCCGTGTTACCCCCCATTACTCTTTTCCAAGAACGCTTCGGGCCCGTGCGCTACCTCATGGCGCCGATGGCTGGGATCAGCGATATCGTGTTCCGCTCCTTGATTCGCGAGCTGGGTGCCGAAGTGGTTGTCTCCGAGTTGCTCTCCGCCGAGGGGATGATCCGGGGCGGGGAACGCACGCGGGACATGATGCGCTTTGCGGAATCCGAGCGCCCGGTAGGGATCCAACTTTTTGGCCATAACATCCAATCCATGGTGGAAGCCGCCCGGGTGGTCCAGGGCGAGGGCGCGGATTTCGTCGATATTAATTTTGGCTGCCCGGTGAAAAAGGTCGTGACCGACGGAGCGGGAGCCGCTTGGCTCAGAGAACCCGCCAAGCTAGGCGAACTGCTTTCCGCCATGAAGGCCGTGCTGCGCATTCCTCTCACTATTAAAGTGCGTACCGGCTGGGATGACGCCAACATCACCGTTAAAGAAGTCGTCCGAGTGGCCGCAGATTGCGGAGTCGCTTGGGTGGCCATTCACGGCCGCACCCGCGCGCAAGGGTATGCGGGGCTCGCGGACTGGGAACTGATTCGCCAAGTGGCTATTGAAAGCCCCATTCCGATCATCGGCAACGGCGACATCATCACCGCCAACCAAGCGATCTCCCGCATCGAAAACGGTTACGCGCATGCCGTGATGATCGGGCGCGGTGCTTTGAAGAACCCTTGGATCTTCGCCCAGATTGCCGGGCAAACTCCGGACTTCGACTTCATCAAGCTGATCGAACGCCACTTCGAGCTCGCGATCGAGCACCGCGGCACCGCTCGCGCGTTTCTTTCCCTGAAAAAGTTTCTGGCTTGGTACGCCGCCGGTTACCCCGGGTGTTCTGTTTTTCGCGCGAGTCTTTTTAAATGCGCGGATATTGATGCGCTGAAGGCTTGCGCCTTGGACTATTTCCGGACGGTGAATTACTCTCCCAAAACGGACGACGGTCAGCCGTTTTTGATGGGGGGGCATGGGTGAGTGAGCTAATTCACGAAATCGCGGTGGTGGGCCCGCTGCAATGCAACTGCGCTCTACTGGCCTGCCCAAAAACGCTCGAAGCCGTTCTCATCGATCCGGGCGACGAGCCCCAGAAAATTATTCAAATTGTGGAAGCCCGCGGTGTGAAGGTGAAGTACTTGCTGCATACCCACGCGCATTTCGATCATATCGGCGCTACCGGTGCGTTGAAGGAAAAGCTGGGCGCTCAACCGTGCCTACACCCCGCCGATGAGCAGATTTATACAAACCTGCCGTTGCAAGGAAAACTCTTCGGCATGCAGTTCGGTGAAGCCCCGCCCATTGAGAAGTTTTTCGAAGACGAAGAAGAGCTGGTTTTCGGTGAGCAGAAGCTGAAAGTGATCCACACCCCTGGGCATAGCCCGGGTGGGGTTTGTTTTCAGTTGGTCGGCGGCAATGAGCGTGTGTTTAGCGGTGACACTTTGTTTAATCGCAGCATCGGGCGCTCGGATCTTTGGGGCGGGGACGAAAAGCAGCTGGTCAAATCTATCCGGGATCGGCTGCTCGTTCTGCAAGACGATACCGAAGTTTTCCCCGGGCACGGCCCCAAGACCCTCATCGGTCTCGAAAGACATTCCAATCCATTTTTGCGCTAGAGTTGGCGACTAATTGTAGTCGACGCCGGTCGAGATGCTGGCCGTCTTTACGAGGCGGTCGGCTAGCTTTTGGCGAGACGACAATCTCTTGGGGTGCAACATGCGAGCGGCTCGTTCGGCGTTGGGCAAGCCGCGGTCCGAAGCCACTTCACGCGTAACGCCTGTGCCCAGCTTTCCCGTTTTGGGTTTGTCGGAAGCAGCCACCAGAACAGAATCGCTGTAAACCGTCGGGGCGAGCTTGCGGAGCACGCTGAGGTTGCGGGTTACTTTCAAAAAGTATTTGAAGCGGTTTTTGAACGTACGTGAGTTGTAGAACGACCAAAACGGGAGTGGTCCCGCTAAGGCGCTGTCTTTCAAATCCGCCAAAATCCAGGCCGCGACTCGGAAGCTGGTCGAAGGCTTTTTCAATTCCGCAGGCGTCATGACGCCGAAGTGGGCCACGAAGTTGGGGTTTTTCAGCCAGCTCTTGATGATCTGGCAGATACCCAATTCGCCCGCAGGGCCTTCCGGCAAGTTGGCGCGGAAGCCGCTTTCTTGCTGGGTGATCGAAATCAAAACCGAAGGGTGCACGCCATAACGCTTGGCCGCGCGGTGAATGCCGATGGCGTAGGAAACGTACTCGGCATCCGAAAGATTGGGCTGCACGACGCTGATGCCGTGCGCAATCTTCAGGACTTCCTGCATCGCGTCCTCGCGCAAGGGGGTCGCCCATGCGGCAGTGGTCGCTACGAGAACGAGCAGGCCTAATTTGATTCGATTGAACATATTTGCTACCCCCCTCCAAACCCTGGAGGGCCGAGCTTATATCCTATTGCGGGTAGTAATTGCAACCCTCAGTCCGCTTAGTTAAGTCGATGATATCTTTAATTAAAAAGCTAAGTAGCAGTGACAAAAACCGTCACCGGAATGGACACCCGCGGCGGTGCCAGGCACGAAAGGCTATGGTTAGTGGGGGTTACCGGCCGGGAGCCTATCCGGACACCCCCGCCAAGCAGTCGGTTCGGACTTAAGTATTTGAAAAAAAGGGAGATTGTTTAATTGTGTCGGGCAGTCTCGCCCAAAGCTTGGGCGCTTTTTGGAGGGTTTTTAGAAGGACCCGGTTTTCAGGGTTTCCACTAGTCTTTTCAAAGACTTGGCGGTGCTGGGAGGGGAAATCCCAAAGGTCGCTTCGAAGATTGCCCCGGAAAGCGAGGTGTCTCGGCCCCGGCTTACGGGGCTAGGATGGCCTGCCGAGTAGGCCGCCCCACTCACCGGCTCCAGGTGGGAGGTAGAGGCTCCCAAGGCCTTTCCTAACGCGGTGCAGAAGCCGTAGTGGCTTAATTTGGGTGGGGCAGGGAGGTGGTAGAGGCCCGCCTGCCCGGGATCGGCGGTCAGTAAGCGCTCGGCTGCTTCGGCCACCCATTCCATGGCGTGGAAGCTGCGCAGTTCATCGTCAATCACGGCCAAGTCAGCTCGATTCCAGATGTCGAAGAGCAGTCGGTTGAACAACGATCGTTTCGGCACGGGCCCCAAACCGAACAAGGTGCCGAGTCGGACGGTGAAAACGCTTTCGAACCCGCCCAAAAGTTCCTCGCCTCGCGCTTTGCTCTGGCCATAGTTGCCCAAGGGATGGGTTTCATCCGCTTCGCTGTACTCGCCCTGGTCGCCGGAGAAAACCTTGGAGCTGGAAAAGTAAACCAGCTTGCACCGAGTGCCTTCCATCGCGCGCGCCAGATTAGATGGTACTTCTGCGTTCACCGCCAACGCCCGCAGCGGGTCTTTTTGGCAAACGCGCTCATCTCGTTCGGCCGCGCAGTAAAAAATGGTGTCGGGGCGTAGCAGTTTTAAAAGATCGCCCCACGGAGTTCCCTCGCGAAGCGGAAGACGCAGGGCAGGAACGCCGCGGATTCCGGGAGAGTGTTCATTGAAAGTCCCGGTGACCAGGTGCTCGTCGCGCAAGCGCATGGCAATATGGGCTCCCACTAAACTGGAAGCGCCGACGATGAGCACGCGTTGCATAAGAAAAGTCTAGCTGGACATCACAAGCATGGCGAGCGCCATCGCCGTCATCAACAAGTCTTCAAACAAAGTCACCGTCGACATCGGCATGTCGAAAAAGGTTCCCAAGCAAGCGCACTGGATTTTCTCGCCGCGCCGCAAACTTTGCAGAACTCCTACGCTGCCAATAGCAGTAACAAGAAAAGTTACGACGTTGGTGGAAAACGGGAAAGCGTTTACCAAGTAAAACACACCGAGAGTGAGCTCGAGGAAGGGATAGGCGTAGGCATAAACCTTCGAACGCTTCGCCACGAGATCATACGAAGCATAGGCCTTGGCGAAACCGCGCAGGTTGAGAAGCTTGAACAACGAGAAGGCGAAGAAAAATGCGCCCATGAAAATGCGCATCGCAAACATCCAGTCCGCTCCCGGAGTTTGAGCGGTCACGAGCGCCGTCGCGGCGAGTATGTAGCAGAACACCAGAATCAGAGGATAAAAACGCTTCATATCTATTGCTCGAGTTGGAAAAGCTTACGGGCATTGGCCGTGGTGGCTTGCGCCACTTTTTCGGGCGGCAGCCCGAGAGTTTGCGCTAAAAATTTGCCAGTGTGGGGCAGGAAGCTCGGCTCGTTCGGCTTGCCACGATTGGGGATGGGCGCCAAGTAAGGGCAGTCTGTTTCGAGCACAATTTCCGATAGCGGGATGGCGCGGGCGGCTTCGCGCAAGGGCTCGGCATTTTTGAAAGTCAGAATGCCTGAAAACGAAATCTTGAGTCCCAGGTCAATTGCCCCCTTGGCATCCGGCGCGCCGCCGGTGAAACAATGCATCACGCCGCCGGCGGGCCCGAGCCCGACTTTTCGAATGCTGGCGAAAAGATCCGCAAAAGCCTCGCGGCAGTGAATGATCACCGGTAGTTTGTATTTTTTAGCGACTTCCAATTGCGCCTCGAAGGCTTGCAGCTGGGTTTCGCGTTCGGCGAAGTCGTAGTGAAAATCCAACCCCGTTTCACCGATGCCTACGCACTTGGGCGGTACGCCCTCTTTAAAAAGGTAGCTCAGTCGCTCGTTGCACACAGCCCAATCGCCAGCTTGGTGTGGGTGCAGCCCCACGGTGTAGTACACTCCGGCATTGGCTTCGGCGAAAGCTCGACTCGGCTCCCAGTTAGACAACTCGGTCGCCACAGTCACCATTTCGGTGACGCCCGCAGCGGTCGCGCGCTCTAGGATTTCGTTGACGGGCGAGTGCTCGAGTAGAGGCAAATGCGCGTGGGTATCGAAAAACTTCATTCGGCCGGTTCTTTCCACTCGAGCCGAGGAAAGAGCGGAGAAGCTTTGCTGACTTTAATGTTATCGCCGCCGGCGCCCCAAGCGGCGGCTTCCATGGGGCGCGCTAAACTCAAAGCAGTTTGGCCACCCAAGAAGCCAAGGGCGGTTTTAGCTGAGCCGGGAATAAACGGCAGCGCCAACACCGATGCGATGCGCAAACCTTCCACGCAATGCACCAGCACCTCTTTTAATTTTTCCATGTCTTCGGGCTTGCCGCTTTTGGCGAGCGCCCAAGGTGCGCTGTTTTCGATAAAACGGTTAGTCTCGCCCGTGATTTTCCAGGCGGCGGCCAAGGCTTTCTCGTAGTGGTAATCACTCAAGGCAGAATGGTACTCAGGGATTTGGGCCAAGGCGGTGGCTTTCACCACGGAATCTTTTTTCAAGATTGCTCCCGCATCCACCGGCGTTTCGCCGAAATATTTGAGTACCATATTACATACTCGGCTAATGCAATTGCCGTAGTCGTTGGCTAGATCGGCGTTGATGCGGGTGTACATGCCTTGCTTGGTGTACTCACCGTCTTGGCCGAAAATAAACTCACGAAAGAGGAAGTAGCGCATTCCATCCACACCTACTTCGTCTGCCAGAACCATGGGATCGATCGCGTTTCCGGTGCTCTTGGAAATTTTGCGGTTGGAATCAGTTAACCAACCGTGGGCGACAATGCGGGTAGGCAACGGTAGCTTCAATGCCATTAGGAATGCAGGCCAATACACTGCGTGGAAGCGCAAGATGTCTTTGCCCACTAAGTGCACGGCACTTTGCCAAAACTTTGCGTATCGGTCTCCGCCCGAATGCGGTTCTAGCGCCGACAGGTAATTGGTCAAAGCATCAAACCAAACGTACACCGTGTGCGACTTGGTCGCCTTGCCGTCGGTCGGCATGGGAATGCCCCAACGAATGGTGGTGCGGCTGGCGCTGATGTCGCGTACTTCTTGTTTTAAAAACCCGAGGACCTCGTTCTTGCGGGATTCGGGCTGAATAAAAGCGGGATTTTTTTGGATGTGCTCGATGAGCTGCGGCACATACGCCGAGAGTCTGAAGAAATAGCTTTCTTCCTGCAGGCGTTCAACCACTCGCCCGCAATCCGGGCATTTGCCATCCACCAGTTGGGATTCTGCCCAGTAGGCCTCATCGGGAACGCAATACCAACCTTCGTAAGAACCCAGGTAGACGTCGCCTGTCTCCATGAGTTTTTTGAGGTAAGTTTGCACCACTGTTTTGTGGCGCTCTTGGGTGGTGCGAATAAAATCGTCGTATTCGACGCCGTA
Organism: uncultured Pseudobdellovibrionaceae bacterium; assembly: GCA_964492125.1. GTDB lineage: Bacteria > Bdellovibrionota > FAC87 > UBA2466 > UBA2466 > JAIEOG01. Next base: position 57,237 of record CAZBJE010000014.1, on the reverse strand, counting down.
GCGCTTCCACGCATCGACGTAGCGCTCGACGACTCGGTCGGCCAGGGCCTGGGGAGTTTCACCGCCTTCCTTGGCTTTCTTTTCAATTTTCTGTCCGTGCTCGTCGGTTCCGGTGAGAAACCAAACCTCGCGGCCCATCAATCGCTGGTAGCGCGCGGAGATGTCGGCGGCGAGTGTCGTGTACAGGTGGCCGATATGGGGTTTGTCGGTCACGTAATAAATAGGGGTCGTAATGTAAAACGGTTTCATGGACGTTCTTTGGTCAGTTCGGAAAGAGTTTCTCGTAAGTGGCTTTCGAGAAGTAAACCCGGGTTTGCGTTCGAACGCAAACGCCCTTCCAACTGGACCGCTTCATCGAAAAGAAGGAGCGCGTCCCAGAACGAAGCCGATTGGAAGACCTGCGCCGGTTGTTGCTCCAAATACGGGTGCAGCGCCTTCAAGCGCCATTGCACTTGCAGGTAGTGCACCAGGTCCAGGCATTTGTCTTTGTCCTTCATCTGCTGGGCAAAAGCATTGAAGTCGCCGCTCTTAACTACCTCGGTGAGAACTTTTTCCCATTCCGCGTTTTCGCTCGGCGCGTTTTCCACTGTGGGCGGAAAATGAAAAGTGAGGCAACGTGAAACGATCGTGGGCAAAAGCGATCCCGCTCTGTCGGTCAGCAACCAAAAGAACCGGCCCGGCGCCGGCTCTTCCAGCGTTTTCAAAAACGCATTGGCGCTGGCGGTGTTCATGCGGTGGCAGTCTTCGATGATCGCGATTTTATATTCGCCTTCCACCGGAGTGAGTTCCATTTGGTGGCAAAGTTCGCGCACCCGATCGATTTTGATGGTGTCTTCTTCTTCGGAACCCACCCAGATCACGTCGGGGTGGTTGCCGGCTTCAATCCTTCGGCAAGTGGAGCAGGCCCCGCAAAACGGCGGCAAGCTAGTGCGCTTGGGGCAGAGCAGTGCTTTGGCCATGCGCCGTGCGGTTTTGGCTTTGGCTGCGGGACCGGGCCCCGCCAAAATGAGCGAAGGGTGCACACGATCGCCGGCGAGGTACGCCAGCAATTTGTTCTCCATTTGATTCGCTCTTAGGGCTTCCAAATCCCTCTCCGTTTCAATTTTGCTAAAACCTTCGTGCGGATGGCCGCTTCCAAGACATCTTCGGGTTTGCGGGCGTCGAGGATCACATACCTCGAAGGCGCTCGGCGGGCGAGCTTTAGGAAACCGGCACGGACTTTTTTGTGAAAGCCCAAAGCCTCGCTCTCCATGCGATCCAGCACTGTCCCCTGTTGCACGCGGCGGTGGACCCGCGCCATACCGGCCTCAGCCGGAATATCTAGCAGCACCGTTAGTTCCGGAAAGAGGCCTCCGGTAGAGTAACGGTTTAGGGACGCCGTTTGTGCCTCACCCAACCCACGGCAGATGCCTTGGTACACCACGGAGGAGTCCGCAAATCGGTCGCAGATCACCACCGCGCCCTGGCGCAGCGCGGGTAAGATTTTGGTTTCCACGTGGTGGGCGCGGTCGGCTTGGTACAAAAGCAGCTCGGCCCGTTCGGAGACGGGCTCCTGTCCCTTGTCTAAAAGCAACGCCCGGATCCGAGTGCCGAGTTCGGTGCCACCCGGCTCGCGAGTCCAAACCGCGGGGATGGATTGGGAGAGGAGCCAATCGTACAGGCGGCGGGCTTGGGTAGATTTCCCCGAACCTTCGCCCCCTTCAAAACTGAGGAACACGCCTTTTAGGCTAGGTTTACTAGGCATTTGCAGACTCATGATAGACAACTCGGGTCCGACCAGTTAAGTAATTTCGGTCTCCACTCTTCAAAAAATGCTCGGATGGTGGAATTGGTAGACACGCAGGTCTCAGAAGCCTGTGGGTAAAACCGTGAGAGTTCGAGTCTCTCTCCGAGCACCAAATCCTCTCATTTACGCGAACGGCTCATCACCCTATTCAGGGAGTCGGACCGCTCCGTCGCTTCGCTCCAAGTCGCGGTCCCACTCCCTGAATAGGGTGATGGGCCTTTTGCCTTCCCGAACCCTGTTGACTGCCGGTTTTGTTCGGTTAGACCAGATCTTTCTTGGGGGGCTTATGGTTCGTTTTGGTTTGGTTTTGGCGCTTCTTCATTCCTCACTTTCTTTTGCTGGTACTTGTTCGAACAGTTTGCTTCCTGGGCAGGTTGCTTTTATCGACGTGGATAGCTCGGTTGAAACCGTGGTTATCGATTTCGTGGAGCAAGTGATGGCAAGTGCGGAGCCTCGCTTGGCGAGTTTGGCTATGTCGGAGGCGGCCAGAGACCGTTTTCGGTACGCCGTGAGACTCTCGCTAGACGAGGGGCTGAAAAACGCGGCCGAGTGGGGGAACCGGTTTCGGGCGGGGTCTACTGTGCGAGTGACGCTCGCCTATACGCCGCGTGAGGAAGGGAAACTCGGGATTTTGGTGGCTACTATCCGTGACCAGGGCGAGGGCTACGACACGGCGGATGTGGCACATCTTTTCACGGGTGGAGATCCCACGGTGCATGAAGAAGAGCGGGAGCGGCGGCGGATTCGGCCTGGCGGGCGGGGTCGGTACTTGATGCGAGCTTATGCGCATTCGTCCACGTACAATCAAACCAACAAAACGCTGTACCTGCACTGGGACGTGCAAAGATTCGCCAATGAATAGGGTTTCCGCTATTCTTGGCTGATGCCGTCGACAGAAAACCAAATGCTGGTTACCGATCTCGACGGGACCTTGCTTTTTCATGGGCACCCCGTTTCGGCGGCCGACCTCGACACACTTCATTCTCTTGGTAACCAAGGCATCTTGCGCACCGTCGCTACGGGGCGGGCGTGGGCCAGCGTGAAGAAAGTTTTGCCGCCGGATTTCCCCATTGATTATTTGGTTTTTTCCTCGGGCGCGGGCGTGGTGGATTGGAAAAGCGGGCAGTTGTTGCTTAGCCATAACTTGGAAGCCGATCAATCTCGTCGCGCCATCGAGGCGTTTCTCGAACACGACCTCGATTTTATGGTGCACGATCCCATCCCCGAGGCGCGCCCTTTTGTTTTCCGGCGCTCGGGTAACCACAACGCTGATTTCGACGCGCGATTCGCGATGCACGCCCAATACGGGACGCCCTTCGAGCCTCACCACTTGCATCGACCCGCGAGCCAGGTGCTCGGCATTTCGCCGACAGACGATCCGGCTTGGCCCTTTGAGTCGCTTTGCCGAGCGCTCCCGGACCTTACCGTTGTGCGTGCGACTTCTCCCATCGACGGTCGGAGCATCTGGCTGGAGGCGTTTTCTCCGCGCGCTTCCAAGTCTCAGGGCGCTCAGTGGGTTGCCGATCGCCACGGAGTGCGGCGTGAGCAGGTATTGGCCGTGGGCAACGATTACAACGACTGGGACCTGCTTCATTGGGCCGGCACCGCTTTCGCCTTAGACAACGCTCCCCCCGCGGTACGATCCACTTTTAAGCAAGTGCCCGCAGCCGATCGCCAAGGCGTCAGCCACGCGGTGAATTTCTGGCGTACGCCAAAATAGCGTTCCTTGAGAACGGAAAACGCACCCGCTTTTTTGAGCCGCAGCCCAAATCAGCGACGGCGAGATTTGCAGTACTCTGCTCCATGAATCGCACTTTTACTTTTCCCGACCGTCTAAAGAATGCCTCGGACGTGGTTGCGGGCAGCGCCGCCGCCGCTAAACTTTTCGCCTTTCTAGAATGGGAGGAACAAGAAGTGGTGGCCGCCGCTTTCTTAGATAGTGGCCATCGGCTAATCGCTGTGCGGGAAATCTTTCGGGGGACGGTGGCCGAATCCATCGCCCAACCGCGAGAAATATTGCGAGAGGCATTGAGACTAAACGCGGTTAAATTCTTGGTGGCGCACAACCACGTATCGCGGAACACGCTACCCAGTCCGCAAGATGTTCGATTCACCGTGCGAATGGAATGGGCGGCAGATGCCGTGGGGCTGCCCATGCTCGATCACCTGATTCTGGCGCGGGGAGAACACTACTTCAGTTTTGCCGAGGCTAAGCTGCTCCGAAAATCTTCTGGCCCTTGGCGAAAACGCTCTTTCCGATGACCAGGTAGTCCAAGTCGGTATTGTTGAAGCAGCGCAAGGCATCCTCGGGAGTGCAGACAATGGGCTCGCTGTCGTTAAAAGACGTGTTGAGCAACATCGGCACGCCGGTTTTTTTGCGGAACGCTTCGATCAAATCCCAGTAAAAAGGTTGGGTGTCCTTGCTCACGGTTTGGATGCGGCAAGTACCGTCGTTGTGCACCACGGCCGGAATGCGATCCCGGATAAGCTCCTCCACTTCAAAAACCCCTTCCATGGTGGGGCAGTCGAAGGTGTCTTTAAACCAGAGCGATTGGTGCTCGGCCAAAACGGATGCGGCGAAGGGGCGAAAAGTTTCTCGGTGCTTCACCCGATCATTGAGCCTTTGCTTCATGTAACCGCGCCGAGGATCGGCCAAAATGCTGCGGCTGCCCAGTGCGCGTGGGCCAAACTCGAGGCGCCCATCTACTAGGCCGATAATCTTTTCCTGCGCGAGCTGTTCCACCATCCACTGCACGAGAGACGATTGATCCTTGAAATCTTCGCGGTGGATTCCGTCGGGTGAGCCCTCTTGCGTCGACATCTCTGCCAAATCTGGTCCCAGTAGCGCCCAATGGTTCGATTCCGGCATCACTTCGACTTGAGCAGCGCCGATGGCAGCACCCACCGCCAGTCCGGCATCGTGCGACGCGGGTGCCACGAAGACGCGGTGAAACGGCGTGCGGCGCACGATCTTGCCGACCCACACGCTATTGTGCGCGCAGCCCCCCGCGAGTGCCACGGCGTTCGAGCTCACTCGTTCGTGCAGCTGGCCCAAGAGGCGATTACCCATTTCCTCAAAGCGGTATTGGATGGAGGCTGCCAGGTTTTTGTGTGCATCGGTAAGCGGGTCTAAGTGTTTGCGCGGCGGTATGCCGATTACCTGGGTGAGAAACGGCGTATTGTAAAACGGCTTCACTTTGGGCTGTGCCTTATCGATCGAAAACTGAATGGGGTGTTTCAAAATCGGAAAGGCCTCCAAGTTAAGTTCGAAACCCAGACCCGTTTTTTCCCGCAACAAAGCCTGCATGGCATGGCCGTAGGTATTCTTTCCGCACGAAGAGAGGCCCATCACCTTGAACTCGTCGCCGTAGTGAGGAAAGCCCAAGTACTGAGTCATCGCAGTGTAGAAAAACCCCAGCGAATGAGGGAAGAAAACTCGCTCCACGATCTCTACGGAGTTGCCGACAGGTTTTCCCATCGCCACCGACACAAAGTCTCCTAGGCCGTCGATCGACATTAACGCAGGCGACTCTTCCTGCGAAAGAAAGCGCGCGCTGAGCAAGTGGGCAAGGTGATGCTCTAGTCGGTAAATGCGGGCTTGAGTGATTCCCAAGGCGTGCAACTCACGCTTCAAATCGGTTTTTGGGCCACCCGCCTCTGGGTTGCGATCAAAAAGAGCGGGGTGAGAAATCATCAAGCGAAGACGGCGCAGCAGATGCTTGCGCGGGTTGCGGGCAACGGCCAGCACCGAGACATCTTTTCCGGACAGGCCAGCGTGTTTGAGGCAGTACGCGATTGCGTTTTTAGGGAAGCCGGCGTCGTGCTTAATCCGCGAAAAGCGTTCTTCTTCGGCGGCGGCGACAAGGCAACCGTCGACAATGAGCGCAGCGGAAGAATCACCATGGCCATAACTAATACCCAGACAGATAGCGGTTTTGCGGGCCAAATTGCTTTCCTCCGTTGGCGGTCATTGTATCAGGCCGTCGATCGCGCGTGAAGTCGCCGTCACGTCACGCTTCGCGTCTATGACGACGAAAAAACGGATTTTTTTGTCGTTGTCGTTATCCCAATGCGTAAGAGATAATGAGTGGGCCCGTAGTCTAACTTTTCCAACAACTTAAAAAATATGGCGACTCAGCTCCGCTTCTTTTTAGATGCAAGCATCTATGTCTGCGCCGGATTTGGTGCAGTCATTCCGTTGTTGTATTTGAACGTGCGGTTTTCACGCACGCTCGGGCTGATTGATTGGCCAAAGGCCCGCGGTCTGGCTGAGGACCACGTGCCGATTGTAGGGCCTAGTCTGGTTTTGGTAGCGCTTGTGACGCTCAGCGTTTTATCGGCGTATTTCACCGTGTCGCCATGGGTCATCAGCTGCGCCGCAATCATTGGGCTGATGGGCTATTTCGACGATCGGCGAGCGCTACCGGCGCTAGATAAGTTGTTTTTTCAGGCGATTTGTTCAGCCGCAGTCGTCTACCTCGATCCGCAGATCTCTTCTTCGCTCAGTGCCAAATTCGGCCTGAGTGGGTTGTTTCTGGGTGCGGTGTTCATGGTTGCGGTCATGAACGCGGTCAATTTTATCGACGGAATCGATGGCTTAGCCGGAGTGGTTTTGTTAGCGGCATTCGGCGTCATTCCGTTTTTGGGATCGATGCAAGGGCCGGATTACCCCTACGTGATTCTGTCTTGCGTAATGGTGGGCGCATTGTTGCCGTTCCTGCATTTGAATGTGCGCCGACGCAAAGGGTTCCTAGGCAATGTGGGAAGTTACTTCTTCAGCTTTGTCGTTGCCGCTGCGCATTTGTCGATGTCGTTCGAGTCGGGCGGAGTTTTCTCGCGTCTGGCCCTTTCGGGTTTGTGCTTCTTGGTCCCGTTCGCGGATGCGATTACGGTAATCACTATTCGGTTAAGCTCGGGTAGGTCGCCATTTCGCCCAGATAAGGGGCATCTTCACCATCGGTTGGTCCAAACCAATATCCCGTTGCGTTATACCTTGGCGGTCATGGGCTTGGTGCAGCTTTTGGGAACGCTCACTTGTGTTTTCTTGGCGCAGGCGCCGGTGGTGCAGCAACCGTACCTGCCGACCATGATTTTCTTCGGTTACACGTTAATCACCTCCACGCTTATCGTTTTGCTGGAAAAGGCGTCGCGCATCCGGGTGCAGGCTTATTTCCAACGCTTGGATTCCGGGGATCCGATTTATTACCTGAAGTACCGCGTCGACCGGGTGGACAAGGCTCCCTTGCAGTTTTCCGAGCTTTCTCGGCTGGAAACCCAGTTCGCCACCGAAATCCGGGTGACCGATATCTGCGTGGCCCAAGAGGGTAATTGCCTTTTTATTGTGCTCCGGACCATGGCCGAACCACTCAAGGGGATTTCGGCCCGCCTCGAGGCAGTCATCCATTCCGAGCGGTTATATGAGTTCCACCTCCTGGAACGGGGCGATTTCACCAAGCGCCTTGCCGGCGAGGGCTCTCGGATCAAAACCGCATAGCGCGCCGCGCCCGCCTGGGCTATGCTCCCGCCCATGGAAAAGCCGGTCTCTCCCGCCATCAAACGCCGGATATTGCGCGAGTTTGCCCCCTACCGCGGGTCGATCGCGCTCGTGATTTTACTGGGCCTCGTGATTTCATCCGTTCAGCCGGCGAGCGTGAAGGTCACCCAGCTCATTATTGATTACCTCCAGCTTTCCACCAAACAGCCCTTTCCCTCCTGGCTCCCGCTTACCTTAATCGGCCTTTTTGTGGTCAGTGGCATCGCCAAGTACCTCTACAATGTTTTACGCCGTTCGCTTTGCGAGAAGGTTTTGGTGAAGTTCCGCGAGTCGCTCTTCGATAAGTACCTCCACATGCCCATGGAGCAAATCGACCGCATGCGGACCGGTGAGATCCTCTCTGGTATCCAGAACGACCTGCAGCAATTGAATTCTGGCTTCGATACGATTTGGGACTTGTTCAAGGAACCGTTCACCTTTTTAGGGCTCATCGGCGCGGCGATCTATTTCGATTGGCGCTTAGCCACCGCCACGTTGCTGGTGATTCCGGTGGTGGTCTGGTTGTTCTCTTGGTCGGGAGCCAGCGTGAAGCGTTACGCCTCCCGCAACTTGGGGCAGTATTCGGATTTGGTTTCGCTCAGCCAAGAAGTGCTGGTGGGCTCGCGTATTGTGAAGGTTTTCAGTTTGGAGCGGGTGCTGGGCGATAAGTTCCGCGCCATCCAACGCAGTTACTTCGAAACCGCGATCAAAAGCATCCGGGTGCAAGAGATCACCACCCCGATGGTGGAACTCATTGGTGCTGGATTGATGGCCGGAGTCATTCTCTATGGAGCTCACCAAACGAGCGTCGGTGCATTGTCGGCCGGCGACCTAGTCGCCTTCATCATCGCGCTTGGCCTCGCCCAAATGCCAATCAAGCAACTCAACAACGCCCATTTGAAATTACGAGGGGCAGAAGCGGCGGCAGAGCGGATTTACAAAATGCTCGACGCGCAAGCGATTCGACCCAGCGAAGGGCACGCGCACCCCAAGTTTGAAAATTCCCTAGTGTACGAAAATGTGGGGCTTAAATACGAAGGCCACCCCGCGTTGCACGGAATCAGCTTCGAGCTCAAACGCGGCGAACGCCTGGCGTTGGTCGGGCAAAGCGGTGGCGGCAAAACCAGCATTGTGAACTTACTCCCTCGTCTTTACGAGGCAACGACAGGCCGGATTTTATTGGACGGCCGCGACACCCGCGATTTCGCGCTCGGCGATTTACGCCGATTAATTTCGTACGTCACACAAGACGTTTTTCTCTTTCACGATTCAATCTACGAAAATATTCGCTACGGCAATCCACTAGCAACCCGGGCCCAAGTGGAGCAAGCCATTGACCAAGCCCACTGCCGTGATTTCATTGCCCGTCTCCCTAACGGTTCCGACACCATCATCGGCGACCGCGGCATGCGCCTGTCAGGCGGCGAACGCCAACGCATCGCCATCGCGCGCGCCTTTTTAAAGGCCGCCCCCATTCTAATCCTCGACGAAGCCACCTCTAGTCTGGACAGCGGGTCGGAAGCAATCGTGCAGGAAGCACTCGATGAGCTAATGGAAGGAAAAACGGCTCTCATCGTCGCTCACCGTTTTTCCACCATCAAGAAAGCCGACCGTATTCTGGTAATCGATGGTGGATTAGTTCGGGAACATGGAACGCATGAGAGTTTGGTGGGGAGTGAGGGAATATACCATTCGTTGCTGCACCAGCAGGCCGTCGTGGCTCGCGCCGGTACCGAGAAGCTCTTGTAGTCGGTTAAAATCGGCCAGCAGCTAGCCGCTTTCTGGGATCGGGAGTCCGGGAGCTGGTTCCAGCTTTCGGGGACCTGGAAACGGGTACCTGCTGGAGCTGGATCAGCGTTTTGTTAGTTTGTATGTCCCTGCCGCGAGACGGTCGAGAAGCTGAATCTCTGCTGGTGTGAATCGGGGCTTTTCCAATTCTACTATTGCTTGGCACTCGCGAATTGAACCTAATGCCATAACAAAGAAATGTGCGCGGTCTGCAGGGCTTTGGCGCCCCCAACCTTCCATCAAATTTAGGGCTGCGCTGCTCGCCGCTCGTCCTAACTGATTCCCGAGTCCGTGAGGCAGTTTCCGATCGCGAGTGGATTGATAGAATCTAACAGCGAGGGCGTGTACGCGAAGGTGGCTTTGCATCCAATAGGCGGATGCAAACAGAGTGGCAGATTTTACAGGCTGCTCCCAGATCCCCGATCCCAGTTCCCGGACTCCGGATCCCAGAAAGCGGCTAGCTGCTGGCTGGGTTTAATTTCTCAATCCTTATCGGTGGCAGTGGGTTTGTTCACTTCCGGCATATTCAAAGGCGCCGGCTCCACCACTTTCCCATTCCGGTACGAGTGCACCTTGCCGGTGGTTACTTTTTCCGTTTGCTCCACGGATCCATACATCCGCTTAACCAGCATTTCGTGGGCTTCGGTTGCGAGGTCTTCTAAAACGGTTTGGCGCGCCTCGAAGGGCATGTGCGCGTGAGTCGAGTCCAAGTAGGCGATGTAGTTTTCGGCGAGTTGCTTCGTAAAGGCGCCCGCGTTCTCGTACGAGCGGGTAAGCAAGAAGTGCTCGAAAAGCTGGTTCAACGGGTCGTGGGTGTTATCGAGCTGCTTGGGGGTCTTGGCCATGGGGGCTCCTCAAAGTGCCTAGAGTTCCTCCCGTTCCGTGGGGCCTTACCGCAATGCGATCCTTGCCTTGCTCCTATCCTAAACGGCTTTGGAGCCCGCATTCTTTAGACAGGCATCGTGGAGAGTGTCTCACAATTTTACAGCCTAACGCGTTGAATTATATGGCGGTTTAGTCATAAAGCCGCACGCCGCAGGGCGGCTGTATACAGCTTTTTACGCTAGGCACAAACTCAAGTGACTGAAATTGTTGTGCTTCGGGCTCTGTATTCTAGGCTGGGGCTGGCCAGACCCTTGCAGAATACGGGTGTAAGACAATGATGACGCGTAACCAAATTTCGACCCTTTTGCTCTCCACCCTGGTTCTTTTCGGCGGCGTAGCCTGCCAAAAGCGCTGCCAGGCGTTGGACTCCACCGTTTACAAATCGGTGGTCGATGCGCAATGGCGCTTGGTCGAGTCTTCCGACCCCGATGTCGCGAAGAACCTGAACAACTACAATTTTTTGCTCGTTAGCTTTGCCCGCAATTACACGGGCGATGTGAAGCGCGTGGTCGACAACGACCAATACGATACCCCGGTTTACTCCATCACCTGGGTTTCGGACACGAACTCCAAACTGGTTCGCATCCAGTACAGCACCGTGACCGGCACCGGCACCCAAACCCAGGCGGCCAACCCGGGCGACGGCGGAACTTTCGACTACATGTACAACCTCAGCACGGAACTCACCATGTATGAGACCAAGCGGGGGTATTACTACCGCTACGTCGCCTTCAAAGGCGTCGTAAATCCCGATACCGAGTGCACCTTCTAACCTTCGCCCCGACACGCTTCCTATCTTTACTTTTGCCGCGACCGGCTTAGACTGGTGCCGCAAGGAGATACGGAAATGGTGCCTGAAAAAGTGAAAACTGAGTTGAAGCGGTTCTTGTCCCCCGAGCAAGTCGAGGAGCTCTCCAAGCAATTCGACACGTACGAAACACGCGTCCGCGACGCAGTGAAAAAGTGCGACGCCAAAGGGCGGCAAGCCAAAGCCAAGGGCCAAGCACAACTCGAGAAATTCTCCTTACAGCTGAAAAAAACCAGCGCGCAGTTAGAAAAGCAGTTCAAAAGCTTCTTAAGCACGTTTTCAAAATCTGAGCCCGCGAAGTCTCCAGCGAAGTCGAAAAAAGCGGCGGGCAAAACACCTGCGAAGTCGGCCAAAACCGGCGCTCGTAAGGCCCGCACTGTTGCGCGCGCGGCTGAAACCGCGGCCACCCACTGATCCTTGTTTTTCATAGGTTTGGATGAAGGTCGTTCATTCCGTTGAAGCATTATCGGATCCAAAAACCGGACCGGTAGTCTCTCCAGCGGTAGTCATCGGAAATTTAGACGGAGTGCACCGGGGTCACCAAGCCCTGATTGCTTCCGCACGTGCGGCGGCGGACGCGCGCGGGGGAACGCCCTGCGTGCTCACCTTCTCACCCCATCCCCAGGAAGTTTTGCGCGGGTCCAGTCACGGCCACCGCTTGACCACCGACGCGGAAAAATTCGAACTGCTCGCGCAAGCCGGTATCGGACTGGTTTTGGCTTTGCCGTTTAACGCGACTTTAGCTGCGCTCACGCCGGAAGCTTTTTTCGAGACCTACTTAGCGCAAGGGCTGTGCGCCGCTAGTGTCCATGTCGGCGACGACTTTCATTTTGGCCGGGCGCGCAGTGGGGACACCGCTTTGTTGAAAGAATGCGGTCTTCGGGCGTCCATGCAAGTGGCTATTGTTCCCGCTGTAGTGGCAGACGGGTTGCGCATCAGCAGTTCCGAAATTCGCGGATTCCTCAAAGCAGGCAAGGTGGCCCAGGCCGCGGCTTTTCTTGGCCGTCCCTATCGGCTTTCCGGGCAGGTTGTGCGTGGGCAGGGGCGCGGCCGGCAACTGGGTGTGCCTACCGCTAACTTGCAATTCCCTGCGGAAAAAGTGGCGCCACTTCATGGGGTTTACGCCACGCGTGTTTGGCGTGCAGGCCGGGCGCTGCCTGCGGTTTCCAATTTCGGCGTACGTCCCACGTTCGAGGGTGGGGCGCCACGCGAAGCGTTCGAGACCCATATTTTGGATTTTTCCGAAGATCTCTACGGCCAATCTCTCGAAGTCGATTTTGTGCAGTGGATTCGCGCTGAGCAGCGCTTCGACGGAGTGCCCGCATTGCGGGCGCAAATAGCTGCCGACATTGAAACCGCTCGGAGCATGCGCTAGCGTTTGTCCACCATGCAAACCCCTCTTCACATCATCGTGCTCGCGGCCGGCCAAGGGAAACGCATGCACTCGGCATTGCCCAAAGTGCTGCACCCCGTTTTGTTTCGTCCCATGATCCACCATGTTTTGGATCTGGCTCAGTCGCTCTCGCCGACCTCGCTCACGGTAATTGTGGGCCACGGGGAGGATCAAGTGCGTGCCGCGTGCGCGGACTACCCCTCCGTACGTTTTGCGCGCCAAGCCGAACAAAAAGGTACGGGGCATGCCGTTCAACAAGCCGCACCTTTGTTGGAAGGGCAAAAGGGGCGGGTGCTTATTCTTTCCGGCGATGTGATTCTCTTAACCACCTCTACACTTCGCCCGCTGCTGAACGCGCCCGGCGAAGCAAACGTACTCACCGCCGAAGTGGAAACCCCTAAAGGGTATGGGCGCATCTTGCGTGCAGCCAATGGGCAGGTAAGCGCGATCCGTGAGCAAGCCGACTGCACCCCCGATCAAGCCGCCATCCGTGAAGTAAATTCGGGTGTGTATGTTTTTGCGGCCGACTCCCTTTGGCCTTCGCTTAAAAACCTGGGCTCGGAAAACCGTCAGGGAGAATTCTATCTCACGGATGTCATCGAAATCTTGGTGAAGCAGGGCAAGACAGTGGGCGCCGTTCGGATGGATGAGTCGGCGGAGATGACCGGCATCAACGATCGCCAAGCGCTCGCTCAAGTAGGCGCGTACCTACGGCGCCGCACCAACCTTGCCTTCATGGCGGCGGGCGTTAGCGTGCAAGATCCGGAAACCACTTGGATTGACACCCGTTGTCGTCTTGGCACCGACGTCACCATCGAGCGCGGTAGCCTGCTCATCGACACGGCGTTGGAATCGGGTGTTTTAGTCGAGGCGGATTGCCGCCTCACTCGCTGCACGGTGGGTAAGAACTCCCATATCAAACAGGGCACTCAGATAGAAAATAGCCGGTTGGGTTCGGACTGTGCGGTAGGGCCCTTTGCGCACTTGCGGCCCGGCACGGTTCTCCACAACAGCGTCAAAATAGGCAACTTTGTCGAAGTCAAAAAAAGTACCTTCGGCGATGGGTCCAAGGCTTCCCACTTGGCCTACATTGGCGACGCTCAAGTGGGCAAGCGGGTGAATTTGGGTTGCGGATTCATTACTTGCAACTACGACGGCAAGAAAAAACACACCACCATAATCGAAGACGATGTCTTTGTGGGCAGCGATTCCCAGACGGTGGCCCCGGTGCGCATCGGGCAGGGCAGCTACATTGCTTCGGGATCTACCGTTACCCAAGACGTGCCTGCGGATTCGCTCGTACTAACGCGTGGCGCACAAATCACTAAGCCGGGTTACGCCAAGAAATACCGTCAGACTGACTAATTCGACGACATAATGCGAGGTGTCGTCTTTTTCGGCATCTGTTTCCAAATAGATTCGTACCTTTGCACGCTGCCATTTTCTTCAGCCACAGCGAAAAGTTTGCGCTATACTAAATAAAGTTGATCGTAATTCGCTGGCAACACCGCACTTTCTACTAGATTTAGCTTCACCATTACAAAAATCGCTTAAGCGCTATCGGAGTTATTCCGATACCCATTGAACAGCTTCTCTCTGCGCGCTGAGAGACCAAATCTTTACTTAAACAAATTGAACGTAATAGGAGAAAACAAATGTTGATGCAGATGTTCCATAAACGCGGCAAGCGTGGTTTTACACTGGTGGAGCTATTGATCGTAGTCGCGATCATCGGCGTTTTGTCCACCATTGGCGTTCCGACCTTTCGCCGGATGATCCAGAAGTCGAAAAAGTCCGAAGCTAAAGTAAACCTCGGTGGTGTTTACACTACTGAAGCGGCGTTTTATGCCGAATACAACGGCTACGGGAACAACCTTCAGAAAATGGGATTTGAAATCGAAGGTAATGCTGCTTCTCTGATTTACCTCGTCGGTTTCTATACGGCTGGCTGCGCCGACCAAGGAACGATGCTTCCGACTTCCGGCGTGAGCGCGGCGATCAACGCGGCCTTCCCGGCCTACTACACCGCTGCCAACACAGCGTTGGGTGGTAACACTGCCGGTACCACTTGCGTGGCTCGTAACTCGTTGGCGAACGGTACGGGTTTCACTGCCGGCGCGGAAGGTGTGATCTCGCCCACTGCTGGTGCGGCGCACGATACCTGGACGATCGACGATCAGCGTAAAGTATCCAACACTGTCGACGGCGTCTTTTAAGCGACTGTTTAGTAAATTCTACGTTTAAAAATGAAAAGGGCCGAAGCGTAAGCTTCGGCCCTTTTTCTTTATTCAGATTTTGAGGCCTTAGGCGTTGCCGGCTTCTGCGACGACATCGTCGTCATCGTCCACAGACAAGGCGCCTAGTCCGTATTTGTCGACGCGATAGCGCATGCTGCGGAAACTGATACCCAATAATTTCGCCGCGCGTTTTTTGATGCCGCCGGCGCTTTGCAGCGCTTTGGTCAACAGAGTGCGTTCGAAGTCGGCCGTCAGGCGCTCCAAGTCGATGCCCTGGTCGTCCAGGATTTCGATCTTGTTGGCGTCCAAGGGACCCGCCGAAGGCTGTTGCGCGTCCAGCATATGGCGCGGCAAACTTTCCGGCAGAATCACCGCACCCGGCTCCAAGGCCACCGTGCGCTCGATGATGTTTTCCAATTCACGCACGTTACCCGGGTAGTGGTAGCGCTTGAGCACATCCATCGCTTCGTTGCCGATGCGCTTCACTTCCACGCCCAAGCCCTTGGCGAACTTTTCCAAGAAGTGGTTCGCGAGCATCGCGACGTCTTCCCGGCGTTCCCGCAGCGGCGGGCAATGGATTTGAATCACGTTCATGCGGTAGAACAAGTCTTCCCGGAACCGGCCGGCGCGCACTTCAGCGTCCAACGTCTTGTTGGTCGCCGAGATCACGCGCACATCCACCGTGATATCTTCGGTGGCGCCGACGCGTTTGAAAGTACCTTCTTGGATTACGCGCAGGAGTTTTACCTGCATGGGCAGCGGGAGCTCACCCAACTCATCCAAGAAAATCGTTCCGCCGTTAGCCACTTCGAAAAGACCCTTCTTATCGGCGATGGCGCCGGTGAAGGAACCCTTCTTGTGACCGAACATTTCGCTCTCCATGAGGTTCTCAGGGATGGCGCCGCAGTTTACGGTGACAAAGGGACGATCTTTCAATGGGCCGTTGAAGTGAATCGCGCGGGCAATCAATTCCTTACCCGTACCGCTCTCACCGGTAATCAAAACAGAGCTCTTGGTGTTGGCTACGCGCTTTACCATTTCGTAAATGCGCATCATCGGAGGAGCCGAACCAATAATATTGTCGAAGGCGTATTTGGTACCCAGCTCGCGTTTGAGCAAGGCGTTTTCCATCCGTAACGTGCGTTTTTCGAGCGCTTGGCGGATGATGATTTTTACTTCATCAATCTTGAAAGGCTTTTGTACATAGTCGTACGCGCCGAGCTTCATGGCTTCGACGGCCGTTTCGGTGCTACCGAAGGCAGTGATCATGATCACCACCAGTTCGGGGTCTAGTTCTTTGGCGGCTTGGAGCAAGTCCATGCCGGAGAGCTCTGGCATTTGGATATCGGAGATAACCAAATCCACACGCTCTTTCTTTAAGCGTTCGAGCGCTTCCGCTCCGTTGCTGGCGGCGACGACATCGTAGCCTTCCCGCTTCAACATGATTTCAAAAAACTCGCGGATGCTTTCTTCGTCATCCACCACGAGCACTTTGTACTGCGACATGAATCACCTCTGCTAAACAAAATGGATAGTCGTGGGGATACAAGAGCAAGAGCCGTGCCGCGTGCGGCGCGAATTGTCTCCGATTGGACGAGCGGTCTACAGACCCGTATTCCGTTTGTAGGATGTCTATGAAGTAGTGGGAGCGGTGACGAAATGCGCGGGCGCTACGAGTGGACGCTTGAGCGCGCAGCGAGATTTGCGCGCGGCCTAAGCGACGGGGCCACCCGCGGGTGGTAGAATAGGGCCCATGAAAAGGGCACTACTAACTATTTGTTTTTACATGATTTTATCCGTCACCCAGGCACGCGCTGAAGTGGGTGGCGGCAAGAACTTCGAGATCGAAGTCGTAGCGGGCTTACCCCAGATTGTGAGCATCCAAGTCGGGTTTATGGGGATGCGGCCCTTCGTTTTTGGCGTAGGTTTGGGCACCGTGCCCATCGATCCGTTGCTCCAACGCTTCATCCCTACCCAGAATGTGCCGCTTAACCTGGGGCTTGCGGACGAATACACCTTGGTACCGTCTAGCCGCTTTTCACTCTCATCGGCGTCGGTGTTTATGCGCTATCAGCCCAACGGTTCAGCGTCGGGGTTTTTGGGGGAATTCAATATTGGCTTGTGGCAGTTCGGCGCCACGGTGGCGGGTGCCTTACAAAACGATACGCAAGGCACCAGCACTCCCAATGTGCTGACCGGGACGCTGGATCTCTTGCAGCCGGTGGTGTCGGCGATGGTAGGGTACCGCATTGCTTTCACTGAGGGGTTGGGTCTGCATCTTCAAGCAGGGGCGATCTACTTATTGAAGACAAGTTACACCACCACGACGGGCGGCACGCTCACTAGCGTCTTGCCGCTTGCTGGCCCCGCGGCGCAAGCGGATTTCGAGCGCGCCAAGGCAGACGTGGAAACCCAAATCCACCAGGGTATCGATAGTACCCGCGCCGCGACCAATTGGTTGCCCGCCTTGTCGGTTACGCTCGCTTATGCGTTTTGAATCGGGCGAGGTTTAGCCACCGCGAAGCAGCTCACCTTACGGCCCGAATCGGCCGAGATTTCCAGTTGTGGCGTTTCCACCCGGCAGCGATCGTACGCGAGCGGGCAGCGAGTGTGAAAGGCGCAGCCCGAGGGTGGGTTCACCGCTGAGGGGATTTCTCCCTTTAACGGAACTCGCCTGCGTTGGCGCTCCCGCAACGGATCGGGAATGGGCACCGCCGCCAAAAGCGCTTGTGTGTAAGGGTGCTGGGGATTGGCGAAAAGCTCCTCGCGGGTGCCAATTTCCACAATCTTGCCCAAGTACATCACCGCAATCCGATCGGCCAGGTACTTCACCACGGCCAAATTATGGGAAATAAAGAGCATGGTCAGATTTAGCTCGCGCTGAATATCGCGCAGTAAATTTAAAATCTGTGCCTGCACCGAAACATCCAGTGAGGAAACCGGTTCGTCGGCGATGATGATCTTGGGTTCCAAGATCAAGGCGCGAGCGATCGCTACCCGTTGGCGCTGACCACCGGAAAATTCATGCGGGTAGCGTTTGGCATCCTGGGGGCGCAGGCCCACTCGATTGAGCGAGGCCGCGATTTTCTCATCTAATTGGGCCGCCGTGTATTTGCCGTGCGCGCGTAGTGGTTCGGCCAGAATGTCGGCGACAGTCATGCGGGGGTCTAGCGAAGCATAGGGATCCTGAAATACCATCTGGATATTCGAGCGGTGGTTGCGTAAAGCGCGCCCCTGCAATTGACGAAAATCGACTCCGGCGATTTCAATTTTTCCGCTGGTCGGCTCGACCAAGCGGATGATGGCTTTGCCCAATGAACTTTTGCCGCAGCCCGATTCTCCCACCAGCCCCAGGATTTCGCCGGGGTGTAGCTCCAGCGATACCTCATTTACCGCACGCAACGATTTCTGTGCCCCGAAAAGTCCGTTGCGGATTTTGTAAGCGACCGACAACCCTTCGATTCGCGCGATGGGGCTCATAGTGGCATTCCCTCCAAGTGGCAGTAAGCATCGTGCCCGGGTAAATAGGTTTTCACCGCCGGAAAAGCGGTTTCGCAAATCGCGCGCTCGTGAGGGCAGCGCCCTTGAAAGGGGCAGCCCGCGCCCAAGCGGGCCAGGTCGGGTGCGCTGCCGGCAATCGCGGGTAGCTTCCCTTGTGGGATGTCGATGCGGGGAGTGGATTGCAAGAGAGCCTGCGTGTACGGATGCTGGGTTTCGTAAAAAATCTGATCGACGTTGCCCTTCTCCATTACTTTGCCGGCGTACATTACGACAACCCGGTCGGCGACCGATGCCACCACTCCCAGATCGTGGGTGATAAAGAGCACGGCCATGCCGGTTTCTTTTTGGATGTCCTTTAAGAGTGTCAGAATCTGCGCTTGCACCGTCACGTCCAGAGCGGTCGTGGGTTCGTCGGCAATAAGCAGTCGAGGTTTGGTGGTCAGCGCCATAGCGATCATGACTCGTTGGCGCATGCCGCCGGAAAATTCATGCGGGTAGTACTTAAGCGCGCGTTGGGTGTCGGAGATCCCCGTGCGATCTAGAGCCGCCATGGCTTCGCGTTGGGCGTCTTTTTTGGAAAGTTTGGCGTGGGCCCGCAAGGGCTCCGTAAGCTGAGTGCCGATGGTGAGGTACGGGTTCAAGGACGTCATCGGCTCTTGGAAGATCATACTGATCTTATTGCCCCGTACCGCCCGCATCTGGGCCGGCGAGCAATTGAGAAGGTTCTGTTGGCGGTCGAATAGGACTTCGCCACCCATGATCTTCAGCGGCGGTTCCGGCAGCAATCGCAGGTAGCTCAATTGGCAGACGGTTTTGCCACTCCCGCTCTCACCCACAATCGCCAGGGTTTCTCCCTCGTGGATATCGAAGCTCACCCCATCCACGGCTTTAACAATGCCGCGGCGGGTGTGGAAATGGGCGCGCAGGTTGCGTACTTCCAGGATGGGAGTGGCCATTAGTCTTTGGCTCCTTTCGGGTCCAGAGCGTCTCGCAAACCATCACCGAGAAAATTGAGGCAGAACAAAGTGACCGAAAGCCCGGTGGCCGGCAGCAGCAGCAACCAAGGAGCGATTTCCATAACTTCGACTCCGTTGGAAATCAGGGTCCCCCACGATGCCATCGGAGCTTGGACGCCCAAGCCCAGGAAGCTCAAGAAGGCTTCTTCCAAAATCACGGTGGGAATCGTGAGTGTGAGGTACACAATCACCGGCCCGAGCGAGTTAGGAATTAAATGCCGCCGAATGATGGAGTAATTCGACACGCCCATGGTGCGGGCCGCGTCGACAAACTCTTTGTGCTTGAGCGAAATCACTTGCCCGCGGACAATCCGCGCCATGGTGAGCCATTGGGTTAAGCCCAAAGCCACGAAGAGCAAAATCAAATTGCGGCCGAAATACACCATCAGGATGATGACCAGAAAAATAAAGGGCAGGGCATAGAGCACGTCCACTACGCGCATCATCCAGTTATCCAACTTGCCGCCGACGAAACCACTCACGGCACCGTAGATGACCCCTACCAGCACGCTCACCAGCGAGGCTAGAATGCCCACAAAGAGCGAAACCCTGCCGCCGTACAGAACCCGAGTGAAGAGATCGCGCCCCAAGGTGTCGGTGCCAAACCAGTGGGCTAGCGACGGCAAGGCCAACGTGTTGTTTAGGTCCTGGGATTCAAAACCGTACGGAGCGATCAAAGGCGTCGCGATGAATACCGCGATTTCCACTAGCAGGAAAACCGCGCCCCACACCGCCAAGCGGTTTTTCTTCAGCCGCCAGAAGGCATCGTGCCAGAGACTGCGCGGTTGATCCTCTTGCTGTTTCAACTGCACCCCGGTCAGGGCTTCGCTACTCATATTTCACCCGCGGATCGAGTAAGGCGTAGACGACATCCACCATGAAGTTACAGACGAAAATCAGCGTAAAGTAGAGTAGCGCCGTGCCCATCACCACGGTGTAGTCGCGGTTGACGGCGCTCTGGATGAAGAAGCGCCCAAGTCCGGGAATATCGAAAATCGTCTCGGTCACCAGCGCGCCCGAGATAATTCCCGCCAGAGCTGGCCCTAGAAATGAAATCACCGGCAGTAGTCCCCCACGCAGCGAATGCACGACTAATATCCGCATCTCGGAGAGGCCCTTCGCCCGGGCGGTGCGAATGAAGTCTTGGCCGCGGATTTCCACCAACCCCCCTCGGGTCAGGCGGGAGATAAACGCGGCGTACGCAAAACCCAGGGTAATTGACGGCAGAATGCGATCTTCCCAGGTTTCCCAGCCAGCCACCGGGAGCACTTTCCACCAAATGGCGAATACCAGCACTAGTAAGGGCCCGATCACAAACGTGGGCAGGCAAATTCCCAGCAGTGAAAAGGACATCGGGATGTAGTCCCAAAGCGAATTGGGTTTGAGCGAAGCCAAGGCGCCGGCCACCAAGCCAATGAGAAGGGCCCAGCCCAGCGCAATGAGTCCCAGCTCTAGCGACACGGGAAACGACTCGCCAATCAATTGATTCACCGTGCGGTTGGCGTACTTGAAAGAAGGGCCGAGGTCACCTCGGCTGAGATCCGCCAGGTAGTTGAAGTATTGTTTCCAAAGCGGTTCATCGAGGTGGTACTTGGCGTTTAAATTGCGCAAGATTTCGGGTGAGACGGCTTTTTCACCGTCAAAGGGACCGCCCGGCGCGAACCGGATCATGAAGAAGACGACGGTAACTACCAGGAAAAACACCGGCACCATTACCGCAATCCGACGGACTAAGTACCCCAGCCCCATTTGCTGACCCCGTTTTTAAGTTTTACTTCACGGTGACGTATTTGAGCGGATGGTGATCCTCGATATTGGGGTACCATCCCTCGACGTTCAAAGTTTTCAAGTAGTGCCGGTTGTAAATATAGAGCGGAATAACCGGTAGCTCTTCCATCGCGATTTCTTCCGCCTGCCGGAAATATTCCAGGCGTTTTTTCTTGTCGATTTCCTTACCCGCTTTGTCGATCAAAGTATCGTACTGGACATTTTTCCAACCCGAGCGGTTGTTGCCGTTGTCCGAAACTAAGAGGTCCAAGAAAGTGGTGGGATCGTTGTAGTCGGCGATCCAACCCTGACGGCCCAGTGCGAACTGACCGTTGCGCATAGAGTCCAAGTACACTTTCCATTCTTGGTTAAAGAGAGTGACTTCCACGCCGAGGTTCTTTTTCCACATCTGTTGGAGAGCTTCGGCGATCTTTTTGTGCCCCTCGGATGTATTGTACAGGATCTCCATCGAGGGGAGCCCCTTTCCGCCCGGGTAGCCTGCGTCGGCCAAAAGTTTTTTGGCTTCCGCTAAGCGCGAGAGATCAGTCGGCAATTTAACGACGGGATCGTAGCCGCCGGTACCTGGGGGAGTGAACATATTGCCTGGTAACTGGTGACCCAGAGTCACGTGCTTGACGATCTGCTCGCGATCAATGGCGAGATTGAGCGCTTTCCGCACTCGTTTGTCGTCGAGTCCTTTACGCTTGGTGTTAATCCAAAAGTAGTAGGTCCCTAGATAGGGGTAGGCCATGTAAACGCCGGTCTTGTCTTTTTCCCAAGTGGGAATTTTTTCCAGCGGCAATTCATAGGTGACGTTGAGTTTGCCCGAGCGGAACATCTTTTCTTCGGTATCGAGGTTTTCGACGGCCAGAAAGTGTACTTCTTTCAACGTGACTCGCCCCTTGTCCCAATAAAAGGGATTTGGAACAGCTACTATTTCCTTATTGGTTTCCCACTTGGTCACCTTGAACGCGCCATTGGTTACGATATTTTCGGGACGAGTCCATTGGGCGCCAAATTTTTCTACCACTTTCTGCGGCACCACATAAAACGAGTGGTGGTACATGAGGCTTAAGAAAAACGGGGTGGGATTCACCAACGTGACCTGCAAGGTCTGCGCGTCCAGCGCCTTTACCCCTACTTGCGACGGGTCTTTGATTTTTCCGGTGTTAAACTCTTTACCGTTAACCAGGTAGTAACCCTGGTACGCATACTCCGCAGCGGTTTCCGGCTTCAACAAGCGGATCCACGAGTAAACGTAGTCGTGCGCGGTAACAGGCTCGCCATTGGACCATTTGGCGTCCTTGCGGATTTTGAAGGTATAAACCTTTCCGTCCTTGGACATCGTCCAACTTTCGGCGTCGCCGGGGACGGGTTCGAGGGTCTGCGGGTTGATGCTGACCAGGGCTTCAAAGATATTTTGCTGGATCCGGTGTTCCGTGACACCGGTGGTGACGTGGGGATCGAGATCCTTGGGTTCGGACCCATTGCCCATATAAAGGACGTCTTTGCTGAGCCGCGACCCGCCTGTGCAAGCGGCCATCAAACCTATGCTGATCGCCAATATCCCGTGTCGCCAATTTAGCATTTACCCCTCCCGACAAAGGGACACTTTGCAAAGGGAGTGCCGGGGTTGGCAAGCACGGGGTGAGAAATAATTTCCGCTATTTTACTCGGCCGAAGCGCCACCAGTGGTGCCCTTTGGCCCTGGTGGGTTTGCGTCATCGGCGATCTCGGATTCCAGATTCCAGTGCCAGAGGTAGGTGCGTTGGGAAAAAAAGGCGTCCATGGCGAGATAAATCGGCTGATCGGCCCAGGGGGCATCCAAAATCTGGTCCAGAAAACGATCTCGCTCGCCGTGGAGGAAAGTCCGAGCTTTGGTCGCGAAGTTTTCGACGAGCTGCCGGCTTTCCCGGCTCCGGGCGTATTGTTGCCGAAAGGCATGCCCAGAGAGGAGTAGCAGCCGGTTGATCTCTTGAAAGTATTCCATGTTGCGGCCGAGGTCTCGCTGTAGGAGCAACGATTCGACGTCTTGGAAGCCCAAACAGGCCAGAAAAATCAGCTGCGCCGCTCGTTGTTTGGGCACGCCGATTCGACTGAGTGTTTCTTCTATGCCCGATCCGGCAGTATCGAGGTAGCGCTCATGCAAGAGGTGCGTGAACCAAGTCCGCAGCAGTAACCGCTGGTCCGTGGTACTGAGCGGTTTTTCTTGGCCGCCGGAGAGTTCGCGTGCCTGCTCGAGCTGGTTCATTTTTAGTCGCACTTCGCCGGGGGTCAAAGTGCTGCCTCGGAGCAGGCTCGTGATATCGATCCCAAAATCAAAACCCGCCGCAGCGAGCAAGTCGGGATGCAGGCGTACGGGCCAAAGCTCTTGCTGCTCCTCGGTTTCCGGAAAAGGGCTGTATGCCCGGCCGTCGTTACCCGTGATGATCACGCGCTCAATCTGGGTGCCAAGTTTCCAGGAGAAATTCGCTCGGGAGAAGTAACCGCCGGACCACTCTTCAAAAAAAGGTGTTTCGGGAGCGACTATTTTACTCGACGCCGAAATACGGACGCCTTCCACCCCGGGCGGAAGTTGAAATGCGCAACGCTCGAATCGACCGTTTTGTTTTTTCTTACGCCAGAGGGCTCCGTCTTCATCAAGTAACCAAAGACGCATTTTCCCGTGGGTAAGGTAGCCGCCTAGCGATCGAACGCCCCGGGGCGCCTTACCGACGATTTCCGCGCGGCCTTCGTGGTAGCGAGTGATTACGCCCTCTCGACTGAAGGCGACAAAGTCGTCTCGTTCTAGGGCAATTCCGCCCTTGATGCCGGCAACGGGGTAGGCAAGCTTGGGCGCCAAACGTACTTCGTGATCGAGTCGCCCAGGCAGGTCGAAAGTTTCAATGCCTAGGTTAGAGAAAAGCGTGAGCTGAGTCGCTTCACCTTTGGTCAGGGCCAGAGAAACCAAGAAACGGCCTTCGCGGTAGGGTAGGCGAGCGGCTTGGCCCTCGTCGGTATCGAATACGAAGAGAGAGCCGTCGTTGTCGGTCAGTGCGACCATCGCTCGCCAGTTCATTACGGAGTAAGCATCGGACTGCACCGCGACGAGGCTGATATTCTTCCAGGCGCCAGCGGGAAACGGGATGCGCTCCAAACGGGACAAAGGTTGAAATATTTTTCCAATCCGATCGGACTGGTCGGCCAGGCGGTAAAGTTCGCGCCCCCGCCACGCCAGCGTGTAGAGACTGCGCTCCCCCACCGATGTAACGACCCCGCTCAAGGCTTCCCGGCCGAGCGCTTCCCGAGTGCGCTGGGCGCAGCTGCGGGTGTCTTTTTCGGCCGCGAGGGCCAAGCAGGATGCCAGCAAGAAATAGAAAAAGAGGAGGATGCGAAACACGGCGCGTTATAGCAAACGACCACGGGAGAATCTAGCGGGAAAACAAGCACTTAAGGTGCCGAAATTGTTGGGCCCCGCAGTAGCCTTGGGATATAAAGAGCAGGTGAAGCTCACTCTCCCTCTCCTATTGGTGTTGGCGCTGGGTACTAGCCTCTTTGCCGCCGATGCGGAGCCCGAGTTTCTGAAGGATCCCATAAAACTAGCGGAGCACGTTCGCACCAAGGCGGTGCCACTGGACTGGAAAAGTTTGCTGTCGGGAGACGTTCGGGCGTTCTACGTTGGCGAGATTCACCCATCGAGTGAATCGCGGCGCGAGCTGGTGCGCTCAATGAAAGCGATCAAAGAGGCCGGCATCTCTCACCTGGCAATGGAGATGCTGGGAGAAGAGCACGCCGACGCAGTAAAGAAATACTGCTGCGATGGTTCCTGCCAAAAAGATGTTTTTGCGAGCTTTCAGAAGTTTGGGTGGGATGAAGAGGGTTACATGGCGGTGGCGGAAGCCGCCACAGAGGTGGGCATCCATCTCGTCGCAATCGATCTTCCCTTCGATATTCGGGCTGCCGTCCGAGCCAAGCGTGACAAGCTTAAATACAACAGCGATCCCGCCGTGTTTGAAGAGTACTGCCGGCTCGGCAAAGACCTCTACGAGAAACGAGATCAGCGCATGGCTGAAAACATCGCCAAAGTGCTTAAAGAGGATCCTCGCTCCCGCGTATTGGTCTACGCAGGTGCGTTCCATGTGCGTAAGTCGACGCAACCGAAGATTTTACTCGATAAATACGGTTTCGCCTCTCGCAGCTACCACCCGACAGGAGGCGAGCGCGCGATACTCAAAACGCTTAATGAAGCGAATCAGCGAGACAAGCCGCTGTTCATCCCGTTGCCCGCCGATAAAATGGACTACGACGGATATATTAATTTCACGATCGAATGGGGGGCACAGAAGCCTTTGCGCCCGAAAAAATCCATTGAAGCCCACGGCGGCTAGGCCGCGGCCGTTTCTCGAGCCGACTTATTTCTGCGCGGATCCGACGCGATTTCGCCCGGCCCGTTTGGCTTCATACAAAGCATGGTCCGCTTGCCGAACCAATTCGCGGGCGTCGGTGTTTTCCTGCGGATCCGACACAGTGAAACCAAAGCTGCAAGTGCGCTGGAGTTTTGCCTTACCATCATCAAAAACATGCTTCTCGATTACGGCCCGCAACCGTTCGGTGAACGTCTTGGTGCCCGAAGGTGTGGTTTCGGTAAGAATGATCAAAAACTCGTCGCCGCCGTAGCGAGCAGCAAAGTCCACGTCACGCATATTACGCCGAATGACCCCGCCCAACTCCTTGATCACAAAGCTGCCAAAGAGGTGATCGTGGGTGTCGTTCACTTCTTTGAAATGATCGATGTCCATCATGATGGCCGCCACCCGGCGATCGAAGCGCTTTCCGCGGCGCAGCTCGGCGTCGATTTTGTCGTACATCTGTCGCATGTTGAACAAGCCAGTAAGATCGTCTGTGACAGCCAGCTCCGCCAGTTTGTTGTTGGCGATTTGAAGCTGATCGTTAAGGTCCTTGATGCGGAACCGTACCTTCACTCGCGAAACCAACTCGCCGAAGCGAAAAGGTTTGCGGACGTAGTCGTCGGCGCCGGCACCCAGGCAATCCACAATCAATTCTTGCTCGGTATTGGCGGAAACGAAAATGACCGCCACGTAGTTCTCTTTGCCTCGCAACATTTGCAAGGTTTCAAGGCCACTCATTCCGGGCATACCGTAATCCAGCAGCACTAGCTCGGGTTGAAACGCGGTGATTTTTTCGAGCGCCTGCTTGCCGGAGTTGGCTTGCTCCACGACGAATTTCTCGACGTTAAGAGCTTCCACCATGAGTTTTAAATTGAGCGGATCGTCGTCGACGACAAGAACCCGCCTACCCACCAACCTGGTTTCGATCATAAGTTTATTCCGTGATGATGGTCGTTCCCGATGTTTCCGGCAAACGTGGAAAAGTCTGTTCCGGGAATGGGCCGCTCAATGTTTCAAGAAAGGCGACAATGCTGGTTACATCGTCGTCGCTCAGTTTTTTGTTGAGCTGCGTACTAGCCATCACTCGCACGGCTTCTTCCAAACTTCCTACCGAGCCGTTGTGGAAGTAGGGTGCCGTTAAAGCGACATTGCGCCAAGTGGGCACACGCCACATGCCGTTGTCTTCGTCTTTTTTGGTGGCTTCGCCCCGGCCTTTATCCTTGGTGAGATTGTATTTGGCGACGTATTCGCTGTCGGCGAAAACCGGGAATTTTTGGTAAAAGCCTGTGCCTACGGGGAGCGCGGGACCGGCGAAGTTCACACCCATGTGGCATGTGATGCAACCTGTCGACATGACCAACTCGTAGCCTTTCTGGGCTTTGGCAGAGATGGCTTTTTTGTCGCCTTTAATAAATTTGTCGAACTGGCTGCCCGGGGTAATGAGGGTGCGTTCGTAAGCGGCAATCGCTTTAACCGCGTTATCAATGTGCACCGGATCGGAGCCGCCAAAAACTTTTTTGAATTGCGTAACGTACCCGGGAATCTTGCGGATGCGGCCAATCACAACATCGTGCGAACCCATGCCCATTTCGACCGAATTGATCATCGGGCCTTTAGCTTGTTCTTCCAGGGTCGACGCACGCCCATCCCAGAACTGCACCGACATAAACGCGGAATTCCAAACCGTAGGCGAATTGCGTCCACCCGGCTGCGAGTGCACACCCAGCGAAGTGGGGCGGCCGTCGGCGCCGTCGGACATTACGTTGTGGCAAGAGTTACAAGAAAGAGTGCCGGTCAACGAGAGCCTGGGATCGAAATAGAGTTGCTTGCCCAGTCGGATTTTATCGGGTGTGGAAGGATTGTCTTTGTTTGCGGGCGCCGTTTTGGGCAACGCCGAAAAAGGCCCCTCGGCACGAGCCGTCATCCCAAACGAAACTACTACTACTGCGAGCCCGAACTTTACCCAACCCATGCAAGCCTCCAACGAATGAATTTCTCCGATCTCACCACCGGAGGTGAACCATTTCAAGTGCTTAAACTCTGCGTCCGTAGAGTGCCGAAACTGGGCACCTAGTCCACCTCTCGCGATTCTGCTATAACTCCCGTCCACTGATTTTGAATCGAGGGACGATGGCGCGTTTATCCCGAGTTTTGGTTGTATTTACTGGAATGATTTTCCTCAGCTCCTGCGGCAAGCCCGAGGTGCCGATTTCCAATCCAGAACCGCAGGTTACCCAGGACCCACAAAGCGCGCCGAAGTCCGCCGAGATAGCGTCGATTCCTTCGGCTCCCTCGAAAGCACCCGCCCCCAGTGATATTTCCTGTTCAGGGACGTACGGCACAGCACCCAATTTCATGGTTTTTTTTGAAAACGGCACGTGCTGGCTTACCGCACTGGCTGGGCCAGATATCTGCTCGTTCACCATGGATGAAAAACGCGTGCGCCTTTCCGCCTCCGGCAGGTCCACAAGCGGAAAGTTCGATGAAGACTGCTCGAAGGTCCATTTCGGCGGTCTGACTTGGGCACGCACCGGCCCCGCCCAAGACCCGTCTAAAAATTAAGAAATCTGACCATTTAGTTGCCCCCGCCTACAGCAGTTTAGAGCGAAACTGTGCCGATATCTTCACGGCTCTCCGATATTGCCTCGTCTTAGATTCGCGATACTCATTCTACGCTTTAAAACTTTGGTCAAGGAGACGACCGATGCCTTTTGCTCAAATCATTCAGATTATCATGCAGATTCTGGCTTTCATCGCCGGTCTGTTTAACCCCTCTCAAATGTCGGTACGCGAAGTAGCGTACATTACAGATTTCGACTGCGGACAAGTAGAATGGGTAGTGCCCCCGGCCGTTAAAGACGGCGCGTTCAAAGGGACTGCTTCGGTTCGTTGCTTGTTCGAAGGCAAAGGCGGCGGAGGTGTTTCGGCGCTGCGCTCGCACTTAGTCACCCAGCTTCCGCAAGATAGCGGCATGCGCGGTGGTGAGATGGGCAGCCTCGGCGGATTGCCGGCGGTGTCGTACCCCACTTCGCTGCAAATGGGTGAAGGCGCAGTGGCCCGCGGCGTGACGCAAATCGCGACCGATGGTTCGGCGGTGTTGCGCGACGTATTCCAATCCAGCGCCATTGAAGCGAGCGGCAACGGCCGTTACCTGAAATCGGTCTATGCCGAAATGCAAGTTACCAAACGCGATAACTGGGGTACTTACGATCTCGAAGTCATCCAGTCTATCGAGGTAAAGAAACCGTTCTTCGTTTCCACTTCGGAATTCGTTTCGAAGTTGAAGGAACAAGCCGCGGAATCCCTGCTCGAACGCGCCGTGGGCGCGGTGCAGGAAATGGCTGCTCACCTCTAATCGGTTAGAGCAAAGACCAAAAAAAAGCGCCGACCCCGTGAGGGGTCGGCGCTCTTTTTTTGAATAAGTGGATGGGCCCTAATGGCTATCTGTTTCCGCTTCCGACGGATTATAGTTCCCGCCCGAGCCGCCGTTTCCGCCGCGGCCTGTGAAGGCGCTAACCGCTTTAGCGCACCCGTCTACAATCGCTCCCGGGATGGCCGCCACAAAGTTAACGACGGGCGCGTAGGCTGCTTTCAGGGTCTTCACCCCGAAGTAGGTAGCCGTGAACGCTGCGATCGAACCTGTTAGCTGGGGCATGATCGGCACTGACGCATCGTACATGCTGTGACTCAAGGTCATCGCCAAGATCGTCGAGACAAACGCACCGAGCGCCACGTTATTAAACCAGCTAGCTTTCTGGCTAATCACGGTCGCAATGGGCGGATTCTTTTGAGAGTAAAGCGCCAGCTTGCGAGCGAGGTCGGCACTATAGTCCTTAACCGGCACAACGAACTCGGCGGGCAACCGCTTCTTGCCCGTGGAGTAGAGAGCCAACAGACCTTCCACGCCTGCTCTCCACGCAGTTTCCTCGTCGTTGCGCATGCCCTGCTCGATCAAGTGATCGGCTTTGTTTATCCTGGAGATGTTCGCATTGACCGCGTTTTGCAACGTGTTCTGTAGCCAGATAACCGGCGCCCAGACAATCGCGTACCCGAGTGCGAAACCGCCTGCTCCGTACACAAGTGAAAGCTTGTTGAAGATAACGTTGGCTTGCCGCAACAGCGCGCCACCCGCAGTGTGGGCCATATCGGTGCCGCTCCAGCTGGTAATGCCTTCGCTCGACTGCGCGGCGACAATCGCGGAGATCATCATCAGCGCAACCACGCGGGGGACGTAGCCCATCAAGCTCTTACCTTGAAGCGCTTGGACGGTGGCATCCATGCGCCGCACTTGGGTGTGCAGCAATTGGGGAATCCCTGCTTCGGTATCGCCGAGTGCGGCGCCCATGGTGACCAAACTCTGGGCTACAGTCGCCTGCGATCCGGTACCCAGTTCATAATCATGGCTCTCGCCGTGGGGGAGAGTCGGCAAGTGGTCGCGACGCAAGGCCAGTGCAGCCAAAGTAGGCGACGAGTTCTGCAAGTCGGCACCGATGTTATTGATCATCGACTGCTCGATCCCTCCTTGGGCGCCGTATACCAAGCATTGTTCGGTCGCATCAGCAATGGCCGCCGCGATTTTATCGAGGTGCCCCAGCTGCAAAGCGACCGGGAATCGTTGCGAGTCAGTGAGTGCCGTCATTTGCTCGCTACCCGCGTAATCCTGTTTGAATTGGTGATCCGCCACCGCAGTATTGTGGGTGTTGGCCACAAAGTCTTTATTGCGTTCAAAGAAACGGAAAGACGTTCCACCGGTCAGCAAAGTGCCGACAATTTCGCTCGTCCAGACGCCGAACTTTTTACCTTTGTCTGCCACCCACTTGCACGAAGCTGTCGCCGCACCCTTAACACAGGCTGCGAGGCCGGTTTTGGGTGTGTTCATATCGGCGAACTGTTTCACCGCGGCGGACATAACCTGGGCGTACTTATTGACCGACTTTTCGTCGATTACTCCCACTCCGCCGTCGCGCATTTTGGTCAACTCTTTGTAAACGTTGGCCGCGATAGCGCTCCATGCGGCATTAGGCGGTAGCTCGCTCAAGACTTGATTAAATTTCTCCATTTGGCCGGCTTCATGCGCTTCCATCAGCATCATGAGGGTGGCCGGATCAATAGACGATCCGTGATCGGCTTTCAGCACTTCGGACACGGAGAGTGCCGCAATCAACATCGCCCGCTGCTTACGCAACGCATCGCTGTCGATAAAGGTGCTCATCCGCTCCTTGGCGGCTTCCGCCGAAGCGTCGCTAAACGGGATATGCAGGGCCCCTGGAGTCGTCAACCCGCCGCCATTTTTCAACGCGGTGGTAATGTTTTTCTGCCCGGCCATGCGCCACAGCAACAACTGAAAAGGGTACGTCAGGTACGCGTACATTCTTCCGCCGTAGCTGAAGAAAGCCTGCGCGGAGGTCCATGCCGTACCGTCTTCATTGCGTTCGCCGCGTACAAGGGCGACGGTCTTGGCCACCACGTAGCAAAGCGGTTGGAACGTCAGCAACACGCCCAGAAGCAAAGCCGTCGAGGTGAACGCATAAGATTGGTAGTAGTTGCCGGAGTACTGCGCAGTCTCGGTCACCAACGAGCTCAAACCCCAGGTTTGCGTGGTCCAGCCCAAGAGTGAAGAAATGGTCGAGAACAAGGCGCTCGTGACTTGGCCACCGGTCGCTTTATTGGCCAAGTCGGCGGCGACCGCCGAACCCAATACCGTAAGACGCAGGGGCGTGAGTTGATCTTTGGCCAAGTTTTTCAAATCGCCGGTTAAGCTGTCCGACGCCGTGGCACGTTTTTGCGCAATCTCAGCGACCTTTTGGGTAACCGTTTGATTGGGGTTGCGGATATTCGCAGCCAATATTTCTCCCCAGCTGCGGGCCAACCGATCAGGCGGTAGGCCGTGTCGCTCGGCTTCCGCTTGTTCGGCCTCTCGAGATTCTTCAATCAAAGCATGTAAACGGGGCCAGTCGCGCGCCGTCCATTCCACGGAGGGCGCTGCCTGAAGGCGCTCGAATGCGGTATTGCCCTCCTTATCGGGTTCCAGCAGGCCGGCCAATTTGCCGAAGTCGACCGTGTGGGCCGCGTGGCGCAAGGTGGCCATGGTGAGGTGATCACCGGAATCGGCGGCGATTGTCGCAAGTTCATCGCTCGCCTGATCGATCGCACCGCGGCGCGCGCGTTCCGCCTTCAAAATGGCGGCAATCTTGGGCAAGAGCTCCAGCTTCGGGTTGGCGGCTTGCATCAAGAGCATGACCGACAGGATGTGCGCCCGTAAGCGCGCCATCAGGTCTCCCCGGTAATTAAAGTGAATGGGGTACGATCGATTGCCCGAACGCAATTGGATGACCAAGGCATCGGTAGCATACTTGCCGATAAGGTTTCCTTGGGTGTCAAAAACATCGCGCGGTTTGGACCCGGGGGTCAACAGTTCCAATTTCTCGACGGTGGCATTCGGATCCACCGCGCTAGCCGCCGGGTAGAAAGTCGTCAGCGGAACAAACGAATTAAATAAGCTGGACAAGATCACCGGCGAGAACCCGCCCAAAACACCCCAATCCGATGTTGAAATCAGGGTGATGTTGCCGTCTCTGACCACGCAATTGGCAGCATTGCCGGTCAGCTTCACCCCGTAAAAGAGGTGCGCATTTACTTTGACCGGCTTTTTCAATGCATCGTTGTATACCCAGCGCTGGAATTCCAAGCGCTGATTTTCAGCGCTATAAGCGACGCGGATTTCATTGGGAAAATAGTCGACGTGTGCGCGTGTGACATCGGTGCCTTTTAGAACGTGCTGCCCCACGGTACGGGTAACTCCGTTGACCGTCTCGTAGTCTTCACGCACCTGGCGACCGTTAAAAAGCGCTTTGCGTTCTTCACCGTGCGTTTGAGGCAAGGTAGAGGTCTGCAGCGATCGGAAAAAGGATTCGACTTTTTGGACGTGGGCTTTGAGGGCCTCGGTCTCACCGGAAGTGAGGCCTTCCGACAGTTGCACTACGTCAAAACCTAAGCCGAGAGTGCTCAGCGCGGTGACCGCACCCGAGATATCGCCGGAGGCAACTTTGTCCAAGACCGGAGTCTGGGCATCGATAGCCTTCTGTACGGCTTCGCGAGGGATCTCGGTGCCGATACCGAGTGAAATAACCGGAATGGGCGACCGGTAAATCGATTGGCGCGCCCGACCGAGGTCGATGGCGTGCTTCGTACCGTCGCTCAATGTCAGAACAAGGTGATTGCCGTCGGTTGAATGGCTGGCAACTTTGGTCGCACCGGGCATCAGGATTTCGTGGATGAAGGGGGCGCCTTCCAACGAAAGTTCCAGGGTATTCAAATCGCCTCGTTGGCCGATTTCGACCATTATGGCGTGGCTAGACCAAGCCTCAGGGACTGTTACCGGACTCTCTTCCCGGCCCAACGGGGTAACCGACGAATCCAGGCCTCGGTCACGAAGACCTTGGATGCGCAGAAAACCAGCGTTGTCGATGACGCCTTCCGCACCCGGAACGCCGGCTTTGGGCGTGGTAGCGGGTTGGGTGGCAGTGGTGGTGGTGGCAGTGTCGCCGTCCTTAGGGCCTGCATAAGCGGCGTACTGGGGGAATCCTAGTTGCACCACCAGGAAGGCGACCATGAAATGGTAGCCGACGAGTTGGGCAGATTGGACCAAAGTACGTGGGAGCTTTTTGAGTTCCTGAAGGGACATTACCTCTCCTTATTTAGCCACTGAGGAGGGAACGCGTTTTCAGAAACTATGCGCCCCCAACCAAGAAAGCCGAGCTGGACTTTTACACCATGCGTCATTCCGGTAGCAAGGCTATTAGTAACAGCTTCCGGGGGTTGCGCTATACTTTATTGAACCCAAAAAGAGAAAAACCATGCATTCCATACTGTTTACGGCAGCGTTCGGTACCGCGTTATTGTTGACCGCAGGCTGCGGTATCGGGGGGAGTGCTTCCGAGCCCGGCTGGACGCCCTCACTGCCTTTTCAAGGTGACCCCAACTTGCCGAAAACGTTGGATTTAAAGGGAAGCTTTGAAGCCGTCCCCTCCGTGCAGATTCGCAATTTGCCTCCCTCTCGCATGGCTCAGCTCGAAGGGGAGGCCCAGATAGAGATTCTGAGCGAGGAGCCCGGCATAGCCGACCTGCTCGATCCCAGCGATCGCGATGAGGCGGTTTGGAAGGGGCCGGACCTGCGGGGTTGCGTCTTAGGCCAGATTCACCTGACTCGTACCCGCAGCAAGCCGCTGCGGTTTACATTCGTTTTCTGGGGCTGGGATCGGGAGCATTCCTACTGTGAGGAGCTGCTGCGGGCGACCCAACTGGAAGGCTTTAGCTTGGTTCTCAAGCGGGTCGTGGTCCGGGGACGTGGCCTGATTGGCGAAGTGCGCGTCAATGTGGCGCCCTTTACCCCGCCCGCGCCTTAGAGAACCGGCCCGCCGAAGAACACACCCAAGTGCGCGTTGGAGGCGATGGGTCCCGACGGGTACATGTTCAAAAACGGCATCACCCAGAGCCCCTCGCCACCCCCACTGTGGTACCGGCAGCCCGCACCCAGGCTTACCGCGCCCGCCCGCCAATCCACGAACCCCACGCCTCGCGGCGATTCGATAAACCACTCGGCAATCGAAAGAAGGGAAAAGGCGTCGGTAAACGAATAGAAAAGGCGTGGACTCAAATACACGCTGGCCGCCGTTTCGCCGGTGTTGAAAAATTTCATTTGGGGAATAAGCGAAAACTCCACCCGCCATCGACTGCCCGGCATCTGCAGTTCAAATGACTGCACAGCTTGGGGACCGGCGACCAAGCCGTCGTCGCGCCCCGGACCGGCCAGCGGAAGCAAGACTTCCAGGCGCGTCCAGTAGGTAAACGCCGCAGTCTCAATCATATTGCCTTCGATGCCTATCGACGGCTCAAGCAAGCGGACGCGCTCTCCTTGGTAAGGCTGCAAAACAATTTGTGGCGTAATTTCGAAATCGAAGCGGTCAAACGCGGGCGTGTGCAGGGTGAGCTGGTTGATAATCTGAAACGGTTCGCCGGTGGCGCCGTCGGCGGTTGCCGTGCGGCCATTCCATTCGCCGAACGGGTTGGTGTAAGACCAACTGTAGAGATCAATGCCGAAGCGTTTACTGGGGGAAAGAACCGATTCTTCGACGGCGCCGTGGGGCGCATTGCTGGTTTCGCCCCAGGCAACCGTCGACAGAATCAATAATAGGAGAAGCCCAACCCTGTGCATCTCGTTTGCTTAGAGCAGCGGTCCGCCGAAGACGACACCCAAGTGGGACGACGCCAAGGAAGGGCCGAACGGGTACACGTTCACGAACGGCTGCACGTAAAGGCCTTTGCCGTTTTGCGAGATGTAGCGGAAGCCGAAGCCGAGGTTCGGAGCACCGGTCGACAGCATCGAGTTCAAGCCAGTCCGTTTGGATTCCCAAGCGGTTTCATAGATGCTCAGCAACCAGAACGAATCGCTCACGAGGTACCAAAGGCGGGGGCTTGCGTACAGGAACGCGGTGACGTCGCCGTTGTTGAAGAACTTCATCGACGGTACCAGCACCAACTCCGTTTTGAACCGGCTGTTGGGGAAACGGTAGCTCAAGGAGCTGACCGATTCAGGTCCAGTGATCAGTCCATCCGCGCGGCTGCTACCAGTGACCGGGAGAATCAGGTGGTAACGGCCCCAATAAGAAAAGCCGCCGTTTTCGTAAACCGTACCTTGGATGCCGGCCGTGGGGTCTTGGCCTTGCAAGAGAACTCCCATAAACGGCTGCAATACGAAATTACCAACAACGTGAAAGTCCATGGATCCGAAAGCCGGCGTGTGGACGATAATTTGGTTGTTGATTTGGATCGGGCCTCCGGGGACGCCGGCTGCCGTGGCGCGGCGGCCGTCCCAGTTGTCGATCGAATTGCTGTAGGTCCAACCATAAAGGTCGGCTTTTACGAGCGAGGACTTGGTGACCGGAGCCGTTTCTTGAATGCTGCCGGAGTTGTTTTCCACCGCGGCCTGGACCGAAGCGGTTAACGATAAACAAAGAGCGATCAATAAAGCGCGCATAGTTCCTTTTGCCTTTCTAATTCCACCCAGGGCAGAAGGCTTGCCAGAAAGATTATTTGATTTCAACTCAAAGAGTGGGTTCGGGGCGGCGAATTCTCAACTGACGAGGCTGCTTTGCGACCGCCACCCGGACTTGGTTCCGGGCTTTTTTTGCGGCGTACATGGCTTCATCCGCAACATGGATCAAATGATCTACATCGCGGCCGTGATCGGGAAACACGGAGAGGCCGATGCTGACGGTAGATTTGATTTTGGCGTTGCGAATAACGAATCCGCGCTGCTCGATTTGTTTGCGCAAGCGCTCGGCCACTTCCGTGCTGCGTTCGATACCCGCATTGCGCAACAGAATCACAAACTCATCACCGCCGTAGCGAAAAACCATATCGCCCGTGCGCACTGCGTTTTTGACGATCCGGCCTAACGCGGTGAGGAAGTCACTGCCCACTAGGTGGCCGAATTCGTCATTTACCGTCTTAAAACGGTCTACATCGATAAAGAGCAGGCCAAACGCTTCCTTGCGTTGGAGCGATTGAATGCTCGCTGCTTCTAACGCAAAACGGAGGTAGCGCGAGTTATACAGGCCCGTGAGATCATCAATGTACGTTTGGCGTTTGAGTTTATCGACGCGTTTCAGATTAATAAGAGTGAGTTCGGCGTGTTCCACCAGAGCGCTAGCCTGATTCATTTTCAACCGGCTCACGCGAGCACCCACCCCTTCTACCACCCAGCAGCCATGCGCCTCGCTCTGGCAGGCCAGAACCACTCGACCACGGGCACGCCGTCCTGGCGCCCCCTTGCCCGCAGCCCACTCCGCGCTTGTGCCACCCAAAAGCGTCTGCAACGCGCTAGAAGTACGCAGACGTAATGTTGCCACGGACGAGCAGCCAGAAATTTGGGTGAAGGCACGGCTAATATCGCCGTGCGGAAACGGTTTGGTGTGGATGGCTTCGTGCCGTTGGCGGCAACGCAGCAAGCACAGAATTAATTCGTCGGGGCTCACCGGTTGGGTGAGAAAATCTCCAAAGCCTTCCCGCAGGCAGAGCATCGCCAGCTGCGCGGAGTCGCGGCTGGAGATGGCCACCAACTCGGCTTGGGGAAACCTCACCCGGAGGCCTTCCCAGGTGGCCTGGTCGCCGTTCGCTTTTTCGTCGAGACTGAGAACCAAAGCGGTCGGGGACGCCGTTTGAGGGATTAGCCCCGCGCGTTCGACCCAATGGGCGTCAAAGGAAATAGCCTCGAGCTGCGAACGGTGCGCGCGCCGAAAGTCATCGGGCATGCCGACAAATACAACCAGACTTTTTTCCCGAAGCACCTTCGCCATGACGGCTTGCAGTTTAGCACAGCTCAGGCGTCGGGTGGAGTGATCGGAGTAAGGTACAAAAAGGGCGAGTCCCGCAAGGTTGATAGCCAGATCAGATCCCGCGTCCCCTGTGGCGACAAAAGCAGCGACCAGGGTTGAAATGCGCGTTCCGAAGCCGCGCGGCCTAACGCATCAGCCCCCAAAATTCCAAACCACCCGGAGTCGGTTTCTACCTCATAGGCCTCGTAGTCGCCTTCTTCCAAGCCTGCTTGGGCCGCAGCGAAGCGGATAGATTCGTAGTAGCCGCCGGCTTCGTCTACCAACCCCCGCTCGAGCGCTTGTTTGCCGGTCCAGACGCGGCCTTGGGCGACGTCGGCCACCTTGGGTTTGGTGAGGTGCCGGTTCAAAGCGACGTAGGCTACGAAGCTATCGTAGTAGCTGTTGAGCCGGCGTTCCATCACGGCTCGTTCCACTTTGCTCCAAGCCCGATCTTCCCCATACAGACCGGGATAGGGGCCGTCGGTCAAAATTTGCTTATGGAGATCGAGTTTTTGAAATAGGCCGCTCATATTGAACTTGCCCAAGAAGACCCCGATGGAGCCCGTAATGGTAAGTGGTCCGGCAAAAATCCGTTTGGAAGGCGCGGCGATGTAGTATCCCCCGCTGGCAGCCACGTCCCCCATGGAAACATAAACTGGTTTAGTTGTTCCCACTTCTTCGATGTCCGTCGCAATCTGCTGGCTGGCCAACACCTCTCCGCCAGGACTCGAAACTCGCAAAACTACGGCGCGGGTGCGGCCATCATCGCGAGCGTCCTTGAGTTTGGAGTTCATACTCGACGGAGTTACCTGCTCGGAGCCCAGCGATAGAAACCGCACCCGGTTGGGCAAAATATTTCCAGCCGCTACTACCACAGCCACACGCGGGGGAAGGTGAAGCGATTCGGAGCGGGGTTTCAATGGTGGCAGGATCCATTCGGCATTGTTTTTGGCCGATACCGCAGGATTGAATGAAGCGAGTCCGTCGACGAGCCCTTCTTTCTTGGCTTCGTCGGCACTGAGAAGTCCCAGGGCGAGAAGCTGCTTCCAGCGAGCGGCGTCAATCTTGCGGCTTTGAGTAAGGAGTTCGATGAGGGATCCTTCCAGGGCACGCATCTCTTCCATTGCCGCTTGCTTGGAGGGCTCGGAGAGTTCCTTGCGCGTGAACATTTCCGGAGCGGACTTGTATTTGCCCGCAGCCAAAAATTCGGGTTCAACACCCAGTTTATCGAGCGTGCCTTTTAGAAAATAACGCTCCGAACGCAAGCCCAACCAACGAATTTCCCCGGCCGGTTCGAGGTAAATTCGGTCAGCAGCGGATGCGATCAGGTATTCCTTTATGCCGGCATTGCCTAAGTAAATGTCCACCGTTTTGCCGGCCTTGCGCAAGCGACCCAAGGCCGCAAATACCTCGTGGGCGGAGGCAAGGCCCAACGGAAAATCTTCCAAGCGCAGAATCAGGCCGCGCACGCTGGGCTCTCGGCCCAGCTCTTCCAACTGCTGGAGGAGGTCCAGAAGCGATGGGTGGGCGGACGAAAGCAAGCTGCCGGCGGATTTCTCGTCGGAAAGCGAGGGGCCAATCGACATGCGGACTTTCTTGGGCGGTGTCAGCACCGATCGGTAGGGCGAGGTGGTGGACTGAAAGCCGGCGACTAATTTGCGATCGGCACTCGGCGCCACGTTGGCAAAAAGCGAAGCGTTGCCGAAGTGAATCTGGACACCGGCCATCCACTGGTACTGCGTGTGGTACCCCGCGCGGAGTTTCACGCCTTCGGCCAAGAGCACTCCGGCCATTGCTTGCGCCGCGAAGGTTTTGAAAAAATCGGTGGAGGGGGTGGAAACATCGAGTGAAAATTCCGCTGCGGGGAGTGGGCGCACCAATACCGCGGCAGTCGCCCAGCTAGGCAGGCTCGTGCCGGTGACCGTCTGCACTGGCTGATTAGCTTGGTTCCAAAGCAGCCCAAATGAAACAAACCGTGAGGGGCGGTACTGCAAGCCAAAATCCCAAGCGTCGGAGCGGGCGCCAGAATCGTAACGCGACAGGCCCAAGCGTGTCCCGAAAAAAAGAGTGGGGCTCAAAGGGACACCGACGGCCAATTGAAAACGCGAGAGGGCCTGGTTGGAGAACCGCTCCGCGCCGAAACCGAAGTACCCCCAAGCTAGCGCCACGTTGAAATCGTCTTTCGCGGTGGGGTGGGTTGCTAGGGCTACCGAGGAACTTAGCTCCGGGCCGTTTAAGGCGGAATCAAACCCGAGTGCCGCGGGTTGAATGAATGTATTGCGGGCTTCGTACGAACCAGCGGTGGAAGTGCCTAAATCCAGGCCGCCATTGAGGGGGTCGGCGAAGGCTGAATCGCTGAGAATAACCAATGCTAAGAAGAGGAAATGCGGCTTTGTAAGCATGGCGCATTATGGGCCCAAGAATCGGTCGTGGTCAAAGTTTGCGGGCTTTGGTAGGAGTGGACTATGGCTTTGGACCCGCTAGAAAAGGATCAGCTCCGCCGACGCATGGCGACCCGCATGCAGGTCATCCAAGAAGGTGGCCGCAGTGTGACGTGCGTCAGCGGACACTTCCACGAAGAGCCGGTGTTTTGCGACCTTTGCCAGGCCGTGCACGCCCAAGAGCTCTTGGTTATTCGCAATCGAGCCAATAAAAATTTTCACGTTGCCGAAAGCTGCCTCCGCGAGATGGTGCGCTTTCAGGTGACCGACGCCGACGATCTGGCCAAGTGGATCGGGAAAATGAAAGATCTCAAAATAGAGCACGAAAAACGCAAAGGCGATTTGGAGCGCGCGCGGGACGAGGAACGCCGCAAGCTGGAAAAGAAAGTTATCGTTCGTCGGCGTGAACCGCAATCCACGACGGTTAAGGCCTAGACCGGTGCGGATCGAAACCCTCGCTATCGGTGACGAGTTACTCACCGGAAAAATTTCAGATACCAACAGTTCCTTTGTGGCGGCAGAACTCTTCCGCCGCGGCATGCGCTTGGATCGCTGCCAAGTGGTGGCGGACGACGACCAGGTCATTCAAGCGATGCTTCGCGAACTGGGCGCTCGGTCAGAGTTTGTGATTTGTTTTGGCGGGTTGGGTCCTACTTCCGATGATCGTACCGCTCAATGCGCGGCGGATGTGTTGGGCGTGCCCTTGGTAGATGACGCCCCCTCCATGGATCGGTTGGTTGCGTTTGCCAAAAAGCGCAATCGCCAGATCACGCCGCAAATGCTCAAACAGATTAAGCACCCTCAAGGTACCGGGGTTTTGCCCAATGCCGTTGGTTTGGCGCCGGGTTTTAGTTGCCGCATTGGCGCGGCAAAAGTTTTTTTCATGCCCGGCGTGCCAGCGGAAATGAAGCCCATGTTTATGGCTTCGGTTTTGCCGGTCCTCGAGCAGCATCTTTTGATCGCGGGTGGTGAGAAATACCTTTCGCGCGTTTGGAAGTGCATCGGCATCCCGGAGTCCGAACTCCAGCGCATGATGGATCCGGTAGAAGCGTCTCTGCCCAAGCAAGCTTGGTTGGGCTACCGCACTAAGTTTCCCGAAAACCACTTGGTGCTCTATTGGCGATCCCGAGGGGAAGAAGACGCCCAAGCCTTCGAGGCCAAGGCAACTCAGATTGCGCCGCTCTTGCAAGGCTTGGTCTACACCGACGCGGATACCGAGCTCGAAGAGATGGTCGTGGAAAAACTGCGCGATAAGAAACTTTCGCTGGCTTTCGCGGAGTCGTGCACTGGCGGGCTCTGCTCCCAGCGCATTACTAAAGTAGCAGGGGCTTCAGAAAACTTCTGGGGTGCCGAAGTGGTTTACCAAAACGCGGCCAAAAAAATCTTGTTGGGGATCGAGCTGGAAGATCCGCAGCAAGCCGTTTCGTCGAAATGCTCCCGAGAACTCGCTCTGGCATTGCGCAAGAAAAGCGGTGTGGATATTGCGTTGGCCATCACGGGGTATTTAGGTCCCACGGGAGGGACGGCTCAAGATCCCATCGGTACATTTTATATCGCGGTGGCTTCCGAGGCCGGGGTTAGAGAGATACGCATTTCGGCTCCGGGTACGCATCGGGATATTATGCAAGTCGGTGCCTCCACGCATGCTCTCAACCAACTTCGCCTTACATTGGAAAATCTCTGAATCAAAAAAAACGGGAGCTCCCCGAGGGGAACTCCCGCTTTTACAATTTGAATCTAAGCGAGCTTTTTACTCTTCGTTGCCGTAGCTGAAAGAGGAAGCACCTGCCGCACCCGCGAGACCGGTTAAGCCGGAACCCACGGAAAAAAGCGAAGGCGTTTCGGTCGGCTTGGCCGCCGCGAACGGAGAAGCAGAAGCAGTCGGAGCCGCTTTCTTTTTCGGAGCAGACGCTTTTTTGGGCGCTGCCTTTTTGGCTTTCTTCGCTGCTTTCTTTTTCGGCTTAGCTTTCGCTTTTTTCTTACCGGCCGATTTTTTAGCTTTCTTCGCTTTTTTCGCCGGTTTCTTTTTTGCTGCTTTTTTCTTCGCGGGTTTTTTTGCCGCTTTTTTCTTTTTCGCC
Source organism: uncultured Pseudobdellovibrionaceae bacterium (assembly GCA_964492125.1). Taxonomy (GTDB): domain Bacteria; phylum Bdellovibrionota; class FAC87; order UBA2466; family UBA2466; genus JAIEOG01. Next base: position 16,241 of record CAZBJE010000014.1, on the reverse strand, counting down.
ATCTCTAGCCTCCTAAAATTTCCGCCCATAAACAGAACACTGTCAGTCGACATCACGAAATAACATACTTTCCGGAAATGGGGCAACGATTTAAATTAATTCGGAATTCTACGAAAATGGAGTTGCAAAAAACCTGGAAAAACCTTATCTAAGTAATATACCTTAGTACTTTATCTTCATTATTTTTGTAGTCGAAACAGGGGCAGGGCCTGAACACCGCAAGGTGTTTGGGTGTGAGTTTTCAACGGGGCATGGGGGGGGGACTTATGGCCAAGTTGGCTAAGTCTAGACGCGAGAAAACTGCGACTAAGGCAAAGGCAGCAGTGCGCAAAGTGGTTGACCGCGCGCTGACACTGCGATCCAAAGACAATAACAACGCGGCGTCCGAGAAGTCGGTGCCGGCATCCGCAAAACCAGCGCCAGACGCTGCGTCATCCAAGAAAATCTCTCAGAAGTTTATTGAGGCGATGGAGAAGCGCAAAACTCAGGGTGGCTGGGGTGCACGCAAAGGGTCGATGTTCGGCGGGAAACCGCCGGCGCGGCGCGGCCGTCGGCCGAAGGCGAGCAACTCGGAATACACGCCGGAAAACAACTCGGAAGAAGCGTACGTACTCGAGTCGGAATACGAACGAATCGAGTACGACACGGGAATCAGTTGTAAGAAGCCGGCAACGGCCTCTGAAGACGGGTTCAGCCTGGATCGCTTCGACGATTTCGACGAAGAGTTGAATTTCGATCGATAACGGGTTGAGATAGCGGGTGCTATGGCGAAAACCAAGGCTACCGATCGCTCTCCCGACTTGCGCGAATTCATCAAAGAGAACGATCAGCGAGTCTACGACTTCTGCACCTATCTTTTAGCCGCGGATTTCGCGGTGGAAGATCTCGTTCTTTCGATATTCCGTGAGTTCGGTGAATATTACCGGCGCACCCATGTCTTGACGAGTAGCGGCGCATCTCCTGAGGAGATGCGTCTGCATCTTTTCCAGATTGCGTGGGCCCAAGTGCAGGGCTCCCTGCACCATTTCCATTTCCCCAGATTGGGAGGCCGTGACACGCGCCTGCTCAAGGGGTTAGACGACGATGTTTTGCCGTCCCGCAGCGAAAACAAGGAAAAGGTTGCCAGTAAAACCGAGAACCGTGTGCGCGATCGATTGGCGCGGGTAGACGCCGAGCTGCGGGCACCCGTGGTCTTGCGCGATATTTTAAAATTCGAAGACGAACAAGTTGCCCGCATCTTGGGGTTGCGCTGGGGGGTCTACCGCCATCGGTTGCACCGCGGTCGTTTGGACTTCAAAGATTCTCTAAAAGGTCTCTCGACGGGATCGGGCGGCAAGGCCGCCACGGTGGGGCTCTAATATGGTGACCACCTGTTTTTTCTGCCAAAGCATGCTGTCGGATTATCTGGAAGACCTTCTGCCTTCCGCGCGCCAAGAAGAATTGCGCAAGCACATCGAGTCCTGCCGCGCCTGCTCTGAAGTACACCGCGACCTGCAGACCACCGTCGAATTGGCGCAGGTAATGCCCAGTATTCCTTTGAGCGTGGATACGTCTTTGCGGATTACTGAAGCCTGCCACGCCGGCACTCGGCGATTTAGCGCGGCGTTGGTTTCGCGCTGGGCATTCCTGGCGCTAGTGCCGTTGCTCTTGCTTGTTTCGGTAGTTGTGGTGTTTCCCAGCTTGTTTCCGGGTCTTTCCCAGTGGCGGGTGAAGTCGGATGAGTCGCAGTACGTGCGCTACTTCCCGATGCTTGAAGGAGCCGCCGAAATTATCGAAGAACATGGCAATTGGCTCCATGTAAGAGAGCCGGCCATGCGCAGTCTTTGGGAAGAGGGTGGCATTTCGCCCGAGGAGTTCGAGAAGAGCTTCACGGGCAAACCGAGTGCCATGGAAGAAGCGAAGTGACGTGAAGTTAGCGTTAGCCCAGATAAATCCCACCATCGGCGATTGCGCCGGGAACACCGAAAAGATTCAACACCAAATGGAGAAGGCCGCTGCGGCGGGTGCCTCGCTGGTTGTCTTTCCGGAGCTGGCAATCACCGGCTATCCCCCGCAGGACCTCCTGGATTCACCCTGGTTTGTCGACGAAAACTTGGCGTGTTTGCAGCGCTTGGCCCAAGCTGTGCCTTCGATTGCCGCGCTGGTCGGGTTTGTGGATAAGAACGCAGGGGATACGGGGCGCGCGTTCTACAATGCCGCCGCCTTGCTCCACCGTGGGAAAATAGAAGCCATCTACCACAAGCGTCTGTTGCCAAGTTACGACGTCTTTGACGACGAACGCTATTTTGAGCCCGGGGACAAACCTCTGGTGTTCGAGTTGGCTAAGCAGAAGTTTTTCGTAACCATCTGCGAAGATGCCTGGAATTTCCCAGGCTACGTACCGCGCCGTTACCCGCTGCAGCCTTTAGATGGCGCCCGGAGCGTAGGTGCGGATTGGGTGGTGAATCTGTCGGCTTCTCCTTTTCATCTGGGCAAGCCCAAGTTGCGCGGAAAACTTTTCAAGGAAGTTACTGCTCATACGGGGGCCGGTCTTCTTTTCTGCAATCAAGTCGGCGCCAATGATGACCTTCTTTTTGACGGTGGTAGCCAGGTGGTAGACGCGGCCGGCGAAGTCTTGGTGCGCGCGCCCGCTTTTGAAAAAAGTCTCGTTCTATGGGAAGTGGGATCGGCGCCTGCGGTTGCTACTCCGCCGGCCGATTCTGGCACTTGCTTGGCCGATGCCTTGGCTATGGGCATCCGAGATTACGTCGGTAAAACTCGGGCCAAGGGAATTTGCCTGGGGCTCAGTGGGGGAATTGATAGCAGTGTGGTAGCGGCTTTGGCCGTCCGAGCGCTGGGTCCGGCGCGAGTGCATGGAGCGCTTCTGCCCTCCCGATTTACTTCCGATGCCAGCAACGAAGATGCGCTGCTCTTAGCCAAGGCGCTCAAAATTTCCACCGTCACGTTGCCTATCGATGCCCTCTATAAAGATACCCAACAAGGCTTGGAAAAAGCGGGTTTGACTCCGCTGCACTCGCTCACATTGGAAAATATTCAGCCGCGTCTTCGCATGACTCTCTTGATGGCTTTGGCCAACGACAAAGAATGGCTTTTGCTCAATACCAGCAATAAATCGGAACTGTCCGCTGGGTACGCTACGCTATACGGAGACTCTGCGGGCGCGCTTGCGGTGCTGGGAGACATTACCAAGGATCAGGTTTTGGAACTCGCGATGTTTTTCAATCGCGAGGGGGCCGAGATCATCCCCCGACGGGTAATCGATCGCCCTCCGTCGGCTGAATTGCGCGAAAATCAAACAGACTCCGATTCGTTGCCCTCTTATGCGATTCTCGATCCGATGGTGCGACACGTCGTTGAACATCACGCGAATGCGGCAGCTTTGACGCGGGCAAACTTTCCGTTGATAGCCGTGGATAAATTTCTTTCTCTGTATCGCTCGAGCGAATACAAACGCCGGCAATTTCCTCCTATTCTACGGGTCTCCTCACATGCCTTTGGCCGCGGCCGTCGAATTCCGGTCGCTTCGAAAAAGCCTTGGTAAGAAGGTCGGGGGATAGTCTTGCCTGGCCAGCCAGTTGGGCCTAGAGTGCGCCGCGAGGAGTACTCCAACCCATGAACGAGCGATTAGGGCATAAGCTAGCCGTTGGTACGGCCTGCGCCACTTGGTTTCTGCTAATCGCCGGTGCCTTGGTAACCAGCACCGGCTCCGGCCTCTCCGTCCCGGACTGGCCGCTTTCCTACGGGCAATGGATGCCGCCGATGGTAGGCGGAGTTTTCTTCGAACATGGTCACCGGATGGTGGCCGGCGGGGTCGCCCTAATGACGCTGGTTACCGCATTTGTCCTGTCTCAGGTCGAATCTCGCCCTTGGGTGCGGGTTTTGGCGTTTGGTGCAGTGGCGCTTGTGCTTTTGCAGGCCACGCTCGGTGGCCTTACGGTTTTGCTTCGACTCCCACCGGCTATTTCCGTATCCCACGCGATGCTCGGGCAAACATTCTTTTGTCTCATGACCATTTTGGCGTGTGTCACGAGTCCCCGCTGGAGCCCCGGCGTGCCCGGTAGCCGCCCCTTGGACAAGCGTTTGTTCGAGTTTTCGTTTTTGGTCAGCGTGCTGTTTTTCGTGCAGCTTTTCCTCGGAGCCAGTGTGCGCCACTTGCATGGCGGTTTATCTATTCCGGATTTTCCGACGGTCTATGGCGGCTTCCTCCCGCCGGTTTGGAACCCGCAGATCGCTTTCCATTTTGCCCACCGTATGACGGCCTATCTTCTTTGCGTCTTGGTTTTGGTTTTGGCTGCCAAAATCTTGCGTCGCGAGCGCACCGATCGGATTCGGATTTTTCTCGTAGTTCTGTGGATTGGTTTTATTGCGATTCAAATCCAATTGGGAGCGCTGACCATCTGGTTGCGGCGTCCGGTTCTGGTAACGGCTGGGCACCTGGCCGTGGGTGCCCTGTGTTTGATGGTCTCGGTAGTGCTTACTTTTAGAATCGGCTGGGGAGTCTTGCCGGCTCGTCGACTGATTCGGGTGGATCGCAAATGAGAAAGAAACGCGTCCGTACGAAGCCCCCGACTTTCGCCCAGGATTTGTTGGAGCTCACGAAACCAGGAATCTGCGTTCTGGCATTGGCTATGACCGCGCTGGGATATTGTGTCGGTCGGCAAGGCCCTGTGGTCTGGCCCCATTTCTTGATTTCCCTTTTCGGTACGGCGCTCATTGGCGCCGGTTGCGGTGCCGTCAACCAGTGGATGGAGCGGGATATCGATGCACTCATGCACCGCACTCAGGATCGCCCGCTGCCCACGGGCCGCATGAGTGGGTGGGTGGCCTTGGTGATGGGTTTTGGCTGCCTAACGGTGGGCTTTTGCTTGCTGCTTTTCTTCGTCAATACCATCACTGCGATGCTGGGCTTAGTTACGTTCATTGTTTATCTGGCAGCCTATACTCCGATGAAACGAATGAGTTCTCTATCTACCTTGGTCGGGGCTATTCCCGGTGCGATGCCTCCGCTGATGGGTTGGACGGCATCCTACGGAAGTCTGGCCTGGGAGGGCTGGGTACTCTTCGGGATTCTATTTCTTTGGCAGGTACCGCATTTCCTGGCGATTGCGTGGGTGTACCGTGAGGACTACGCGCGGGCGGGCTTGCCCATCTTGTCGGTGATTGATGAAAAAGGCGTGGCCACTAGTAAACAGGTCTTACTTTACTCCTCGGTGCTTTTGCCGCTCTCGCTTTTGCCGTCGATTTTAGGCCTGACGGGTACGGCTTATTTTTTTGGCGCCATGGTGCTAGGAATAGGTTTTTTCGTTTTCAGTGTTTATCTGGCGATTTTTCGGACCAAGGTCTACGCGCGTCGGCTCTTCTTCGCATCCATTATTTATTTACCCATCTTGGGGATTCTCATGGCGGTCGATCGTCTGCCCAAGTAACGGAGGAAAAATGAAAACTCTTTTGGCCACGCTGGCCTTGGCGTCCCAACTCGCCTTTTCTGGCGATCTCCCTGACTTGGGGCCGTTGCCCGATTTCAGTTTTACGAACTCCCAGGGTGCTTCTATCGGGAAAAAAGATCTGCTGGGGAAGGTTTGGGTGGCAGATTTTATCTTCACCAGCTGCGGGGGGCAGTGTCCCATTCTGTCGGCCAAAATGCAGGAAGTACAAAAAGCGTTTCTGCCGCACGCCAGTTTGAAATTGGTTTCGTTTAGCGTGGATCCCAAGCGCGACACGCCGGCCGTTCTCGCCAAGTACGCTAAAACCTTCAAGGCCTCCAACGATTGGATTTTTCTCACCGGCAAGAAGGGCGAAATCGATTCGCTAATGACTAAAGGGTTTCACCTCGCGGGCGGCGGGGGCGAAGAGATCATGCACAGCTTCCGTTTTGTGCTGGTGGATAAAGCAGGCCGGCTCCGGGGCTATTACGCCGTCCAGGAGCCGGACAAGATGGATGAATTAAAAGCGGACCTTAAAACACTGTTGAAGTGATTTAAATTCCAAACAAGCCTTCGAATGTGAGCCAAGAGCTGTTCGGGCGGCGCAACACGATCAACACGTTCAGGGCTGGCGCGTCGAGCAAAGCGGTTTGTGCCCGTAGTTGGCTATAGTTCACCGGGCCCGTAACGTCGGTGTCGATCAAGTCTGTTATCGGGGTCGCGTTGCTATTGCGAATCCGGAACTGGGGCTCGTCGATGATGACGGCGAATTGGTAAGCCTGGTCACCCAGCGCTTCCTTCACGAGGCCTTGCACCGCAGCCACCAGCATATCTTCGCGTTTTTTCACATCCCCGCGCGCTTCCCCCAAGACAGTACGGACATCGGGAATCACGATGGAATGGCGGGCGGTCCCGGTGACTTCCAGCACGCGGTAGCTCTCCCGCAATACGGCCATGCGATCGGACCGATTGAGCTGAGTAAGCAAGTCGTGGCTCACCACCAATTTCTGCGATTGGTCGGCGAACGACTTCAAGTCACGCGCATCATCGGGCAGAGAGCTCATCCAGTTCTTAGCCAAGTATTTGTCGGAAGTGGCGTTTTGGGGATCGTTTGCGGGGTCAATGCCGTAGGCTTTGAGGCCTTTGTTCACGGCGAGCGGGATGAGCGCGCCACGCCCTTCACCCAGGCTAATCATGGGCGCTCCGGAAGGAAAATCGGTGCGCCGAATTTCCGCGAGTGCACCCGCTTCGGACATTCCGCCCAAGGAAACAAGGCGGGGTTTAGAAGTGATTTTGGCAGCTTTGTTCCAAGCCTCGGGAATCCAAGCGTTCAAGCCCAAGTTGTTGAGCACATAAGGTAGCGGGTAGTTTCGGTCGGCTTGCACGCCCGCGTTTTGCGCCGCGATTTGCACGGCAGTGAGAACCTCGCCGTTGACCAGCCAATTGATGCATTCGACTGTAGGGTTAGCCGCAAAAAGCGAAGAGCTTAAGGCTAAACCGAGAAAAGCGAGCGAAGTAGTACTGCGAGCGTGCGCGTTAAAAATCACGATGACCCCCATCCAAGTTGTAAACGACTTCAAGCGTCTTAGTATTTTTTACAGGGCGATGCAATCGGGATCCCTGGACTTTTTTTGATGCATAGCAGCAAGCGAATACGCCGAAAAATTTTTTGTTGCCTTTCCGCGTCACTGCCGCAATTCTCGCAGCTGGGTTTGGCATGGGCGGACGGGTTGTTCGGGTAAGTTCCTCTGCGGAGGGACCCAGCCAATTCTAAAGGTGGGTCGGTGGGCGTTTCTGAGCAACGATATAGCTCTCTCTTCATCCGAATCTTTGTCCTTATTTCACTCATTTTGCCTCCCGTGGGCATGGCTGGTAACACGCCGGTTGACGACGATCCTCTCACGGCCGTGCGCTTGCCGCCGGCTTTCGAGGCAATGCTGCTCGTTCTGATTGGGACGGCCAATTTTCACCGCCCAGGCGCCATTGAACTTCTCAGTCATAAAGACATCTCGCGGCGCGACCAAATTTTGCGTTTCAAAGCGTTCATTAAGGAAATGATCCGGGTTTACAAAAACCCCAAGGATTATACGGGCGAGAAAATTACCTCGCTGAGCCAGTTTGTCCGCTTGGTGGAACCCACTCGCGTGCACACCGGATCCTTGCAAGGGGACATGGAAGCGCTCTTTCACCGCATGGAAACCCATAGTTTGCCAGCGGCCGTCCGCGTGCGGAACAAGACCGATTTTGCCGATAACGTCGCTTTGGTCGACGCGGAGCTTTTCGAAGCCGATAAATCTACTCGCCTGAAAGAAATTCTGCGCTCCTTGGTAGGGGAGTCGGCCCTTTCTCCGTCGATTGTGGGTACGGTTTTGACGGGTGTTTTGGGTGCGATGTTTACCACTCGCAGTGGAGTCTCGCTTGTTCGCCACTTATCGAATCACCTAAATAACGAGAATGTGGAAACCGAAACGGGGTCTCTATCCGGGCCGAGCGTGACGGAACTTCCGTCGGCTACCACGCAGCTCGCGTTGCCTGCCCCGGTAGAGCAAACCCCTCTTGAACTAGAAGCCACTGGGATGACTCCTGGAATTTTCACCCCGCCGGCTGAGCCGCCTCCGGGTTTATCTTCCAAACAGCGGCGCACTTGGTACCAGAACAATCAGGCTCGGGACGGCGCTTCGAAAACCGCTCAGCCGCAAGAGGCGTCGCAGCCTAAATCAACCGCCGCGGCAAACCCGGTTCCCACTGCGCCCGGCCCGCGGCCTGCACAGTCGCCCGCGGCTGCTCCTGCTAAAGGAATGAGCCTTTCCAGCATGACTTTGGGCAGTCTGGCCACCACGGCGGGTATTGGCGCACTAACCCGCGGCACGGCGGATTTCTTAGACACCTTCCATCACTTGGGAGAGAACGAGAACACGGTTTTGGAGTTGCTGGAGCGGTTAGATAGCGCCGAGACAGCAGACCACGAGCGGATCCTCAATCAGTTCCATAATCGCATTCATGACGTAGTGCTGCCGCAAATTTACAGTATCGGCACCACGGCCGCTTCCTCGCCGCAGATACAAAGCCTGGCGGAAACGGATCCCCGAGTGCAAAAGCTGATTAAGGTGTTCTTCGATGAATACCTGAAGCTCCTGCCGTCGGATGTGATTAAGGACATCATTCTCGATTTAGGCCGCGCTCCGCGCGACACCACCGACTACCAGTCGCTGGGGATCGTGCTGAAACACTACCCGCCAATTGCGCAGCAGTTCTTTCAGACCGTTTCCAAAATGGAAGGTCTAGGTTCGTTCTCGGCCATGTTTAAAAAGATCCGCGACGACGGGTGGGAAGTCCCGCTCGACCAAATCGAAGCGATCATCAAGGAAGACCCAAACAACTACCCACTTTCCAATGTTCGTCTTTCGGGCAAAGCCGGAAAGCTTTTCCAGATGGTTTACGCCGACTACACCGACGAATCGGGCACGGTGACCCCGGTAGCCGTTCGGGTGCTTAAACCCGGCGTAGAAAAGCTGATGGAAGCCGAGCGGGTGATTCTGAAAAATCTCGCCGCTCAGCTGAGCCAAGCGCTCAAACAAAAGAATGGTTCCGGTCCCTCTGCGAGGCGACTCGAGCAACTGATCGACATGATTTATTGGAACCTGCGGCAAGAGCTGCGGGTAGACGTAACGGTCGCCAACCAGAATGAAGGGGCCAAGCGCCTTTCGCGGCGGGTAGAAATCAAAATCGAGCCACACGAAAAAGCGTTTCTGAACATCAAAGTTCCCCGCGCTTACCCGGCTAAACCGGGTTCCAAAGTGATGGTGATGGAACTGGTGAACAACGTCACTTCGTTGGACAAGATTTCGACGTGGTACGGGGACCTGCCGGGAGCGCTTTCGGACACCTTGATGGATTTGATGGTCGACGAATTGATGATCAAACCCATGGAGGCGAGCCAAGGCAAAAAAGTGGAAGGCGATCGCCCAAACCCCACCGAAGGTTTCATGCATAGCTATATGCACTCGGGGAACTTCTTGTTTCAATAGCCACGGAAGGAAGGCGAGTTTCCCGAATACGACGTGACTATCGTCGATTTCGGCTTGGTCTCCTGGGTGAAGGAAGAACAGATTGCGGATTTAGTGAAGCTCTCAGTGGGCGCCAGCTATAACAGCACGCCGTTCATCGTCGAGTCCCTGTGGAACTTGCGCGATACCAAAATGAATAACTGGCTTCCGGCGCTTCAGAATAAAGCCCACAAGGCTTTGATTGATCTGGTCTCGGAGAAAGTTAAAGAGCTCAATAAAAAGCCGGAGTATTGGTCTACCGCCGACTGGGTAAAGTTTGCCTGGGAAGAAGAGACGATCGAATTGCCGTCTTGGTTGATTTCGCTGGAGCAAGGTTTTCGAGCGGCGCGTTCGTCGTATTTGGAATTAGGTCGGGATATAAAAGAAGTAGAACAGCGCGAAGCTAGCTATGCGCTCAAAAACCGCGCGCTGTTCTACAAATACATGAAAGATCGGGCCAGCCTGCGGAGCCACCCCGGTTGGCGGCCCGTCATTTCATATGAAATTCGGAGCTGCGTGGCCAGTATTCTCGGTTACGGCAAAACCAACTGACTTCTACCAGCCTAGGCCGAGACTGAAGCCGCCGTAGCCGGAGCCGATGTCTAGGCCGAAGCTTCCGCCGCTGCCATAACCGTAAGAACCATAGTCGCTGCCATACCCGGCTCCGTAGCCGCCGTACCCATAGTCGCCGGCGTAGGTGCCGTAGCCGCTGGTACCGTAGCCGCCGTAATTTCCATAAGCGCTGTTGTTGCCGTAGCCCAAGTTGCCGTACGACTGGTCCATTCCGTAACCGAGACTACCGTAGCCGTAGCCGCCAGCGCCCATGCCATAATTTCCTGCGTACGATCCATACCCTAAACCGCTGCCCATGCCGCCGTAGCCGCCCAAGCCATAACCGCTTAAGCCGTAGGCGCTGGAGCCGTAACCTAAACCATATCCGCCCATGCCATAGCTGCTGCCGTAGTAACCGCCCAAGCCGTAACCGCCAGTGCCGTACCCGAGGTTCGAGCTTCCGTAGCCGCTCAAGCCGTAACCGCTGTAGCCTAAGCCGCCCGTGGAGTAACCCATGCCGTAGCCTGCGCCATAGCCGTACCCGCCGCCGTAGGAACCGCCCGAAGAACCGCAACCGCTGTTGCAGCCATACCCGCTGTTATAGGGGTAGGACGAATACCCGCCGTAGCCTCCGCCAATTCCGATGCTCACTCCGATGCTGATGCTGCCGCCGTAGCCCATCCCGTATCCACCGTACGAGGAGTTTCCGCAGCTGCTGCAAGTGCTACCGTAGGAAGAACCGTACGACCCGTAGTAAGAGGACGTTTGGTCTGCGACCGGGTGAGAAGTCGTAACCGAAGCGAAGTTCGCCGGGTTAGCGTGCGACTCGGCGTACGCTTGCGCGGGTACAAAACTCATGGCCCAAATGGCCGACCAGATAAAAGCTTTCATCTATAAACTCCCAAACGAGGCGAGCGCGCGAACACCGCACGCTTATCACCGCTGGGACATAGAGCAGGAGCCGTACCAAAACGGTATACAGCCTGTATGTTTAGACATACTTTTTCCCAGGCTGACGTTTCTGAGCAGCGCGCAATTATCGGCAGTCGATCGCTAGATACTTAGACAGTCAGAAAGCAGAGCGGGGAAGCTTGAGTATATCGGCCTTTTTTTTCACATTGGGAGTAGCGGGGGTCATCATCGTGGGCTGCTTTGGCGCCAAGCCCGGGGTGTTGACCGGGGCATTGCCTGCGGCTCCCACTCGGATCGTGGATGCCCACACACACTTTGGCGAAACGCCTAAGGGGCAGGCGGATCCCTCTCCGACGATGCTGGCGGATTTCGCAAGCGCTGGCGTGGTGGGCGCGATTGTGCACATCAGCTCCGACGAAAACCAGGCGCGGCTCTTCGCCCCAGGCAATTCAGCGGCGAAATGGGCGGTCTGCGCCGCGGTGGTTCCGGGCCAAACGGTTGCAAAAGTAGAAGCGGGGCTGCGGAGTGGTTCGTTTCATTGCATGAAAGTGTATTTGGGGTATGTGCCTCGCTACGCCAGCGATGCTTTTTACCGCCCCTTTTACCGCCTGGCGGCTAAGCACGATGTGCCGGTGGTTTTTCATACGGGCGACACTTACGACTCGGACGCCTTGGTAAAGTACGCGGAGCCCCTGCAGATCGATGAAGTGGCCGTTGCTCACCGCGATGTGCGTTTTGTGATCGCACACATGGGCAACCCTTGGATCCAGTCGGCCGCAGAGGTGGTTTATAAAAACGTGAATGTGTACGCCGATACCTCGGCACTCATGTTGGGCGATGTGTCTCAGAGCTCGCCGGAGTCGGTGGATGCGTTGGTGACCCAGCCCATTCGCTGGTTCGCGCACTTTGTGGAAAACCCGCGCAAGATTTTGTTTGGCAGTGATTGGCCGCTCTTAAATATCCGGGCTTACCGAGACGCCGTAGCCAAGGCGATTCCCCGCGAGCACTGGGACGATGTTTTTTATAATAATGCGGTGGAAGTTTTTAAGTTGGATTTACCCCATCCCGAACGCCCGCCTTTGAAGTAACTAAACTAAATTGTTTGCGCGCAGATCGCGCAAAATCCCGATCAATTCATCGGCTTTGCGGTGGGTGAGCGTGGTGGGTTCTACATAGCGATAGAGAATTACCCCTGTTTGGCTTACCACGACAGTCGTGCGACTGACGCCTCCCAACATGAATAGCGAGGTGCACCCGTAGGTTCGGGCGACTGTGCCACCGGGATCGCTGAGCAACGGAAAGGGGAATTGGTAGTGGGAGCTAAACTTTGCATGCTGTTCCCACGGGTTGGGGCTAATGCCCACTACTTGGATCCCCATTTCTTGGAACGCATCCCAGTTATCGCGGTAATTGCAAAGCTGCTTGGTGCAGACAATGCGGAAATCCCCCGGATAAAAAGCCATCACGACCGGGCCTTTTTTAAGGGCGTCGAAGAACTCGTACGGTTGGCCGTGCGAGTCCGTCATCCGAAAGTTGGTCGCTTTTTTGAGCACCACCGATCCGGTGCCCTCCATCGTGCTAGCGCTGGTTTTTGGCATCCATAAATTACAGCCTAGTTGTAACTCTGAAACAAGGCGCTGGCTGTCACAGACAATCGATCTGGACCCGATCGGTCACTCCATCGGAATAGGTGGTCAAGTAATAGCCGGTGTGCCGCCATTGCAGACTGCGTTCCTGAGTTCCCGTTGTGGGTAGGGGAAGGATGGCTTCCACGGTCCAGTCTACGTCGGAAACAAGGCGGGTCTGCTCGGATTGGCCAGGCATTTTCGTAACGACCTCGAGCCCGTCTCGGACGTCGTACACTTCAATGAACTCAAAACTATCGGCGGGCATTCCGGAGCATTTTAGCATCGGCTGCAGGGCGTGGGACTGTGTGGAAAGGGTGATGAGGGTGAGGGCGGTAAGGGTTACTAACTTTTTCATTTTTACTCCTGTGGGGATTTGTACAGAGAGGCGGCAAGTTAGGGGGGTGAACTCGCTGAAATGACAAAGCGTGCGGGGAAAAGTGTGATGGAGGTGACAGGGGTGTTTCGCGCAAGTGACTTAGGGCGGCAGAATTCCCGCTTGTCTGCGGCTCGCGCCGCTTCTATCCTTTCTTCGTGAACCTCCCAACTCGGATCGTGTTTTTGCGGGGCTGTCGATCCCGATCCGGGACCCTGCACGGGGTGTGCGTGGCAGGGACCGCGTGCGGTAGGCGGTTGCTACCATGACGATACGTGTACCGTCCCTTGCGCGGGCGCACCCGAATTGGGCGGCATGGAATTTTTTTCCATTTTGCGCCAGCTAGTCGCTCACTGGAGAGGCTGAAGCAGCAGCAGGACTAATGAGTCGCGATTTCAGCGAACGTTCTACCCATATCCCCGCAAGCCCGCCGTGCTAACCCGCCGGTCGCTTCGATCAAAACGCGGTACCGACTCTCGGCGTAGGCCCAATTTTCTTCGACACCTCGAATGCCGGTCTGGCAGCCGAACTCCTTAGTATTGAATAGACCGTGAACCGTTACATTCTCAAAGGTACCGGCACTCTGCGCCAGTCGAGTGAGCACTTCATTTACGGTGGCGGAGCCTTGGGCCGGCGAGTCCGTCAGAAGGATCACAATTGCTTTGCTGTCTTTGCGAAACACTTCGTCGCCCTTTTTCGTAGGATCGAGGAGATCGAACAAGAGATCGAAAATGGGCTCGCTCGCGTCGCCGTTTGATGCCATGCCCGCGATGGCTTTTTGCGCTTCAATGGCTCCGGCTCGCGCCTCAAAGTGATCCGAGTCAATAGCCACGCCAGGATGCAGCAGTTTGCCACCTAGTTCTCGCGCTTCAAATTTCCAATCGACGCCTTGCTTGTCGAATTGCGAAAAGAACCCCTGCAAATTTTGCCCAATACTCTTGTAAAGCTCGCCGGAGGTGGATGTGGAAGGGCTATTGTCCAAAATGAACAGCACGTCGGCTTTCGGCGAAGCAGCGACGGTGCGAAGGAATAGGTGAGGAATGACGGCCAGTGCGAAAAGGATTTGTTTCATGCGAATGTCTCCGGCGGGGACCGTTACCATGCCCTTATTTGAGGTGCAATACGGCACGCTGCGGTAGTACCTGGGTCTCACCGAGATTGTCAGAAAAGCCGGGATCGTTTAACCACTTCAGATGGACCCAACCTCCGCAGCCAGGCAGCTCCCTCGAATTAAGTATGTACCCCTTGCACACTGGGTGTTGGCCGGGTTGGGCGGCTTGGTCTTCATCGGCAGTGCCCTCTACCATCAAAGAAATGGCGGATCGCTCGATTTTTTTGCGTACTACAAAGCCGCTCAGCGCTTTCTCAGTGGGCAACCGTTTTATGTGAATGAGTCGGATTACGCCTATAAGTATGCTCCGATCACGATCTTTTACTTTCTTCCGTTTGGGCTTTTGCCTTACACGGCGGCCCGTTGGGCTTTCGCCCTTTTGCAATTGGGAGTCGTTCTTAGCGTTCCCTTTCTGGTGAAACGCCTTCTCGGCACACCTAAAGCGATCACGTGGGGTACCTTCTTTGGGTTCATTGGGAGTTTAAGGTTTATCGACGGGGAATTCCGTGCGGGTAACTGCGGGATCTTTCTGGCTGCGGGATTGCTGCTGGCGTCGCTGCTTATGCGAAGCAAGTCGGGGCGGTTCTTGTCCTTATTTGTGTTGGGGTTGAGCGCGGTGGTAAAAGTCCACGCGCTGATTTGCTTTGCGGCTCTGCGCCTGTTTCGCGACCGAACCACGTTGCTCTCGTTTGCGGGTGTTTGCTTGCTCATACTCTTGGTGCCATCAGCGGCTCTATGGCCCAAGTGGTGGATACAGATGCAGGAGACGGGGCGCTACGCGATTTTCCGGCACGGCGATTTGAATCTTCAAGGCTTCTACGCCCTCGGCTTTGGGTTGTTCGAGTGGAACCCGCTGACTAACCGAAGCCTTTGCTTGGCTGTCCCCTTCGCGCTTTACGCGTGGCTAAAACTCCCCCGGTTTACGCTGGGAGAAGCGGCGCTGAACCCACCGCTCTTTTTTCTTACCCTCGCAAGCTGGTTCCTTTTTGCCCTGATGTGCTCACCGTTACCCTGGCAACATACGTACTCCGGCCTTTGGCTATTTATTCCAGTTTGTTGGCACCTCTCTACGCCATGGCAAAAACGCCTGCTTGCCGCTGTTTGCGTGGCGATTGCGATTACTCCTGTGGATATCGTCGGGAGGCCGTTTGCTCGCGTATTTGAAGGCTACCAAGGCGTTTTTGCTTGCATCTTTTGCCTGTGGCTTTTGTTTGTTTCGGTCGCCGACAGAGTGGCAAAACAGGCCTCACCTACGGGCGAGGCGCCGGATGAAAACGGTAAAGAAAACCGTCTTCCAGTTTGATGGATTTTCCCTCAGGCCGGAACACCGTTTCCCAAGTTCCGGGTTCCGAGAATATCTGGGCCGGTGGATCGCTTCCCGCTACCAGAAAGCACACGCTTTCCTGGGGGCACGTTTTGGGTTGCGCGACCGGAGGGCTGAAACAACTGCCCGGACCGATCGGGCAATCCTTGCGAATTCCGTGAATGTAGTAGGGCACGTCCATCGCAGCCGAAAGAACCATAGGATTTAAGATATTGAGTGAAAGGAGCACAGGTGCTTTTTTCTCTGCCGCCGCGATGGCCAACGCTTTTTTTGCCGCTGCGAGACCTTGAGAATAGGATCGCAGTAGGTCGTCGCCGTAAGACATCCATCCCGAAACCGATCCCAGGGCCAATAGCAAATACAGCACCCTTTTTTTGGGCTTAGTAGCTAGTGCCCCGCTGGAGAGTGCAAAAAGCACCCAGAGAACAAAAAGCGCTCCACCGTGCCGAGAACTCGCGTAGCCGGTGTAGCGGCAAGTGAACAACACGACAAAGGGAAGAAAACTAAACAGAAAAGCCAGGCATTGTTTTGGAGAAAGTAGGTAAAGGCCTAATGGGGCCACTACCGCTCCCGCCCAACCCCCCATCCCTGGCAATGGAAGGAAAGGGACAGCCAAAGTGGAAAAGACGCGGACAGCACCCGCCGGGTAGTGCCATTCGCCCCAGGGAAACACGTTCCGGCCCCATTGCATGAAGGCCAGCATTCCAAGCGAAGACGCGAACGCGGGCCAGTACCGCCAAAAGCCCCTCCGTTCTAGCATTTGGTAGACGCACCAACCTAAAACCCCGAAGCAGAAATTGAGCTGGACCCAGCAGGCCAGAACAAAACTGAGAGTCGCCCAATTCCGACGCCCTTGCTGATCGGCCCAGATC
>CAZBJE010000013.1:0-65439 GCA_964492125.1 uncultured Pseudobdellovibrionaceae bacterium | reverse complement strand
CAGAAAGACAGATAGCACGGCCAAGTTGCACAGCCCCGAGTCCTCGCAAAAGACGTCCAGCAGCGCGCGGCCCCAAAACCTAGAACAAGTAGAAAGCTAAAAGACGAAGAGAGGGGCAAACCCAAGCCGCTCCGAACCTCTCCCGCGAGAGGCTGAGTTGTCTCTCAAGGAATCCATTACCCAGGAATCGAATCGGAATAGGGAATGATCCTCTTCCGCGAGAGGAGCTCTAATAGTCGTATTCTTCCGAAAATAAAAAAATATAAAAAATCCGAATTCCGAATCGGTTTCCAGTCAAAGCGATGGCAGAAAGACAGATAGCACGGCCAAGTTGCACAGCCCCGAGTCCTCGCAAAGACGTTCAGCAGCGCGCGGACCCAAAACCTAGAACAAGTAGAAAGCTAAAAGACCAAAAGAGAGGCAAACCCAAACCGCTGCGAACCTCTCCCGCGAGAGGTGGATCGTCTCTCTACGAATTTAAGGCTTAAAAATGGATTCGGATAAGCGGCTGCCCCTCTCGCGCGAGAGGTCGGGTGTGACTCTGTTAGTGATAAATATTGGTGAGGTTGGTATCCCCAGTAGGCGGGTTGCGGATAGGGCCACTCGCTCCATTGGTATCTCGGACCACCATGGTGCGCATCAGGGCATCAAATGAAATGAATTTGACCGAGTAGCCCACACGGCCACGACGGCCCTCGGGAGCCCAGCCGCTGTTGACCAGGTCTTTGTCGGCGTAGCCGAACTCCCGCTCTTTACCGCCGATAATCGGCAAGTCCGACGCGAGTTCCACGGCGTGAGAGGCCGGGCCTTCTTCGCCGTATTGGATGTCGCCATACCGCTGGCCGTCGTTGGGCGCGTACTCGGGGATCCACCCTTGGCCGCGTTGGCGACCGGTGGTAGCGAAGTACGCAGGCGTGCGCGGCTGACCGGTTTCGACGATTTGGTTGTTGCCGTTACCCGTCTCGAGATAATCGGGGTAGAGCGCCTGAGCATACTCTGGCTCAGCGTAATCCTGTTGCCGCTCGGGGTTGGGGAAGAGCGTGTACATCAAAGAATCAAAGATGGTGGGCGCGGTAATCGCGCGCAGAGCGAGACGCAGGTCGTTACCTTTTTCGGGATCGGGCCAGCCGGCGCCTTGCTCGCCTTGAGGACGGCCCACTTGGTTGAATGGGTGCAGGGCATCGAGCATCGCCATGATTTTGGTGTTCATGATGCCCAGGTTATCGCCGGGGCGGAAGCTGAAGTTGATCATGCGGTTGTTGTTACCGGGGCGGTTGGGAACCGGCACCAACTGATCGGCCGCGACATCTGGGCCTACGCGGCTACCGAAAGGTTTCGCGGCGGCAAAAGCTTGCAGGGTGGGGAAGGCGGCGTCGATCCAGGTCTGGGGCATGAAGAGCATGCGCGGCTTGGAGCTCAGTTTCACCGCGAAATAGGTGACGATGGTTTGGTCTTTGGATAGGCCCGAGACCATTCCGTCAAAATCGAGGAAGCTGGGACGGCCCACGCAGCCTTCGCCCTCGACGTTAAAACGCACATAGAACAAGCTGGCGCGCATGACGTTCTCACTCAACTTCACGTATTGGTTGCCGGTGGGAGTGAGGATCTGCATTTGAAAATCATCGCGGTTGGCGAGGGTTAGGTTGCGGCGCGCGCTTTCGTACGCAACACGTGCCATGGGGTGTTGGTTGTTGGCTGCATTGCCGCCACCGACTTCGTTTATCCAAGCTTCAATTTCTCGCATTTGCCCGGCGTGGTAGCGCGAACGGCGCGTGTACACGTTTACTAAATGTTCGGCCAAGCGGCGATTATCGTTTGCGGCGGCGGCGCACTCGTTTTTGGCGGCGTCGGCGATGCGGCGGATCTGGGCTGCGATCGCAACGGCAAAGGGATCGAAGGAGGCGATAACGGGAGGCACCACGATGGGAGGCAAACCCCCGGTGCTAGGCGATGCGTTTCGGCAAAGGTTCGTATCGTAGCGGTACTTCAAACCAGACAGCGCTTGGTAGCCGTGGGCCTGCTGGCAAATAAACGGTTCCACGTTGGGCGTGCCGCCGTTGCCTGAGTACACACCCGATCCGCGCGGGAAGTTGCGGTTGTGGCGCAGGTGAGTCACCTGCACGCGCATCGCGAGTTCTTTTAAATTTTGGCGCAGGTAATAGTTCATTTGCCCGAGGTTCGACAGCGCGCGGGCCTGCCACGCGGCTCCGGCATAAGCGGCGGAGTCGGCGGCGTTTTGCAAATTGATCTTGTTGTTAATGAGGTGGCCGAAGTCGACCACCATGGCGAAAAGCACGAACATGAACGTGAAAATCATGGCGAACAGGATGGCGACTTGCCCCCGTTCCCCCTGGCGTTTTGGCCGATTTTCCCCGTTAACCCGCATACTTACTATTATACTCCGCGTTAAAGCTCGGATCTATCCCCCTTATTATCGGCAACTGGCCGGAATCCTTTAGGAACTGGGGGTGCCCGCCGCCTCCTTTTGGGGCTACTGATTTGGCTGGTTTGTACCGATAACGCCTTATATGAAGCGCTTATTGGGCGGTTGTTTTCTGGGTATTTTTCTCACCATCGGCATCGATGGTGCGCGTTTGCTACACGCGGAGGGCAACTTCGAGCAGCTCGAGTTGTTCACCAAGGTACTGCACTACGTGCAATCGAACTACGTAGAGAAGGTCGATACTAAGAAGCTAATCGAAGGCGCGATCAAGGGCATGTTGGCAACGCTCGATCCCCACACGGTTTACTTGCCCGCCGAGCAGTTCAAGGAAATGCAGGTCGATACCAGCGGTAAATTTGGCGGCTTGGGTATCGAAATCACCGTAACGGACGGCTACCTCACGGTGGTGACGCCGATCGAAGACACCCCGGCTTTCCGCGCGGGTGTGGAGCCGGGCGATCGCATCATCATTATTGAAGATAAGAACCAAAAAATTAAAAAGAATACCAAGGGCCTGTCGATGCAGGATGCCGTGCAATATATGCGCGGAAAAAAGGGTTCAAAGATCATTTTGCATATGTCTCGCAAGGGCAAAGATAGTTTGATCCCAATTGAAATCGCGCGCGACACCATCAATGTGATGGCGATCAAGGGCGGCATCATCGAGAAAGATTACGCCTGGCTGCGAATCACCAACTTCCAAGCCAATACCGCTAAGGAATTGCGCGCTAAATTGGAAAAGCTGGTGAAGCAAAATGGCGGGCCGTTCAAAGGCGTGGTGCTCGATTTGCGCGCAAACCCGGGCGGTTTACTGGAAGAAGCGGTTTCGGTTTCGGGCTTGTTCCTGGACCGCCTGCCGATCGTTTCCACCATAGGCCGCGAAAAAGCCAAGAAAGAAGTGGAGTATTCTTCGGGCCACAAACCGTACAAAGACTTTAAGATGGTAGTGCTGGTGAATGAATCCAGCGCGAGTGCTTCGGAAATCGTAGCGGGTGCGCTGCAGGATCACCGCCGCGCCATCATCGTGGGCAAGCCTACTTTTGGTAAGGGCTCCGTGCAAACGGTTATCGACCTGGAAAACAAAGCAGGGCTCAAGCTCACCATCGCGCGCTATTACACTCCTAACGGTCGTTCCATTCAGAGCAAGGGCATCCGCCCGGATATAGAAGTGGACCGCATGGATGCCGCGCTGATGGAAAAGGCGCGCCCCTCCGGTAAGCCGTTGCGAGAGTCGGATCTTCAGGGTCACATCCTAGGCGAAGACGAGAAATCGGGTGCGTCGGCATCCGAAGACGACGAACCGGCGGAAAAAGTCACCAAAGGCGCGCTCGACGAATACAAAGACAAGCGGCCTATCAAAGAAAAAGACGGCAAGAAAATTCGGATGGATGACCCAGCCGAGATGATCAAAACCGACTTCCAGCTGCAACAGAGTCTGAGCTACCTAAAGGCGTGGGGAATTTTCGAAAAAGGGCCGACGTTGCCCCCGAAAGAAATCTCCGCCAAAACCGACGAAGCCGCCGCGGAAGACGCTGCCGAGTAATCGGAGGGTCTCTAAGGGGTTGGTTCGGAAGCTTCTAGTCTTTTGCTGGGATCTAATCTAAGGGCCGTGCGAGCCGCTTGATCCTCGCGCATTCGCGCGCTTAATTTCTGAGACCAAGCCGCCTCGCTCTCGCGCAAAGCTTCAATTTCCGCATAGGGAATCACCCGCACCTCATCCGCTTGACCGAGGTACTCGCGTCCCTGGGGACGGGTTTGCGAAACTAAAACTTCGTGAATCTTGGCGTGGTTGGTGGCGTTGTACGACCAGTACGCCGTCCCGGCACTCTTAAACAGGGAATCCCAGTCGGCTTTTATGTCTTCCTTTGCATCGCTCCACTCAGCGCTCGAGGCATAGAGCTGTTGCCCCCAGAACTCCAAATCCTGCGCAGCGGATTGGGCGGCGGCCTTGTTCTTTCCGTGGGAATAGTAGCCCGCAATCAGCGCGCGGCTGTAGAGGTGCTTAACCAGCTTGTCGGCCAAAGAACCAGGCTTGATTTTGACGTCGTAACGCCAATTGCGTAAGTGGGCAATGGTGCGCGGCGACTGGCTTCCGCGGCGGGGTTCGCCGTGTAACGCTGTTTCGTAATCCGCCAAAACACTGCGGATCATTTCATTTACTAAAGCGGTGCCCAGCGCATGGGTAGCCTCGTCGTCCACGTCGTTTGCGCGGGACAACAATCGGCATAAGACCGTGAGGCGTTGATTAGGCGAAAAGCTGCTCACCACGTGCGCCATATTTTCTTCGCTATTGATATATTCGGGAGATTGAAGGCTCGGAGCATCCGCTACCACGGCGATATCATCGCCCGAATCGGGCATGCGTTGGACGACCAAGTCTCCCACATAGACATTCGCGGA
This sequence comes from uncultured Pseudobdellovibrionaceae bacterium, assembly GCA_964492125.1. Classification (GTDB taxonomy): domain Bacteria; phylum Bdellovibrionota; class FAC87; order UBA2466; family UBA2466; genus JAIEOG01. The sequence goes on along the minus strand of CAZBJE010000013.1, from coordinate 60,596 downwards.
ACTAAATACTCCGCCCGGGTCCAAGATCTCATTCTTGAAATCATAGGAAACTAGGTAGTGGCGCTCGGGCCAAACTAAACGTAACTGGCGGTCGAGCAATTCCGCTTTGGACTTAAGTTCAGATTCCTTGGCTGCGAAGTAATGCTTTCCGATGACCTTGACCCGATGGAAATCGGCTTTCAGCGGGGCGCGTACATTTGCGGAAAGGCGCTCGCGGTGCAACACATCCAAACCACGAATCAGGTTGTCGGTGCTGGAGTAGGTGCGCGAACCATCACCGGCTTTGGTGCGGGCAAAAACGTCGAAGATGCGCTGGCGTTGGCCGTCCGGAGTCAGAATGAGAAAGTTCACGTCGAACTCGCCGATGGCGCGGATGAAAGCCGTGCGAGAAAGCGATTCCCATGCGGTGGTTTGGTGGCCGGAATAGGATTTAAATCGGTTGTTTAGGACGATAATCGTTTTGCCCCGGAAGTCGCGCAGCAAGTGCCACCGGGGGCTTTCGATGAATTCTTTATCGAGATCGAAGTTGCCGTAGTAGGTGACGTTCCAAGTCACCACTTTGAAACCGAGTTTGTCTTCGAGCAGGTTTTTCCAGGCGTCGAGTTCTTCGGATCGGGTCTCGCCGTTGATTACCAGAGCAATATCGGCGTCGGGTTCGGTGTGGTATTTGCTGGCGATGCTCAGGCGGTGGGAACGATCCTGGATTTCCCGCGCTTGAGTGGGTTCGTCCAAGCGCCCCAATTTGAGCGACGTATCAAAAGAAAAAGCAGTTTGCGGCGGGAAATCTTGCGGCACGGATAGAATGCCTTCGATGGTGCGGGTCTGGCCGGGAGCCAGGTCTTTAAGGGCCAATTCCACGCCATCGCGCAGACTTTTGGGAGCCGCGGTTTCCTCTTCGGCGAAGGACATGGTGCGGGAGGCCAGCCCTTCGTGATCCTTGAGAAACATGGAAAGCAGGCGCTTCTCGCTGCCGTCGCCTCCCAAGGTGGAGTTGGAAATATTGGTGATGTGCAAGCGCACACGCCCTTGTTCGCCTTGTGCCAAAGTGGGCGGGGCATCCATGCGGAACATTACTGGGAACTGCACCGGGTTGGTGACCGGGCGGTGAAAGTCAGATGGGCTGCGTTCCACTGGCGAAAGCGTAGCGCGGGGGTTGATGGTGAAGCGACCGGAGTAGGCCTCGCCTTGGCTTGGGCCCTCGACATCGCGCACAGAAAACCCGATTTTATCGTCGAAAGAATGGGAAGCGCCAGGGTCCAGGCTTTTGGGTACGGTGAGAACGGTGGGATCGAGATGGCGCATTCCATCTCCTTGCAAAAACATTTTAAACGACGATTTGGGGCCGGGCGGTGTGGGCATTTCGCCGGAATTGCTCACCACAAACGCGTCCACGATGCCGCTCTCACCCGGCTCGAAAATCCCGTCGCCGGACTTGTCGACAATTCGGTAGGGGCTCAAAGAAAGATTGAAGAGACGTTGGTACCGCTTTTGGTTGCCGCCGCCGTAATCGATCACAAAGGCAAAGCTGCCGTCGCGGCCCGGGGAACCGGAACGGGCGCTACTGCCCGACGAACCTGACGAACCCGGGTATCCACTGGAGCCGCCCGATTCATAGTGGGGCTGCTGGTAGCTCTCAGTGTCCTGATAGTACTCGGTGCTGTACTCGGTATAGGTTTCTGTCGTCGAACCGGTACTAATTTCCGTTTGTCCATTGGGCAACGTGCGCGTGCTGTAGGTGGGGACCGTGCGACTCGCAGTGTGTGGAACTTGGCGCGAGCGGGTTACCTGGCGTGTTTCAGTGGTGTACCAAGTGAGCCCACTGCCGCCCGAACCACCCAGGCCTCCAGCGCCGGCTTGCCCGGCCCGGCCTCCGGAGCCCAAAGCGCCTCCGGAAAACTGGGCGCCTTGCATCAGTGCGAAAAGTGCAATGTCGTCGAACGGCGCAACCACCAAGATCTCGCCCCCGTTACCGCCGTTTCCACCCGGCGCGCCATCGCCACCGTCTCCGCCCGGGTGCCCCGGTCCGCCGGAAGTTCCGCTTCGGCCTGGTGTAGCATCTTCTCCACGATAGCCCTGGGCCCCCTGTCCGGCGTCGCCGCCTCGGCCCCCGTGCCCTCCGTCACCGCCCTGCGCGGAAAGTCTAAACCCCTCAGTGGCACCGTAGATTGAATCAATACTGCGGTTGCCGGCCGTACCGATCATTTTGTATCGGTCGCCCTCGAAAAAAAGTCGCAGGGAGATATTCCCAGCATGGGTGCCGTTGGTCCCGGCTGTACCGTGGGTGCCGTTTTTCCCGCGTCCGCTAAACCCGGACCCCGAGTAATCCGTGCCGTCCGTTCCATCTACTCCGCGGCTGCCGTCGGTGACGACGTCCGTTTCGGCAAATAAAGGAGGGGCCAGCAAAATAGCGAGTAGTATGAGGCATCGCATTCTATTGTCGGTTCTTATCCACATAATCTTTGTACGCTGACAGAACGACAAGAATGCGCACGTCTGCTTCTCGTTCGCCCCCATTGGAGTCAGTGATGTAACGATTCCAAACCATTCCCCGACGCGTCAGCGTGCTCCCTGGTTTTCCCAAGGGATTGGTGAATTTGAACTCCCAAGGTTGGGTGATGGGTTCCGCATTTTCGGTTTCCTCAAACGGGCCGGTCTGGGCGACGATTTCGCCGTCCGCATCGCGCAAGATAAAACGCACTGCGAGTACATTGGTGCGCAGCTCGGAATTCGCTTCCTCGAGCGAACCAATGGGGTTCGCTTGCGAGTCGTAGATCCGCACTTTGATAGGGAACTCCGTCGAGTAGGGTCGGCCATAAGGGCTTACCGGATCGGTGAAGGCGACAAGCTCGCCGCCCTTGCGGTATTCAATTCGGTCGTTTCGAAAGACGACGCCGCCGTAGCCTCGACTGGAATCATGGACCGATAGGGTGGGGTCGCGGAATAAGCTGATCGTCTGACTGCGTTGCTCAACCACCAAAAGAGAGCCGACTTGGGGCACCCAAATAGGTTCGGATGCAGTGCCCTGGTTGACCCATTCGCCAGATCGATAGGGAATGTTGTAGTACCCAACGCTTCCGACGGTTACCGCCGCGGCGGCACCCGCCACGAGAAGCGCTTGGCGGCAACTCGGGACAAGGTGTTGGTAGCGATGCAGGCCGGTACGCTTCGCAAGCTCCTCGGTTCTGGCTCTTACTTGCTCACCCGCTCTAGCGAGGTGCGGAGCCGCCGCCTGCCGCCAAGCTTCGACTTGTTGTACCGCGCGGGCTTGCAGGGCTTTCCAATCGAAACCGGCTTCGGCTGGAACACTGGAAGTCAGCAAGAAACAAGCGAGGACGATTGCACGCAGAACTGTCACTTTGCCTCCCTCTGAACAGAGAGGGGGGTGCCGTCCGGTAGAACGGAAAGGCTGACTTTATCGCCGGGGAGCCAGTTGTGGAATTCTTCGCGCGAGATTTCACGCTCCACGGGGACAGTTCCAGGATTGGTTATCAGCACAGAGTAATAGGGGATAATTTCAATCTGGTACTTTTTTGTATTGGTCGAATACTCCGGCAGCAGCTCCGGGGGAAGGTGCGGCTTAACGGTATGATCCCCTTTGGCGATGAAAGGCTTTAATGGTTTCCAGTTTTTGCCGTCGAATTCTTGCACCAATACACGTTTCTCCCAGTACACGCTGTCAATCTGAGCGTGCACTACGTGCGAGGAGGGGAGAACAGGAGGGGGAGGATCTTGCATGCCGTACCAAATCGAGCCCACTCCCAGCGTGATTGCCGCCGTGGCTCCGATGACTCGATTGCGATTGGTGCGGCTCCAGCGGGGCTTCCTAATCTCTGTTTTTTCGACTTCCGGCTCTTCTGCTTGGGCGGCGTCATCGTGGGCGCGTTGTTGTCGGGCCCGAGCGGCATCTTCTTTGCGGTCGACTACATAGCCGCGGGCATTGTTGTCGGTTTCAACTACCTCGCGTTCCTCACCGATCTTAACTACTTCGCGATTGCCCTCTTCGCGAGTGTGATTGCACCCTGCTTTGGCGCAGACGTCGGCTTCGTAGACGTTTTTGGTTTGGCAAAACGGACAGAACCACGGGGCCTTCATGCCGCGGGCTTTGCCGTCATTGTAATTGATTCCTCGCACGTGCACGAGAATGGTGTGGTGCTGGTCGGAGACCTCGTGCATTTCGATATCATTATCGAAAGGCTTCTTGCAGCTTTCGCAGCGGGTGGTGTTGCCATCCTCGGTCATGGTGGGGTTTTCGAGCTTGCAGTGAGGGCACTGGTAACATTTGGAATAGACTAGGTGCTCCAACCCGCGCTGCTGCATGAGCGCAATCAACCGATCCCGAACAATCCAGTCCCCCCCGGGGCCGTCCTGCGCCAATTCTAAAATTGCCTGCCGGCAATCTTTCACCGTCGTGGAGATCGCCGGCCGGCAAAGAAAAAGGGGAATGGCCAAGAGCGGTAACCAGCGCTGGATCATTCCCCAGTTTTTCATTTTCCTACCCCTACTCGATTAATGATTAGGGGACTTGTACCGAAGCCGGCTCCGCCGAGGTGAGACGCGGCGTAACCTGAATCATCGGTGCGGTATCGAGCGCTCCGCCTTGCTCGAGTCGATCCTGCACTCTTACGCGGAGGGTGACGTCGCTGTTGCGGATTTCTTCGATCTTCGCTTTGGCTTCTGCGCGTCGGCGTTCCAAGCTTGCCACTTGTTCGGCCTCCACTTCGCCGATGATATCAAGCGACTTGGCGAAATCAGCTTCCGCTTTTTTGCGTAGAGCATCTGCGCTGTGGTCGGCGGTAAGTGCCTTGAGGTCATTCGCCGAGCGCAGCAAGTCCGCTGAGAAGGCTGCATCGGATTCGTTCGCCGCTTGGCGGTACGCGTACGAGAGTTCTTTCAAGACCTGCAATTGGCCTGAAGCTTCGGCCGACATCGCGCCACCGGAAATGGATGCTTTTGCCAAGAGGGTTTCAGTATCCAAGATTTGACGGAATTCCAAAACGAAGAGCGTAAGCGCTTCCCCCTTTTGGCCGTTCTCGGCGTAGCGCTGAGCGACTTGCAACCAGCGCTGCGCTTCTTGATCGTACGTGCGAGCGATGATTTCGAAAAGTTTCGACTCTTTGCTCCCGTCGGGGAACTTCGATTTAACTTCGTCGCGAATCTTTTTGGCTTGGGCTTCCATTGCCAAGGAATAATCTTCGGCGGCATGTTCGCGCTTGGAGAGCTCGGTCATGCGCTTGTCGTGGCGAGTTTTGATTTCGTTCATGGAAGCTAGTTCGGTGCGAGCGGTGTTTTCCATGTCGTTTAAGACATCGTCCACCGTGCTGCTGCCGTCTTTTACTGCTTGCCAGAAAATGGAGGAGTTCGTGAACAGGTGGTGCAAGAACGGAATGTAAGTAAAGAAATTCATTATCACGCCGCGCGACTGGTGCTTGATGATGAACTGAGTGCGAGCGCGCACTTTGTACGTGGCGTTTGCAATGTCTTTACCCAGTTGGCCGGCATTGTTCATTTGGCTCATGGTCAGACCGCTCGACTCATTGCTCTCAAAAACAGGGCGCTTGGTGGCAATCATTGCCGTAACTTTGTCCATTACTTCCAGCTGCCCGCGGGAAACATCGTGCTTGTCCAAAATTGCTAGCAAGTCCTGGAATTGTTCGGCGGCAGTTTCGGCCACCTTAGCATCGCGTTCCGCTTTGAATTCCGCCTGCCGGGCGACGATAGAAGCAGGTCCGAGGGTTGAGGGCAACGCACCGACGGTTTCGATACGGGCGGCGCAGGAGCTGCCGCCGGCGACGTCCGGAGTAATCAGCGGGGGCGGGTTGCCGCTGGGAGTACCGGCTTGCGGAACCTCCGGCTGCGGATCCGTTTCGCCCGCCTTTACAGGGGCCGAAATCGTCATGGCTACAAACAACACCAGGGTCAGACCGTACTGAATCAAGGGAACCTCCACCTAAAATAAAATCCGACAAAGCCTTACCAGAAGAACCTCTACGGTCAATCTAGTTGCGGCTCATATAGCCCAAAATCTTTTTCATCAGGGCCAATTCTTCCGAACTAATCGGGTTCTCGAGCTCCGCTTTTACCGATAGCGAAGTACGGAGCTTGTTCGTGTTATCCATCCGGAAAGTCAAAAGCCCCAGCGTTTCGCCGTGGGTAACCGTCAAAGCCTGCATCGTCAGCAACGCCGATTGCAGATTGCGTTTGGCGCGTGTCAGCCACTCGACCCGCTTTAAATCCGCCTGGGTGGAGTTGGTCGTAATCTCGATCGCGGCTAGCGCCGCATTCACTCGGCGCATTTCGGCATCGAGAAGGGGAGTTAGTTTCTCGATATCGTCGGAAAGCCCTTCGACATGCGGCTGCATCAGCTCGGCTTCTGCGGCGAAATCCTTCATGATGGAACCCAGCTTCACCAAAACCGCGCTACGTTTAGGTAATTCGTCGGTGGACTTATCGAGGCTATCGATGAACTCCGCCAATTCCGTGCGTTGGGTTCGAATCTGAGCGCCCCATAACCGTTCGCGGATAAGGACAGCTCGGGTGGAAAGCTGGGTGGCCGATTCCATGATCCGCAAAGATTCCTTCACCACCGGGTAAGTATCTTCGGCCGTGAGCAGGGCTTCGGCCATGGGCTCCGGCAGGGTGATGGGAAGGTAACCGCGCAAAAAGTTGTAAGCTTTGCCATCTTCGATCGGAATCGACTGGGCGTCGTCGGGCGATTGGCCGACCAGCGGGGCTAATGCGTTCAATAAGGCAACCGGGAAGGCAGTGCCTTGGATCTGCTGGACCGCGAGCTTCTCAGCGTCGGGCGAAATCTTGAGACGCGCTAAGAATGAAAGCGGGCCCGCGGGTTTGGCCTTGGGCTTCCGCTCGCGGGGCTGTGGGGCGCTGCGAGAGTCTGAGTTCGTGTAGTAATCGTGGCCGAAATAGGCGCCGGTTTCCAAAAGGATGATAAAGCCGCCAGTCGTCGCCCAACTGAGATCTAAAACGCTGGAGACGACCAATCCGCCGCCCAAGGTGCAAAGCAGTGTGGTCATTAAGGTAGATGGGCGCAAGCGAGCTACGCTTGTCACGCTGGCGTTCGGCTGGGTCACGACAGGGGCCACTGCCTGGGGATCGGTCAGTTCCACAAACGCGGGAATCAAACTCGTAATAGCGCCAACCGCATGATCATGCATGCGGTCATCCGAGCCCAGCTGGGCTGCCAGGTCGAAAATAGCATCGTAGTCCGCTCTCGAAAGACCGTATTTTGCCAGTGCTTCCAGCGACTCGCGAAAATCCTTCGCATCACCGGGCGAAGACTTCGCATCCTCGTTGTAGTTGCGCAAAACCCGCCAGGAACCATGGGCGTTATCGATGGATGTTTGGGTGCGGTCAAATAAGGTCTCGACGAAGGTGACTACTTTGGCGGCGGCTTGACGAGGGTCCCGTAGGACACCTTGCCGATCCAGCTCTCCCGAACCCAATGGGTAAGTGCTTCGTAAGGCCCAGACCCAAACCCGATGGTCCAGTACTTCCCCTTCGCGCACCATCTCACGGTAAATGGTTTGGGCTTCCATTCGACTGGGGAAGCGGTGTTCGGCTTGGGGGTCGGACATCAAGATAAGCAGACTGCAACCGGAGGCCACTTCAGACGGCGCCAGTTCGGCGACGCCGGCGCTAACGGAACTAGAGAGCAGGAAAGCCGCGATCAGGGAAAAAATGCAAAACGACTGCTTCATCTAGGACAGCGGTATAACAAACCGCGTTAATGAAACTCAAACGATTAGCGCAAGATTTTGTGTTGGAAGGCGAAGGCAGGCTAGAAAGGTGTCACGTGGGTGACACTGCATTCCGAACTCAGCCGTTTGCTAAAGAGTGGCTTCAATCGCCGACATTAAGTAGAGCGCCTCTCCCGCGCTGCCAAAGCCGTGGTAAGCGCCGAAGCGAATGACGGTGGGGAAATAGAAAAAAGTTTTCCAGTTCGTTTTTAGTTCCGCGCCCACGCTACAGTAGTAGTGAACGAATGCATTCCGTACGAGAACGTTTTTGGAATTGAGCAAATCCGCCGTGAGCACGTCGGCGGTGAGGGCAGCGTCGATGCGTTTTAGGAAAAACGGCCATTGACCGTGCCCTCGTTCAATTTCGACGATGGGAAATAGGTAGTCGAAGTTGAATGTGAACATCTTCTGGCTGAGGAAAGTTCCGGGGTAAAAGCCGCGGTTGAGAAAAAATCCGCGCCCGGGTGAAAACTGCAGCTCTCCCCCTCCTTGGAAAAAACTATTGTAGTAAGCAGTGCCTTCGGAAATTCCAAACCGACCGGTGAATTTGAATACATGGCGATCGGCCCAGGGCGCCTTCACATATTGATCGACTCCGATGGTGCTTGCGAAATAGTTATCGTCGGATCCGAGCGCTTTGAAATACTGGGCGTGGGTAACCGAAACCTTCGTGGCCCGCAGGGGCGCAATCGCACGCGGGGCGGTACGCACCCAAAATGTATCAGACAGTCCCACGGTTAAACCGACAGAACGCAAGCCGGCGCCCAAGGTGGAATTTTCCACTTGTTTGAAATTCACCCCAGCTGAGAACCAGGGAAGTTTTTCACCCAATCTCGTGCTGTAGCCGACAGTGCCGCCCCAGGTGCGGAAAAAAGCGCGATCGCGGATTAGGTACGAAGGCAGTAAGTTCGCATCCACATTGAGCTGCTGGCTCTTGCCGAAACGGTAAGAGTAGTCGCCCACAAAAAACGCGCTGCCGCGGGTATCGTACCCACCAATCAAATTATAAAAGTGTTTTTGGGACACATCGAAGCCCGGAACCCAAACTGAAAACTGCACTCCGGCCGGGACAATCAGCAGATTGGGGATCCAGGCCTTGGGAAGCATCGTACTTACCGGGCTATAAGCTTTTTCGACCAATGGCTCATTGCGCGGGGGTAACTCGCGCGTTTCCGTACTCGTTGCAGCGAGCGTCTGGCTGCCCTCGCGCACGGGTTGGGCTTCGGCTACGTCGTAACCGCCGTGTCGGTAGCTACTCACCCACCACTTATCCCCGCGGTGTTCAAAACCGTTTATGCCGCCCAAAACAGCTATGAGTTTGCGAACGGATTTTTTCTGAGGGTCCAGCGCCCAAACTTCATCTCGCCCGGAAACCGTGCCTACCGCTGGAATTTCCCCCGACGATAAACGCGGCATCAAACGATAGAAAAGCCCAGGCATTTGCCAAATCTTTTTGGGGGCGCCATTGGCCTCCCACTCGTATAGCTCGGTGGAGACCCCGCGACGCAACGCCAGTAGGGAGGGGCTGCCGGGGAGTATCGACGTCACCCAATCGCTCTCGGGCACAGGCCATTCGCGGGTGCTCTTCCACTGCTTCCAATCTTCGCTCGTTTCCCAAGCGGTAACGATGCCGCGGCCGGCGTGCTCTTGGTAAGTGATGATTTGGCCGTCGGGAGAGCAGCCGATCGATTGCACGTGTTCAATGCGCCGGTCTTTAAATTGCGGCGTAATCTTTTCTTTGTTGGTTGGATTGATGACCCGCAGAACATTGAGCTGGTGGTTGTAGTCGATTTCTGATTCCGCCAGAATGAGAAAAGAATCTTGTCCCCGGGCTACCCAGCAAATGCCTTCTTGGCGGCCTGCTTCTAGGTCGATAGTTTCTTTTTCGTCCGGTTGGCCGTCGGTTTTGTCCAACGCGACAATCTGCAAGGTATTGCCCGTGTCGGGGTGGGACTTACGGTAGGCGATTTTTTTACCGTCAGGCGACAGCACCAGGTCCCATTTGTAAAAATGCGTATCGGTTAGGTATTTGAGCTCCGAAAGCGGGCGGCTTTCAATTTGGCGGATTTCCTCGGTCACTTTCCTCTGGGTTTTGTCGAAAACCAAATTCCATAGCGACGGGTAGTCCGAACCGAAAACTTCCTCGGTGGATTTGCTTAGCCAGTAAGGGAGCAGTCGACCGCTGGTGTCTTGTACGAAAGCATGAATGCCCTCGGCTTTTTTGCGTGACCAGAGCTCTTGGTAAATCTGGAAACCGAAATAGTAGGGCGAAGCGCCCTGAGGCCATCGTACGCTGCCCTCTAAGAGATCGAGCGGAACGAAGTCGTTGCCCCAAACGCCTTGTTTCACCGCCATACGGGTGAACATCGAAAACAGCGTGCCGCGCCCTCGGCCGCCGCGGGTAAATTCCGTTTCAAAAAAGGTAGCCAGTCCCTCATGCAAATGCGACGGCAGCATTCCGTTGGGTAGTACCCACGACCCGAAAACGCCTTTCATCGCAGACCAAAATCCATGAGCTGGGTACAAGTGCAGTACGTGCACATACTCATGCAAGACGACCGAATCGAGCCAGGTATCCAAAGAAGCCAGGGCGCCAGAGGGTTCCGGGGGCGCGGCAAAGATTACAAAATGGGGGAAAGGGTAATCAATGGCATAGCCGTTTAATGAGTCATGGAAATCCGCCAAAACGATCCAGGTTTTTGGCGGCGTCTCTTGGAAGATTGGCGCCAGCAATCCGTGGGCGCGCTCGGCGGCGGCCAAAGTGCGTTGGGCTAAGCGGTGCTCCCCTTGCCGAAACAAAATATGAAAGTGCTCAGTGTCTTGGGTGACCCAATCTACGTGAGAGGGGAAGGTGATGTAAGAAGGCGTTTCCGCAAACGCCGAGCCGCATAACAACCAAAACAGAATCCAACGCATGAGCGGCATTCTATGTCGGCTCCGTTCTCAAAGGTAGCGCTCAATCGCATGGGCGACTTCGCGCGGAGTAGTCAGCGCCAAGCACGCATGCGACGCTAAGGGACAGATCTCCACTCCGCACCAGGCAAACAGTGGGTCGGCGGCGTCTTGCGTGCGGCACAGGACCGGCTGGCGCAGTGCCCGATGGCGGTCGGTTTTGTAAGGGTGCCATTCTCCCACCGATTCGGGACCAAACAAAGTGACGGTAGGAATGTCGAGTGCGGCGGCCACGTGTTTGAGGCCTGAATCCGCGCCCACGTAACAACTCGCCCACGACAAAAGGCCGATTGCGTCTTCTAAGTTGGGTGTCCAAACAAAACGTGCGCGGCTCTCCATGCGGGTGCGAAATAAATCTTGGCCCACCCAGTCGGTATCATTGGGTCCCACCACCGCAATCTGCAAGGCGTCCGGGAGGATTTTTACCAGCTCGGCGTAATGTTCCAGCGGCCAGCGTTTGGAAAGTCGGCTGGCGCCGGGCGACAGCACGAGGAGATTCTTCGGGGGAGTACCGGTGACATGCTGCCAATAATCGGCCGCGCGTTGTTTCCACTCGGGCGCGCAATAGATCCGAGTGTTGGGACTCTCTTCCATGAAACCCAAAGTGCGCACCACATTGATATCGCGTTCGGTCGCGGGCATCGGTTTGCCGAGATTTGCGATACGCAAGTCGGACCCGAAATTTTTGCCGCGCCGATCGTGATGGTGCACGAGAATTTTCTTCGCGCGCGCCGATCGGCCTAGCGCGAGAGCGGATGGGCTGGCGTGAAAAACCAACGCTAAGTCGTACGCGCGTTTACGCCACTGTGCGCCAAGAGCAGAGCGACTCGCCTTGTCACCTTTAACCAGAAAAAGCGTCTTGAAGTGTGGGTGCGACGCAAAAAGCGGCGCGTACTCAGCTGGGAGCGCGAGGTCGATTTCTGCGTCGGGAAACTGCTGAAGAAGCGCTTCGAGGGCGGCTGTCCAGAGTACGGTATCTCCCAAGCGGCGGCATTTTATAGCGAGTATTTTCACAGCGATTAGCGGCGAGGTTAGAGGGCTTTGCCGGTGCGCGCAAGAGGCCGTTTTGGCGGATGAAAAAAGCGGGCAATCGCCGGTAAGTTTTTAAAATACTTCTGTATAATCATGTACAATTGGATTAACTTTTATGTTCAACGAATTAGAAAAATAAGGAGTCAGAGCGTATGAACGCAGCAAGACATCTTCGAGTTTCCTTTATAGCGGTTTTTGCTCTCTGTCTGGCGGTCGCCTTGGTGTCCTGCAGCAAGAAGGACGTTAAGTCGGATGAGCCGGGCTTCAGTCCTTCGGATGGCGCGACGGCGGAAACGGGCGACGGAGCGGCAGCGGCAGCTGCGCCTTCGTTGAGCGCCGGGGATGCCTCGGTCGCTTCTCCTGAACTCGGCACCGTTTACTTCGGTTTCGATAGCTTCAGCCTCACCAATGAAGGCCGCAACGCGCTTAAACAAAACGCGCAGTACATGACTGAGAATCCCTCGGCCACGGTACAAATTGAAGGCCATTGCGATGAGCGCGGCACGACGGAATACAACCTCGCACTTGGCGAGCGTCGGGCCAATGCGGCGAAAGATTACATCCAAAAGTTGGGCGTAGACGCTTCCCGCGTTTCCGTGATCAGCTACGGCGAAGAACGTGCCTTGGATGCCGGCCACGACGAATCGGCTTGGGCGAAAAATCGCCGCGCCGCCTTCGTCATTTTGTCTAAGTAGGTCCGGTGAAATTCATTGGCTTGCTATTGATAGTTTTCTTGGTGGGGTGCGAGTCGCGCCCCACCAAGGAACTTGCTCTCGCTGATGTCGCCATTCGTTCCGCTCAAAAAGTGAAAGCCGAGTCTCTGGCCACGGATGATTTCCGCCGCGCCGAAAACTTCTACCTCCGAGCTAAGAAAGATTTTGCGGAAGGCTACTTCGACTCAAGTCGTAAGTTTGCTACCGATGCACGTCTGGCGGCTGAGCGTGCGGAATATTCCGCCCTTTCCAAGCAACAAAAAGCCAAGGGTCGCGAAGAAGGCTCCGATGCTTCTGCTGTAGGGAGTGAATGATGCGAGTTTCGAAGGCTACCCTGAGTCTTGGGTTGGTTTGTCTGTTGGTTTCGACGATGGGGGCCAGCTGCAAAACTAAGCGAGATGTCCGCCGGGAACAAGAATACGAACGGATCAAGCTGGAAGTCCGCGAAGCCCGTGGCGCTCGCGCGGATCTAGAAGTCATTTCAGAAGAGTTTCGTACGGAACTAGCGCGCCTGAGTGCCTCGATTGAAGAACAAAGCCAGGCCAGCCGGGTGAACAACGAGGACGCCAAGAAAGAAATGGCTGCTTTGAGTACTCGCATCGGGGCATTGGAGCAGCAAATTGCCGCAGCCACCGCGGCACCCCCGCCTAAAGTCCAACGAGCGGCTACCTACGACGCCGCCAAAGGTTTGTTCGATGAAGGCAAGTTCGAAGACGCAATCGACGAAGCGAAGAACGTCATAAAGAACAAAACTAAAAACTCGCCCGACGTCCGCAAGGCACAATTTCTTTTAGGGGAAGCGTATTTTGCGGCGAAGGACTACGGCGCTGCGGCGTTAGAGTTTTCGGAGTTCAAGAAGCAGTTTCCTAAGGATTCCACCGTCGCCAATGCGACCCTACGGCAAGCACAGTGCTTCCGCGCGCTGGGCAAAGAACGCGAAGCCAAGCTTTTCTACACGGAAATTCTCGAAAAATTTCCTAAGAGTCCCGCCGCCGGGCAGGCCAAGAAAGATTTAAAACAGAAGCACTAGTCTGATTCTGCAACGTCTTACGCGTTCAGAACAAACGGGAAGATTTGGTAGCCTTCTTCTTTTTCGGTGGGGCGGAATTCGCCTTCCGCCGTGAACTCGAAACGGTCGAAGGACCCTTCCGCGCCCAACTGCGCCGCCAGCGACGGCGGGAGCACGGCCGCACGCGCTACGCTCTGCGGGCGCAACATGCCAGCCGAACGCACGAGATTGCCTCGTGCATCCTTAATATCCAAAATGTATTCGCCTGCGTTCGTCGCGGGACGGATGGTGAAATGCTCGCCGTTAGAAGGCACCATCAGCTGAATCGTCGATTTGCGGGGGCGCTTCCAAGCGACATATAAAGCCGCGGCCGTTGCGAAGAAGCCCATGGCCATCAGGAAAAGCAAAGTCCAGTTGGAGTCGTCTTCGTCTTCTTCAGCGAGAATGGGCTGCGCATCCTGAGGCGGAAGCGCTACCGTCATGCCGGATTTTTCGGTGGTAAACTTGGTGAGCGGCGACTTGGTGTCTTTCGTCGCGGCGTATTTCGCCTTGGATTTGCCAAAAATAGCCCGGATCGGATCGGGAAAGCTGGATTTCTTTTTCGGCGTGCTCTTTGCGGAGTCGCTGGCGGCTTCCCCGCTGCGTTTACCCGCTAAAGCTTGCGCGAGCGCTAACGTGCGTTGGTCACTGGCGGAGGCGACGCTGCCGTGCCCTGCAACGCCGCTGGCGGCGCCGGCAGGAGCTTGATTTTTGGTTGCGGGCACCGAGGCAATTTCTCGTTCTGCGGCTGCAGAAGTCATTAAACCCGTTGCGCTAGTTCCGGCGGAAATCGGTAAGGCAAAACCGCTAAACACCGTCGGGGAGTTAGCGGCAGATGAAGAGTCAGAATTCATGTTGCGGCTTGCGGAAGCTACCGCGCCGGGCGAGCTGCTTGTTTCGGAGTTGCTGTAGGTGGAAAGCTCGCTATCTGTCTCCGGCATCGCCGCAGCGACATTGGGAGTGCTGGGAACGGGATTGGAATCCACATACCCGGTTTCGCCGGAGCCATTGGCCTCGCCGCCGTTGGCTTCCACCGGGAGTTCTTGGCCAGTTTCTTGTTGGGCGGCCGCGTTTTCCATCGATTCTGCCATCACCGATTTCAACATCATCCAGCCCTCGGGCGCGATGGCGTCGGTAGCCAGCATGGTGTCGATTGCTTCGCTTTTATTCAAAACTCTTTCGGTGGTGTTGTTAATGATGACGCGGTTAACTGCGTCGTAATTACCAAGCGCGTTTTGCTGAAAACCGAGTTGTTGGCCCGCTGTGTGGGCCGAGTGTGCTGCGCCGGGCGCCGCGTGGTGCGCGTGGTGCTGGTGTGCGTGGTGCTTGGGATCGTGCCCGCCTGCACCGCCCATTGCGTTTGCCGTAGGCGAAGCAAAAGGGCTTAGGGCCAAAAGGGTGCTGAGAAAAAGAGAGGTGTTTTTCATAGCTACCCCTAGGTTTTGCAACCTGTATACCAGAGTTAAGCTATTGATTTTATATATAAAAATATATGTTTTGGCGGCCCAAATTGTATAGGCTTAGGCGCGGGAGGCGTAAAAGGGAGCTAAGTCATTGAAAGGATTACGGTGGGGGTGTCTGGGTTTTGAACACTGGGTGTATACAGCACCATCAGGCACGGCTACGCACCCAGCCCCGTCCCAAAGCTAACGCCCCGGCCAACGCGAGTGCCGCCCATGGGAAGAAAGGGGAAGAGCGGCGTCCGCCGTGCGCGCTCGCGCAAGAAAGACGCTGCCCGCCTAGCGCGCACGAGTCGGCCGATGTGAACTGGGCAAATTTCTGGCCCACGCCTCCGTAGGCGGCATTGAGTGCGGCGAGGTCGTTGCGGTGGAGCGCGCGTTTGTTGGTCTCTCCGGGTAACGCATTTTCGTACATGGTGGCGAGGGAGTCTTTGCTGGGCTCTGCTTCGTGGCCCATTCCGAGCAAGTGTCCCACTTCGTGGGTGAGAATATTTCTCACGTCGTTCTTGGCGGTATCGCCGGTGGTAGAGAACTCGTGATTCACGGCGTTGATCATGATGTCGGTATCTAGAATAAGTCCGGCTTTGGGACCGCTTCCCGAAACATAAAAATTGCGAGTGATGGCAATCGCCGCTGCATCAAACGGCCAATCCCGAGTGACAAAAATTACTGCGTTGATTCCGTCGTTACGATTGGTGACCGTGCTGGTGCAACCCATGGGTAAAAATTCCACGTTCACATAACCCGGATCGCGCCAAGGTTTGAAACTCAAATCCACTGCGGCGGCGATGTCCTCGTGATTTCGGAAGGTGGGCTGGCTGATGTAGTAGGGAATGGGGAAAGAAGCCGGATCCCAATATAAGAACGGGCCGGAGCCGGAGCCATTGCTACCGTCGGTACGGTTGCGGGAATAGGCACGATCCTTGTCGAGTGGGACTAGGCCCGCACCCAATCCTACCACTGCGAACGTTGTATCGTGCAGGTGGCGTAAAGTGGCCCGGTACCGCTTGCCGTTATACGCGCGGGGCATTCCTGCATAGAGCACGCCGGTTTCGCCGACTTCTCCACCCAATGTTTCCACCGAGATCCATTCGCCTTCACGGGGGCTCCATCCGCCCGTGTCCCGCAGAGAATAAATTTTGAGCACGCGAGCAGTGGCGAGGCTTTTGACGTCGAACTGAGTGTCTTGAATGCCTTCCAAGGACTCCACTTGGATATCCGCGACTAAACTGGCCGAGGCCATCTGCTTTTGTATCGCTTGTGGATTGACCAAAGTGGCAAAGGCGGGCGCGCCCAAGCAGCAGAGTAGGAGAGCTAAGTTTTTCATGGGGCCTCGCGGGTTAGATTCTTTATTTTACCACCGAGCGGGAGCGAGGTTAATATGCGCCATGAAAAATAGCCCGTCGGAACCCGGCAATGTTCGCGCCCTGAAATGGGCCGTGCTCAAACAACACCGTTCACTTCCTCATGCACTGCGCCGTCTTTACCATTTGCTTATGGGGCTCGCTTGCTTCGCCATGTACGCGTGGGTCATCGACCGCCAAACGGCCTGCTGGGCAATTGTTGCTATCGGCGGCCCATTTTTTCTGCTCGATGTTTTGCGACTGCAATCGCCTTGGTTGCGCAAATTAGCTTTGCGCTATTTTGGTCCCCTTATGCGCCGCAATGAGTTGCTTGGGCTTACGGGGAACTCCTTTTTTATTCTAGGCCTATTTTTTGTCGTCTTTTTCTTCACCAAACCGATTGCCTTGCTCAGCATTCTTTTTCTGGCGGTCGGCGACCCAGTGGCTGCCTGGGTAGGTACCCGCTACGGAAGAACCAAACTGATTCAAGGCAAATCTTTGGAAGGGGCGGCGGCCAACTTTGCATTGAGTGCGGTCGTTTCAGGCATTTTTGGAGTGATGTATCTACAAATGTCGACGCACGCTTGGCTTTTGGCTCTCGTCGGAGGGGCTGCGTCTGCCATCGCTGAACTGATTCCGTTCCCTGGCGACGACAATTTCAGCGTGCCAGTCATTGCCGGTATTCAATTATCGCTTATCGACCATTTTTGGCCGTTTTTCTAATTACTCGTCGTGCCAGTCGATCGAGTAACTGGTCATACACCGACCGGTCATGCGGTTTTGCAAGCTGGGGCTAGAGTCGACTCCGTCGAAAAGAGTCAGCACGGCTTCAGTGGTTTCGGTGATATCTCGCATGGACCCGTCCTCGAGCTCCACTAGCCACGACCATATTCCGTGCTTCCAATACACGTAGTCCTCAAACGCTCCGTTGACTGGATAGACCACGTCGGTGGACGTCCCATAACGGTATCCGTTGCTAGAAGCGGCGGCTTTGGTCAGCTTGCCGTAGAGATTGTCGTCGAGCGTGCGAACGTCGGAAGTAGAAAATCCCCACGGGTAGGTAAGCGCGCCCAAGTAACCGTGAATCGTGACTGAAGCGCTGTAGGTGCGGGTGGTCAGTTGTTCCGCTATCGCCTTCACGCTTGCCAGCGACGGCTTGCCCGTTTTGCAGGGGCCGGCGTATTCGCGGTTGGGGTCAGTGCGGTATTCATCCCGAGTGCCGGCGTTGTAGCCCGATATATTGAGAACCGGAACAATGAGCCATTCGGTGGTGGCGAGTTTTCCTTTGAAGAGATCCGGGGAACGGTACTGCGCGACCAAGGTATTGATTAGTTGCATGGCCAGAATGGGCGCATGACGCTCATTGCCGTGGTGAGTAGCAACTATCAAGTGGCCCACCTTGCCAGGATCGATCTTGGTGGGGGTGAGGCTGATCCGCATTGCGTAGATCGGAACCGAATCTTCGTTCTTTCCGATGGATAGGATTGAAACCAGATCAGGATTGGATTTCTCTATGCCGCGCATATCGTCGACAATGGAGCGGTAAGCGCCCGTTTCGGCATTTACATGGAAAGACAGCCAAAGAGCCGCAATCGAAGCTATTTTTTTTGTCATGATTTCCGGGGGGGTGTTTCTCTCAGTTTAGCTGAAAGGGGAACTTTTCAATAGGGGACGAAACTATTAAGATCAGGCTCTCGTTATCAGCGGTCTATTGACACGGTCGGTCGGCAAATTCAGAGGTGCCCGTGGAAAACACCCCTTTTCAGTTCGGTATTTCTCGTAGCGATACTCCATCTATTGTTCGTTTTCTCGACGATGAATTGCGTCAAGATGCAGGCTTCTCTATCCGCGACGAATTTCCAGCCGTGTTCGGCGATTTTCCGGGTGGAAACTCGCTGTATGTGGAGTCGGCTGGGCGAGTCGTATCGCATGTTGCGTACCTGACTCGCGTATTCCGGCACCCGCATTTTCATTTCAAGGTGGGTCTTATCGGATCGGTGGTCACGGCGGAGGCTTTTCGTGGCCATGGCATCGCGAGTTCGTTGTTGCGAGAAGCGTTGCTTCAACTCAAAAATAACGGCTGCCTATTTGCCATTTTGTGGGCGGAAAATCCCGAGTTCTATCGCCCGCTTGGTTTCGAACGCGCCGGACAAGAGCAAAGCCTGAAATTCACTGCCGATGAAATCAACGACTGTGAAGTGACCGAAGCAGTAGTCGAATTTGATCCTCGGCTGCATGCTGAAGGCGTGTGGCGTTTATATCGGCAGCACGAACTCACAGTGGATCGTTCGCTGCAGGAGTTCAAACGCCTTTGTCGTATTCCCAACGCCCGTATTTTCGTCACGCTCTCGGACGAAGGTGGAGTGACGTCGTATATCGTCATCCACAAAGGATTAGACTTTCAGAACTACATTCACGAGTGGGGCGGCACTATGGATCATGTGCGCGCGAACGTTGCTCGAGTCCAGAAGCAGTTTTTTTCGGATCGAGAGCTCACGCTGATTGCACCGGGGCGGTACGACTTAAAGAAACTGCGGCCCTTGGCCGTAGAAACCTCCCATGGCGTGGTGGGCATGGTGAAATTACTCGATCGTCCTCGCCTGCGGGCGCTGTACAACGATTACCTCAAACTCAGTGGCGAGAAGGCTTGGATGGGAGAAGAGTGGGGCGGCGACGGCCGATCGGTTCCCACTAAGACCGATTCGGAGTTCCTCCGAGCCGTACTGGGAGACGATGGGCGTTCGGCCCACCCGGTACTACCTTTCTTCCTCTGGGGACTCGACAGTATCTAGCTACTGGTTTTCATGCGGCACTTCGGCCTTGGGTGGCGCGATGCTAGTGGCCACCGAGGCGCCGCTACGGCGCCTGGACTCTTCTCGCTGATAGTTCTGAGCTAGGTACGTGAGTCGATCGCCGACTTCCCGCAGAAGGATTTTTTCGGGCAACGCTTCGTAAAAAAACCAGCTGTTGAATTCCACCATGGCTTTTACGTTTACCCAAATGGTCGGGCTTTGACCGTCTCCAGCAAAGGCCTTCATAAAAGCCTTGGCGCGTTTCACTGCGGATTTCTCCGCCGGCATGGTCTCGCCGACGACCAAGAGCGATTTATCGCCGAGCGTGGTCGTGGTGTTAAACGAACGCGAACGATGATTTTTGAAAAAAGGAATATTGAACGAGAAAACGGAAGTCATGATCTTCGGAGTGTTTTCCAAGAGATCATGGAGTTGCAAAATGTAGTCGCTCTGTCCGGGTTGCGGCAGATTAATGTCGATGAGCGCCCAATCCCGCCAGCCCGTTAAATTCGAAGTTACTTTCTTAAAGGTATCGAAGTATCCCGCGATAGAAAGATAACAATCTACTTGAAGGACTTTATTGCCCAGTCGCTTGGCTTTGCGATCCACAAAGTCAGTTTTACCATGCAGTACTTCGCGCATTTCCTTGAGGGTGACTTCGTCCGACGGAACCGCCAATTGGTCGTCGCCAAAGCACACTGGGCTGAGTAACAAGAGAAAAAGCAGAGGGATTCGTTTCATCGCCGCGTATTATTTCTGAGCGGCCAAAGTGCCGCACTCGTGCTTAGTAAGGCCAAACTCACCGCGATAATGGCCGAGGTGGGCAAGTTGAAAATCTTCGGCCCCTGATCACGCCACAAAAATACCAGAGCAATCAGGAAAAATCCCAAAGAAACGGTAGTCCACGCGCACACCCGCGCCAGCGTGGTGATGGCACGCGCCACATCGGCGGTGTCTTTGTTGCGGTGCTCGAACGCGAAATCGTTCTGGGACCAATTGCCTAAAAAGCGGCGGAAGATGCGCGGGACGATTTCGGCCAACCCCTGCAAGTCGCGGCCGATCAAAATCATGTCTCGCGTCAGACGTTCGCGGCTGTAGCGAACGGCAATCGCTTGGCGCGCCAATTGATTTCCGATGCGCAAAATGTCGAATCCTGGCTCTAGGCGCTTTCCCAGCGATTCAATGGTGAGAATGGCCTTAAATAAAAGCATCAGCTCGCGGGGCACTTGTAAGTTGTGTTTCACCGCGATGGTGGTGGATCTGAGTAAGATCTGGCCGATGTTGATTTCACCCAGCGACATTCCCACATAGGGGGAAATGGTATCCATCAAATCTTTTTGCATGGCCCCCAACTGAGTACGGCCGGTGGGTTGGCAAAGGGTGAGGTACTCGTACGCGAGCGTTTCGTAGTCCTCATCGATAATTGCGATGAACATGGTGATGACGCTATCGCGCACACGATGCGAAAGGCGCCCGACGATGCCAAAGTCAATCAGCCCAATTCGCCCGTCGTTTAGCACAAAGAGATTTCCCGCGTGTAAATCGCCATGGAAAATCCCGTCGTGCATCACCATGTGGAAGAACGCTTCACTGCCGGTTTCCACAATTTCCATGGGGTTGATCCCCTTGGCGATGATCGCTTCGCGATCGGAGAAACGCAGTCCTTCGAATCGTTCCAGTACCAATATTTTGCCGGTCGAAAGCGCGGTGTAGACTTCCGGCACGGCAATTTTTTCCATTTGGGCTAAGTTGCCCTTGATGCGTCGGATATTATTGGCTTCGATGAAAAAGTCTGTCTCTTGCAAAATGGTACGGAAAAATTCTTCTACCAGCCCAGTAGGATTGAAGGTCTTGGTTTCAGGGACCGTTTTTTCCAGTACCACTGCAAGCCCGCGTAGTACTGCGATATCGTGGGCGATGATTCTGTCGATGCCGGGACGCTGAACTTTTACGGCGACTTTTTCCCCGGTTTTCAATATCGCGTAGTGGACCTGAGCAATGGAGGCTGCGGCGATGGGTGTCTCTTCAAACGAAGCAAAGAGTTCTGAGAGGGGTGCCTTGAGTTCGTTCTCAATTTCTTTTTTGATTTCGGAAAAGGCGATGCCGGCAGCGTCGTCTTGCAGTTTGCGAAATTCGACGACGTAGCTCTCAGGGATTAAGTCGGGTCGTGTGGCCAGAAGTTGGCCGAGCTTAACAAAGGTAGGGCCTAGTTCTTCCATCGCGGCACGAGCGCGTTCTGGCAGTGGGACCTCTTGGTACTTAGCCGATTCGGAGACCCGAGATGGCAGGAGGCGAGAGAGCTGCATCCGATGCACCCAATCGGCAAGCCCATGCGACGCCAAAACCGTGAGGATTTCGCGTACGCGCCCGGCGTTCTTCAGGCCGTGGCCGATATTGGTTGCTGTGCGGAAAAACTTCATCGCTTAGCCGCTTTATCCTTCTCTGCTTTTTTCAAATCTTCGATTCCGAGAGTGATTTGGTTCTCTTCCACGGTCACTTTCAAAATCTGCACGCGGATTGCATCGCCTAGGGCCAAGATGCCTGGTCCGGGGCGTTTGCGCAGGCACATGCTGCGCTCGTCGTGCTCCCAGAAGCCATCTAGAAACTCTACCGGCAGAAATCCTTCCGCGGCCATTTCGCCCAAACTGACGAACAGGCCGTTTTTAGTTAGCCCACTGATCGTGCCGTCGAAATGATCGCCAACTCGATCCAAAAAGTACCAACACTGCTTGCGACGTACGATGAAGCGCTCGGCTTCGGTCGCTCGTCTTTCCATTTCAGAGGTGTGTTCGCCTAGACGCACAAAGTCATCGGGTCCCGCTCCCTCAGAGCGCTTATCGGTTTTTCCCGCCTTTCCGGTAAGGCCTTTGAGCGCGCGGTGCACCGCTAGGTCCGGGTACCGCCGAATGGGGGACGTGAAGTGGGCGTAGTCCGCCAGCGCCAGGCCGAAGTGGCCCTTGGGTTCGGGCATGTACCGCGCCTGTTTTTGCAACCGCAGGATAACCTGGTGAACGGTGGCGGCCGACTTGAGCTCGGCCGTGCTTTCCAAAACCTTGGCGAAGGAGCGGGGAGAAACTTCCGTAATGCGGCCCGGCATGCCTAGGTTTTTGAGCAGCTGATTGAGCTCGTCGAGTTTGGAGGCATCGGGCTGTTCGTGCACCCGGTACAAAGCGAGCGCTTTGGTCTCTCGAAGGTGCTTGGCCACTGCTCGGTTGGCCGAGATCATAAATTCCTCGATGAGCTTGTGCGAGGCGTATCGCGGAGCTTTGGCCACCGAAATAGGCCGACCGTCTTTATCCACCTGAATTTTGGATTCCGGCAAATCGAAATCTAGGACGCCCCGCTGTCTGCGCTGGTCGTCTAGTTTCGCGTAAAGCGCAAACGCATCTTTGAGGGGCACGGTGATTTTGAACAGGTCTTTCATCGTGTCCATGTCTTTGTCTTGGAATGCCTGCACCTGCGCGTAGGTGAGCCGACGAGCGGTTTTGATCAGGCTCGAATAGAACTTCGAACTCTCCATTACCCCGGCGTTGTTGAAGTGCATTTCGGCGACCAAGGCCAATTTATCTTCCTGCGGCCGCAAGCTGCAAAGTTCGTTGGATAGAAACTCCGGCAGCATGGGGAGGCAAAACCCGGGGAAGTACACGCTGGTGGCGCGTGCGACGGCTTCCTTATCCAGTTGGGTTTTGGGGCGTACGAAGAAGCTCACATCAGCGATTGCCACGTAGAGTGTGTAGCCTCGCTCGGTTTTCTCGACGTAAATCGCATCATCAAAATCTTTGGCGTCTTCGCCATCGATCGTTACGTAGGGCAGGTTGCGCTGGTCGCGGCGGTTCTCTGCCGGGTTATCGATTTCGGCTTGGGCCAGCGATCGGTATTTCTCCCCTTCGCGCAAAAGCCCTTCGCTGAAATGATCGGGTAGGCCGTAGCGAGCAATCGTGAAAGCGATGTCATTTTTGGGGGTGAGAAACTTCCCGAAGCTTTCGCTGACTTGAGCAGTGCCGGGGCGGTTGGCCTTGGCAGAAGACCCGAGTTCGGCAACTACCCAATCCCCGGGCCTCACACCGGCGGAATCCCCTTCTAGTTCAAAGTACTCGTTGTTGGAGGTCACCACAGCATAACCACGCCCGGCCGGAGTCACCTGGCCGATCACCCGCGAGCTGCGCCGTTCGATAATTTTGAGAATTCGGGCCGAGGCCCGGGGACCGCGCCGCTGCATGGCGAACTCCACGGTATCGCCGTTGAGCAAGGGAGCGGCTTCCTCGCGCGAAACGAAGGCGTCTTCGAACTCGCCGTGCTGCAAAGGCACCAAGAAGGCAAAACCTTTGGGATTCTTTTGCACGCGGCCGCGCAAAACTTTGCCGGGTTTCTGGCCGTCACCGCGGCCTCCGCCTCCGCCCCCTCGGTTGTTCTTTTTGGGAGCGCGGCTTCTGAATTTTGCGGGACCTTTTTTGGGGCGTCGTTTTGACATGGCTCATTATAGGTGCAACGGCCGGAGGGTTCAAACGCTGCCCACGTTAAGTGAGCTGAATCGTTTCATTTGGTTTTCTAAATACTGCCCAGCGGCACCCGTTGGGAGATCATAATTCATAACGCAATGAGTTAATTTTTCCGTAAAATGGGTCGAAGAGCAATCGAGGCAAGACCCGTTTGGTCGGAGGATTCCGTGAAAAGCATCAGCATTCGAGGCAAAGTGATTTTGTTGGGCGGGTCCCTGATTTTGGGACTGATTTGCGTAGGGATTTTGGGGATTCTCAATTCCCAGAAGCTTTCGGCCAACCTCGAGCACCTAATCAAGCATTCCATTCCAGTCATACGCCACCTCACCTTGGTAGACATGATTCACGATGGAATCCGCGGCATTGCCCTGGACGCTTCGCTAGGAGCTGCGGTCCACGACAAAGAACGCATCGAAACGGCGGCAACCGATTTGGCGGAAGCCCAGAAAAATTCTGAAGCCTTTCTGAAAGAAATTGGCTCCCACCCGGCATCAGCTGAATTCCAAACCTACTTAGACCAAGCTCGCATCAAGATGGTCGCATACGTAGATGCCGGCAAAGCCGTGATTGACGCCGCCGCGAGCGGAAACCTGGGACGCACCAAGGAAAGCTTGGAAGGTTTCCAGGCAAAGTTCTCTGAATTAGAAGGAACACTCGAAAAATTCGGCGAGTTTGCGGAACGAGAAAACGGGATTGAGTTTGAAAGGGTGGCTGCGGAATCTCAGCGCTCCCAAATTATCTCGCTCTTCGCTTTGTTGACCGCCTTGGTTGTCGGTATTTCCATGGCCTGGTACACGGCTTCTTCCACCACAAAATCCCTCACCGCCTTGGTCGGCCGATTGACGGATGGCTCGCGTGAAGTGGGTTCCGCCGTTACCCAGCTTTCGGCCGCCGCAAACGATTTGTCCGCGTCTGCCGCCCAGCAGGCTTCGGCATTGCAGGAGACGGCTGCGTCGCTCGAGCAAATCACGGCGATGGTGAAAACCTCGACCGACAACTCCGCAGCTTCCGACAAGGCTTCTGCACGCTCTAAAGAAGCGGCCGAAAAAGGCCAGGAAGTCGTTCGGCGGGTTTCCGCCTCCATGAACGAAATTAATCAAACCAACGAAAACGTTGCGGGCGAAATCAACGCTAACAACAGCCGTATTTCCGAAATCGTTCGGGTAATTCAAGAAATTGGAACCAAAACACGCGTCATCAATGACATCGTTTTCCAGACGAAGCTGCTTTCCTTCAATGCTTCTGTCGAAGCTGCGAGAGCCGGAGAGCATGGAAAAGGTTTCGCTGTGGTTGCCGAGGAAGTGGGTAATCTAGCGACTATGTCGGGTAATGCCGCGAAAGAGATCACTGCGCTGCTCGATGACAGTATCCAAAAAGCAGAGTCCATCGTGGCCGAAACCAAGACCAAGGTCGATAGCCTCATGGCAAAGGCGCGCAACACTGTCGGTGAAGGGGCGAAAGTTGCCCAAGAGTGTTCCGCGGTTTTGGATGAAATTGTGGTTGAAGCCAACAAGGTTTCGGAGATGGTTTCGGGTATTGCCAGCGCTAGCCAAGAGCAATCCCGCGGCATCGACGAAATCTCCAAAGCCATCCAAATGCTGGATGAGTCAACCCAAACCAGCTCCGCCGCTTCAAGTGCGTCGGCCCGCTCCGTCGAGATCCTTTCTCGGCAGATGGGTGAGTTGGTCGATTCTGCCACCGTGCTGAGAAAAATGGTGGATGGTCGCGAAGCCGTAGAGCGCTTTGTGTGGAAAGACGAGTATGCCCTAGGCGTCGGCTCAATGGATGCCGAACACAAAACCCTCATCGAGAAAATCAATCATCTGGCTGAAACGCTCCAAAAGGGCAAAGTGACCAGTGCGGTAAAGCGAGCCTTTGCGGACCTGGGCGCTTACACCCAAGAGCACTTCGCGCATGAAGAGGCCTATCAAGCTTCGATTTCCTATCCGGAAATCGAGGCCCATAAAAAGTTGCACAAGCAACTCCTGCAGCAGCTGGGCGAGTTTGGTGCGGCAATCGAAAACGGCCAAGTCGATGCGGTAGCGCTGATGCGCTTCATCAACAACTGGTTGTTGAAACACATTCTAGGCGTTGACATGAAATATGCGGACTTTTCTCGAACCGGAAAAGTGAAATCAATCGATTCCGATGCGCCCAAAAAACCGCATCTGCGCCGAGTTGCCTAGTCGGTCCCCACTAATTTTTTGAGGATTTATGAAGTTCTTCAAGGCTGTCGTACTGGCTGTCTGTCTTCCGTGCGCGAGTTTTGCGCTGTCAGCGGAAAACTGCGGTGAGGTCGAAGTAAAAGGCGGGCAGGGTTGCGAGGACTTAGAGCTCGAGCTGAACTTGCGCAAATGCGGAGTCCGCAAACCTGTGAAAGCCAAGAGCCACTGCGACGGGCAAAACGCGGCGGCCACTGCGAAAACTTCTGCGGGCGTTTATACGGTGGTACTGCGCCGGGTGGACGGCTGGGGACAACAAAAGTGGGAAGTAGAGCAATCCCACTTTGCAAAAAAATCGGAGCCGGTCGCGAAGAAGGTGACCAAGGTCCGTAAAATCGCAGCAGCAACCGCTCCGACCGCTCCCGCTGAAGAAAAAGCGCCGGCCGCGCCATCTGCGCCGGCGGCCGCCGAGCCTCCCGCTGATAGCGGCGACGGAAAATTGAGTGGGAACTGGGGCGGTCGACGCAACGCACTCGCTGATAAGGGTGTCACGTTGGGCGCCTACTACAGCGGTGAAGTGGTTACGAATGCCGGCGGTGGGATTGAGTCCAAAACCACCTATATGGGTAAGCTGACCCTTTCAGTCGACCTGGATTTGCAAAAGCTCATGGGTTTGTCCTCGTGGAACTTCCATACCTCCGCTATGGCCACCCACGGCCAAGGACCGAGCGCCTTTACGGGGGACTTTCAATTTACGAGTAACATCGAAGCCGATCCCAACTCGAAGCTCTACGACGCTTGGTTGCAGAAGTCTTTTAGCGATGGGAAAACATCGGTGCTTTTCGGTTTGTACGACTGGAACTCAGAAAATAACGTCACCGATTCTTCCATGCCGTTTCTCAATAGTTCGTTCGGCATGGGAGCCGAGTTGTCGCAAACCCCAGTCAATGGCGTGGTAATGGTTTCGACCTACCCCAACGCCGCGCTGGGAGCGCGCTTCCTCACTAACCAGGGTGGGGCGTATGTGAACGCCGCCGTGCTGGAAGGTCTGTCCGGCAATTACCAGAACCCGACCGGCAATACGTTTAATTTGCGGGCGGACGATGGTTTGTTCCTGGCGACGGAAGTCGGATACAAAACGCCTGAAGAGGCGGCGGGCGAATTGCCGTGTAAGTACGCATTCGGAAGTTGGATGTTTACCAAGCGGATTCCTACCATTGACGGAAGCTCGACGGACGCCAACTACGGATTCTATTTCTTGGGCGAGCAGGCACTGAGCAGCCATTTGTCTTTGTTTGCACGCTTCGGTACTGCGTCGGGCGTCAATCAGGTCCACTCCAACTTGGCGGCCGGTCTTCTTTTTAACAAGCTAAATCCCGCTCTAGATAACGATCAGTTGGGTTTCGGCGTTACTACCGCCTGGAATAGCGATGAGTATTTGGCGGCGCAGAATGCGGCCGGAACACCGACCAAGTTATCTGAAACGGCTTTGGAATTGCTCTACCGATTTGAAATGGTTCCGGGGCTCGCGGTCCAGCCGGACTTGCAATATGTTCTCAACCCGGGAATGGATCCCACGGTAAGCGATACGTTCAATTTCTTTATCCGCTTTGACCTAGCCTTTTAGCGCTGACTACTTAGCGGGCGTCTCAACGGGCGCGGCGGGGGCTTTGGCTTGCGGCTGGGGCTGCGGTGCTGGGGCCGCAACGGCTTCCACTTTTTCCATCCGCTTTGCCCATGCACGGATCTTGCGGCGAGCTTCGCTAGTGGCGTGCGCGGGCGCCAAACTTACCGTTACCAAAACCACAATCGCCAATAAAAACTTCATTCGTTCCCTCGTGGGTAAGCTAAGCAAGAAGAGGGCCGTTCACACAATCAGCATACACCTCGGCAAATTGACTAAGACCTCAATCATTTAGATGTACTCGAACCCGCTGCTCTGATCTGGCGGCGGCAAACTGATTGACAGTTGGTGCCGCTGTTTTCAGACTGCGTGCCTATGGCACTCACTCCTTCGACTATGGTGGCACTGGGAACCTCGGCTCCCGCTTTTTCTTTACCTGATACCGAGGGCAAGATCGTTTCCTTGGATACGTTCAAAGCCGCGCCGGCGCTGCTAGTGATGTTTATTTGCAATCACTGCCCCTATGTAAAGCACATCCGCGTGGGACTTGCCGCCTTAACCCAGGAGTACTTGAGGCGGGGAGTCGCCATTGTGGGAATCAATTCCAACGATGCTGAAAGTTACCCCGCCGACAACCCGGATCGGATGCGGGAGGAAAAGCAAAGTGCGGGGTACCCCTTTGCGTATTTGTTCGATGAAAGCCAGGCCGTGGCCAAAGCCTACGATGCCGCCTGTACCCCCGATTTTTTCTTATTCGATGGGCAGCGGCGCTTGGTCTACCGCGGGCAGATGGATGAAAGCAGGCCAGGTGGGGCGGTGCCGGTTACTGGATCGGATTTGCGCCAGGCAATGGACGCCGTCTTAGCGGGCAAGCCGGTATCCAGTAAGCAAACGCCGAGTGTCGGGTGCAATATAAAGTGGAAGGGTTAGTTCCCCGGAAGGGGCGGAACAGGAGCTGCGCCATTGGGCGCGGGTGTGGTGCCGCTCAACGGACCCGGGTCGAGGTCTAAGTCCGAAATGTCGGCTTTGGGAGCCGGGATCAAGTTAGCCGGCAAGCCCGGTGCACCCGGTAGACCGAGCGAGCTATTCGCCCGCAGAGGGGGCGCTGGGGTAATTCCGGATGGCATCGGCGTGGCCGAAGGAGTCGGCAACGGCGAGAGTGGGGCTTTGCCCATTAAAGACGATAAATTCGAAGGCATCGCCAGAGTTGGCGGCTTTGCGCCCGGCACGGTGGGCGTCGAGAACGGAAGCAAATTGGTGGGCGCCGACGGCGAGGTCGGTGCCAGAGCCATCCCGGCGGAAGGCATCGGGGCTTGTCCGATGGGTGGCGGTGTAATTCCCGGTGGCAGTGCTGCAAGCGGGCGCGCGCTGCCTACGCCGGGCAACGGGCTGGGAGTGATGGCCGCCAGAGGCGACACTCCGCCAGTGGCACCGGAGAAACCGGGCGGCAATGGGGTGAAAAAAGTTTTGCCCTGAGACTGAAACGCGGCCGGCTTATGATCTTCGTACGAGAGCGCGGCTTTGATTTGGCTTTTCTTCGGGTAGCAATTGATGGCGTCGGCCGAGGGCTGAGTTGAGCCGCCAATACCGTCGGTATTGATGCGGTAGTTTTGCATCTGGTCGCCTTCGGTGGCTTCCGGTTGGAAGACCACGGTGAGACCCACTCTCGATGTCGCCGGAAAACAAATTAAATGAGCAAAACCGGGGAACTTGGCTTCGCGTTCAATGACGGGCTTTTGCTCAGGTGCAACGGCAACCGAAGCGCTTTCACGCTTTTCGGCAACGTGACCAACGGAGCCGTAACTGTCGATAACTAGGCGAGCCGGCGCATCTAGCCAAAAAGATTCGATGTGTTTGCCGCGGCCACTTTTCAAATTGGCGGTAACCGTGAAGCCGCGCGGAGAATCCGCGTTCACGCTCACTTCGCCTAAGAAGCGGCTCTTATTTTTAAACGAATCGTTGATCATCGATTCCGGGATCGCTCCCAAAAGGGTGGCGTTTTCGACGGAAATATTCCAGCCGCCGGTCGCATTTTGATCGGCGTGGATTTGCGGAGCAACGGGATTGGAGTCTTTGCGAGTGAATTCGAGAACCAGGCGGTCGTAGCCACCAGCGTGGCGACTGAATCGGTGCTGGTTGATTTCTAGCTGCGCGGTGGCCGCATCGGACTCGGCCTGGACGGGCGCGCATAGCGCCATCAGGCAGGCTACCCAAAGAAATACATGTGTTTTTCTCAGTCGCATTTTGTTCCTGTCCTCGCGTCTTCAAGCTCTTCATCGACAGACCGTGATAAAATCTTTAAAGTTTGTGTAGGGGTGAACACGATGTTGAAAAACTGTATAATTCTGATGGTTTTCGTCTGGATTTCTGGCTGTGCTTCGGAATCCGCCACCCTCGAATCCCCCAGCCCAGTCTTGGAGCCGGTCGACCCCATCGCCGAGGAGCTACCCATAGAGTCACCCGTCCCTCCAGAGTTGGCCAAGCTGAGGGCCAAGCTGGCGGAGTTGGGTTATGAGGGGGTCGGGATGGAAGTGGAATCCGGGGAGGTTGTCGCCTTCTTGCTGCAGGTTTTCTCCAGTCCTACTGCGGCAGGTCGCAAGATCCAGTCGGTGTATACCGGTGCCGCCAATGACTATGACGCCGCGCACGAATCACTTACCGTCGGTGGAACCCGGGATCTGAAGTCGGTTTTGGCGTTTATCAAAAAGAAAGTTCCCGTGCGTAAAGCCTCCAAGAAACCGTAGTCTTTGCCGATGAGACTAGGTGAAGCTTTGGCCTTACCTTGCCTTTCTCAATGATCTGATCGACGTCCTGCCCACGCGCACCGTCCGAGAGTGGACTGAAGTGCAGCGCCTGGAGCCGGGCCGCCCCACTGTCATTTTGGTTTCCGGCTTCGGCGCCACCCGGCGCAATCTTTCGGTGATGCGTCGCCGCTTTCTGCGGGACGGTTTCAACGTGCTCGTGATTGCGATGGATTGGTCCAACTTGAGTGACGGCTTACGCGGCTTCTACCGTATGGCGGAAGTTCTCGCGTCCACCGTGATCGCGCTTCGCAAGCGCGCCGATTTGCGCGGGCAGCCAATTTATCTGGTTGCTCATTCGGCGGGCGGCTTGGTCGCCCGTTACTACATTCAGCGTTTAGGAGGATTCCATTACTGCGAAGCATTGGTAACGTTGGCGACGCCGCACCGAGGGACCTGGGTGGCTTTACTGGGTTTTGTGACTCACTTAGTTTTAAAGGCGCGTTGTTTGGTCCAAATGCTGCCGGTATCGCGCTTTGTACGCGCGATAAATCGCACTCGGTTTCCAGAAGATTTTCCGTTTATGTCGATTAGTTCACCGCAGGATTTTATGTGCCGTCCCTTTATGGCGCGGTTGCCTCGGCGCTGGAAGGATCGCCCCGATGTGCATGCGGTTGCGCTCGAAGGGGTTTCGCACAGCGGATTTCTGCTCAGTAAACGCGTTTACGCGCTCTGCTTGCAAACACTTCACCCAGGTCACGCAGACCACGAACCGGCAGAACAAGCCGAGAAAACACAAGCCTAGCGAGCGTCCTGGCGAAGTACCGTCGGAGAGACGGGCATTTCACTGGCGACCGCGCGCTCGGTGGTAGTCTCGCACGCCGCGCTTAGAGCCACATCAACCGACACATCCGGGTAGGGCAAGACATGGCCCAGTTTGCGCGATTCGCCCGGGGCCAACGTCACCGATTTATCGAGCACAAACGCGTTGTATTGAGTCGTTGCTTGTGTGCGACAAATGAGTGCGTCCTGGGTTTTGTTTTGCATTTTATAGGCGAAGACCAAGCTGCCGGGGCCCGAAACTTGAGTGTAGTCGCAACCAATTTTCACCAAGCCATTTTCCATCGCCGGAGCGCAGGCCAGCGCCGGTAAAGTCATTTTGTAGTGGGTGTCCCAGGCGCTAAAGCAACACGCAAGCGCCAACGCGCCGGCGAATGCCTCTACGAGAGCTTTGCGGCGTTTGGGCGTTCGCTTTAATCCGTTAAACATTCCTTCGAACCAAGCGGTGGCGATCAGGTGCGCACCAAAGAAGGTGACGGCGAAAGCCGTGGTGTAAGCCAACCCGCTCCATTGCCGCATCCCTGCAATACAGGCCTGGTGGACGCAATTGACGTTGCGTGCGGCGGGAAACAAAAAGTACGAAGCAACCAAAACCAACGGAGTCGCAATGGAAGTCAGGCGAACTGCGTTGCTCGGTTTTTTTCCCATGAAGTAGAGCGCGAAAAAGCAGGCGGGGATCAAGAAGTACGGGTGGTGCGCTAACAGAAATTCATCCATCGACAAACCCGGGGTATACAAGAAAGTAGTGAGGCCCAAGAGGTGGGAGCCCCAGAAAACCCGGCTCACGTTGTCGAGGATCCAAGCGCCCTCGGTGAAACAAGCCAAGGCCAGTGCGCTGATTAGGATGCCACGGTTCTTGGTCCAAAAGCCCCAAGCCGAAGCGGTCAGTAGTAAATTGCCAAACCAGAAATAAATCCCCTGATCCACTCCGTAGCGGGTGGCGGTAAGCACTGTGTGGGCCAATGCCCAGACGGCAAACGCGGCTCCTCCGATTTTGAACCAGTCCTTTCGCTCGGCAGGCGTAGGGGATGCGGCGGTTTTGCGGGCTTTTTTCA
Organism: uncultured Pseudobdellovibrionaceae bacterium; assembly: GCA_964492125.1. Taxonomy (GTDB): domain Bacteria; phylum Bdellovibrionota; class FAC87; order UBA2466; family UBA2466; genus JAIEOG01. The sequence goes on along the minus strand of CAZBJE010000013.1, from coordinate 28,581 downwards.
TGGATCTCTCCCTGTTCTCAGTCCTCATCGACGCGATGTGGCGAAAACTAAAGGGGAGATTGAAAATTTATGCTGAAAGAGAGTTAGCCGACGATGTCTTCGCCGCCGTCCACGCCGAGTACGTTGCCCGATAACCAGGCAGCTTCGTCGTGCACTAAGAGCGCCAGCAAGTTACCCACGTCTTCGGGCGTAGTGAGGCGGCCCCACGGGTTGCGCTTGGTGGCCATGGCGACCATTTCTTCGTTGCCAGGGATTTTGCGCAGGGCCGGCGTATCCGTTACACCGGCGCGCACAGAGTTTACGGAAATTTCGTAAGGAGCCAATTCCAGCGCTAGCTGCCGGCAATGGGATTCCAAAGATGCTTTCGCGGCGGAAACCGCACCATACGTGGGCCAAACCCGGGTGCTGCCCGAAGAAGTCATTGCGTAAACGCGCGCGCCCTTGCGGAGCATTTTGCGTTCGATGAGATCTTGGGTCCAATACACAAGACTGTGTGCCATCACGTCGAGCGTCATGTTCATCTGCTCGGGCGAAATGCGATCTTTTGCATCGTCGGTGACGAATGGTTTGAGCGAGCCGAATGCCAGCGAATGAACTAAACAGTGCACGCCACCTTCGGCTTGCTTAGAGAGTTCCGTGAGCACCTCGCCGCGCTTTTCGCGATCAGCTGCGTTGATGTTGAAGAACATCGCTTTGCCGCCGTGGGATTTGATCCGAGTGATCACTTCTTCCACGTGGCCTTGGGTGCTTTTTCGATCGAGGTGGACACCGGCGATGTTCATGCCTTGGGCTGCAAGCTTGAGGCAGATGGCTTCCCCAAATCCGCTCGATGCTCCCAAAACTAAGGCCCAACGGCCTTTGACATTCGACATGCTCATATCCACTACTCCTTACAGTTAGCTTTTTTCGCTCTCGGCTTTATTCTCTGGCTTCTTTTCAGACGCAAGGAATTCCTGCTTGAACGCATTGATTTTCTTAAACTCAGGCTCGTCGACGGTAAACGGAGCATCTAGCCCCTTGCGCTCGCCCACGGCCGACTTGCCCGTTTTGGTGAAGCGTAGAGTGACCGATTCCGTTTCCTCTGCCGTCCCTTTTTTCTCATAAACATGGATTACCAAATCCGTGCCTTTAGGTTTTTGAGAAGGCTTTAGGTACGTGCCAATTTTGCTGTCTTGCAAGCGGGACAGGTAGTCTTCCACCTTCGTGGTATCCAACTTTGCGCTCGGATCCGAAGCTACCTTCCACTCGGTGTTTTCTTTCACCAGCTCATAGGCTTCGGTTCCATGTTCCACTTTAATGCGTTTGGTATCGAAACGATTGAAGTGAGCGAGTTTGAGGTCGCGGTAATCCTTGGCCGGTCGGTCGGAACGTTCAAAAATATCTTTGGGAATTTCAAAGATGACGTCCTTGTCACCGCGTTTGGCGTAGAACTTGTCTTTCACCTTGCCCAACATCAAGAGAGATTGGCCCTCTTTCTTTTTGAATGTCACCGTCACAGCAGCTGGCGCCAGGCCATACTTCGCCAGTACCGAGCCGCCTTTTTCCGTCGCGAACGCGGTGGCATTCATTTCCACAAGAGAGTTGAGCGTTTTGTTCACTTCGTTGTCGGCGGCAGGCAAGTTTTCTCTCGCAAGCAGCCAGCGCTCTTGATCATCTTTTTTCAAAACGAAGGAATCGCCCTTGGAGCGGATTTCTAGCTCGGTGACATCGGCGCGGCCAAACGGAAGAACTTTCTTGTTCCGGTATTCGGCGACGTCTTTGTCAAAGCTGCTTCGCAGAGTTTGCGGTGCGCGGTAGACCGGTTCCTTGCCGGCGATCTTGACGTAAACGTTGGTCCCCACCGGCGTATCATTGCCGACCAGTAGGGTTTCGGGCTGGCCGTCGCCCGCTTTTTTTACGCTGATTTTAAGGACGGGGATTTTGAGGCCGTAGGGCTCTAGGTCGGCGGGCTTTTCGTCCACTACCCGATCCTGTTTGGTGCCGGCAAACGCGGTGATGAGTCCATTAATGGCACCCGTGTCTGCAAGGTCTTCGATCGGTGCGGTGAGGTTCCAATCGCCGCCGATTTTCTTAAACGAAAGCGTGCGGTACTTGCCTGCTTTGGCATCGCCCTGGCGCTGCTCGAGAGTCAATTCGTGGATGTCGTCCCGAGACGTGGTGACTAGGACTTTGCTCTGCTCTTCTTTTTCTTCGCGCGCAGGCTTGATCTTCTTTTCGTAGACCAAATACCAGCTCACTAAGCCCGCCAAGACGACGAACAGAACGAGAGTGCTATTAAACGATTTCTTCATTTATTCCCCCAAGTGCGACGAGGGAAGAAAAGGCGATTAGACCGAGCCGGAGCCGTTATCGTCGTCCATTTGCTTCTGAACGAAGCCGGCCGCGATTTCGCGCAAAGCAAGGACAGCCGCTTTATTGCTAAAGCCGGCAACCATTGGCTTGGAGCCTTTGGACATTTGTTTGACCCGTTTCGCTGCGATATGAATCAGTTCGAAACGGTTCGGGATCTTTTCCAAGCAATCTTCAACGGTTACTCTTGCCACTCGGTCACTCCTCTATCTTCCATTTCTGAGAGTGCCACATCTTATGGAAATAGCCCGGTAAGTCAAGGACGTCGTGGACGCTTGAAAAGACTGACCCGCAGGCTTTGCAGTGGGGGCACGAGTTCCGCCTTGGCAGGCGGGGGAGGCGGATTGGGACTGTAGCGCGTTTGCTCTAGGGTGGTGAAAAAATGGGCCACTTTTTGGGCGATTTCGGCGCCGAAGCGCTTGGTAGCGAACTGCAGGGCTTGCCTGCGAGTCGTGAAGGGGACCTGGCTTTGAGCGGCTACCGTATCAAAAACGAGGCGTTCCGCGCTTTGCAGCCAGGCGGCGGCGTCGGGCGCGGGCTGCGCTAATTGCTCGTTCCAGCGTGCCTTCAGCAGGACCCAGGGGTCGTTGGCGCGGCGGGTGCGCACTCGGCGGAAAAGTCGGGTTCCAAAGAGCGCCAGCCACCCAATCCCTAGGGCGATATTCAGCGTGCGGAACCAAAGTGTCGTGTCCAGCGGTTGCGTGGAGTGCCAGGTGGCTTGCGCAGGGCCGAGATCAATGACTTCTTTTTGCTCAATATCGGGTGGGCGCTTCACCGCTTCCAAGTGAACCGGGTCGCTGGAGAGGGTTTCAAACCGCCCCGTGCTGGGGTCAAAAAAGGTCCATTGCACGGCCGGAAAATCGAGGCCTGTTTCCGAGTCGACGGTAACGATGAGTTCAAAAGTCTTGTTTTGAAACGGGCCTGAACCCATTTGGGAGCTGCGTTGGGAAACGAGCGTGACTCCCGCGGGTAGGTGGACGGGAAGGGTGTTTAGCTCGGGGAAGTTGCCATTGCCCGCCAGCACATACCTCAACGCGGTGGGCTCCTTGGCGTAATAACGAATCACGGGGGATTCCACGCGAAAATGGAATTGCCCGACCCCGCCGGTGAAAGTGGGTGCCATGGCTGGGGGTGGCTTGGGCAGCGGCAAGATGGTGAGCGGTGGCAACTCGCTCAGCATCGACTTTTCCGATGGCCCGGCCAATTGGCGCAGGTTTTTGAGCACCAAGCGCATGGGGGTGACCTTAGGGACACTGTAGCCATTCATGGCGGTCAGGGAATAGGTGCCGATGACCGCCTTGCGCAGGCCGATAAATTTCTGATCGGGCAGCAACATCATCGGGCCTTGGCGCAGAGTGGAGTTTTCGCTCCAGAAGCCACGAAACTCAGGGAACTTCGCGACCTCGACTTCCATGCGGTCTTCCATCGAGTACAGAATAAAATTACAAAGGACCGTTTCTCCTTGGTAGATTTTGCTCTTGGAATACTCGACGACAAAACGCTCCGCCGACTCCATCTCCGCGCTCGCGCAGAGGGCCAATCCGAATGCAAAACCCAAAATGACTTTGGTTACGAATCTCACCATGGCTTGCCCTTTGGGTCGCTGGGATTCTTGGAGTTTTTGCCCTGTTGTAGCCGTTGCATTACTTGCTGCTCTTCGCTGGTAACCAAATCATACATGCGTTTTTTTTGCGCTTCGTCGAAGGTCTGACCGGTAAATTGTTGGGCTTTACCCGGATCCGGGGGCGGTTGTTTTGAGTCTCCTTCACCGTCGCCGTCATGCTGCAGCTCTTGTTGCTTTTGTTTCTGTTGCTTTAACTGTTAGGCGACCAGCATGTTTTGCGAAATGTCGTGATTGAGATCGTCGTTGGCTTTTTTGGCGTCGGCCTTTGTGTCGTAAGCACGTTGGTAGGCGGCCAAAGCTTGGGTAGGGTCTTGCAACTTCACAAGCGTGTTACCGAGATTGAAGAGAGATCGTTTGCGGAGTTCAGGATCGGAGGCGGCCACCGCGCTTTCAGTGAATAATTCAGACGCCTCGGCTACGCGGCCCGCTTTATCAAGGGCTACCCCGGCGTTGTAGGCATTGTAAGGGCGCCGTTTGGGGTCTTGGCCGAGCTTGCGTTCCAGCTCTGCATCGAGGGCTGTCGCGCTTCCCGACGATAGTAAGCCGGCTAGTAACAATCCGCGGATCAGGTATTCCCAGCGTCCCATCAGCAGTTCGATGCTGAAAATTAACAGCGCCGCCAAAAAGAGCAGGGGGTAATACTCCGACTCCAGTTTGAAAGTAGTGGTCAATTTGCCGAACTCCATGCCTTGCATAATACGGCCGGCGATGCGGTCGACCTCTTCAAATCGAGGACCGTAGTAGTTGCCACCCGTGCCGTCCGCAATAGTGCGTAGCGATTTTGGGTCGATTTTGGAACGCACCGGTTTGCCTTCCATATCCCTCAGCGGCTCCAAGCCAAAGCCGCCACGCGATTCCAGCGGGATCAACCCGCCTTCTGCGGTGCCCACGCCCACCGTGTCGATCGGAATGGAACGTGAACGAAACTTTTCCAGCACCGCGGAGGGGACAGGCTCATGAGACTCGCCGTCGGAAAGCAAAAGCACTCGCACGGGCGACGACTCCACTGCGGTGGCTTGCTTTTCCTTCTGAATGGCTTGGAAAAGCGTCGACAGGCCAGCGTCGAAATTGGTTCCCTGGTTTGTCGTGATCGAAGGAGTCAGCGCACCCACTAAATCACCGGCAGCGTCTTGATCGGAAGAGAGCGGCATTTGCAAATACCCGTCTCCGGCGAATGGAAATATGGCTACGCGCAGTCCGGGAATTTGCCGAAGCAGTCGCCGTACGAAAGCCGTCGAGAACTCCAGGCGAGAGGGAGAAATATCCTGTACCCGCATGCTATTGGAAATATCGATGGCGATGAATAAGTCGCCGCGGAGGCCGCGTTGCGAGGTGGCGTAATGGCCTCCTTGAGGGCGGGCCAATCCAACCACGCAGGCGCTAAAACCAAAAACCGCCACAAGGGCTCGGCGCCAAGAAAAAGCGCCTTTGCGTTTTGCTTGCACTGCCATCAGCGCCAAAAGAGCTCCAATTACCAGTAAGGCCCAGAGCGCGTTCGGATTTTCAAAGCGCAGTGACATAGCGTTTCGCTCCTTTCCTAAAACGGGTTTCTAGGAGCACGAAAAGAAGGAGTAGTAGCGAGCTTACTAGGATCGCCGGGACGGGAAATTTTTCTTCCTGTTTTTCCTTCGGTAACATTTTAATTTTGGTTTTTTCCAGCTGATCGATTTCTTGCAGGATCCGATTGAGCATGCCGGAATCCCGAGCCATGTAGGCTTTGCCACCGGTGATTTGTGCGATTTCTTTCAGTAGGGCCGGGTTAATATACGATGGAATACGAGTGATGAGCGGCCCGCGCCGACCGGAGTCATCGTATTGGTAGATGGGAATGATTACCCGATTTTTCTGGCCAATTCCGATAGGGTAAATTTTGATGCCCTGCTGGCGCGCGAGTTGACTGGCGGTGACAGGATTAATGGCTCCCACGTTGCTATCGCCATCTGTAAGTAAAACGATAATCTTCGTTTTCGCTTGAGAATCCTTGAGCCGCAGTATTGCGTTGGAAAGTCCCATGCCGATGGCAGTTCCCTGCTTAAGCTCACGGAGTTTCACCCCTTCGACTTGAGAGAGCAGAAAATCATGATCTCGGGTAAGCGGACTTTTGGTGACGGCTTCCCCACCGAAAATATTGAATCCGATACGGTCGTATTTTCGTTTTCGAATGAAATCTTGGATGACCGCTTTAGCCACGATAATGCGCGTTGGGTGGAAGTCGTCGGCATCCATACTCTCGGATACATCCAAGGTAATAACAATATCGATGCCCTCGGTGGATTTTTCGGTCCAAGACTGGCGCTCCACGGGGCGCGCCACAATCCAGGCCATCACCAACAAGCAGCAGAGAAATACCAAGAACAATCCCCGAAAAACCCAGCGTAGGCGGCGGCTTTCCCTGTGCATAAAAGCGCGCGGGCCCGCGAACGGGATGACGCCAGCCTTTTTGGGGGAGCGCCGGCGAATCAGGAAATAGAGCGCGACACCTAGTGGGACAATGGCCCAGTAGAGGCTCTGCGGATCAGCGAGTTCCCAATTCATAAAAATAGACGCTCGCTTTCCGCAATCCACTCCAAAGTGGCTTTAGCTGGCGAGTGCGCGCCGTGGCCGTCGCGGTCGCGGGTAAATTTATAGCGGTCGCATCGCTGCATTAGCTCGGCCAGCGCCGCAAACTGGGCGTCTTTGCGCAACCGCAACGCCATCTCGCGCGTAGTCCAGGCCAGTACCGGGAGGTGCATTTTGCGTGCGGCGAATTCCCGCAGCACGGCTGTCCACGCATCGGCGCTGTGGGCGTCCTCGGGAGAAGTGTCGATTTTGGCGCGCAGGATCAGTAGCTGTTTGCGAAGCCATTCAACAGGGTTTTCCTCGACCACGGTCACGGTCGGTTGCGCGGGCCGCGGCCGGTTCCGCGGTTTAAATAGCCGATGGCGCCAGAAATACGCAGCCCCCGCCAAGGCAGTCAGTAGCACTATTGCGAACCAGAAAAGTTTATTCAAAGGGGGAGAAAGCTCCCCAGCGTTGGGACGCAACTCTCCGTCGCCCTCGGGCCGATCGGTTACCACCGTAAGCGTCGCACGTTCGCTCGAAAAGCTCTGCGGCCCGAGGCTTACGGAAATGGGCGGAATACTGATAGTACCAACCGAGTAGGAAGTGAAATCGTAGCGCCAAACGAACTGGCCTTTTTCTTTGCGGTAGTCTTGCTCCAGCAGTTCTAGGCCATCGGTCTTGAGCAGCCATTCGTCTTGGGCTTCTGGAACGATATCTTCGTCCAATGCTTTTTCGGGTTTTATCAAATCGGTTTCGGGCAAGCGCAAGGTAAGCGTCGCCCGTTGCCCCGGTTGAATCGTCGGGGGTTCCAGCGAAAAAGAAAAGTCTGCCGAGGCGCCTCTAACGACGAGGACCGCGGCGACGAAAGAAAGCGACCAAACGCTTGAGGTAGTCATCTTCCACGCTCAGGGGCAGGTAATCTGCCCCACAAGTTCGCCCCAACTCTTGGAGCGAATTCACTAAACCTGTTTGAAATTCCGCAAGTCCCCGCCGGACGCGAGGCGAGTTGCCGTCGAGTAACAAGTACTCGCCCGATTCCGGATCCCAAACTGGGTACACCCCGGAAAGTCCCGCGCCGCGTTCGGCATCATCGAAACCATGCAGTAAAATTACTTCGTGCCGACGGGCAATCGATCGGAGTTCGGCTTCAAACCCAGGCATAATGAAGTCCGATAAAATCAAAATTAAAGAACGCACCTTAAGCACTCGCTGCGCGTAGGCGAGTGCGGGCCGCAAGTCACTGCCGGCGTTCGAAAGGGGTTGTTCCAAAATCCGAAGCATGGAAGCCCGAACATGGTCTTGGGTGCGGCGCGGAGGCAAGTAACTGTTCACCTTTTGCGAAAAGAGGAGGGTCCCGAAGGGATCCCCGGACTTCACCGCCGCCAGACCCAAAAGTGCGGCTACCTCGGCGTACATGTCGATTTTGCGTCGGTGGCGGTCTCCAAAAAGGGTCGAGCCGCTGACGTCTACCATCACCAGCACATTGAGCTCGCGTTCTTCTTCGTAGATCTTGACGGTGGCCCTACCAGTGCGGGCGGTGACGGGCCAGCTCATATGCCGGATATCGTCACCCGCTTCGTAGTGGCGAAACTCTTTGAACTGCATTCCGCTGCCGCGGAACGAGCTGCGGTAGTCGCCCGCCAAAAGCGAGGCAATACTGCGCCGCGAGCGGATCTCGAGTTGGGCCACGGCCTGCAGCAATTTTTCGCGGAAGGGATTCATGTAAATGAGGAGACTCTTACGGAACGGATACGGTTTCGAGAAGCCAACCGATAACGTCGTCCGTACTCAAGCCCCTTGCCTCCGCATCAAATGTCAGCAAAAGACGGTGGCGCAAAACATCCGCCGCAATGCTTTTGATGTCGTCGGGAACTACGTAGCTGCGCCCATCGAGCAGCGCGGCCGCGCGAGAAGCTAGAGTCAAAAACAAAGTCGCCCGAGGGGATGCGCCGATGCGCAGCGCGTGGCGAATATCCGTGAGTTTGGAGCCGGTGGTTTCGCCTTTGCCGATTTCACCGTCGGAGCGGGTGGCGAGAACCAAGCGCAGGATGTATTCCTTGATGCGCTCATCCATGTACACCTGGTGCACGCGGCCGCGAATTTCTAGTAGCTTTCGCGGTGTCGTAACGTGAGCGGTGGTGTGCAACGTCGGCATCGACATGCGATCCAAAATCAGCCGCTCTTCCTCGCGGGTTGGGTAGCGTACCCGCAGCTTGAACATGAAACGATCCAGCTGAGCTTCCGGCAGTGGGTAAGTCCCTTCTTGTTCAATCGGGTTTTGGGTGGCCAGAACCAGAAAGGGTTCTTCCATCGGGTAAGTGGTCTCACCAATGGTGACCTGCTTTTCTCCCATTGCTTCGAGCAAGGCACTTTGTACTTTGGCGGGGGCCCGGTTTATTTCGTCCGCTAGCAAAATATTGCAGAAGATGGGGCCCTTTTTGGGGACGAACTCGCCGGTTTGTTCTCGGTAAATCATCGTGCCGATCAAATCGCTGGGCAAAAGGTCGGGAGTGAATTGCACGCGCTGAAATTTTGCGTCGATAGAGCGGGCGAGCGTTTTCACGGCCAGGGTCTTGGCCAGTCCCGGTAAGCCTTCCAGCAAGACGTGTCCCCCGGTCAGCATGCCGATGAGCAATGAGTGGGTCATGGTGTGCTGTCCCACGATCGTTTTGCCTACTTCGTTCAAAATAGCGGCAAGATCGCGGGCGTCTGATTCCAGCTGACCCTTGGAAACTTCCGTCCCCGCTTCAGGTGAGCGGTAGCCTTGGTGCGGTGCATCGTTGTTGGGCAAAAGTGCTCCTTGGTAACGGCGGCAGTGCTGACGATTGTGGCGCGTTTCGCACGCCAAATACTAATTAACGGGCTAAATTGTCTTAATGCCAAGAGTAAACTTCGTTCCCAGTGGCAAAGCAATCGAGGTTCCTGCGGGGACTTCGCTCTACGACTCTGCGGTGGCTGCCGGCTTACCTGTTGCCGCTTCTTGTTCCGCCGAATTTATCTGCGGCAAATGCAACATGACTGTCCTGCAGGGGGCCGCCTGCGTTTCGAAACAGACGGAAAAAGAACGCGCCTTGCTGCGCCAGCAAGATCGCCCTGAGACCGATCGGGTGAGTTGCCGCACCGCCGTGTTTGGAGACTGCACGGTTACTACTTCCTATTGGTGAGCAAACCCGGCTACACTGGGCGCATGAATAAACGGATTGTTTGGAAGCGATCTCTCTTGGGCGTGTTGGTGGTGGCGGGCCTCGGGGGAATCGTCGCGATTCGCTGCGGATCGAAACTAGCGACCTATAAGTATTTCGTCTACGTGGGCAACAACGGCGAAGCTACTGCTAACATTCACCCCCACGCTTTTGATTCCGACACAGGTTCGGTCGGAGCGCGCGGTACCTCTCAAACTGCCGGGGCGGCAGTGGTGTCGGTGGCCCTACACCCCACCAATCGTTTTTTATACACGGCCGGGGACAACTCCATTCATGGTTACGCGTTGGCAGCGAGTGACGGAGAAATGGCGGCAGTCACGGGTAGCCCGATTTCCATTGCCGGCGCCATAGGAGTGGTTTTTAGCCCCGACGGACAGTTTCTTTTCGTTACGACCGGATCGGGAACTCCCGCTGTCGCTTACAGTTTCAGCACCACAACGGGTCTGCCCACTTTGGTTAACTCTGCGACTCCCGCAGGGACTTCGCCTGGGTCGCTGGTTCCTCACCCAAATGGAAAGTACCTTTACGCGATCAACACCTCAGGATCTGTGAGTATGTTGGATGTCGACACCAGCACCGGCGCATTGAGCGCTAACGGTGGGGCAGTCTCCACGGCATCTACAGGCGCTCGCTACGGTGCCGTGACCCCAAATGGCAAATATCTCTATACTGCCGACGTAGGCGGTACCACCGTTTCGGGATTTCCAATCGACAGCAACACCGGAGCGATAGGCACGCTTTTCAGTACAACGGTAACTTCCGGCCCCGTTTCGCTCGATGTGGATCCGACCAGCAAGTATTTGTATGTTGCCACAACCAGTGGCGGTACCGGCGGGCAGTTTGAAGCATTTTCTATCGACGACGCAACGGGCGCTTTGACTGCGTTGACCGGCTCGCCGTTTACTTCGCCGGCAGTGGCCGCGCCTTCTCAGGTGAAGGTAGATCCGGGCGGGAACTTCGTCTTGGCTTCGCACTACCGCAGCAGTGGCACGAGCCAAATGGATGTATGGCAGATTAGCGCTTCAACGGGCATTCCGACCATTACGACTGGCTCGCCGTTTGATATCTGCTCGAACATCTTGGCAATGGCGATTGCCCGCATCACTCAGTAGGTTGAGTGCCGATGAGCGTTACAGGGCGTCGCGGAGCATCTTAGCCGCGCGCGCATGCCCAATGCCGATCAAAAAGGATGCGAGCTTGGGCCCATTGGGTTTGCCGATGAGGGCGCGGTACACTTCCGGAAAAAATTTCTTCGCATCCAGGCCATTGGCCTTCATGACTTCGTAGATATTCCCGGCGAGCGCTTCCTCGGGCTGCTGTGCGACTCCCGCCTGCTCCAGTAGGGCAATGACGCCTTCAATAGCTTTGGGATAGGCGGTCTTTTGGGCTGGTTGGCTCGCAGTACGAAGCTGAAATTTGAATTCGTCAGGAGCAAATTCGGTGATCCAGCGCCACGCCCGCTGCGCACGAGAGAGGAAGCGTGCTTCATCTTCTGGGGTGCGCAAGGCGTGCTGCAATTTGGTTTTTTCGATATTGCCTTCGTTGATCTGGAGCAAGTTGCAAAGATGGCGAAAGCCAAACTGCATCGGCAACTGATCAAACGAATCGGGCACCGTGGGGCAGGATAGTTCGTAAATACGTTTTTCGTAACTTACCTTCCTGGGTTCCCCTTCTTCGGCACCGTAGGCGTAACGTTCGCAACGATCGAAATCGTCGTAAGTGCGCATCACGTCCAAATCAAATGCGATAGTGAAGTCCAGGTTGGGTTTGCGGCTCGCAAAGATCCAACGGATTACTGCGGGTTCGTAAATCAGCTGCGCTTCCGCGAGTGTGATCAGGTTTCCAGAGGAAGAGGAAAGTTTTGCACCCAGGCCCTTGGCGAGCACAAAGTCATATTGAACGTAGAAGGGCGGTTCACGTTTCCAAACTTGGCGGACAATTTCCGATCCGGTGTCGAACGACCCGCCCATGGACGAATGGTCTTTGCCGCCCGGCTCGAAATCGACGCCTTCAAACGCCCAGCGCATCGGCCAATCCACCCGCCAGAGCAATTTGGCGCCAGCCTCAGTATCAAAGTTGAGGGTGTCGTCTTTTTTGCAAATCTTGCAGCTATAATCGATTAGGTTCGGCGCGCGGTATGCCTTCACGGTAGTGACATCTTTGCCGCAGGTTTTGCAGTACACGCTCACGCACCACCAATCCGCCGGCAGCGGTTCGGTACGGGAGGCGTTGAGAATCTTTACGATGGTGGGCTGGTTCTCTAAAGCCGTACGAATGCCTTGCGCATAGCGGCAGCTCTTGTAGGCCTTGCTCTGGTAAATGTAGTCCGGGGTGATGCCCATGGGGACCAATTGGGCTTCGAATTCTTTCTCAAAATGCCCCGCATACGATTCTGCCGCACCGGAAGTGTCGGGAACTTCCGAAATCGGGCGTCGCAAATTCTTTTCTAGAACGTCTTTCTGGGGGAGGTTAGCCGGCACCTTGCGGAAAGCGTCGTAGTCGTCCCAGCTGTAGAGGAAGCGCACTTTTTTGCCGCGTTCTTTCAGTGAACGCACCACAAATTCGCTGGTAATGACTTCCCGGAAGTTGCCGATATGCACCATGCCGCTAGGCGAAATGCCGGACGCACAAACGAAATGCTCCTTGCCTGGGTGCAGCCGCAGCAGCTCCTCGGCGGCGTGGTCGGCCCAGTGGTGGCTAGGAATTTCTTCAACGTTTGTCGGCGGTTTTTTGGCATTCATGAGTGTGCCTAGCTATATCACTGCCCTGCGGGATTCACAAAATGCGATTCCGGACTCGCAAGCGCTGCGGTTTTGCGCTACTTTGAGGCCCTAAATAGCATGGATAAGAAGTGGATTTGGCTCATTTTGTTTGGATTGGTTGCGGCAGTGGGTGCGTATGTCACCTGGTCCGGTGGCCCCACTGCGCCCGCCCCAACGACCACAGAGGCGCCAAAGGATTTGATCGACGTTCCAGAAGAAAACGAGGCGCCTGCATTCGGCAATAGCCCCCCGACCATCCAGCCGCCCGTGCCGGGCGCGCGTAAAGAGGGTGGGTACCCCGAAGCCGTTTCGCCTGGATTTGGCGCGCCACCGCCTCCCGGGTATTCCGCCACTCCCCCTAATTTGGAAACTTTTGCGCCCGACGGCCAGCGCCCGTCGGATCCGCCGACTTCGTTTGATCCGGTACCTCCTCAAGCCTTTGAGAACCCGGATTTTGTGACACCGCCTCCACCGCCCACTCAGTTTGATTCGGAGCCGGTTCCGTTCGATGACGAAGCACCCGTGCCGCCGCCGCAAGGCTTTGATCAAAATGGGGTGCCGATCCAGCCCAATACCGGCGATTTCGATCAGCAGCCAGGTTCGCCTGAGGGATTCTAATGGCTTCCGCCGTCCGCCTGATTGCTTGGCGGTTCATGCTAAAGGGGACAGAACGCGGGCGCTTTAGCGCCATGACGCTCTTTGCTTGGGTGGCCATTGGAGTGGGAGTGGGGACGATGAGTTCCTTGCTCTCGGTAATGTATGGCCTGGAGTCCTCCCTGCGCGAAAATGTTTTGCGCGCTTATCCTCATATTATGGTTCGTCGCATAGCAGGCGGCGAGGGGGCTGTGAACGAACCCGCGCTCTCAAAAAGCTTGCGAAGCCAGCCCGGCGTCGCGCGCGTGATGCCCTATGTGGAAGCAGAAATGATCGCCCAGAGCGAAAACCGCACCCTGGGAGTCGTGGTCTGGGGATTGCCTGATTCTGAATGGGAGCGCATCGGAAAGAATGTAAAAGAAGGCAAAGTGCCCAATCCCTCCTCGCCCCTCCCGCAAGGGGTTTTGGGAGTGGAGCTGGCGGATCACTTGGGCGTCTATGTCGGCGATAAGGTGCAGCTGATTTCTCCCCTGCGCCGAGCAGGGGCACTGGGCGCTGTTCCCCAGACCCACACTGTCGAAATATCGGGGCTGTATGAATCCGGTCATTACGATTTCGATAAGCAGTATCTTTTTATTCCCATCTTAGACGGGCAAGATTTCGTCGGAAAAAAAGACGCTATCAGCGGCTGGCATATTTGGATCGATTCCCAAGACGAAGCGGACGCCCTAGCCAAGCAATTGGCTCCGGTCCTTCCGGTCGGGTGGGAAGCGCAAAGCTGGACGCAATTCAATGAAGCACTTTTCCATTCACTCAAGCTAGAGCAGCTTTCCATGTTTTTGATTCTCAGCTTTGCCGTTGTGATTGCGGTGATGAACATCGCCATTACGCTAATGATGCACGTTAGCCACAAGCGCAAAAACATCGGGGTGTTGCGCGCGTTGGGGGCTTCGGCCACCCAAATCCGACAAATATTTATTTGGCAGGGTGCTTTCTTAGGTCTGGTGGGGATGGCTTTGGGGGCGGTGTTGTCGGTGGCGATGCTCTATTATATCGCCCACAACTATCAATTTCCCGATATCTACTACCAGCGTTCGGTGCCGGTTGAAATCCGACCCTGGTCTATTTTTATGGTCTATTTCGTTTCGATTGTGTTGATTTTAGTGGCTACACTTTACCCATCGATTAAGGCGTCCCAGTTGGACCCGATCGAAGCTATCCGCGAGTAAAAAGCTGGCGCAGGATTTGGTCCTGCAGCCGAAACATTTTTCGTTCTTCTTCTCTGGATAATTCATGGTCGTAGCCAAAAAGGTGCAGTACGCCGTGCACGACCAAGCGTTGAACTTCCTGGCGGGGAGTGGTTTGGAAAATCTCGGTTTGTTTTTTCGCTACCGACCAGCAGACAATTACGTCGCCGATAAAATCCGACCCCGGCATGGGCGCCGCCGGAAAGGAGAGCACGTCCGTCGAACGGTCTTTCCCTCGGAACTCGCGGTTCAGTTTACGAATGCTAGCGGGAGTGGCTACCGATACGCTGAGCGACGCCACGGCATCGGGGCGCAACTTCTTCCATGCTCGGCTGGGAATGGCTTGGGCGGCCGCGCGGGCAGCGCGGGCAAGCAACGGGCGATAGGCGGCCGGAAACACGCCTCGCACCACTACCTCAATTTTGATCTTACGGGTTTCCATCCGAGTTCGTTTTGCGAGGGATTTCCAAGGTGGCTTCACCAAGGTCCTTGCGTTGTCCAGGGTACTCGATCCGGTGGTGGTAGAGCGAGAGAAGAGTGCGGCTGATGCAGTCTTCGATTACCTGCAGGTCTTTGAGAGTCAGATCGCAATCATGGAATTGCAGGTCTAAAAACCGGCGGTTGATAATATTGTGGACCATGCTCTGGATTTTGGCCGGAGTGGGGTCGGGAATTGAGCGGGTGGCTGCCTCACAGGCATCTGCAATCATCACAATCGCGGCTTCGCGCGTTTGTGGGCGCGGGCCGGGGTAGCGGTAGTCGTTTTCGTTCACGCACGCTTCACCAGAAGGCTGGTGTTCCTTCGCCTTGTTGTAGAAGAAGGTGGCCATGGTTGTGCCGTGGTGCTGTTGGATTACGTCGTTGATACTGTCGCCGAGGTTATGCTCGCGGCCCATCCGAGCTCCGTTTTTCACATGCGAGAAAAGAATCCTCGCGCTGATCGACGGAGAAAGGTGGTCATGCGGGTTGTATTGGGGCGATTGATTTTCAATGAAGTAGAGCGGGTTGGCCATCTTTCCGATGTCATGGTAATAGGCCGAAACTCGCGCCAAGAGCGGATTTGCTTTGATCCGATCCGCGGCAATTTCCGCAAGGCTTCCAACCATAATCGAGTGGTGATAGGTGCCGGGCGCCTTCATCATTAAATTGTGCAAGAGCGGGTGATTAAAATTCGATAGTTCGAGCAGCTTCAAATTGGTAGTGTATCCGAGGATGTGCTCTAGCACCGGAATTAGGGTGCTCGCGATAATGGAGCCAATCATTCCTGAGAAAAAAGCCCCGAATCCGCGAGCGAAAAAACCCAACCAATCGAAGCTCTGTAAACCCAAAGACTGAGTGATGTCGAAAGCGCCCACCAAAACCGCACCGACTAAACCGCTCCAGGCGCCGCATTTATAGAGATCAGTGCGTTGTTTACACGCGCCCAAGCTCTGCACTGCCATGGCAGAAACGGCGAATACCCATACGGCGTAGTACAAGTTGCGCTCGACCACCATGGCGGCGCTCACTGCGACGAGCAGAGCGAAAGTAAAAGCCAATTCGCGTCCTAAGAGCAGCTGCACCAATACGGCTCCAGCGGCAACCGGCATGAAGTACTCGGCGCCGGTGCGAATGTGCAGCGGTGCTAGAACCAGCTGGAGATAGGGCAAAGTGAATTTAATCGAAAGTAAGGTGGCCGCGGTGGTGAACGCGAAAACCAATCCGTTTTTGAGTGATAGCCGAAGAAAACTTTTGCGCGTGAGATCCAAGTAGAAAAGAGTCAGAAAGAAAAGGCTCAGGATCAAAGTCGCAAGCAGAAAGCGTTTGATGTACGCCATCCGGGAAGTGGCCGCGCGGAGGGCCTCGATGAGTTCCAGTTGGTGCTCACTTACGCGGTCGCCCATTCGCAGCAGAATCTGGTTCTTCTTCACGGAGACGAGCGGGGTTTCTTTGCGTCCCAGCGCATTGTTCACGCGGCGGTCTGTCATCTCGGGATTGAACTTGAGGTTCGGGATAATCAACGCCTGCACGAGTGTCCCTATCCGCTTCTGGCTTTCAGATTTGCGTTGGGATGCAACGTTGACCACTAGTTGCTTGGCGTGGTCCAAGCTCCAAATTCGAGAGACGTCGTTCACCAGAGTTTCGTTTAGCCCCATGTTTATCTGACGTACGATGATCCCGGTGCTGTAGTAGGAAGGAAAAAGATCGACTTCGGCGATCAAGCGACCGAGCAAGGGCTTTACTAATTCGGAGAAGGCCGATTCCAGTTCTTTCGAAAAGTGATTGCGGGTGAGGTAGAGCAGGTCCGACGATATGAGTGTCTGGCCGGTTTCCTTTTGGATAATTTCTCCGACGCGATCCATGAGCTGAATCTGGGGAATCCGAGGGCTATTATCCGAGAAAAATTTCAATCGCACCGCGATGAAGGCCTGCGACCAATTCTGCAGCCAGATCGCGATGGCGGTGTCGTCGTAGTCGAATACGGGAGCAACCTTGCGATAGAGCTCGTCGCGGTTCTTGGCGGAGAGTTCCCGCGGTTCGACCTCAGCGCTGATGGGGGAGTACACCGTCTGTTCGGCAATTTCACCGGCCTGCAGCTGAGGGAGAGTGCGTACCTTGGGTCCGTCGCAAACAATGATCCACGCAATCAGCGACGAAAAGAGCAGGTTGAAAATGAACAAGGGCCAGCGGCGAGATTTCAGCACGTCACTCGGCCCTAAGTGCCCATGTGGTGCTCGTCCCTCAAAGAGTCGCGACAACCAAAGGAATGCTCCTTTGCCTTTATCGCGTACTTTGTTCCAGTGTGGGGAAAAGCGCAGCTGCAAAAGGATCCTCCCAATTTCTTATCGGAAGGTATGCGGCGACGAAGAAGGCTAATTATTTCAACGCGGAGCGATTAGCGACGCGGCGAGTTAGTCGATGGTAAAACAAAGGGAAAAAGCCCTGCCCGAAGAGTCTTCGAAACGGGGCTTTTTCCCTCTTACAAACTTACCCATTTAGAATAGGCGTCGGCGGCCGTTCTGGCAACGAGGCGGCGAGTCGAGAATTAGGGGATCGCGTCATAAATTCGAAGAATGGCACTCAGCGGTTCTTGCCGCTCGCTGCTCGTCACGCCTATTCGCTGCATGTACAAGCGCAATAGTTTTTCCATGACCGGATCATGGTGGTGCTGAGCCAAGAAAAGATCTTCCAGCAGCAAGTATTTTTCAAAAGTGGTAAGGGTTTCGTAACGTTTGAGTTGGACCAAAAACGCCTGCATAAAATCTTTGGCAAGTTGTGGATTGCGCTCAGATAGCAGGTCCATAAAGTGAGTGAAGCTCGTTCCGTTTTTTCCGCGGTCTGGATTGCGCTGGGTGGTGTTTTTCCACAAGCGAGCTTTCCAAGCAAAGGGGTCGATCCAGCGCGTTTGTCCCTGAGCTCCAATAATAAAATCTGGATCGGACGGGCAAATCTGCTTGTCGAAAGCTTCCACGAAATGATTTGCCATGGATGTCGCCAGCAGCGGCTTCGCTCGAGAGTTTAGAGTCTCTTCGCTTTGGCCTCGTCGCAAAGTATTTTTCAAAACTACCGACGGCTCGCCAGCGAAAGCGCGTTCCATATCCACATAGTAATACTGTTTACCGCGGTAGGTGGCGGTGCCGAAGCGGTACACCTTTGGGGCGTCGGTAGACTCGCCGAGAATGGCCCCTTCTAGCCCTCTGCCAATTCTGGCTACCGCCAACTTCTGTTCGCTGGTCAGCGGCCGGCCGCGACTGGGCACTTCAGAAACGAGTTTGATCACCTGAGGGCCGTTGGGGCCGGTGTAGTAAAAAATTCCGTGGTTAAATGAACCGTCGTTTTCTTCTGTTTTGGGCCTGCTGAAATGAGCGGGCTGCCCGGCTACCAAATTATTATCGGAAATATACAAATGCAGTCCATAGAGTTCCACAAAGGACATGGTGCGTTTGGTGTCGCCTTGGGTGTCAATCAGGGCATGGGTAATGTGCATTTGACCGGCGAGCGCAACTGCCAAATTGCGGAAGCGCGCGCCGCAAAGTTCGGCAGCGTGCCCAGTCAGAGAGTAATTGGGCGACGGAATTGCCCCGCCAAGCAAGGGCGAGCAAATGAAAGAAGAGAAAATAAAAAAGACGGAGGGGAGCAGGCCCCTCCATCGTAACGTCATTTGAATTATAAATCTTGGCGCAGGATGAACTGCGTCGAACCCTGGGAAACGCCACCGGTCGGCCCACCCAACGCGAGCTGCGACAAGTCATCCTTGGCAAGATTTTCGCTCATGAAAGCCATGCCCAAAGTGGTTTTGGGCGAAATCGCGTAGGTGATTTCCGGCCAGGTCCACAAAACGAAAGTCCATCTATCGTTGTTAGCCGCGCCCACGTCGAAATTGCGGTTGCGGGTCATGTTCAACAAGATCGGGAAGGCGAAGGCCAACTTCGACGTGATATTGAACGACGGAATCAGGTAAACGCGGTTTTCGAAAACCGGGTTTGCTGCGATCGCCTTACCATCTTTTGCGTAGGTACCGGGACGATCAAATCCGTAAATAATCGGAATTTCCTGCAGCATCAGGCTGAAGGTGGGGCCGAAGCTCTTGGTAATGGTAACGTAGTTGCGCATGCCAGCGATATAGCCCGCGTTGCGAGCATCAGGGTGCGTCGGGAGATACACGCGCGATTCAAAACCCAGGCTCAGGTCTTTGGCGGCGTTCTGCCAAACGTTTGCCAACTTAGCGCGGAGGAAACCGTCGTTAAATTTCATGCCCAAATCGCGGTCGATACCCGTGCCGTTGTAACCGGGGATCAAGTTGGTCATGAAGTACTGGGTATAGCCAATGCTGAAATTGGGCGAGAATTGGTAACCCAATTCGGCTGTATCTTGCGTGTAGGACGCTGTTTCCGAAAAAGAGGGACGCACTTCCAACGCGCCCGTAAATTTACTGGCAGGCGCTTGCACGGCCGTTTGGAGACTGCCGGAATCCGCTTCAACCGATTCGAGGCCTGGTTCATTCTCTTCCGCGTGCAGCGAGAAGGTCGAAAGACCGGCGATAAGGACTAACTTCAGAAACGCGTTCATATGAGCCACCCTTTATAAGTACCCGTTACAGTTCAGTAGTCTGGCTTTATACCATGCGTCATAAACAGGATCAATACAGGATGAGCTAGGATAAGTAGTCGGAATTACTAGGGCGGAGAGGGGCAGGCAAAAAAAAGCCGGGCCCCTTGCGGAGGCCCGGCTCAATAGGACTGCGAATTAGCTTAGTTTTGCTGAGTGAAAACCAGCGTGGAGTCATCGAACACGATCGATTTCTTGCCCGCTTCTTCTTTCAGCGCAATGACGCCATAAATGCCGTACGTCGCTTCAAAATTCAGTTCGGTGTAATCGATTTGGAACGGGGCGCCGTTCGCAACGCCTTCCTGGTTGATATTGAAGAACCAGAGATCGCCTTGGCCGCTCTCAATCGAGAGGTCGTACGAAGCGCAAGTTTCACCTTTGAAATAGAATAACTGTTCGTACAAGGCACCATTGGAGATGGTGATGTAATAGCGATACGAATCATACTGATTTACTTCTTTGGTTTCTGACGTCGTATGATATCGAGTTTTTACGCAATTCGATTCCCAACCGCCATCCAAAGCGAGGCTGGTCGACTGGGGCTTCTTGCCCGCTTCGTTCTCTTTTTCGACGATTTTTTCGCTGCCGCCAGTGGGCTGCACGCCCGGCGTAGAAGGCGTATTTTCATTGGCGGTCGGCGCGGTGCCGGGGACCGCAGCTTTTTTAGCGCAGCCCACCGATAGGGTCATCGCGGCGACCAAGGCGAAAGAAAGAGAACTCAACTTCATGACATACTCCAAAATTAAGAACGACCAACGTTCTACGATGTGTGGGGTCACTCGCCATGAGCGACTCTTCGGATAAGGGGATTTTGCAAGGTGTAGGCCACCGGAATACACCCGCGGTCGTGCCTGAGAGACCTTTGCGGCGGTGACGTTTTACGGCATAGAGCACCGAGGTTGGACGGAAATTGTTTCTAGGGGCGTGGGCGGGTGATAGGAAAAAGCATGATCTTTATTACCGGTGCGAGTGGTGGAATTGGAGAAGCGTGCGCAATCGCTTTTGCGGAGCGGGGGCACGCGCTCCTTTTGGTGGCTAGAAGGCGTGAAAAATTGGACGCCTTGGCGCATGCATTGCGCGAGAAGTTCAAGGTGTCGGTGTATGCCTTTGAACTCGACGTCACAAAACGTGCGGAGGTGGAAGCTTTCGGTCTGAAGCAGCGCGAGCTACTCCAGCAAGTTACCGTCTTGGTGAACAACGCCGGGCTGGCCAAGGGGCTCTCTACTCTACAGGATGCCGATCCGGACGACTGGGATGCCATGATCGATACCAATATAAAGGGGCTTCTGCACACTACTCGCTTGGTGGTGGGCCATTTTGTGGCGAAGACGTCAGGTCACATCGTGAATTTAGGCTCCATTGCGGGCCACTGGACCTACCCGAAGGGCAATGTGTATTGCGCCACCAAGAGCGCGGTACACGCGCTGAGTGAGTCGATGCGGCTCGATTTACATGGTTCAGGGATCCGCGTAACGGAAATCAGCCCTGGAATGGTGGCTACCGACTTTAGCCGAGTGCGGCTTGGCGACGAGTCTAAAGCGAAAGCCGTTTATGCAGGTGTTGATGCTCTTACTGCCGCCGATATCGCGGAGACCATCTGCTGGGCGGTAGAGCGCCCCGCGCGCGTGAATATCCAAGAAATTGTTTTGTACCCAACTGACCAGGCCTCCCCCGGGCTGGTTCACCGGCGTGGAAATATCAGTTAGCCAAAAAAAGTTTTTGAAAAAAGCTCCCCTTGCAGTTAGGTTGCGCCCTTTCAAAACACCACCGCTAATTGAGGAGCCCGTAATGCTACTTCTCCAGGCTGCAATCGCAGTCGGTCTTTGTCTTTCCCCTGCCGTCTTTGCCGACGAACTGACTACTATGTTGAAAGAAATTCAACTGACTGAATCAGAAAAGTCGGACAACTCCACCGTTTTGACCCCGAAAATTGAAGTAGAAGGCAAAAGCATCCGTGAATGTTTTGTGCGTATCCATCCGGGGGAGGGCGTGTCGCTGGCTATTCCGTCGTCTGACGGAACGGCTATCATCAAGCGTGTTTACCTGAGCAGCAAGACGGGTGGCATTTTCCTCCAGGAAAACGATGTCAGTCGCTACGTGAACCTGTTGGGTGCGGAAGATAAGTCGGTTGAGCGCGAAAAGCAGATCGAACACGATTTCATTCGGCAGTTTGGGTATTTGCTGCGGCAGCGGCACCCCGAAGACGAGCTGACCTTGAAATTCTTCCAACGTTATTTCCCTGTCCAAAAAGAGCAGGGGTTTTCCATTTTAGGTCCCGGCGACCTGAATGCGGAGGCTCTTTTGGCCGGTGTGGATCCAATGGAACAGATTTTTCACTTCATGCAAAAGCCCTCTGAGTGGACGGGCAAGGAGTGCAATAGTGAGCGTTGTCTCTTCGATCACCCTAAGCTGGGCTCTTTAACGTTAACCCACCCTGGTTCTGCGGAATTGATCCTGGACGCTAACGACCTGATCGACCCAGCCGAGGAAAAAGCACCCCTAGCTCCAGAGGTAACCTCACGCAGCGAGTTGGAGACTTCCCTCGACGCCCTACCGAGTGACGTCGCTAAAGTCTTCGTTTTAATCACGCACTCCAAATGCACGCCTTGTCAGGCACTCAAAAAGTCGGACGGGGCTTGGCACAAGTTCTGCCGACTTCTGCGCCGGGTGCGTTCGCGGAAAGTAGTGGCACTAATGGAAAGCACGGAAGGCGAGACCATTATGCAATCCGCTTTAATGGGCGGTTATGGGCTGCCGGGAAGCTACCCGCAGATGTTGGTATTTGAGCGAGATGCCGACGGGAAGTGGCAGGCTCCCCAGTCAGTCGCTGCGGGTGATATCGTGTCTACCTTAAAAGCAGAGTAGTCTTTCGACGGCGCGGGTTCGACCTGCGCCGTTTTTTTTGATCTGTCAGTTCAAGGTATCTTGAACTATAAGTAAGCAATGGCGGACTACTCTTCTTCCGGTAGAGTTTGGGTTTTTTACGACGGGCTGTGCCATCTTTGCACTAGCGAGATCCGGCATTATCGAAAACACCCTAAAGCTAATAAACTAAAATTTGTTGATATCAGTGTGCCTGAATTTGACGCTGCGGCATACGGCCTGGACAGGCAAGCGGTCCATGCGGCCATGCATGTGCGGCGGGCGGATGGATCGATTGCTGTTGGGGTCGATGCGTTCGTGGCGATTTGGGAGGCGTTGGGAGGGTATGCGCCGCTGCGGTGGGTGGTGAGTCGCCGGTGGCTAAGGCCCGTTTTGGATCTTGGGTATGCGGCTTTTGCGAAGGTTCGGCCTTATTTGCCGCGGAGGAAGGGGTCGGACGGGAGTTGTTCGGTTTCGTTGGATGATTAGTCTGACTTACTTCAACGTTTGGAGCTGATCTTGGGTGTCACTTAGTCTTGCTTGGCCTTCAACGAAGTGGTAGCCGCTCCTAATGCGCTATTCCTTTTTACTTTTGGTTTCCGTCCAGGCCCTCTTTTCCGCCAATTGCCTTGGCGCGGGGGGTGTCTGTCCACAAGTTATCGCTGATGCTAAGTATTTCTCCTCGACTCTGGCGCGACGTTCGAAAAAGCCGCTGGTCATCGACCTAGAGATGGGTGGGGGGCAGCCAGGCCTTCTCCGCCCTCGACTAATCGAGAACTCCGTTGAGCAGAGCGACGATGACGATGGCGTCCGTTTAATTGAAAATGACATCACTGAAGTGGCTCTTTCAAACGATCGAACCATCGTCGCCTATGGGTTCCAATCTGTCGGCAACGAGCTAGCATTCATTCAATTAGAGGTAGAATCCGAGAGTCCTATTCTGATTCAGTTCGGGCAATCTCCCTATCGCGATCCGGGGGGCCGGTCCTATGCCTTGACCAACACCCCAGTGTTTTATTTGCAGAATAAGAACGTATGGAGCATCGCAATTTCTCCGGACCGCTCGTTCCTCGTAGCGACGACGAAGGATGGTGAAGGCGTAATTTACGACTTAGTTACAAAACAAGTGATGCGCGAATTTAAGTCTGCCGCGGGCAGTGTGGCCGACTTTAGCCCGGATGGAACCCATATTATCTTAACGGATCGACGGGGAAGTCTGTCGATCTTGCGTGGTTTCCGTTCCCTGGGTGCGGCCCACAAGTTCGAAATGGTCGACCTCATTACCTATAACGACAATACCCAGAAGCTCCTGCGATGGAGTATTTCGAATGATTCCAAAACGCTGGTGGTGAAAGGTCGGGCGAAGTTTCATGTCTATGACTGGCCCAGTCTCAGTCCAAAAGAAGAAATTCCGTTTGAAAACGCAACGAAAGGACAGAAAGGGATTCAAATTCTGGAGTTTCTTTTGATCGGTTCGGGACCGAGCACGAAAATTGTGGCCATCGCTTCCTCTGCGTCCAACAACGGAAGGACATCCGGTACTACCGATGTTTTTGCCATAGACCTTTCCGGTAGAGTGGAGAGTTTGCACTCGGTTGACTGGTTCAATCCTATCAAACAGGGATTTGTGACGGAACTGGCCTATGGAAAGCGTGAGCGCGCGATTCAAGCGATAGGCGAATTTGTCGGCGGTGACCCTCAATGGGATGAGAGTCTGCAGGTCAGGAGCCAGACTGCGATGGCGTCCACCCCCGATGGAAAGTTTCTCGTAACAGGCGATGTGACGGGACGGCTTAACATCTTCGATCTCAGGAAGTCGGCAGCATTAGTGATTTCCGTTGAGAACCCGATGCGAGCGGTATTTTCGTCTCGGGCCAAGAGAAACCGGTTTTATTTTACGAGTTCCTATACGGACATGACTGCGGTGAAGTCCTTGCGGTTTGAACCGGGGGATCCGGGGGCGCTTTACCTTACTTATGGGTACGGGGAAGAGTTTCGTTTTGATTATCAGGGGCTGGTTGCGGATTATCTTTCTGAGTAGGTGAGTGGGGGGATTGGCTTCGCCGGGAGTTTTCGGATTGGCTTCGCCGGGAGTTTGGGGATTGATTTCGCCGGGAGTTTTCGGATTGGCTTCGCCGAGAATTTCGGAGGGGATTTAGTAGCGCATTGGCGGGATTAGCCCGCCGCTGGCCCCTCGGGCCAGCTCTGGGCGGGGAAAACCCGCCATCCGATATTTTTTTTTCCAAAACTCGGCTACCGCTGCGGGTTTTCCCTTCAAAGCCCGCGAGCAAACGCTGCGCGTTTGCGTTATCTGATTGCTCTAATGGTGTTGGGTGTTTTGAGGGGGTGTGTAGTTTTAATTATATCGGGGTGGCGGGATTTGAACCCGCTTCCATGATTTTTGGAACTCGCCGAAATCACGAGTAAATACTGAACATCATAAACAAACGAGTGGCTTTCCATTCCCCTCCGTTTCCTTCGGTTCCTACCCATTTCTAGAGTTTTTGCGGACTAAACGCGGACTAAAACTGTATTGGCCAGGTCCTGCCTCGCTCTTGATATTATCGATGTATGGCTGTATAACCATAGATATGAAGGCGGAGCCTTTTCTTCGGGAGAAACGCATCTTGGTCCACAGTGGCACGGGGGAGCTTGCCATTGCCGAACTTAAGATTTGGAAGGTTTCGACGTCGAAGGATTACCCCAGGGGAACTAAATTTTCTTTGTTCCTCGTGAGTGGCGGTCAGGTTCTTGTGGGGCTCGACAATCACAAGCCAAAAGGTCCCCACCTTCACTTAGGCAACCAAGAGCTTCCTTATTTGTTCCGTAACGAGGCTGACCTCATCCTTGATTTTTGGGACCTAGCAAGAAAGGCAGGTTTTGAACCATGAAACTTCGCAAAGCTCGGATAGTGGTGGAATCTACTGATAGCGTAACCAATAGGTGGGCAAAAGCTATGCAAGGCAAGGCTAAGCCTCGCAAGGACGAGGAACTTATCTCCGTAGCGAGTTGGGAGGTTCTAGCAAAAGTGCTATCGCCACCCCGGCTTCAGATCTTGACAGCTATTCCGCAATTTAAGCCTCGATCGATTGCGCACTTGGCACGCGAGCTAAAGAAGGACTTTAAGAATGTTTATTCCGACGTGCGTTTTTTGGCTGATCTCGGCCTGATTGAACTGCGTGAAGAGGGTACCCGAAAAACCCTAGTACCGATTGCTCGTTTCAGCGGCATCGAGTTACCCTTGGCGGCCTAAAGCACGGTGCACGGTGGGGGGAGCACAGTCTGGAACAAGACTTTCCACTGGCGCAGATGACTAGTTGCGTTATTCGACCTCCGCCCGCTATAGCGCTACGTTCTCTCCGCCGACGAGGACGGCAACTTTCGAGCGATTGCCCCCTGGTATCCTTTGCAGAGGCAAACTGGTTCATCGGTACCCCCTGTATGTGCCAGCTCCCAGTAGAGGCGGGAATCCAGCGACCTGTCTTCTATCAAAAAACCTTTGAATGTTTACTCCGTCACAGTCCCTCGCGTTCGGCTGCGTTATCGAAATAAGTCCTTATTAACTAAACGGAATTTGTCGAAAAGAGTTCATGCGGATCTGTTTTAGACCAGCTACCTATAAGGCGTATATCGGCGTCATTTACTGCCTGTGCCTTTGTTTGTTCCAGGGAACTATTTTCGCGGAAGTCGAAGTGCACGACCCGTTACGGAAAAGATCTGAAGCGGGAACTACGGTACCAGCAAAAGACGCGGCGACGAGAGCCGATTTAGAAAAACAACTCAGGCAAGATTTCCCGCTTATAAATTTTACGGCCGCCGACCAAGCATTAATTTTGGAAACCTACATTTGGCTCTTGAACAGCGCAGCCGATGAACCCGCTGCCTCAAGACTGGCGGTTAAAGGTTGGTTCGAATCATAAAGACGCCACGCCGAACATTCAGAGAGCTGTGGATTCTGGAGTGAAGTACTCCGAGGTTTTGGATTCTCTCAACAGAAGTTTCGCTAATCCAGCGGCGCCCGCCTCGCTCACTCCCGACGCCTCTTCATCGGCCAGATTAAATGAACTCGGTGAATACTTGTCCGGCGTTGAGCCGCACAACGCGGAGCAAGTTCTCGACTTGCAAACGGCTCAGATCGCGCGTGTCGCCGCTGGTCTAGCCTACGCGGACGGAGACAAAGAAGGTGGAGATGCACTTAGCACAGTGAGCTGGATGTTTGGGCGTATCGCTGCTGGAATAAAAGACCAAGCCCGATTGTTCATCGGATTATCGCCACTCGGTTTGTTGCAAGACGTCTATGAGGCAGTCACCGGCAAGGACCTGTATGGCAACGAGTTGGATAGTTGGGATCGTGCGTTTTCGGTTGTGAGTGCGATCAGTGGCGGGCTAGCTAGCAAAGCGAAATACGGCATCAAGGCATTGCGAAAACTCGCAGAGATCCGCCAAGGCTCTAAAATTGCGAATGAGACAGTGAAAGTTTTCGATGCGGCCCTGGAAGCGTCTAAAACGGGGAAACTCTCGGCTGTTGGAAAGGGATGGCGAAGAAAGTTTTCTCTAGAGGCGACAAGGGATGCTGAGATTGTAAATCGGGAACGGAAACTTACAAAGTTGGAGGTTGAACCACCGTATCAAGCGGGAACCATGGTGCGGCAAATTCGAACCATCTCTGAAGAGCAATTCGTTCGGGTGTACAGCGAAAACAGTTCTCAATTTGGCGAATGGATAATGAGAAAGGAAGCAATCGCTGGATTGACGCCTCAGCAAATAATGACAAAGTACAATTTAAAATATCTACCTACGCATGTTACTGATGTCGCTGTGCCCGCCGGAACACTTCTTGAGATGGGGCGCGTCGGTGCGAATGCCCTAGGAAAAACACAGGGCGCAATCCAATATAGCTTAAAGGAAACATTGCCGAGGACATTATTTACCAAACCTCGGGTGTTGAAGGATTTGTAATGCCGAAATGGGAATGCGTGAATGAAAAATTGATGGTAGAGGGCACTGAAATCCAACTACCGTTGCCAGTGGTGCAAGTGGTGGAGAGCAGTGGCTTACTTGTAGTACTCACAGACTACGGCGGTGGAAAAAACCCTGTCAACAATGCCAATCTGTACGGTGTGGCGGCAAGTGGCGAGATGGTCTGGAGAATAAAGCCGCGTTTGCATCCTGGCGGCGGGGATAATCCAGTTACGCTTTTAAGGGTGGAGGGCATACAGGTCATTATTAACTTCTGGGAAGGGATTCATGCGGTTTTGGATGCAAGTACAGGCGAATATGAGTTTCCGGAGTCTCAAGGGCGACCTTGGTGATGGTCATTAGCGAACGAGTGACTTTCCATTCCTCTCCGTGTTCTTCGATTTCTCGCCCTTTCTAGGGCTTTTGCGGACTAAACGCGGACTAAAAAAAATGCCGACGAGTAATTCGTCAGCATATTCAATAAGTTATAAAATCGGGGTGGCGGGATTTGAACCCACGACCTCTTCGTCCCGAACGAAGCGCGCTAGCCAGCTGCGCTACACCCCGACAGATTGCAGGGCCGAAAACTACCCCGCCCCATCCCATTTATAAAGCTGTTTTTTCGAGGCTTTGCCCGCAACTGCGGCAGAATTTCACGCGTAAGGCGGTAGTCGACACATTGTAGGCGCCGCACTGTGGGCAGAATCGGATCGCGCGGACGTTCACGAAAACGATAAACGCCACCATCGGCACCACTATTACTAGTGCCTCGGGGGGGAGGCCGAGGAATTGGGTCATCCCCACAAAGAGTAGCCCGAAGGCGGTGCCGAACCAGGGGAGTGCCTTTTGTTTTCGGGCGGTGTCCTTCGATCGGGCCAAAAACAGCACTGCGGATGCCGCTAAAACGCCCCAGAGGACGATGAAAAGAATGAAACGATCATTAAGAACGGCCTGGTCCATTGGCATTCATTAGAGTACCATGGGTTTCCTGACTCGGCCCAAGCCTTTGAATTATCTCAACTACTTCACTGTGGCGCACTGCCGCAATCAATTGCGCGCGCCCGGTCATTTGGTTAGCCTTCCAAGATCTCTTGTGCTACAGTCCCGGGGTTCTGTCCGATAGAGACCTCAGAGCATGGCGCTCAACGGTTCCGTTCGGCGCTCAAAAGACTCTTTTGGAGGTCTAAGATAATGGGTAAAAAGTTGTATGTCGGTAACCTTCCTTTCTCGGCAACGGAGAGCGCGATTAGCGATCTCTTCTCGCAGATTGGCGGGGTAGATTCCGTGCGATTGATCACGGACCGGGATAGCGGTCGTTCCAAGGGCTTCGGCTTTGTGGAAATGGCTTCCGA
>CAZBJE010000012.1:3857-66961 GCA_964492125.1 uncultured Pseudobdellovibrionaceae bacterium | reverse complement strand
CTCGATGGGCTTTCATCGATTCATAAAACATTTGACTGTTGTCGATGACGACCGGCAAGTCGTCGACAGCGTGGGCCAGGAACACCGGCGGCGTCTTGCCGCTGACCTGTTTTTCATTCGAGAACAACTCGACAAGTTCTGCGGTTGGTTCTTCTCCCAGCAGATTCGTCCTTGAACCTTGATGAGTTTTTTCACCCATCGTAATCACCGGATAAATCAGAATTCCAAAATTCGGTCGGCATCCGGCGCGTCAGCACTTTGACTTTTATTTTGCGTTTGAGGGCCGGCAAAATACGGGAAGCTAGGTCGGTGAACTGGGCAGGTGCAAAGACCCGGCCGCGCCAGAGCTCAGCTTCTTTGGCCGTGAATTCGGGATCGTTGGTGGGGCAAAGTTGCGTTTCGAATAAGGCTGCGCCGTTGGAAAATACATCCCCGACGCCTTCGGTTTTTTCAAATAATACGCGGACGCCGCCGTCCGGCGAGTCTTCCACGACCACTCTAAAGGGAGAAATGGGTCGGCCGATTTCGATCTCCCGCGATTCCAAAGTGGCGTGCGTTGATCCTTGCAACAAACGCAGTACCTGGCCCATCTTCACGGAAGGGAGAATTCTGCCTGGGGTTTCCGAAATAACCGCTTCAACCGAAGCGTCTGCCTTGGACGGATTGAATTCCATCCCCGCCTCGCGAGCAGCGGCGTAGAGCGTGCGTTCCACCGGGGTGCGTTTTTCTCCAGCTACCAATTCCCGCCGGAGCAGCAGAGTGCTGGACTGTTTTTCAAAGTGGTAAAAAAGACGGGCCGCTTTCGATGGCTTAACCTCGGCGCCGGAATCCGCAGCTCGGCGCAAAAAGATCACGCTGGCCGCAACGTGCTCACAGGCGGCCAGGGAACGGCCGCAATCGCAATGCCAGTCTTCGTCTTCCGGCCAGAGCTGAACGGTGGAACTGACCGTTTTCCCCTGTGTGCTCACCCGCAGTGCGATTTCCGCATCGCTCCGCTTTTCACAAACTACCCCTCCGCGGCGAGCGATTTGCACACCGAGGGACCAAAGGGCGGCCGGCGCGGCTTCGCGAATGGATTGAAAGAGGGCGTCGATCGAGGGCATCATTTCTGTATAACACGTATTGGCGGATTGGATCACGGCCCACAAAGTTTTCGTAAATTCTCTCGTTCAGAGGGCGTTAAAACCTTGGGTTTTACCCGCGGTTTTCCGGTGGGGTGGAAAAAGGGTGAGGGTTGGTGCTTTCGGCCCCAAAACCCCTTCCAAACGAAACGGGCGGTACGGAATAAGAATGCGAGTGGGGCGGTTTTGGAAACTCCGGCAGGCAGGGGGCCTTTGCCGAATTTTCCCTGCACACGGGCCCGGATGGGTCCAAGCGCTTCTTCCCGCCGGGTGCCGCTGGCTTTGGGGTCCATGATTGCGTGTACCACCCCCGCAAAAGGCATCCGCGCCCAAGCGACCGTGTTGGCGATAGGCGTATTGCAACAGTCGGCATACCAACGAAGCAACCCCTTAGGCGACAGGCGCAGGGCGCTTAGGGTCTCGTGGCCCACGGTTATCTCAATCTGACTGGGAGTCACGGGGGTGATGTCGGTGCCCCCGTTGGCGTCTAGAACCGTTTCGGCCTGTCCCAGGTAGTGTGCGTAAGCCTGGCAATCGTCGCAATAGCAGACGCAGCGATTGCCTTGAGCAGGGGAAAGGCTGTGGACGACGCCTCGAAAGGCGCCGCATTTGCAACGAAGGGACATGGTGGCCATGGGAAGCAGTTAACTATGAGTCGACCGCGTTGAAAAGTGTGGCGCCTATCAGGTAACAATCCCGGCGCATTGAAAGAAATCCCTTACGGTTTTGCGCCGCGCTTTGAAGGCGTTTCGAGGCAACTGTGCTGCTCACCTTGAAGGCCAGAATTCCAGGGGCCACCCAGGCGCAATTTGAGGAACTGGCCGCCAAGGCCAAAACCGGTTGCCCGCTTTCCAAAGTTCTCAACGCCGACATCACGCTCAACGCTGCGTTGGAATAAAAACCCACCATCCGAGAGGCGCCCGGACAAGGGCGCCGCTCCCTCTCACTTTTTGTTTGACTCTCCGCATTTGAAAAAGCTGCGGACCCTAGCACGCCTTTTTTATAACTTATACATTTGTCTAAGTTCGGCAGAAACTTTTCGTTAGCGTTTCAATCCTGAATTTGCATTTTGCAAACTTTTGAAATGGCTCGATTGTTTGGTAGCGCTTAGCTTGGTGACTGTCTGCTGCGGCTTGTCTAGGCGCGGCCCTATTTCGAGCAATCGTGTCGGGATAGGGGGGAGTGGGTGGGGTTTTGCGGGTCGCTCGCTTTCTGGTCAATAATTTCTCGCAGTTTGGGGTTCTGGATATGAAATTTATTTTGGCACTATTGGCATCGGCCACCGTCGCAGTATCGACGTATGCCGCCAACGATCAGGTCAAGCTGGACCGCGATGGATTGAGCATCACCGGTACTGGTTGCAAAAAGTTTGATAAAAATGGAACGGGCGCGGGAGACGTTCAAGCGACCATCAGCGCCGACGGTCAGTCCTTGAGCATTTTGTTTAATTCCTACAACGCAAACGCAGGCGGCATGAATGACATGGGCCTGCCTCGCAAGAACAATGATCGAAAGACGTGCAATATGCGCATTCCGTTGATTGTACCTGCGGGCTATAGCGTGTCGGTTGTTCAAGTAGACTATCGCGGCTTCAACTCGCTGCCGGAAGGTGGAAGCTCTAAGTTCAGCGCCGAGTATTTCTTCGCGGGAATGAAGGGTCCTAGAGCCTATCGTGAATTCCCCGACCGTAGCCCGGATGGTTCGGTCGACCGTTCGACGGGCAGACTCGATAAAGAGTTCTTCATTCGCAACGAGCTGCTAGCCACTGCAGTGAACTGGTCGCCTTGCGGCAAGCCTGTGAATCTGGCCATCAATACTTGGACCCAAGTATTGTCGAACGCTTCGCTGGAAGATGCATCGATCAGCGTGGACAGCGCGGACATCACGGCCAGTACGCCGGTCGTTTACAAGTTAAGCTACCGTACCTGCAAAAATTAATCGCGTAGATTACCCAGGAGCCTCGGGATGGCTGCGAGCCATTCCGAGGCTATCGGGAACAACGCTCCAGCGATAAATGGGGTGAGATCGACGGGTCGGTGGTGAAATCGAAGCTATCCAATGCGACGCCGCCCGTTTCCTGGCGAGACTTTAATCGGAGCAATACTTGTTGGTGGAAGGTGAGTTCGACATTTCCACCGCAGTCTTTCATTGCTACGGAAAGTGACGGGTTCAGAAAAACCTCTTCGGATTTTGGTCCCTTCGATACGTTTTGGGAGAAGCGGCTATGGCGTTTACCGTGCCGATCTCGCAGGCTGACTCTCGTGGCAATTCTGCCCACGGACTTTGTTTCGAGTTGAACGAAGCCTCGGTAATCAGCCGTTCGGACCCGGATGCGATAGCCGCTGGCCACCCGGAGCGGCACGCGGATGGCACAGGATCGCTTCGTGCGGCGATGGCGTACAACGTCCTCCGCCGAAGCGGAAAACTGAGAAAACAACACCGACAAACTCGTTCGATCGGAAGACACCACTGAGTCACTATCGCTGGGCGTACAGCCGTCTCCTACCAGTTCCACAGGCCCACTTATAGAAACCAAGGGGGCGGCGACAAGGTTTACGCAGAAGAACAGAAACCCGACGAGCGGTATAAGGTGGCGCATCCCCAACGGTAGTGCAATTGGCTGGCCTCCCTTTTTAGCCTAGCCCAGTGCGCGGGCGCGAGGTCCCGCTGTCCAAGAGGTGGACAATGCATTGCCTTGCGGTTTGCGGCGTTTAATTCCGGTAATTTAGACTGGAAAGAATTTGGATACGCAGGGATTACCCGCCGCATGGGGGGTAACCCCTTGTTTGTCCGGTGTATTACACTGGTCTACATCTAGTAAAAGTTACTTGCCGAGCGAAAGAGCCTTCGCAAGCTGGTGAGTGATTTTCGCTTCGATCCGCAAGTGCCGAGCGACCACTTTGCGAGCTTGTTCGATGGTCTTGCACGCTTTTACGGCGCCATTCATCTTGGTTTTGTTTGCCTTCTTGGCTTTTTCAAACGTTTTGAGGGCTTTGGTGACGGAAGCGAGGGCGTTTGGTTTTTTCATGGGCTCTATTGTAATGCGATCTCTCGCCGATGCCAAACAACCGCGGAATGCCCAAGCTCAGCATTGCAGTCTGGGCGAGGATGAGTTACCAACCCCCCACTGTGTCTCACTACCCAATTGTTATTCTGGCGTTCGTAATGGTTCATCCACCAGTGGCCCGCGCCTCCTTTCAGGAACCGGGATGTGGGGAGTCTGTGCAGGCGGAAGCAACCACCGGCATGGGTGCCACGCGGTTTGAGGATGCCTACCCGGTTTTTGAGAGTTCCTTGCGCGCGAGGTTTCCGCGCGTTCACCGGCAGCTAATGGAAGAGTACGAAGCGGCGCCTTCCATCTTGCGTTTCGCCGGCCAGCCTAGCGCCACGCCCGAGAAAGCCTCGGATTTGATGGATAAGATGCAGGAGGGAAGCAATGCTCTCTCCAAGCGTTTGCACAAAGTTTTGCGTGGCGTGGAAAAAGACCTAGCCAGCGTGGAGAAGGAAGTCGATCGCCTCAGCAAAAGGCGTGGCCACTCTGATGGAGCGGTTGCTCTACGCGAGAAACGAGAAGACCTCATTAAATTGCAGAGGGTGCTCGATATGGCCGCCAAGTTCTTTCACTTGGGGCCATCGGATTCTAAAGTTAGCTTGGGCCCCGGCACGGCTCTTAAGTGGGAGCGCTTTTTAGAGCAACGGGCGGAATTGGGCGAACGAATGCTTACCGAGGCCGATTCCCGTTCGACATGGTTCGCAGAAATCAGCAAGAACTACCGTTGGTCGTGGGACTTAATCAGGTTGGCCTTCTGCGTCCCTCGGATCGAACGCGCCTTAGTGAAGCTCTCGGATTTAAGCGGGCGTAATCTTGCAACGGTCAGCGACGGGAAAGATCGCTACATTTCCGTGAAATTCACGGATGAAAATGGCGTTTCTGCCGTAGGTGATCTGCGCAGTTTCGAAAGCCCGGTCCGGATCAAATCGAGCGATTGGGATCTTACGCTGAGTGCCGCGGAAAAGCTGAAACACCTCGCGCCTTTCCCGCGTTTCAAAGTGTATTTTTTCTTTGTTCGTGGGATCGAATCGCAGGCCAAAAAAGCCTTAGAGGAGATGGGTATTGAGGTCCGCGGACCAGAGGTCCCCTCGGAGCCCTAATTCGGGGCGCTTATCGTCGAATCAGAAAGCCTCTGTACACCGGCGTGTTCCAGGCGGTTTCCACCTGTGCGATACACCGCAGCCCATTGTGGCTCGCGACTTCGTCGCAAAGGTATTTCCAAAGCACGAAAGCGCCTTCCGGCATTCGTCCGTCTAGAACCACCGTGGAATGTGCAGCGTTTTTGTCGAGCACGCGCACGACCTCAGAGAGAAAGTGTTTTATCGCTTTTGGCTCTTTTCGGATTCCACAACACGCTCGGTTTTCGTTCGAGCAGTGGCAGAGGCCTTTTCTCATATAAATCAAATCAAACGAGTTGCCTTCAAACGGAAAGACCTTGCGCGTGTCCAGAACAAGGCCGCGCAGGTTAGGGAGGGGATCCTTCACTGGTTTTGCGAGCAAGTCGGTGCCGACGACTTCTTTATCGGGGTAAGTCCGAGCGATTAGAGAAGATTCGCGCAGTTCTGGGCCATCGGCGAGCATCAGAACGCGGCTATAGGATTGAAAGTGGCCAATCAGATTAGGGCTATTTTGCCACACCCCAGAAAAAGGAGCGGCGGCTCGGCTATTCGAAAGGCGGTGAAGGCAGCTGTTTGGATTCGGTTCCGTTGAATCGGATTGCGCGGCCCAAAGAGACGCTGATATCAGCAAAAAGGAGAGCAGGTAGGTGTAAAGCCTAAAACGTGCCATGCATGTGCCGTACTGTTGAGCTTTTGATACTCCAGAGGCCGGCGTCACTCAAGCGCGAAACCCCTGTAAAAGCTCGGCAAGATGAATATTTTGGATGGCCTGTTACAATTAGCCGATGGGTGCCAAAACCGTTTGTTTCTTCCTGTTTTCCCTCTCTGCCTTTGCTTGCCCGCCGGGCTCCTTTGAATCGCTTTCACCCCGTCGGATCGTCAGCGCCGAAGATTTTGGGACTAGGACCAAAGCGGCTGTGGATTCGCTCAGCAAGGAAGCGGTCTCTCAACCCATCCGAGAAAAACTAAGTGAATGGGTGCGGAGGAACGCCCACTACCTATCGGATGAGAAGAACCTAAAAGCGTTCGAACACCGCCTTAAGAAAATGACGGCTGCGCAATGGAAAGAATGGGAAGGGGTTCTGCCTCCGCCGGGTCTCAGGGACCCGAAATCCCACGAAGCGTTAAGTGATGCACTCTTTCTCACTTTAATTCACACCAATTTGCGCGAAACCGTTTGGAACGCCGGCGCTCCCACTCGCGCCGATATGAAAAAGCTGGGTTTAGACGCCGCCAAGTTTTGGAATGTCACCGACGCCTCCCAAGTCGCAAGCCAATTTGAGAAAGCGCAGGCGCACGTTAACCTGCAGGCTTTAGATGCCGCCCTCGGTGCTCGCGTCGGGTTCGGTGTGAAGCGACTCACCGCCGAGCCGGCTCTGTTTGAGATTTACTCAGACGCCATCCGCGATGCGGTCGTGGAAAGTTTGGAGAAAAAGCTTCCCCAGCTCACGCAGTCCGCGCAAAAGCGCGCCGCTGTTGAAGCTCTATTGAAAGAGCTTCGCCCCTCGGTAAAGAAAGATGGAATCGAGCTTTCCGTAACCGGGCGAGATGTCGACTCATTCAAAGGAGGTAATAAGGCGGGCGACTGCACGGCAACCGATTCATTTAATTATTGGACCCAAGGCCCTTGGAACCTCGCGATGGAGAATGTGGAGTTGAATTTTGACTACAAGGGAAAGTTTTTCAGTCGAATGATTGGCGTTGCCGGTGTGGCCGACGGCAAGCCGGTGCTGTATGTGCATGCGGCGGAATTCACCCCACTAGCAAGGGGCGGTGCGGGGGTGGAGGGCGCTTTGCTCCAGGATCCCAAGGAGCAGGCCAAAGCCTTAGACGCCACGATGAAGTCGCTCGCCGCGTACGCAAAACGGGCGGGTTTCCACTCAGTGGAAATCACCGATATTTCGAACTCCAGCTCCTATCCAGAACAAATGGCGGGGGCCATCGCAAAAGCGGGTGGAACCGAGGGAACAGACGCCAAATTGTTTTCGCTCCTTTCCCCATTGGAGTCTGTACACGCCATCCGCGACCAGTTGGGTGCTCCCGCTCACGCCGTTCCTGTCTATTTTCAGGGTTGGGACTCTGACGCAGAATTTGACCGGCAAATGCGCCCAAGGCTGAACTACGATCCGGAGGCTGAGAAAAAGGTTCTCATTGGCGAAACAGCCATTGGGCTACACGACTTCCAAAGAGCGGCGCCCGTACTCGACGACATCGCTCGTCAATTATCGCACAAACTCGATCAGGTAGTATTCCATCTCCCGGAACGAGAGGCATTGGCGGGGCGTAGGGGGAACGAAGAAGATGATGCGGTAAGACTGGTGCAGTCGAGTGCCTTGGCAGCGGGTGACCGATCGATTCTGAACAACTTGGAGACAAAGGTTGTCGAGCCACTCTCCCTGTTGCTGGGCGACAAAGACCCACTAGTGCAAAAAGCCAAGGAGGCTCTATTGGCGGCGGGGGCCGGTAAGTCGGCCAAACCCATTCCTGAAAGAGATCTGCAGTTCATCAATGGTTTCTCAGATGATTTGGTAGGAAACCCGCGCAAGTGGAATGTGTCCAAAGATGCAATGTTGGAACTGCTTAGAAAAGATGAGTACTGGAGGACTCGGCTGCCTCCCGCCGCCGACCTTGAGCGTCTGCTATCCAATCTTCCCGATCGAAAAGGGACTCGAGACCCCGATGCTCTGTCGGACCAATGGACGGAGGCTCTGCAGGGAAAATTGAGTGTCTCGGAACAGAATAAAGTATCAGCGATATCTGCCGTTCTCCGTAAAGAAATTCTCCATTCTCGATTTCCAGGGCTCGCGTTGCAGTCGTCTTATACGGAAAAGACTCCTGACCAAGCGTCTAAACTTGTGGCTACTCTGAAGAAAGAGTTTCCGCAGCAGTGGAAACAATTCGAAGACTCTATCCGCAACGGCACTTATAGCGACGAGGCCAAGGCCGCTTTGTTGCAGCATCCAGAACAGCTTTTGTCCCAGTACTGGAGCGGGAATGCGGGTGGGGTGGACTCGGGCATGCGCGATACGTCCTCCCGGCTTTTTACGTGGAGCCTACCGGCACGGTAGCGCGGCGATTTCTGACTCGCTGAGCATAGAAGTTCGATGCGCCTTCTAATACGTTTCCAAGATGAAATGGATATGGATCGTTTGTTCGTTGTGGATGACTTCTGCGCAGGCCTTTTACTCTAAGGAATCGACAGAAGCGGTGCTCTCATTTTCGCACCATGTGACCATAAAATCCAAAACGCGGCCCACACGCGAAAAAGCGCAGGAAGAAATTCGCAAACAGCTTGTGTACGCGCTTGGCCCACTTTCAGTGGGGCGGTTCCCCGCGGCTGTGAAACGTGATTCGACAAGTTTGAAAAGGATTCACATCCAGAAAAGCGACGTGGGTACCTGGGTCGCCGACTATGACTATGAATCGATCATTCAGGCCACTAACGGCCCTGCGAATTATTTGAGCCTTTTCATCCCCATCCTAGAACCAGATGCGTTTTTCAACGCTTCGCTCGACCCGGCAACCGGAAAAACGCTTTGTGCAGACGAGAATGTGCACCCGTTCTCGTTTCCCTACGTTTGGAATCCCTACCTGGCGGGGTGTCCGCTGAAGGAAGACCGCGATTTTTCGGTTTTGTCCGCCACCTTGCGCCGTATCGACAATTCGAAAAATGCGTTTCCAGACTACAAGAGCCTGCCCGATTCCAAAGGCCGCACGTTGGTGACTATCTTCTTCGGCATGGAGAATCACAACAACGTACCCCGGCCAGACATTACGACCGATCAAGCCGCCAAGGGCTATTTGGCCGCGCGAAAAGGGCTATTGGATAGAGGTTTTGTCGGTGGAAGAATGGCGTCCGCGCAACTGGACGTCATTGTTCCTAAGTACAAAGTGGCGGAACCGTTCGTCGAAGTTTTTACTAAGAAGACTGCCCATGGGCCGATGGAAGTACGGTTGTTTTTCGGCGCCACGGTAGGTGGGATCGAGGCAGCAGCGTTTTACTTCCTGCTGAAAGACGCACTAGAAAACGCATCGGTCCTTATTTATGAAGGCCATTCCGGCATGGGAGAAGGCTTGGCATTTGAGAAGTTCGCCGGAGTAGGAACCAAAGTCGTTTTTGATCCAAAAAAATACCAAATCTTCTTTTTCGACGCCTGTTTGTCCTATTCTGGGTACGGGCTGAATTATTTCTACCGCCACTCTCCAGCCACCCGAGTGAAGCCCATGAATGTTCTGACGGCGGGTGTTTGGACGGACTACGATCAGGATTTCAGTTTCGCGTTGTTTGACGCGGTTTACAACTGGGCCGAGGACAAGGGCGTGGCTTCCTTTGCCGATATCGTCGGTAAACTAGACCCCGGTTACCTCTACGGGGTAAGTGGGGAAGAATACAACCCCACCACCGCCGATGAGGCAATAGGCGCGGGCGTTAGCAAAACATTTTAAATCTCCCAGGGCCGCTCCCAAATCGCGTGGTATAATTTCCGATTAAACCTCCCAAAAACTTCAACCCATAAGGACAATTATGAAACGCATAGTGATTTGGAGTGTTTTCGGTTCCCTGGTTTTACTCGGCAGCAGTTGCGGTTCAAGCACCACTGGAAGCCAAATTCCCTTAATCGAGCCCCCCGTCTCGGCGGCCACCCCGTCGGGATTGGCCGGCTCCAGACGGTCTCGCAGTCTGGATGTTAACGAAATCCAAACCCGGTTCTTCGCCGATGGGCCGACGAAAGTAAGAAGCCTTTTGTTGTCGATTGATTCGAGAATTTCAGAAATCAATACCCGCAGCAGCGAGTCCACCCGTGCTTGCTTATCCAATACCGCTGTGCAGCAAGATTTCACCATTTTCGGAGAGTCGGTTACGGGGTACTTCCAGTGCTACGATCTCTTTAGTGCGACGGCAGGGATGATGTTCGGCAAAAAAGACGGCGTTTGGTACCTCTACCAGAACGGCGGTCAGGCACGCAGCTTCGCTTCCGTTCGGGAAGTTACCGGGCAGACGGGAAAATACATTGTCGAAGCGTACGTCTCTGTAGGCCAAGGGAATGCCGCCGACTCGACATCCTGTGGTAGCAGCTGGTACGGCTGTTCGTATGGCGTTATCCACCTGAAAGCCAATTCATCGGATTCCACCTTCGAAATGACCGTTGCCGGCTCTGGGATGGGTTTCTGCGGCGCGCAACTTCGCAGCGATGGAACGAATCTCTACGTCAACGGTTCCACAGGGAGCTACACGGGGGCATGGAGCTGCGCTGCGGCAGCTAACAACTGCGTGCTTGCCGCCAACACTAGTTCCGCCGGTTCCTGCGCCACTGCCGATGACTTCACTCTGGAGTCTTTAGGGATTAACGGACAATCCACGTTTGGCGACGGCGTGACGGCTGACGGTTCCGACACTGACCATGTTCACTTCGGGACCAGTATCGCGAATATGAGTACCATTAGCGGGGTAACCGCGTTCTAGTCGGATAGTCGTGGAATCTACTCTGGCCCGAGGGGAAACCCTCGGGCTATCGATTTCGATATTGTGCTGGTCTCGCAGTAGAGTGCGAAATCAGTGACTGGCCTTAACCTGTTCCCATCT
Organism: uncultured Pseudobdellovibrionaceae bacterium; assembly: GCA_964492125.1. Classification (GTDB taxonomy): domain Bacteria; phylum Bdellovibrionota; class FAC87; order UBA2466; family UBA2466; genus JAIEOG01. Next base: position 56,086 of record CAZBJE010000012.1, on the reverse strand, counting down.
ACCGTCGGTCGCTGCAGACCATTTGAAGGGCTTGGCGCGAAAGTGCTCGGCCAAAAGATCGCGGGCGATCCCGAAGTCTTTGTCCACCGCCAGAGAACCTAATTCATCGAATCCCGATCCCCCTTGGGCGAGGAAATCAAAGGTCGCCAACCAAAACTGGTCGGCACGGTGCGCGGGAAGAACGTCGCCATTCGAATAGATTTCTTCCCCAGCAGAATTTTGAACTGAAAGAAGGATGGCCTTATTGTCTAACCCTTCGCGCTGATTGGCCTCCGAATCGCAGTCTCGGCTAAAACGCACTCGAACGCCGCTTGGAATGAGCGCTCCAAATTGGCCGCAAGTACGGATGGATTTGTTTAAAACCGCAATGAGCTCTTTCGCTTTGATAGGGCCAATCCTCACTTCGTGGTTGTTGAACGGCAGAACCGCAAAAAGCGCTTCATAGTTAATCGAACCTTTGGGCAGGGCAGTGCGCAAGCCACTCGAGTTCACTAGCGCGATGTCGGCGCCCGTCGCTTCTCGGAACGCATCTGCCATTTGATTCGCCAGCGGGCTCTCGCTGATGCGATCCTTTCGGATTTCCGCTAGCGCCTCTCCCATTTCGGCTTCTGCGATGTCTTTGAATTTTGGGTCCTGCCGCTGCTTTTGGATGAGTTTTACAATTCGGGTGTCAGGTTTGGTTTCGATTCCTTCGTAGAAAAGCTTTCCGTTTTCGACTTTACAAAAAGCGGCGGCAAATTTGTCGCAGTTCTTGGCGTACATTGCAGCGCCGCCGACTAGGCGGGTTTTTTCTTCTGAAACCGCTCGTTTTTTTACATCATAAACAAGGTCGATGCGCCCGAAGTTCTTGCCTCCCGATCCGGATTGAACGAGTGGAATGCCCGCTGGATCACTGGGCCTGCGCTTAATGGTTTTGGCGTAACTCCAGTGCGTGTGGCCAGAGACTACCGCATCGACCGCGTCGCTGCGTTTCTTGAGGATGGCTTCGACCAGCTCTGTGCCGCTTTGTTCATTCTGCGCGTCTCCGTCGTGTACAAGGAGCACGAAAATGTCCGCTTGTCCGTCGAGAGAGGTCCTCAGTCGGAGGTAGCTTTCGACCTCGTCAGCAAAGCATAGTTCCGAAACATTTTCCGGCATGGTGGTGAGTGGCGTGCTTTGGTTATCAATCCCGATTACCGCAACTCTGACACCGGCGGTCTGAAAGATTTTATGACTCACGAGGAAATCGGGACCCTCCGCCTGGGCCCAATCCACTTGTCCTTTGGTTTTGCAGCCCACGCCCTCTGTTTTGAGAGGCTTGCCGGTTTTTCCCAGGATGCTGTTTTTGTAAAAGGTATTTGCGGACAAAAAGGGAAAGGTGGCTTCCTGCTTGGCTAGGCCTGCAAAGGCTTCCAGTTTGAGCTTCGGGTCGGAAGTCGTATCGACTTGCCAATCAATCGGACCAAAATCGAAGTCGTGATTGCCCGGAATAGCGGCATCATAGCCGGCGAGGTTCATCGCCTGAATGACCATTTTGCCTTCGTTGAAATTGCTGATTAAGGTTCCTTGGAATTGGTCGCCGGCATCCAGAAGCAGAACCCCAGAATTTTTGCCGGATAGCCCTTTTCGAATCGACTGCGCTATGCCGCTTAGTAAGGCTAGCCCGCCCACAGGTTTGCCGAATCGATCGATGCTGGGCTCGATCCCTCCATGCACATCGTTGGTGAATAGAAGTGTGACTTGACGCTCACTAGGCGCCAGCGAGGCATGTAACGGCGAATGCAGGAAGCAAAGAAGAAGAGCGGTCAGATTGCAGCGAAAAAGGACACCTAGCCAACTCATAACTTCCCCCTACCGAAAAAAAGCTGTCACACAGAGCTTTTATCGGCAAGGCAAAAAAACCGAGGGTTTTCTCTCATTAAGTCGCCGTTGCACCCGCTGCCAGGCCGAAAAGTTCTATCGGTTCTTCTACACCCCGAATAGCGTGGTCGCCCAAACTCACCACCTGAGCCTTCAGATCGGACGAAAGAGTTTGGTAAATTGCCGCCGAAGCGATCACGTTTGAGCCAAGTTGTTTGCAGAAACCCTCTAAGCGCGAGGCAATATTGACCGCATCGCCAACCATTGTGTACTGCAGCCGTTCTCGAGGACCAATTGAACCTAAAACGACCTTTCCGCAATGCACGGCCACCCCGATCTTAATCGCGGGCAGTCCCATCTCAGCGAGCGTACGATTGGTCTGGAGAAGTTTTCTTTGCATCGCTAGAGCCGCTTGGAAACCAAGCTGATTCGCTTGTTCTAGACTATGATCGGCCGGCTCCACAAAAGCCAAAATGCCATCGCCAATGAACTTATCCACGATGACGGATCGGCTAGTTAGTACGTCAATCATGTCAGCAAAGTAGACATTCAGAAGTGCAACCACTTGCTCGGCTGAAAGCGATTGAGATAATCGGGTGAAATCGCGCAAATCAGCTACCAAGATTGTCAGCTCCCGGGATTCACCCTGCGGACGGGGGCGATTTTTGAGAACCTGATCTACAACGGTGCGCGTGGCATAACTGGAAAAGGCCTGGATTAGCCGGCCGCGTTCCTCCATTAGAGTGGTAGCACGATTGAATGCGGGGAAGAGTTCCTCCCAAAACCCCGTTCCGACTTCACTGGAAAAATAGGTCGGATCTAAATTACCGAAGGCCTCCAAGTGTCGCTCAGCTCTTTGAACACATCCCCGCTCGGTTAGTAGCGAAAACAGTTTCACGAGCATGAGCCACGCAAAAAGCAGTACCAATACAGTAGTGATTTCACGATTCAGACTCGCAGCAGCAAGAGAGTCTTCCCCATTTAGCTGGGCTATCTCGGGGGCTTTAGAAAGTAGAAAAGCGCCTCCCACTCCGACAAGTCCCACCCAGGGCAAGGCACTCCACGCGGCTGCCAGTAGCCACTTTCGCCTCATTTGGCTTTTCGGGCCAACGTTGCCGCGCCTCGTAGAGCGAAGAGCGAGCCAACTTACACTGAGGTGGTGAACGATACTGGCCTGCAAAGCAGAGAGCAAAATCGCCGCAGAGCCGATCTCATTTGCCAGACGTGCGATGGAGGGGGCCGGCACTCCGTTGGCGCGCAGGTAGGTAAAGAGCAACAATGCTCCGCCGGCAAATAGGCTCAGGTGAGCAATTAAGGAAATCCAGGCAAAACTTTGTACCCGATCCGCGCTTTGGGAACTGGACCTCGTGACCCATTTCCAGCCGACGTAAACCAGAAGGAAATCAAGAGTAGCGATGCTAGCCACAAAAACTGAGTGTGCGGCTACCCCAAAGCCGTAACCCAGCTCCTCGAGTACAGGGCAGATTCTGACACCGTAGAGAGCTAGAAGAGGAATCAGGGCAAGGTGGGAGGCACCGAGCAAGCTAACGTAGACCAAGAGGGAGACTTCCGTGAGAAGATTCTTCCATTTCATTCGTTAGATTCTACCACGGTGCCATTTAGCCCCCCGTAACGGCACAACCGCCGACCCAAACCCGCTCGCCGCGTGGGCGAATTTGCAATTTACCCCCACGAGCCGAAACCTGGATTGCCTCGAGCGAGTCCTTATTTAATAAGTCCTTCCAATAGGGGCCTAGCGCGCAATGCGCCGAGCCAGTGACGGGGTCTTCGTCAATTCCCTGTCTCGGTACAAAAACGCGTGAAACAAAATCACACTCGGCGTCGGTCGTGCAGCGGGCGGTGACGATGAAGTCCACCGAATCGATTTGCTTGAGCGCGTGGAAATTCGGTTTCATTTCCCGTACGGTCTTTTCGTCGTGCACGTGGATAAGGGATACCCCGTTGGAATGCGTTCCGTAGAAAATGGGGGGAACGGAAAGTCCAAGAGCAGACAGTAAGTCAGCGGGGATGGCGGCGGCCTCGATAAGAATGGCGGGCAGGTCCAGTTCGATCAGGGCATCCCGTTTGCGTGCCGTAATCACTCCGCTTAGCGTTTCAAAAGCGATCGGTAAATCGGCAGGCTCCAATCCTTGCTCCCAAAGTATATGGGCTGCGGCCAGCGTCGCATGGCCGCACAAAGAAACTTCCGTGGTCGGGGTGAACCATCTGAGGAGGTAGGATGCTCCGGATTTAAAGGCGAAAGCCGTTTCGGATAAATTCATCTCGGCCGCGATTTTTTGCATCCAGCTTTCCGAGGCCGGTTCGCTCAGAATGCAAACGCCCGCCGGGTTACCGCTAAAACGCTCGCTGGTGAAGGAGTCGACTTGGAAAAGTATGGGAGCTGGCATCACCAAACTATAAGTGAAACGACCGTTTGAGTTTAACTATAATTGGCGGAATAACACCTGCAAAACTAGCGCGCGGCGGCCGGATAGTTCTCGCCATGCTGGGTCTGAACACGAATGGCCGATGAGTTGAACGTTAGTACGAACTCTTTCAGCGGTTTGATACTCCGCCGAATAGAACCATTGAGGCTTGAGCCGCGGCTGACTTCGTGTAGATTATTTTGTCTGTTTTAGGAGAAGCCCATGAAATGCCCGAACTGTGGTCTCACCAATCCACCCAGCGCTCAGCTTTGCGACTGCGGTTATTCCTTTGAGAGTGCCGATCGCGGTACCAAAGATGCTCCAGTTAATGCTTCTGCGGGTGATTTCTCAGGACGGTTTTATTGGTTCGATCTAGGTTCACTCAAGCGCGATTTGAAGTCGGCGCGGTACTTTTCCTCTCGGTCGATCTTTATCTACGTCTTAACCGAGGCTGTGTTGATTTCCATTTCCTCAGCCGCAGGATCTCTTCCGCATGAAGCTTCGGGATTTGATCCCGTTCAAATTCTCTGCGCACTGATTAGCATCGCCATAACGTTTTGGGGGGTGAGACACGTCTACGATCTCAATGGCGGGGACAGCGGCATTGATTTTCTTCCGCGCCTGCTCACGTTGGCCTGGGTATGGGGCTGGCGATTCGCTCTCTTGGTGACTTTTCCTTTTCTGTTCGTGCTAGCGCTGGTCGTGCATTGGTTGGGTCTGCCACAGTACTTGGTGACGTTGGGGGGCGTGGGTATCTTCCCTTATTATTATTTGGTGTTGGCCAATCTCATTAAAGAAGTACGCCAAGCGCGCGAAGCCGTTTTGGTGATTTCAAAATAGGCGTCAGAGAGTTATTGGGCCGAAGCTCCCCCAGATCGAGCACATCTCGCGCGAGATGCTGGGTATGTCGTAAGAAGGGAATTCCCACGCGGCTACGCCGCTCAAATTTAAACTTAAATTTAAGTTTAAATTTAAGTGAAAGTGGTGGAGGCGACCGGGGTCGAACCGGCGACCCCCAGCTTGCAAAGCTGGTGCTCTCCCAATTGAGCTACGCCCCCACACTTGGGAATTGATCAGGAATTTAGTTGGTTAGCACGGTGAAGAAACACCGTCTAGCCGATTATTCAGCGCTCTTAGGTGCGCCACCCTTACGGCGGAGCGTGCCCTTGTCACTTCGCACTCCACTAGCGGGTGCGCGTTTGAACTCTTTCCGCTCGGCTGGAGGCGTAAACAACCGGCGCGGGCCCGATTTGGCTTGCGCGCGTGGGCGTTCTCCGTCGCCGGCAAAAGTCGAGAACTCGGCACCCAAAGGGTGGCGGTGCACTGCTTTTGCGAACGGGCGGCCTACGCCTTTGCCAAACGATTTGCGCGGTCCCTGGAACGGGCCCGAAGGGGCGCCGTGGGTGCGCATTGGGCGCGGGCCTGCGTCGTCAAAAGACTCGCCACGCGGGGCCCGTTTGAATTCACGGCGTTCACCGCCGCCAAACTCACGCGGTCCGCGTTCTTGAAAATCACCACCGCGCTTAAAGCCGGGTTTGAATCCTGGCTTGAACGGCCGCTCACCCCGGGATTTGAAGTCCGGGCGATCGCCACGAGGGCGGAAACCGGGGCGGTCTCCGCGCGACTTGAAATCGGGCCGGTCGCCGCGAGGTTTAAAGTCGGGACGATCTCCCCGCGGTTTGAAATCTGGTTTGAATCCGGGTTTGAAAGCCGGGCGTTCGCCGCTGGGCTTATGGGTTTTGAACTCCGGGCCTCCTGCTTGGACCACGGGTTTTTCCGGAGCGGCTTTAGGGGTCGGTTTTTCGCCTTCCGCTTGAACCACGGGTTTTTGGAATTCGGGTTTGAATGCCGGGCGGTCGCCGGTGGGGCGAAACGCAGGGCGCTCACCGCGTGGTTGGAAGCCCGGTCGGTCTCCACCGGGACGGAATGCTGGGCGATCTCCACCTGGGCGAAAGCCCGGTTTGAAATCCGGGCGGCCGCCACCAAATGCCGGGCGATCGCCTCGCTGGAAGTCGGGCTTAAAGCCCGGTTGAAAATCAGGGCGTGCGTTGGGGCGAAACGGCGGACGCGGACCGGGACGGCCTTGCTCGCGCTTCATCTGCCGGCCAAACGCGCCTTCGACCCGCGGGCTAAAGGGACGGCGCTCGCTCATGCGTTTGCGCTTGGGATCCACAAAAGTAATCGCGCTGCCTTCTTTGCCAATACGGCCAGTCCGGCCGATGCGGTGGAGGTAGTCTTCCTTGGTGGCCGGGTAATCGTAGTTGATGACGTGTTCCACGTCGGCCACATCGATCCCGCGAGCGGCGATATCGGTCGCTACCAGCACACGGACTTCCCCGCTGCGGAACGCGTCCAACGCACCCTTGCGTTCACGGTGCGTACGGCCGCCATGCATGCACGCAGCCGGGTGCCCAGCGCCTTCCAAGCGGCGAGCAACTTGTTCCACTCGCCCTTGAGTGTTTGCGAAAACTAAAATTTTGCCGGTACGCGCTTCGACTTGCTCTACCAGCAACTGCGGCTTTTCCGCGTCAGTGGTGTCGATGCGCTCTTCTTTAATCTTGGGGGCTTCGGCCGGGTTACCGGTGACGTTCACCTTAACCGGGTCTTTCAAATACTTGTTCACCAAGCGGACGATCTCCGGCGGTAAAGTCGCCGAGAAGAGGTACGTTTGGCGTTCAGCAGAAAGCTTGCTCGCGATCTGTTCCACTTGGGGAGCAAATCCCATGTCCAGCATGCGATCGACTTCGTCCAAAACCATGACGCCGATATTTTGGATAGGCATCCCTTGTTCAATATGATCCCAGAGGCGGCCTGGAGTGGCGATAATGAGGTCCACGCCCCGCTTCACTTGAGACTTTTGGCGGCCGAAGGGTTCGCCACCGACGATTAATACGCTCTGCAAATCGAGCGCGTCGCACATCTTGCGTAAAAATTTGTGGATCTGGGCAGCCAGTTCGCGAGTAGGGGCGAGCACCAAGACTTGTTTTCCCGGTTGGGGATACAAGAAGGCCAGTGCCGGAATACCGAACGCGCCAGTTTTACCGGTGCCGGTAGGGGCAATTGCCAGGATGTCCTTGCCTTCCATCGCGGGCGGAATCGCCAGCGCTTGAATAGGCGTCGGCGCCTTGAACTCCATCGCATCGAGTGCCTGGACCAAGGCCGGAGGGAGTCCAAATTCGCCAAACGTTTTCATCTTTACCCGTCGTTTCAGTTGAGCCCCGAGGGGCTGAAAGGGTGGGCAAAATAGCAGCTTCGAACGACGAATTCATCAAAATAAGCGGGTTTTTGGGGCGAGCTGAAGAATTCCTGTGTGCTTAGCCCCTTCCGCGTACTCGGGGTTATTTTCCACTAGGGCAGCCGGCGGCGGGCGTTTGAGTGCCTCGCCTTGTGCCTGGAACGTGCGGAAGGCTTCCGTTTTCCAGCCTAGGTTTTCAAAATAAGCGGCGTTGGGCAGGAAGCGGAAGCGCACGTCGTCTTCCGCTAAAGCGTCGCTGGCTTGGGCTAAACGTCCAAAAAGCCGGGAATCCACCAGGTCCATTAGCCAAGTCTGCACGCGCGGGTGGCTCATGAGTCGGTCGGAAAGGGCAATCACATCGTTTTCGGAGAGGTAGTAAAGAAGCCCCTCCGTAATCACCACCGCCCGATGGGCGCTGGATTCTAAATCAGAGAAAAACTGCTCCCGCCGCGCGGGGTCCGAGAGATCCACGCGCTCCCGGGTGAGCCGGCAAACGGGTTGGTAAGAGGCCAAGCGTTCTTCCTTGAACTGGGTGATACCGGGCAAATCGACTTCAATCCAGTTCAAGTCGGCCGGTAAATCCAGGCGATAGGGACGGGTATCCAATCCGGCCGCGAGGTTGACGACGGTATCGGCACCGCCGCGGACCTGCTCTAGGATGAGTTCGTCTAAGATGCGCGTGCGCATTGCCATCATGTAATCGCCGCCGGGAATATTACCGACGACTTCGATCAGCTTACGTCCTTCTTCCCCCGACAATACTTGAGCTAGGGGGTCTTTGAAGGCCGCATCCGGGCGCTCCGTCTCGATCGCACGCCACGCGGCGACGAGAAAGGCCGTTTCCGATACGTGTTTAACCGGTAGACCCACCATTTTTTCCATGTTTTGGACAGTACCAGCTGTTGAGCGAAAGAAAAGGGCATGCTAGGTTCCCGGTTTCGCGCCGGCAAGCGCCGCATTTAAAGCCTCTGGAGGGGTGATGGAAAAAGAATTCAAACCGTTCGTATCCGCGAGCAAACATATTGCGGAATTGACCCCGGGCCCGATCATTATCGGAACCTTGCTGGGCATCGTTTTTGGTGCCTCGTCGCTCTATCTGGCTTTGAAAGTCGGCATGACGGTGAGCGCCTCCATTCCGGTGGCAGTGCTCTCCATCACGCTATTTCGCGGCTTTTCGCACCTCTTCGGGTTGCGTAAAGCGACTATTTTAGAAAACAACATTACCCAGACCACCGGTTCCGCCGGCGAATCCATCGCCTTCGGTGTGGCGGTCACGATGCCTGCCTTGTTGATTTTGGGCCACGAGATGGAACTCTGGCGCATCATTATAGTCGCGGTTTTGGGCGGCTTGCTCGGTATCTTCATGATGATCCCTTTGCGCCGCGCGCTGATCGTCAAGGGCCATGGCACGTTGGCTTATCCAGAAGGAACGGCCTGCGCCAAGGTACTTATCGCCGGTGAAGAAGGCGGCAGCAGCGCCAAGATGGTTTTTTCCGGCTTCTTTTTCGGTTTGATCTACAAGTTCTTGAACGTCGGCCTAAAGCTTTGGGCTGAGGTTTGGTACAAGGCGATTGGCTTTTTCAAAGGCGCGTTTGTCGCTGTGGAAGTTTCGCCGGAACTCTTAGGTGTCGGGTACATCATCGGGCCTCGCATTGCGTGCATTACTGTCGCGGGCGGTTTGGTTTCCAGCTGGGTGCTCACTCCCATTATTAAACTTTTCGGTGACGGCCTCACCACGCCCCTTTTTCCGGCCACCAAACTCATTTCGGAAATGAGCACGTCGGAAATCTGGAAGAATTACGTGCTCTATATCGGGGCCGGCGCAGTAGCTGCGGGCGGAATCATCAGTCTCTTCCAAAGTCTGCCGACCATTATCCATGGTGCCCGTGAAGGCCTCAAAGGTTTTAAAGGGTCGGGCGGTTCGGAAAAAGCCTTCGACCGCACCGAGCAAGACTTGCCCATTAAATGGGTCTTGGGCGGCTCGGCGCTTCTCGTTTTGGCTATTTGGCTGGCGCCTCCATTGCACCTGAATTTCTTGGGTGCCATTTTGGTCGTGATGTTCGGCTTCTTGTTCGTAACCGTAAGCTCGCGTTTGACGGGCGAAATCGGTTCGTCCTCGAACCCGATCTCTGGAATGACGGTCGCCACCCTCTTGGTTGTAAGCTTGATCTTCTTAGCGTTGGGCTGGGTCGGCACCGAGGATCGCATTGCGGCGCTGAGTATTGCTGCAGTGGTTTGTATCGCGGCCTCCAACGGCGGCACGACCTCGCAAGATTTGAAAACCGGTTTTCTGGTCGGCGGCACGCCGAAGTACCAACAGATCGGGATTTTGATCGGCGCTTTGACGTCGGCGGTAGTGATTGGCTTCACGCTCAATCTGCTCAATGAAGCTTCTACCGTTTATACCAATAAGAATATCCCGGCGGTGACGGTTCCTAATGTCGCCGCGCTCACCGAAATGGAAGGCGTGCGGGACTCTTCTCACGCCGACGACAAAAATCTTTACCACGTGCTGCGCGTGGCCGAGTTGCAAACCGATGGTCCTCTGAAGGGGCTCAATTCCGGTAAGTACTTGGTCGGCGACGACGGTAAGGTAGCTTACTACGTCGATCCCGGGATCAACGGCACGATTAAGACGCGTGACAACGGCTTTGACGTACAAAAGTACGACGCGCCTAAAGCGCGTTTGATGTCGCTGATTATCGACGGAATTCTGGCCCAAAAGCTTCCTTGGGGCCTAGTGCTCTTAGGTGTGGCTTTGGCGATTGTGGCGGAACTCTGCGGTGTGGCGGCTTTGCCGTTTGCTGTCGGCGTGTACCTGCCGCTTTCGACTTCTGCTCCAATTTTCTTTGGTGGTCTGGTGCGCTGGTTTATTCAACGCCGGTCGCGCAAAACCTCTAAGAAACTCGATGAAGATGAAACGGAATCCGGTCCTGGCATTTTGTACTCCTCTGGCCTTATCGCCGGCGGAGCGATTGCAGGTATCGCGATTGCTTTCTTGTCGATGAAGGAAGAATGGATCGATGCAATGAACGTCGGAAAAATATACCCGGCGCTCGAGCACAGCATGGTTCTTCCGGTTATTGTGTTTGGTGTGATGGCGGGAATTCTGTACCGCATTGCGCTACCAACCGTGGCGGCTAAACGCAAATAACCACTATGGTACCGAGGCTTTCCATGCTAGCCTCCTCGCTTTTGGACACATCTTTTGCAGGGGACTCTAATGCGTTTTTTAACGTCATTCTTTAGTAAAGCGTTCGAGCGCGGGGCCAAGTTGGCCCTGCCGCTCATGGCGGTGGCGACACCATCCTTCGCAAGTGAAGCGGACCTTCACTTGCCTTCGTTGGAAGGCGTTTACTCCGTCTTCGGCTTGGCGCTCACTGGGCACCAATTTCTCGAAGTCGGTTTGGTTATCTGCGTGCTGGGTTTGGTCTTCGGGATTCTTCAAATCCTGAGCATCAAGAAATTGCCTGCGCATAAATCGATGCTCGATGTTTCCCATCTCATCTACGAAACCTGCAAAACGTATATGATCCAGCAGGGCAAGATGTTGATCGTGTTCGAACTCTTCATCGGTTCCTGCATGATTTACTACTTCTGGGGTTTGCAAGGCATGGAAGTCAGCAAGGTCGCATTGATCTTGGCTTGGTCCATCCTGGGTATCCTCGGTTCGTACGCAGTGGCCTGGTTCGGTATCCGCATCAACACTTATGCGAATAGCCGCACGGCTTTTGCTTCGTTGAAGAGCAAGCCTTTCCCGCTCTTGGACATCCCGCTCAAAGCCGGTATCTCCATCGGCGTTTTGCTGATTTCGGTCGAATTGATCATGATGATGCTCATCTTGATCTTCGTTTCGCCTGAAAACGCAGGAGCTTGCTTCATCGGCTTCGCCATCGGCGAATCCTTGGGCGCTTCGGTGTTGCGTATCTGCGGTGGGATTTTCACCAAGATTGCAGACATCGGTTCCGATTTGATGAAAATCGTTTTCGATATCAAAGAAGACGATGCGCGTAACCCAGGCGTGATCGCGGACTGCGTCGGCGACAATGCCGGTGACTCTGTCGGTCCTACGGCCGACGGTTTTGAAACCTACGGCGTCACGGGCGTAGCCCTCATCAGCTTCATCGCTCTGGCGGTGGGAATGCAAATGGATCCGGCTACCGGCAAACTAGCTGCTACTTCCGCTGGTCCGGCGATTCAGTCGAAATTGATTCTTTGGATCTTCTTGATGCGCATTCTGATGATTGTCGCGTCGGTGGTTTCGTACTTGGTCACCCAAGGCGTCACTAAGGCGATTTGCAAAGACGCCAACGAAATGGACTTCGAAAAGCCTTTGACCTGGTTGGTCTGGGTTACCTCGATTGTCTCCATCTTGTTGACCTACGCAGTGAGCTACAACTTCCTGCAAGATATGGGCGGCACTGTTTGGTTCCGTTTGGCGACGATCATCAGCTGCGGCACGATTGCCGCCGCGATCATCCCTGAACTCACCAAGGCGTTCACGTCGGCCAAGAGCAAGCATGTGGCGGAGATCGTCCAAGCTTCTCGCGAAGGCGGTGCTTCGCTCACCATTCTTTCTGGTTTGGTGGCGGGTAACTTCAGCGTGTTCTGGAAGGGCATCTCGATTGCTGCTCTCATGTTCATTGCCTACATCACTGCGTCTCAAGAGCTTGGCGCTTTCATGGTCTACCCGGCCGTGTTCGCGTTCGGTTTGGTGGCGTTTGGGATGTTAAGCATGGGCCCGGTCACGATTGCTGTAGATAGCTACGGCCCGGTTACGGATAACGCTCAATCGGTTTTTGAGCTTTCCCAGATCGAATCCATCAGTGGCATTAAAGCGGAAGTCCAAAAGGACTTCGGTTTTGCTCCCGACTTCGCTCGCGGCAAGCACTTGCTGGAAGAAAACGATTCCGCAGGTAATACCTTTAAAGCGACGGCCAAGCCGGTGCTCATTGGTACTGCTGTAATCGGCGCCACGACGATGATCTTCTCGATCATCTTGTTGCTGAACCTGAAATTGGATCTTCTGGATCCTTTGGTTCTGTTGGGCCTGATCTGCGGTGGTTCGGTGGTGTACTGGTTCACGGGCGCTTCCATGCAAGCCGTGACCACGGGTGCGTACCGCGCAGTCGAGCACATCAAGGGCAATATCCGTTTGGATAATATGCAAGCCGCGACGGTCGAATCGTCTCGCGAAGTGGTGCGTATCTGCACTCAGTTCGCGCAGGCGGGGATGATCAACATCTTCGGTGTGATCTTCTGTTTGACGCTGGCTTTTGCCTGCTTCAATGCGACGTTCTTTGCTAGCTACCTGATCTCCATCGCGGCGGTCGGGTTGTTCCAAGCTATCTTCATGGCGAATGCCGGTGGTGCTTGGGATAATGCGAAGAAAGTTGTGGAAGTCGACTTGAAAGAGAAGAACACTCCCTTGCACGCTGCTTGCGTGGTGGGCGATACCGTCGGTGACCCGTTCAAAGATACCTCGTCGGTGGCTTTGAACCCGATCATTAAATTCACCACCTTGTTTGGTTTGTTGGCGGTGGAGATCGCGGTGTCTGCGGGCACTACGGCTATTTACATTGGCTGTGTGTTCTTTGTGATTGGTCTGTTCTTTGTGTGGCGGTCGTTCTACGGCATGCGCATTGGGACGCAGGCGGCTAAGTCGAAAGTGTTGAAGACGGTTAAGGCCTAGGGCCTTTCTCGTTTCTGTTCGTGTTGAATAGCCCTGACCGGGAGACTGGTTGGGGCTTTTTTTTGGGGGTTTGGGTGGGGAGGGGAGTGGGGACCACTGCGCTTTGCTGGTGGGGGGAGTGGGGACCACTGCGCTTCGCTGGTGGGGGAGTGGGGACCACTGCGCTTCGCTGGTGGGGGAGTTCCACTGCGCTTCGCTGGTGGGGGAGTTGGGGATTGCTTGGTTTCTTGGTTTTCGTTTTTGCGTTCCCGGCTGCTTCGCTGGCCGGGGTCAGTTGGAACTTTGAATTGGTTGCACCGAGCCACCCTTCGCCGACCTAGGGTCGGCTGCGGGCGGGGTTTGGTGACTCTCGGGGTTTTTTATTTGTTTCGCTTTGCGCGTCACCAAACCCTTCGAGCCCTGGCAAGCGAATGCTGCGCATTCGCGTTATCTCACCCAAATAAAAAAGGCTGCTTTCGCAGCCTTGTTTTAGTTGGGGCGCCAGGGATCGAACCTGGGAATGCTGGAATCAAAATCCAGTGCCTTACCGCTTGGCGACGCCCCACCATTGGGAAACCTCTTTCATAGCGCTCTTTTACTGCTTTGTCTTCCACATAATCCCCAACTATAGCCACGGTTTAGGGCCTTATCCTGTAGGGGTCTTCAAGGGTATTGATTTGGCGACCCCAAATAGACTAGTTTGCGGCCCATTTTGAAGGGGTCTTTGTGAATATCCGTCCCTCCTTTCTATCTGTCTTTTTTCCTTCCTTGCTGCTTTTGGCCGCTGCGGGGGCGCCGGGTTTGGATGGGTGGAATCAGCACCGGGAAGTTTTCGGTAGCGAGAATTACTACCTCACTGTGCTCTACTCGGGCAGTCCCAATGGAGTGCTGGCTCCGGCGTCTAAACCTATCCGCTTTGCTGGGAGTATCGTCACCTCCACGGGTGAATTTCGCGTGCAGGGTGTTCGGCGGCCGGAAGAGGGTGGGTTTGTGTATGAATTTTCTTCGGCCGAAGGTTCCTACGTTGGCCGTTTGAAAACGGGCCAGTGTCCGCAATACCTGGATCTCGCTCCCTCTCTTTCAGGACAAAACAGCGAAAAGCTTCGCGCGGGTACCTGCCTCTAGTACCGAGCAAAATACAAACTAAGCTCGTCGATAAGGGTGTCTTTGGCGGCGACTATGCGCTGCGAGCAGCGGGTCCAAGCCGTCGGGGTTGGAGGTGCGAGTACGCCTGCCTGGGAGCGGCGAACTTCCTGCAAGACATCGAATGGGCGGCGCGCATGGCGCACCAAATAGGTGCCTATTTTTCGGCCTGGAAGGGGGTGTTCCGGTCGGAGCCACCAGAGGCCGGGTGTCTGAAATTCTAAAAGATGCTTTGAATATCGGTGGAGATCGATTTCATCGCCGGGTACGGCTCTTTCAATTTGGCGACGAGGTACGACTACCGCGTCGTTGCCGACCAGGTCTACGAGTTCCACCGGCTCGCTTTGCTTCCACGTGCCTCCGACTGAGATAAAAAGCAGCGGGGCCGCGCGGTAATCGCTGATGGACGACGGCAATTCCAACTCAGAAGCAGGGACCCACTGCGCGGGGGATTCGAAGCGCACTTCTAATTGCCCGCCGCTGTCCTGGTCTGGTCGCCGATGGAAACGAAAACCTTGGGCGGGTAGTAGTTCTAGAGGACCTTCGTAGTAGTGCCGACCCGGAACCCGCTCTTGCAGTCGCGGGACGAGCCAATGGGTTTGTGTGGGCAATAGGCGCAGAAAGGCCAGATCTCGGTCGGGTACATCGACTCGGGCCGATTCAGTCCCGTACCGCAGTTCGGCCGACTGGTAGTGCCGCTGGGACTGGAGTTCCTCCGCGAAAAATCGGACTCCAGTGGCTAATAACAATGGGGCGATTCCCGGAATGGCGCGTAAGGGAATTCGATCGAAGATGCCCTCGGACGGGGGCAAGAGAGTGAGTGAGCCTTCGAATTGGCTTTGCTCATCGAACACATCAACGGAGAAAATCTCGGGTGTTCGGGCTACCGCGGTGCCAGCCAAAAGACCCCACGCGATGCACCCGAGTGCCCAGCGACTCACTTCCATTGCACCTGGGAAAACAGTGGGCGGCCGACTGCATCCAGCGGAACGCCCCCGATCTTAGCTCCGTGGATATATTGGCGGCTTCCTGTAGGTGGCGAAAGAACTTCGACCTGGCCGCGATCAAAAAGCGGTTTGGCTCGGGATTCGTCTAGAAACAGAAAGTTCACTTTTCCCACGGCGGGCTGGACCGTCGAATAGGAATTGGTGGCGAGTAGAAGGCTTTCCCCTTTTTTCCATTCTAAAATTTGGTACGCACCAATGGTCCGCAAGTGCAGCGGCGAGGTGAAATCGCGAGGGTGTAGCTCGTAGACGTCTTGGCGCTGGGGTCCCAAGCTCGGCGAACAAAGCTCGACCGTAAAATCGGCGTCCTTCTTTTCAAGGACCACCTCCAGCACGCTGGGCGTGACTGCGCGGACTTTCACCGTGCTGAAATCAGTGCTTTTGCCCGAGTGGTAGTCGCGAGCGCCCGCGATTTTGAGTAGGGTAAGCTGAGCGGGGCTGTCTTGTTCCGTTGGAGCTAAAATTCGCTTCCAAGCAAAAACAAAGTCCCCGGAGGTGAGATCGACTCCGTCGCTCCAGCGCTCCTTGGAAAGTACGAAATTATACTGGGTACCGCTGAGATCGAGCGACCAGCCTTCGGCCAAATCCGCGATGGGCTGGGATGCCGACTCCAGCTTCAACAAACTGCGCTGCAGTTGGGAAAGAACCATGGCGGAGGCGGGGTCGCTCGCTCGGGCCCAATCAAGGCTGACGGGCTCGTTGGGAATGGCCACTGTGAGAGTGGCGCTGGGACCGAATAGACGGGTGCAACTGACCAAAAAAAGAGAGAGCAAAAGGGGGACGGCGCGCTGAGGTTTCACGATGCCTCCGGTCTACCGAAAAGGGGGCTGGAAGAAAAGCCCTAAGCTAGCCCCACAGCAAGGACGCGAAGTTCCATCCTCCGACGGGGTGGGGAGTCAGAGACCGCAAGCGAGGGCTCTTGAGCAGGCCTTTGGCGCGTTCGAATAGGGGGCAAACGCGCGGGTCTTGATCGACCCATTTTTCTTGGGTCTTTTCCCAGCTTGGCAATCGGCTGGGAACAAAAGGTGGCAGCTCCGGCTCGAACCAGCTCTCGCTCCAAGTGACCAAACGCAAGGCGCCCCCGGTCCCAGAGCGCAGATCCACCGAGCTGCCGGAAGTTTTTGCCCACTGCGCCCGCAATGCATTGGCCACCAACTCTAAGTGGGAACTTTTTTCCCAGGTGAGAGACGGTTGTGTGTCGCTTTTCTCGTTGAGTGCTTTGGAGGATGCCGGGGGGCTTGTGGGTGTGGAAGGCTCCAATTCAAGTTCGCGGTTCAGCGAGTACACCGGCAAAAGCGGTAGGCGCAGTAGCCCGGATATTTCTTTCCGGTCGATGGCCGCAATCAAAGCACGGCGAGCGGTTACACTTTGAATGGGGCGGGTAGGACTGAGCAATAAGTACACTCGCGTACCATTGCCGACCCACTGTAAATCTGGGTCTGTTCCGAGTCGTGCCGCGGTGGTGTCATCGATATCTTCCACCACGTCTGCGGAATGTTCGCGGTAAAGTCCGATCCGTTCTTCCATCGAAGGCGAGTTCAGAAACACGATCGATTCCATCCCTGGAGGACCGGCGTAGTACTGCGGGTTAGCACGGTACGTGCGAGGGTCTTCGGTGTCGGCTACGAACGGACCGAGGGTGGGAACCGTTTCATTTGTGTCGGTCCGGCGAGGCCACGTCACGGGGTGGGCTAAGGCGCGCGCCAAAAAAGGCGCGGGCCGAGCAAGGCGGATCACAAACTGTAGGGGAGAACGGATATCTAGACCGACTTGTGAGAACGGGACCTTACGACGACAAAATGCCTCCGCGTTGAGGATCGGAAACAGCAAGCGCGATGCTGGTATTTTACGGCAATGAGTTAGCACACGCTTCCAAGACTCGACAAAATCCCGTGGGTGAAGATCTTTACCGTCGGTCCACTTCAATCCGCGACGCAAATCCACCACCCATTCCCGTTCGGATACCTGGCGCACGTCTGCTGCTAACGCAGCAACGGTACGGGGGAGCGGGCTTTGGACATCGAACCGAGTGAGCCCTTCCATGGTGAGTGCGGCGTGACGAAAGCAACGCTCAGTCGCGCATTCAGTCCAGTCACGGTTCTCCGGTGGTGTGGAAGTTGCCCAGCGAAGCGTGCGAGGTTGAGAAGAAGTAGTGGAGAGCGACGGATTTTTAATGCACGCCGGTAAAGTCAAGAGGAGCGGCGTTAAGCAGACGAGATAAATTTTTCGCCGTTTGGACAAGGAATCAAAACTCTTTCAGCAACTTAGTTAAATTGTTTGACCGCTTTTTTTTCCTTTGTTACAAACTTCTAACATTATTTATCGCCATCAACGCGAAAATCTGGAGGATAATCACAAATGAACAAGGCTCAGCTTGTCGAACAACTCGCGGCAGACATCAAGATCACGAAAGCGGATTGTGAGCGCGTGCTCGACAGCACGATCGAATACATCAAGAAAGCAGTGAAAAAAGGCGACGACGTAACGTTGGTCGGCTTTGGCACTTTCACTCGCGCCAAACGCAAAGCGCGTATGGGCCGTAATCCTCAAACCGGCGAAGCCATCAAAGTTCCGGCTTGCACGGTTCCGAAGTTTCGCCCGGGTAAAGCGTTCAAGGATTTCTTGAACTAGTCGCCCCTAGTCAGTTTTTAAGACCCCGCGGAGAAGTAATTCCCGCGGGGTTTTTTTTTGCTATTTCGTTGAGCGTTTTGTCGACTAAGCGTTTGAGAGTTCGAGTTTACGAGCTGGCTCTCGTCGCCAGATTTTAACGATTGCGGGCAAAAGTCCGATCTCGCCCGTCAGGCGGTAAGAAGAGTCGGCCGGAAGATTCTTGTTCAATCGCCGGTGCGCTTCTCCCAGTGAGTGATAGGGGATGAACGGAAACAAGTGGTGCAGCGCGTGAAAGCGCAAACCCGCGGGCGCGGCCAGCGCACTGAAAATCCAACCCGGGAATCCGGCGACCACGTTCACCGAGTCCAGGAGTTGCTCTTCCACGGTGAGCACTTTTCCATCATTCCCGAAACGGTGGGCTGCCAAGGTTCGCACACTATTGAGAAAAAGCGCTCCGCACATTGCAAGGTAGGCGACCGTTAAAATGTGCGCGGGGATGACGCCTGCATAAACCAAAGCCAAAACCGTGATCCAAAAAATCGCACATGCGCTTTCCATCACAAACCATTCGAGCTTTTCGGTTTCTTTCGGCCACTCGCCTACATGGTGCAAGGTGATGACGACCGACGAACCGCGCTCGACCAAGAGTTTGCGCAGAGGTGGAATGACAAGAGACAGCGGGTACAAAAGCGCGAATCGCAAAACCAACAGTGCCGGAGTCCAGAATGAGCTGACCAAATAAAGCACCATCTTCCAGCGAGGCAAAATATGAAACGCGACATATTCACCATCCGCAGCGGTGCCGTACGTGCGCGGGTTGTGGTGGATCGCGTGGGACTTCATGTACATAAACGAGGGAAACGCCATGGGCATGCCGGCCATTGCATTCCATACGAAGCGGAAGCGGCGCAGGCGCTGGCGGAAATGGGCTATTTCGTGAGTGAAAGCCATAGCTCGGTAAAGGCCGAGCGCGCAAACGGTGAGCCAACCCCAGAAGGCGAAAGTGGAAAAGCCATGGGGATAGGCCAAAACAAACCCCACAATTCCCACTGCATAACTGAGTAAGAAATCGAAAAGGTAGAGGTTTTCGTTGGGTTTGCCGAGGTCGAGGACGAGTTTGCGTGCTTCGTTAATATTGAGAGCCATATAGGAGATTTTTACCCGGTCAGGACCAGAATTGCCACTTTTGTCGTTAGCGGCCTTCGAACTGGTTGACGAGTTGCAGCACCCGATCGGCTACCATGGACTGGCCGCGCGCAGACAAGTGAAAACAATCCACTGCAAAAAATTCTTTTTGGTAAGCGGTGTCGTGCGCGTCTTTGAGGTACGCGAACTTGTTGCTGCTGCTTTTCTTGCTCCATAGATTGGCCAGGTTATCGAGCACGCCATTCATCGCGGCCAACCGAGGCTTCATGTAGGAGCCGAGTGTGCCTGCTTTGTGTTTCTTGTAGTGAGACGGACAGTATGGAAAAAACTTGGTCCAGGAATCGACACACGAGTAGTCTCGCTTACCGCCGCGGTGCCAAACATAGCCATCTAATGCTTCGTAAACGCGGTGGATGTCGGCGACGGGGATGAGATACGCCACGGAATCTTTGTGGGTAGCGTCCCACAATGCTAAAGCTTGCGAAAACTCATTGCCGAACTCGTTGCCGATGTTATCCGGCGTATCCATGTTGTTGCATAGATCGTTGTGGCCAATAAAAAAGAACGCGCGGGTTTCGCCGGAGGTGTGGGGGTTGCCCTTAACTTGCCCTGCCATTTGCCAGGTGCGCGAGCTCGATACCGCGTAATTGTATAGATCCACCGGACCCGCAGGTTCGATCTTGTCGGATAGAACTTTTGGCCACGCTAGATCGGGAGCGTGTTCTTTGTCGACGTAGCTGCGGTTTTTTTCTTTATCCATCAGGAACATGGCGAGGTTCGAAATCGTCTCGCTCATTTGAGTAAGAGAGGGCGCGTTTGTCACGTCGGTGTGGCTGAGAAATCCGGCGCTGATTGAATCACCGTAAACCTCGATATGGGGTGCGGCGTGAACTCCCGATGCGAAGAAAGCGGTAAGGAAAAGACAAACGAATAGCGAACTATTTTTCACCCTCAACCCCCCAAGTACAGAGTGTATTGAGCGCAATGCCAACTGGCAAAAAAAAACGATGGAGGAAAAATTATCCTGTAAGTGGGAAATATTTTCCGGTTTGACGCGGGCAGTATGCGGGTTTCTAGGGGAGGGACGTTGGCACCGCCATT
This sequence comes from uncultured Pseudobdellovibrionaceae bacterium, assembly GCA_964492125.1. Lineage (GTDB taxonomy): Bacteria > Bdellovibrionota > FAC87 > UBA2466 > UBA2466 > JAIEOG01. Next base: position 35,911 of record CAZBJE010000012.1, on the reverse strand, counting down.
GCATTCCTTATTGGCGAAACCCCGTCCCTTACTTATCGGATCGTTCCCCAGAAAGTTTGAGCGAATAAAATGGATAAAGGCATCTACACGGCGCTTTCCGGCGGTATCGCTAAGTCGCACGAGATTGAACTCATCGCCAATAACCTCGCCAATGCGAACACCCCTGGGTTCAAGCGCGATTCGGGCACGTTCAACGAGTACCTTACCGAGCTGCGTCGCCCGGATACTGTTGAAGGTTTGCAGCGTGAAACGACCCAGGCCACGTTGATGGATGGGCGCCCGCAAGGAGATAAAAGTTTTGTGGAAATGGATGGCGTGTATACGTCGTTCGCACAAGGCGGATTGAAACGCACCAATATCCCGTTTGATCTAGCGCTCGAAGGCAAAGGCTTCTTTGAAGTGGCGACGCCTTCTGGGGTCCGTTATACGCGGCAAGGAAATTTCAGTGTGTCGCGCGATGGCGTGCTCGTTACTGCCAACGGTTTCCCGGTGCTCGGTAAAGGCACAGGCGCCCCCGAACAACGCCAAATTCGTTTTGGCCAAGGAGCAGTGGAAATCAGCCCTACGGGCGAAGTGAAGCAGGGAGGCCAGACTCTGGGCGAAGTTTCCGTCGTCGAATTCCATGAAAATCAGTGGTTGGAAAAAGTCGGCAACGCCTATTTCCGGAATACGGACGAGAACAACGAAAAGAAGAATTTGCCCATCAATACCCGCATCAGCCAGGGCTTTATCGAAACTTCCAACGTAAATGCGGTGCATGAGATGACTCGACTCATCGAAGCTACCCGCGGCTACGAATCCCAAATGCAAGCCATCAAAACCTATCAAGAGATTGATGGTCGCTCGGTCAATGATATTGGCCGTCGCTAATTGAGGAGAACTAAATGGTTAACGCACTCAACACCGCCGCGAGTGGCATGGAAGCTCAAATGGAGCAGATCGAACAGATCACTAACAACCTCGCGAATGTGAACACCGCTGGCTACAAACGCAGCCGCGCCGACTTTCAAGACTTGATGTACGAAACGTTGCAAGAGCCGGGCGCCAATAGTTCCGCTCAGACGCAGGCGCCGGTAGGCATTCAGCGTGGCATGGGCGTGAAAGTGGCCGGCACCCAACGTAATTTCGAAATGGGAAAGCCCAACCACACCAAGCGTGAACTGGACATGTTCATTCAAGGAGACGGTTTTTTTGTGGTGCAACTACCAAACGGAGAGCAGGCCTATCGACGAGATGGCACCTTCTATCGTTCCGCTTCAGGGCGTGTGGAGACAGTTGATGGCTACCCGTTGCTTCCCGAAATGCAAATCCCATCTAATGCAGCCAATTTGACGATTGCAGAAGACGGTACTGCCAGTGTCACTGGCAGCGGACCCGCCGGTGCCGCCAATAAGACGCTGATTGGCCAAGTGCAGCTAGCTACTTTCATCAACAATGGTGGTTTGAAAGCGATCGGGAAAAATCTTTATTCCGCTACAGATGCAAGCGGTAGTCCCAATCTCAATGCGCCGGGTCAGGGGAGTGCGGGCGGCGTGATGCAAGGCTATATTGAAAGCTCCAACGTAGAAATGGTCCGCGAGATGACCGAAATGATTTCGGCTCAGCGTGCGTTCGAAATGAACTCGAAAGTTCTGCAAGCGGTGGACTCCATACTGCAAAACACGGCGAATATCCGATGAGACCTATCCTATTGTTAGTGCTTTGGTTGCTTTCTTCGGCGATCTTCGCCGCTGCGCCTGCGCCCACTTGGGCAGACGCGCTCAAGCAAGCGTTGGCCGCGCGCCTGCCGGCGCACGCTCGAATCGACGTGCAAATGGGGCGCGTGCCAGCCGTCGGACCCAAGGGTTGGAAAATTACCGCCTTCTCGCCCGATCAACCCTTAGGTCTGGTGAACTTCGAAGCAGAAGCCAATCTCGATCAGCGCTGGGTGCGCGGGCAGGGCGCTGCCACCGTGCGCGCTTATGTACCGGTGGCGGTTGCTACAACACCCATCGCTCACGGCGAGGCCCTTGATGTGAACAACTTGCGTTTTGAGGAACGGGAATTGAGCCGCCTGACCCAAACTGGTTATTTCGTCGACAAAACTGTTGTGGGGCGCCGAGCTAAGGGGTCCATCACCATTGGTCAGGTAATCGGTCGCCAAAACAGCGCGCAAGCAAATGTGGTTACACCTGGCGAAACTGTGGAGCTGGTGCGTCGCAAAGGTTCTCTGACGTTGTCGGCGAAGGTGCGCGCCCTGCAGGGTGGTGTGGTCGATCAATGGGTTCAGGTTCAAAATCCCAGCAGTGGAAAACTCTTTTTAGCTCGCATTAGCGGGCCCGGTGAAGTGGAGATCCGATGATAAAACAAACCGCATTCCAAATAGGCCCGAAGGACGTCATTCGCTATGCGCTGCTTTGCTTGCTGGCGGCAGGCGCTTTGGCCGGGTGCTCGATGTTGGAACCCGTGGCGGAAGTAAAGCCGCCCGCCCCTGCGCCGGCGCCTGCGCGCAAGGTGGTGGTGCGCGAGCTGGGTTCTCTTTGGAGTGAAGAATCACTCTGGAATAATATGTACACCGCTGGCGTTGCACGAGTGAGCGGCGACATGATCACCATCAAGTTGGACGAAGCTTTCCGCAAACGCTTGGCTTCGTATAAGTTGGTCGATCCCAAGGAAGTCGCCAAGGCGAAGGAAGCCGCTGACAAAGCTGCCGAAAAATCGGATGGGAAAGGCAATAGAGCCCCGGCCGCGGTTGCGCCCAAAGAAGAAAATCTCGGCCCCCTTGTGTTGAGGGGCAATATCGAAGAAGTGGGTCAGCGCGGGGTGTACCGCATTCAAGTGACGGATTCGCTGCAGTTAGGCGATTGGCAACCCTACATTGTACTCAAAGGGCGGGTGCGCGACCGCGATATCAATAGCACCGACGAAATTGAAGTGGCCAGCATCGTCGATATGACGCTCGAAGTGTCTAACGGCCCTCCAGGCACGGCCCCCACTGAAGAAGAAAGGCAGAAGAATGTTTCTTGGTAAAAAAAGTTTCCTAACAGCGGCATTTCTAGCTCTGGCCTCTTCCGCACATGCGGCTCGCATCAAAGATCTGGCGAGTCTAAAAGGAGTACGCACGAACCAACTCACCGGCTACGGCCTGGTGGTTGGGTTGGCTGGCACCGGCGACAGCGGTTTCGATATGACGAGCACCACGCTTGGTCAGGCGTTAAAAAACTTAGGCATCGATCAACACAAAGACAAGATCGATTCCAAGAACGCCGCGGCCGTCTTCGTGACTGCTACTTTGCCTCCCTTTGCCCGCAACGGAGCTGCACTTGACGTGACTATATCGTCGGTAGGCGCCGCCACTTCGCTAGAGGGTGGCAATTTGATGGTAACCGCTCTGCGGGGACCCGACGGTCAAGTCTATGCCATGGCCCAAGGTAAGGTGACGATTGAGAGCCGCACCGGTAAAAACGCCGGGGGTGGATCAAAAAACCTAGTGACCGCCAGTGTGCCGGGTGGAGCCGTAATTGAGAAAGAAATCGCCTACAACTGGGGCGACTTGAAAGAATTGCGCTACCAATTGCATAACCCGGATTTCACTACGGCTGCCCGCATCGCAGTGCGAATTAACCAAGAACTGTCGGGACGCTTTGCGATTCCTCAAGATGGTGGTTCGGTGCAAGTGATTATTCCCTATGGTTTCGATGCGACGCCGGTGGATTTGATCGCACAGATTGAATCTATCGACGTGGAAGCAGATCGCGCTGCGAAAGTAGTGGTTAACCCACGCACTGGCACCGTCGTACTAGGGGACTTTGTGCGTATTATGCCTGTGGCGATTGCACACGGTAACTTGAGCGTGGAAGTGAAGGATACCCGCAAACCCGCTTCGGATCCGGCTGGCCCGGACGCGCTTGCTGCACCCGCACCGGCTGAAAAAGAGAAAAACAAGAATAAGGTGATGATGGTGAATGGTGCCGCGAGTATCTCGGATCTGGTTGCGGGCTTGAATGACATGGGTGCCAGTCCGGATGATCTAATCGCTGTTTTGCGGTCTCTCAAAGCGTCGGGCGCCTTGTTGGCCGAGTTGGAGGTTTTATGAAAATCGAAGCACCCATGGCTCCCGCCGTCCAACAGCTCGAGGACGAGTCGCGTCTAAGTCCCGAACAGCGCGAGAAATTGCACGCGGTGGCACAGCAGTTTGAGGCGGTTTTCCTCAATCAAATGGTTGGTGCGATGCGCAAAACTATTCAGCCCAACGCGTTGATGCCGCAGGGGCAGGGCGAGAAGATTTACCAAGGTATGCTGGACGGCGAGCACGCCGAACGCATGGCGCAAAGCAACCAGTTTGGCTTGAGCGACCTGATTTACGAGCATTTATTGCGGTCATCGGGAGGCCGGTGATACACTAGAGATACACAGTCGGCCGGTCTTACCGGATCGGCCCTTGCCTGGAGCGACCATGAAGGTCACGCAAAACCCTACTCCGAATTCCGCTGGATTGGATAAAACGAAAGCCACGGACAAGGCTGTGATCCCCCGTGCGCCCGAAACACAATCGGGTGCGGCGCGCGGGCCCGGTGGCACCGATTCGCCGGTCACCATCTCGGACCAGGCGTACTTAATGAAACAGGCGCGGGACATCGCTAATAGTGTGCCCGACATCAGCGCCGACAAAGTTTCCGATCTTAAACGACGTATCAAAGACGGCTCTTACAAAGTCGACAGCGCGGCTGTCGCAGACCGTCTCGTCGATGATCACCTCGCTTCAAATTTCGGCAAAAACGATCTGTAAACGAAGACTCGTTTTCCGGGTTTTCATTTCCCACAAAAAAACATGTCAATTGATCGATTCTCCCAGCTCTGCGCTTGGACCGACGAGAGTATTTCGTTGTGCCGTGAGCTTCAAGACTTGCTTGCCCGAGAACGGCTGGCATTGATCCACATGCGCGGCGAAGAGCTTTCTGAGATCACGATGACCAAGGAAGTATTGGTGCGACGGATCGTTGAATCCCGCCGTCAACTACGCGAAGCAGGTAAAGCCTGGTACGGGATCGAAAGCAGCGCCGAGCTAGAAGCCCGCCTTGCCGACGCACAGAAGCCGATTTGGAACGAAAAGCAGAAGCTTTGGCTCCAGACCTGGACCGATACCTGCAAACTGGCCGAGTGCAGCCAACTCTTTTTGCAGCACTCCCAGCGCAATCTGGGCCGCTTGGTGGAGCATTGGCGCCGGCTTATCGGCGAATCCCCGCTTTATTCCGCCAAGGGCCACAAGGTGGATTCCCCGTCCACCGGTCGGGTCTTCGAAGCTAAATATTGAGGTAACGCATGCCCGTCATCGATATTCTCGAAATTGGAAAGCAGGGACTTGATGCAAACCGTCAAGGGCTCCAAACCTCTTCCAATAACGTCGCAAATGCCAACACTCCCGGTTATTCCCGCCAACGCGCGGTTCTCGCCACCAACGAACAGCCGCTGCAGGGGCAGACGCGCCTGCCCGGCGTGAATGTAAAAGCGACGGTGCGGGTTCACGACAAATTCGTACAGAACCAAATTATCGACGAGTTCCATCTTTTGGGGGCCGCCAAGCTACGCACCGAAGGTATGCGGCGAGTAGAGGGTGCGGTACATAACGAAGCCTTTCGAGTGAATGATTTGCTCAACGGATTCTTCAATGATTTACGCCAACTCTCCGCCAACCCTGAAGTAAACGCTTTGCGCAGTAACGTTATTTTCTCCGCCCAGGAAGCCGCCAACGGCTTTCGCTCTTTGAGCAACAATCTGGTTGCTGTGCGTGACGACATGGATTCTCAGATTTCGGTGGCCGTCGAGAGAGTGAATACCCTGGCCCAAGAAGTCGCCGACTTAAACGGCAAGATTGCTTTTTATGAAGGCAAGGGCGAGCCGCCCTTGGAATTGCTCGATCGCCGCGATACCGCCGTGCGGGAAATCGCCCAGAAGCTCGGCTTCCAGGATTTCGTGGACAACCGGGACCGAGTGAATTTAACCGCGGGTGGCGTCGGTGTTTTGGTAAACGGGACCACTTTTAGCGAGCTGGTTGTTATGCGCACGCCCGAAAATGGCGCGAAGGCCGCGGGCTCTTACGATATTTTTGTAAAAGACGGGCAGGGGTTGCGGGTCGCCACCAGTTACCTAAAAGACGGTGAAATCGGCGGCATGATTCACGTACGGGATAGGGTGATTAACCCCACACTGAAGCACTTAGACTCGGTGGCCTTTCAATTCGCCGATAATGTCAATCTGCTGCATAGCCAAGGGGTAGGCGGCGACGGTTTGACCGGTCGCAATCTTTTTGAGAATTCGGCGACAGCGGAAGGCGCCGCGCAGAAAATTGCTGTCACTTCGGAGATTCGCAACAATTCTAGCGCGATCGCGGTGGGCGCCGTTCCAAACTCTCCAGGTGACAACCGAGTGGCGCTAGCCTTGGCGGATTTGCAGAACCTCACTTTGATTTCGGACGACCCTACGTCCGATACGCCGGGGCCGGATCGCCAGACCCTTAACGAATCACTCACCGGTCTGGTGGGCAAGGTAGGCGTGCAAACCGAGCACGAGGATCGGCTTTTTCGTCATCAGGAGGCGGTGGTTAGTCAGTTGGAGAATTACCGCCAATCGATTTCGGGTGTGAACCTGGATGAAGAGGCTGTGTCCATGATGCAATACCAGTCAGCGTTCAACGCCTCGGCGAAAGCCATGAAGGTTGGCGATGAATTGCTCAACACCATTCTAAGTCTGAAACAATAATTTATGGCCGGAAGAATCTCTACCAATCAAATTTTCGAGCGGGCGCAGGGCAATATTACCAATGCCCGTGAGCGTGAACTTAATTCGTCCGAAAAAGCAGCGACGGGGAAAGAGGTGGTTCGCCCCTCTCAGGATCCGGCCGGCTATATGGTGGCGAGTAATATTAAAGATGACTTGTCGGTCTTGAATACCAATATGAAAAACGCCAACGCCGCCATTAAGGTGTTGGATATGACGGAAAACATCTTCGCTTCCTTACAGGACACCATGCAGCGGGTAGGGGAGCTTTGCGTGGCCGCGTCCGGAGAAGGGGTTGGCAGTGACGCTACCCGTAAGTTTACCGCTAGTGAAGTGACTACTCTTTACGATAGCGCCATTCAGCTACTCAACACCCGTTATAGCAACCGTACGTTGCTGGCTGGCTTCCGTTCGGACAAGCCGGCGTTTGATACGTCAGGCAATTTCTTAGGCGACAACGGCAATATCGAAATCGAAATTGCTGGCGGCCTACGCATTCCCGTCAATATTTCGGCTGCGCGCGCAGTATTGGGGCAGGGGATTGAAAATGGCATTCATCTCTTGGAGCCGATCCAGAAGTTTATTGAAGGCCTGCGGACCAACGACACGGAGATGATTCAAGGCAGTTTGGAAGGCTTCCAAAAAGTGAATGACCAAATTTCGCTGGTACGCGGCGAAATCGGCTCGCGCACTTCGCAAATTTCCCGGGCCATCAGCACTCAAGAGCAAATTCAGGTCGACGGCACCGCTGCGGTTTCCCAGATCGAAGACGCCGACGCGATCAAAGTTTTTTCTGAGTTGGCTCGCGACCAAACCGTGCTTCAGGCGGCGATATCCACGTCGAAAAAGATCCTCTCGGAAAACCCCACCGATATCTTCTACAAATAGTCAGTGCGCCAAACGGCCTTTCACCATGTGAATCACGCGCTCTAGCACAGGAATGTGCATATTGGCTCCGTAGGCGTAATGAGTGAGCAATAGAGTAGTTAATGCCCCGCGTCGTAAGTTCATTGTTTTTCCTCTCATCCTCCGAGCCCGGCAGCCGATAAATAAAGGGAGAGAAATATGCTAGTACTCACCCGCAAGCTTGGCGAAAGTATCGCCATCGACGATGACATCAAAATCGTCGTACTACAGATCAAAGGCCGCCAGGTCCGCTTGGGGATTGAAGCACCGCGTGATACCAAAATCCACCGCGAAGAAGTCTACCTCGCCATTCAAGAGCAAAACAAGCAAGCCGCCGAATCTAAACCGGAAGAAGTTAAAAAGGTTGCTAAGCTCCTACGCGCCAGCTAACATTTAGGCTGTAGTCTTCCCACTCTATTTTCGAAAACAGGAGCAACACCATGCTGGTGGAAACCACCCGGTTCGGAAGTATTTCGGTATCTGAGGAAGATATTGTCACTTTCCCCGAAGGAATGTTGGGTTTCTCCAAAATCGACAAGTACGTACTTGTCGAAAGGGTGGATGACAGTCTCTTTCTCTGGTTACAAGCGGTTAAAAAGCCTAGTGTGGCGTTTCCGCTTTTAGAGCCCGAGATCTTCGAGAAAAACTACCGCGTCGAATTGGCGGAAGAGGATCGCTCGATCCTGCAGCTTGATAATCTCAAGCACGCCAAGGTGTATGCGATCATTACCATCCCAAGCGATCCGACGAAGATGACGGCGAATTTAAAAGCGCCTATCGTCGTGAACTTGAAGACCAAGCTGGCGCGCCAGGTGATTCTGCACGATGCAGACTACCCGATTCGCAAAGCGATCTTCGCGGATCTGCAGCAGTACTGCACGGCCAGTCACCGGACGGTTTTTCCGGAAAGCGACGCGCCGGCGTACCAAGCCATTCACCTCGATGACGAGTTGGATGTGCCCGTAACCAAATCCCTCTAAGACTGATTAAAAATTCCGTTTATTCGTTTTGGAAGCGTTCGTACGCGGCGAGCACTTTGCGCACGTACTTTTGCGTTTCGCGAAAGGGCGGAATCCCTTTGTACTTATCCACGTTCGATGGACCCGCATTGTAGGCCGCCAGCGTTTTGGTGAGGTCGAATTTGTAGCGGTTCAAAAGCATGCGCAGGTACTCACAGGCCCCCATTAGGTTGGAAAGGGCGTGGTGGGGATTAGCGATGCCCATTTCATCCGCCGTAAGCGGCATCACCTGCATCAAACCCTTAGCGCCCTTATTGGACACTGCGTTCTTGCCCAGGTGTTTTGGGCCGTTCAATGGGCCGGATTCCGTCTCGATGATGGCACGCACCAAATTGGGATTGATTCGGTAGCGGTGTGCGGCCGTGCGGATTTGCTCCTGCAAATCCAGGCTGGAATCCGGAGTCGAGGCGCTGACGCGCAAAGCCACCACAAGCGGGAGCAATACGAGGAACCTTTTCATGCGGAACACCCTAACTTAGAGCGTGTAGGCTAGTCCATACGTGGCTAGAAAAATGGTGGATGACCCCAGCAGCATCTTCAGATCGCCGCGTACGCTGGCACCCAACAGTGGAACGTCAAAGCCCAACGTAGGCCCAAAGAGCATGGTGCCCGTTTGGAGATACGTCGGGTTAAAGCCGCGGTTTTGGGTCACAACCGCTGTCACGTTGGCGACCGTTCCGCCCAATGAGAGCGAGACGTACCGTTCAGCGATCGGCAGTTGGAAGCGCAAATCACCATGCAGCAGCATGTAGCTGAAGATGTCGACTCCCGCCTCAAACCGAAGCCGTTCCAAGAGCTTGATTCCGGCTAGCCCGCCCACCGAAACGGTGCTGGCGCTGGCGCCTTGGGCAGAAAACCGGGCCATTCCCAAGTTTACTCCGAGGTACACGCTGCCATCGGAGATCTTGGCCATTTCATTAAAAAGACGGCGATCCTTTTCCGCTCGTGACACCTCTGGTTGCTTTGACGCGTCTGGCTGTGGATCGGCCGAGGGGATCAGTTCGAAATTGGCCACTGTGTACTGCTTAATGAGTTCCGCAAACGCGCGACCAAACTGGTTGTCTAGCCAGGATTCGTTGATTTGCCCTTGGGGGGCGCCCACCAGGGTTTCGGAAGTAGCAACGTACCGACCGGGCCGATTGACGTCGAAAAGAAAGAGCGCGAGACGTTGCTGATCCACGTACGCAAAGCTCACTAATTCCGATGCTGTCTGCGCGTAAACTTTGGCTAGTTCCTCAGTGGTATAGCCGCCCAGTGTGGTGGCGAACATTTTCACAGAGAATAAATTTGTCGACTGCAGCTGCTGAGCCAATAAGCCGGAAACGCGTTCTCCCAAATTGAGTTGGGAGCTATCGGTGGTGGTTAGCACTGCCAGGGGCCTTTGCCCGGCCGCTTGCTCGGCACGCGCCGATGGCGCACCCCATAGACCTACCAATAATCCGACGAAGCAGTACCCAATAAGGGATCGTTGCACTTTTCACCTACCGTCAGTGGCGGCTCAAGCGATGGCCTGAACTTTCGCCTTTTTCTTAGAGAAGTAGTAGTTACTCGCTCTGCGGTACGCGCCCGATAGAGGCACGCAATTCAGAGCCACGCCCACTGGCGCGCGAGAGTAAAGTTTGCACGTTTGGATGGCCTCGATTACATCGCGCGGGCGAGTGACGAAGATGCGCGCGACCACCACGATCAAGTCCGCAAGGGCCGCCCATTGGTGGCCCAAGTTTGAAGTAAACAGCGGCGGCGTATCGATGAAAATGATGTCGTACTTTTTGCGCAGATCAACCAGAGCCAACTCCAACGGTTTTTGCAAATTGCCATTCTCATTGAGGCTCAGGCGCTGACCGCGCGGCAGGAAGTACAAGCCGTCCATGCGGGTCGGTACCACCAGCGAATCCGGATCCGGGTGCTCTGAGTTCAGCAGGGCGTAGAGACCTTTAGTGCGATCTTCCGGAATGCCAAAGAAATGGTTGGGACGAGTGGTGAGCAAATCACCGTCGATTAGCAGCGCTTTGCGCTTGGGGTCCTGGGCCGTCAAAGTGAGTGAGTTAACCACCGTGCTCTTGCCTTCGCGGGCCTGGCCGGAGGTGACGATGACGACCGGGCAAAGAGTGTCTTTGGTTTCGCGCAAAATCCTGTAGTTCATGATCTTCAAGTATTCCACCGCATAAGACGGAATATCATCGATAATCTTGGCGTTTTGGCGAATGTGCGGGACTTTGCCGATGACTGGCAAGTTCAGTCGGTTCACTTCGGCTTCGTTATCGATGCGTGGGAAGGCCGCCATCAATAGAATGAGTGTCATGGCCAAGACGAAAAGACTGATCGAGAGAGACCCGTAAAGGTATTTGCTCAGTTGCGGTGCGATGCGGTTGAGGTTTCGCGATGCTTCACGCAAGCGGTAGATCTCAGAAACGCCGGCCGACACTTCGAGCTCGGTTTCTTGCTCTAGTTTATAAAGGTTTTTCAACAGGCTGCGTTTGTGTTCCACGTCTGCCCGCAAGCGTTTGTATTCCAGGCGCTGTTGGATGTACTTGGACTCTAAGCCGTTTAGTTTTTCGATCTGCGACATCAAGTTCTTTTTCCCGATTTGCAGAATTTGGTAGTCCAGTTCCAGTTTCGCTATTTTTGTGCGCACGTCCGACGAATCCGCCGGTTGGGCGATGTAGGCGCTTTCCACTTCTTCGTTCAACTTGGCCAACTGCGCGCTGGTCTCGGCCATTTCTAGGCGGATCCCTTGAATGCGGGTGTCTTTGTCGGGATCGTTTGAGGTCTCGGTAAGCCGCAGGCGGTACTCCAAATCCGAAAGCCGCGCGGTGGTGGCTTCGATCGTGGTCGATAGAACGGTATGTTCCCCACGTTTGGCTTGGGGGACTTTCAGGAGCAAAGCGCGAGTGGCCCGATTGGTCCGGATATTATCTTCGGTGATGGCCACTTCCATCTGCAGCTTGTTGCGGCCGCCGTCGTCGTCATTGCCCAAAATAAAAGCCGTGAATTCCGGGCTCTTTTTTTGGTAATCCATGATGGCAACTTCGTTCTCGGCGATTTGGCGAGAGAGAGTGGCCAGCTGACGAGCCAAGAATTCCTTTTTCATGATCGCTTCGCGTTGACCGATCTCAGGATAGTAGGCTTCAGTCGTATTCATGTACGCAAGGCAAAGGTCGTGAGCCGCATCGGGGTGTTGAGCGTTGCAGTTCATCGTAAAAATATCGCTGCTCTTGTCCCAGGCCAGCACTACGTGCGCACGTAAAGCATTCGCGGGGACGGCGATACCGTCGGGAAAAAACGTTTTCAAGTAAGCCGGGCGACCGTTGTTGTTATAGATGTCGGTCAGTGTGGTGCGCAGCCGTTCCATTACTTCGTGGCTGGTGAGTAACTGCACCATGTTTTGCTTGCGCGCATTTGCTTGGCGAACCGACGCGATGAAATAGTTTTTATACAGGTTATCCTGGCTGTGATCGATCAAGATGGCGGCATCGGAGTTATATTCGGGGACTGCGCGGTAGTACTTTTGCATTGAGTAGCCATAGATGAGGGCTAGCTCTATCAGTAACAGCCATCCGTGAGTCCGGAGGTACCCAAGTGCTTTGAGTAGGATTTGGAATTCGTTGTTAGACTGTTGCACCATTAAGCCATCCCCCGGCATGGAAACGCGTCGCATGGCCGACTGCGTTCATCTGGTAACTAAAAGCTAATTCACGATTCAATTCGGACTGTTTGGTATTGACGCACAAGGCCGCGTTTGTACGCATAGTATATCATATGATAATGGTCGATATGGCCAAACGGATTCCCATTCGCGAAGAAGATCTTGAGATAACTCACACCAAGGGCAGTGGTCCTGGCGGACAGAATCGTAACAAAAGAATGAGTGGCGTGCGCGTTAAGCATTTGCCGACTGGCGTCGTAACAAACGCCACGGAGCGTCGATCCCAAGCGCAGAATCTCGCTGCGGCGTTGGAGCGCATCGACGAGAAAGTCGAAAAATTATTCCACAAACCCGCGCCGCGCCGTAACACGAAACCCACCAAGGGGTCCAAGAAACGCCGAGTGGAAGCGAAGAAGGGCCGTTCTCAAATCAAAGGCATGCGGCGCAAGCCCCGCGATAGCGATTGGTAGCTTGAGTGAATCCGGCTATACTAATGTGAGTGGATTACTTCCAAGACGTCATCCGAGGTCCCTACGCCTTTCTCTTGGTTGTCCAAGTTTTGATCGTTGCTGGTCTTCTTCTGGCGATTGTTTGGTTTTTAGTTGAGCGCCTCAGAAGTGCGCCCGTCGAGGAATCGGTGGGGCCGGCCGTCCATGCCGCTTCGGCCGACGCCGCCAACACCGCCGCGCCGCAAGTCGTTGCTGCTGCGCCGGCGCCTCCAGTTTCTGGAGCGGAGGCTGTTGCCGCCGCCCCCGTTCCCCCTGTTGCCGCGTCTATCGCAAACGCGCCCCCGGCTCCCGCTCCTGTGGTGAAGCCGGAAGCTGAAACCGTATCTCTTGCGATTGGTGAGCCGATGGCACCGGAGACTTCTCCGGTTGCTCGACCCTCGAACGAGTCCGCGTCTGGAAGTTCGACCTCCGTGCTGCCCGAAGAAGTGGCGGCACGCAAAGAAGAGGTTAGAGTTCTCAATGAAGAGAGCGAGATGTTGCGCGATAAGGTGAAGTACCTCGAGTCGCGTTTGATGGAGTATGAAATCGTGCAGGAAGAGATCAGTAGCCTCAGTCAGCTGCGGGTCGAAAATGAGAAGTTAAAGGAAGAGATATTGAAAGCCGGCGGCGGTGCTAAGCCGGCGGAAGTCGCCCCGCTCGATCCCGCCAATCCCGTGTTGGATAATGTCTCTGAAGGCCAGATCGATACCATCCTCAAAAAGCTCGATCAGCTCACTGCTACCCCTACCAAAGAATAATTACTGGTCCGCCAGCATCTGATCCATCTGCAGAATATGTTCTATTCGGTAGAGCAGGATCTGCTCTTCTAGTCCATCCGAACCGGTGGCCGTCCACCCCGTATAAAAGTCCTGGAAGCGCTCTAAGGCCTTTATGATGCGCACCCGCGTGAGGGGGCGGTCGTCATCGGTTGTGAGCTTTGCAAAGCTGAATTTCATCGAATAGCGAAAACGTTCGGGCAATTCGATTGGCTCTACGGGGGAAAACAGCAGGTCGTTGTACGGTCCATTCACCGTTTCCGACTGAATTTTCCCTGTATCTTTGTTGCTAATTTTTAGGGGGTATTCGTTGAGTGCTTTGAGGGTCGCCAGCCAAACTTCGTCATACGTTCCGGCGTAAAGTCGGGTGTGAAACGGCTCTGAACGAGGTGCTGAAGCGCAACCCGAAATTAAAACCAAAAAACCGAGAACCCAAACGCCGCGATTTTTGACGTGCATTCCATTATTATCCGGGAGACCGGGTGACGAAACAAGTAAACTTGTAAGATATTGATATCATTGAGTAAATAGTCATTTTTGAATAAGTCGCTTCTGAGGCCTCGCCCGGAAGGGGGCCGCCCCTTACCCCCTCGCGAAACGAACGTGAAAAATCCGAAAACCGCCAAAAACCTAACGCAGCTTGTCGAATAAAACCTCCCGACTACCGAAAATAAAAAGGCACCAAAGTGGCATTTATTAGTTATAATTTTAGTTATCAATAATAAATTGAGGCAATAGACGATGGAACACACTCTCAAGCTTGGTTTTGCAACGCGGTGGGTTAATCGAATCGTTTTTAAGGCCGTTTGGGTTCTATCCGGTTGGATGCAGAAAAATGCCCGCCGGGAGTGGAAACAGGTCGTTCGGCTGCGTGAAGGCGGGGATAGCCTACCCGCGGCCCCCCTTCGGAGCGCCGCGCCTGAATCAAATAAAACAAAAAGCCTGGAAAGCCTTGCTGGTGGCGGCTCTTGGGGTGACGCAAGGAGTCTAAATCGATCGCCAGTGATTTTGCCGCATTGGGCGCGCGAAATCTCGCCTTTTTTGGCCAATCAATTGAGTGTGCATACCCGTCGCGCATACGAAACGGATCTCAAACAGTTCTTCGCATTTTTGGATGGCCGGATCGACGCCAAATCCCTCGCCGGTTTGCGCCCCGAACACATCATTTTGTTCCGCAAGTATATGGAGGAAGGCCGGCTCACCGGAAAACCGATGGCGAAGGCTTCCATCAACCGCAAATTAGCCGTGATCAAAACTTTTTTCGATTGGTTGGAGGCCAATCAGGCATCCACCGGCAATCCGGCAAAACTGGTCAAGGGGTACCCACAGAGTCAGGAATCTTCTTTGAATGGATTGTCCGACGAGGAAGCAAAGCGGATGCTCGACTTGCCCAATCGCAACTCGGCTTCGGGTGCTTTGCACCAAGCCGTTCTGGGCGTGCTCTTATATCTGGGGCTTCGCAAGGGCGAACTGATTGAGCTGAAGATGGGCGACATGGATACGGAGCGGGGGATCCCCGTGCTACGCGTGCGCGGCAAAGGGCATCGGGTGCGTATCTTGCCTCTCACTCCTTTGCTTGTGGCGCGGCTGGAGCATTACTTCCATGTTTGCGGCCGCAATAAGCAATTAGTGGATGAACCCCTGTTTATACCTACCAAAAACCCCCGGTTTGGAGTGCTAATTAAGCCTCTCAATCCCAACGCGATTACGTATCTGGTGAAGCGCTACGCGCGCAAAGCGAATGTGCTCAAAAAGATCTCGCCGCACTCGTGCCGCGCGACCTGTATCTCCAATGCGCTCGATCGGCGCGCCACGCATCGCTCGGTGCAGCACCTAGCGGGTTGGTCTACTCCCTTGATGATTCAGCGCTACGATAAGCGCCGAGAGGACTTGAAGAATTCCGCAGTCTTTAATGTGGATTATACCGACGATACAGACGTTAAGACTTCAACTGCCTAAAACCGCTGCACGCGCGGGATCCAAGAGATAATAGAGCTGAACCTCTTTCAACTCTATCCCCTCATCTAGGAGCACCCCGCATGAAGAGCCGTCGTGAGTTTCTTCAAGACATTTCCCAGTACCTAGCCGTAGCGTCTTTACTGCCGGTGGCCGCCTGCGGTCGCAAGCAGAAGGGGGAGCAGAGCGACGCCAACGCCGTGCTGTTCACGCGTGGAGAGGTCACTCTCTACGACACGAATGCGATGGCACTCTACTTCGATGGAGGGCTGGGACCCAAGACGGGCGTAATTAAGGTGCAGTATATTATCGACGGTAAAAACTTAACTTTGGATTTTTGGCATGGGCATGGTGGCAAACTGCATCGGTTTACTCTCACGCCGGAACACTACGCGGATTTGAAGCAGCTAAAAAAAGTGACTCTCTCGACAACGGTGGTGGATGGACACAGCCACAAGCTTTTCATTGATCCCAACAGCACGCGCTATCGGGTGCCAGGCGCTGCGCCAGTCAAAGTTACCGTTTGAGATAAACGACTGAAATCCCGTCGTTCACCATGGTGGATTGAAAGCCGGCACGGTTGTTCGGATCTCCCACGCGGTAGCTCCCCGGCTCCACCAAAAAGTGCACGGAGCCGCGGTAGTCTGCGGTTTTTTGCATGATCGGGGTGCCCGAGGTCGATTCCAGCACGACCGGTTGTCCAGGCTCGGTTACCGCCCGGATCGAGGATTTGCTGACGCGATCCAAAACCCATTGCCATCCTGCTCGATTCCGCTTCACGGTGGAATCTCTCCAGCGCGAATACGACGGTTGGAAGCCCTGATTCTGTGAGCTTACTTCGATGCAGTAAGCCAAAGCCTGCAACTCGCTGTACATCCAATCAATCGATCCACCATCGACAGGATAGAGCAGATCATAGGAGTAACCTGGTTTGTACGTCCCACTGCCGGAGTCGCGCGCGAGTTTGCTGGCGAGTTCCCGGCCGAGGCTTTCGATCAGGGGTTTTTGCGCGGGCGGTGGGGGCACGCCCGGGCAGCTCATGGGGTAAATGACGATTTCCGAAGCGCTGTGGTACGAAATATTCATCACCGGCTTGATGGCGCGCGCCAACTCAATCAGTGCTTTGGTCTCCGGCTCGGAGGCCGCACTCGCTCCGCGGTAGGTCTCGCTATTGCGATCTCCCGACGAGCCGTTGCAGCTGCCCCAGGCATAGGGGTAATTGCGATTAATATCTACGCCGTACCCGCCGCGGGTATTTTTGCGCCACATATTGTCGCGAGTCCAAACGGTTTGGTTGCCGTCGGGGTTTACCATCGGCACGACCCATACTTCGTTCATAGTGAGCCACATGCGAACTTTGGGATCGGATGTGGCGTTGGTGGTGAGGTAATCAACGATATCAATGGCCACTTCGGGCGTCATGACTTCACGAGCGTGGTGCATGGCATCGAATAAGACGACGGCTTTGCCACCGGCTGGATACGAAAAAGAATCAGTAACCCGCACCGCCCAAATATCCTCGCCCTCCAGGCTCTTGCCGATGGTGGTGACCCCCACCAAATCTGGGTATTGGCTTTCGTATTTGAGCAATGCCGTCGGAATATCGCTCGGTCGCTTCCAGCCGGATTCGAGGACTTCTAAAACCATTCCGTAGGGCATAGGGCGCACGCCACGGTTGGGCCCTAGTTGAGGTACTCCTACCGCATCGGTGAGTACCACAAACTCGCCTGCCTCAAAATCCACCCCTGCAATGTCGAACCCGCGGGCCGCGAGATCCTGGATTTGTCCCCGGTTGCTGATGGGGAGTCGCACAGCGAAAATTTCGGCACGGTTGGAAGAAGAGCTAGCGCCGAGCAGGGTGGCCAGGGCAAGGGTGGCGGTGACGAGAAAACGCATTGGTTTCTCCTAAACGGGATTGAGTTGTTAATGGGGGGAACAGGCGAAGGGGGACTCTCTAAGCGTACCGGAGCCCTTAAAACCTGCACGCCGCTTTGGGTCTAAGCCATTGAGAAGCCTTATCAAATGTCTCGCCCTGGCGACGGCATCGGTACCCTCTGGGAATTGCCAAGCGGGAGTGGTACAACGCCTCGCGTAACAGGGGTTCCGTTTGTCTTTTAAGCTGCTCTTTATTGGGATCGCCGCCTTGGCTGGTGGGGCGGGCGCGACGGTGAGCGAATTTGCCGAGCCAGACGACGTGACTTGGCGCTATTCCAGCGTCGGTCGCACTATCTCAATAGGTGACCTGCACGCCGATCCCGATGCTTTTATCGCGATTCTACTGCACACCGGATTCATCACTTCCGATGGGCGTCTTACTGGGCCCAACCGACTCATTATAGTGGGAGATGTGCCGTCTCGCGGTCCGGATTCGCGGTTTATTTTTGATCTTATCCAGCACCTCCAAGACGAAGCCCGTGCCCGTTTTCCGCGTCACCCTGAGCTGATTATTTCGATTTTGGGCAATCACGAGGCAATGCGTTCTATGGGCGATGAACAATGGGCCGATGACGGCCAGATGCGCGTAGAAAATATCGGGGTGCGCTACCCTGAAAGTTCCGCGTTTTCGTACCTGGACCTAATCGCAGACCGCGCGCTCCCTATCGCGCGCGCCGCATTGGCTTACCAAAGCTCCGACACTTTTCACCTCTACTCAAGTCATGCGCCTTTGGATCCCTTGGAGCGTCTGCACGAAGTGAGCGACTACGCCTACTTCCGCGCGTTCACTTCACATCAGTCGCCGTATGCGCAGACGATCCGCGGTCTCAATACCCTGGTGGCGGAGGACCGAGTTCTTTTCGTTCACGCGGGGATAGCTTCCTGGTTGAGCCAAAATCCCTCGAAATCAGTGGAAGTGATCAACGCGACCGTTCGCCAGCACTTAGGAGAGTGGATCGATTACCAGAGCAATCTTTCCCCCGAGCGGCCGATGCGCCGATGGATCATGGAATCCGCGGGGCCTCTCTGGATGCGCGCGCTAGCCAACGAGGAAGTACACGAAGAGGTACTGACCTCGATCATGGAAAAACTGGAAGTGGATTATATCGTGATCGGCCACGTACGAAATCATTCCGGCATAATCGAAACGCGGTACGGAGGAAAAGTTTTTCGTACTGATACCGGAATATCTCGCTATTACCGCGGTGGTTTATCGGCGATGGAGTTTATTCCGGGGCAGCCGCCGAGAGCTATCGACAATATCCCCAGGCCCGAGGGAGTGCACCCGTTGAGGGCTGTTTGGGAGTCGATTTTCGCGGCTCGGCGAGCCGAGGCATCACCTGTGGTGAAAGAACTGCATGCGGTGCTCGCCCAAATTCGTGAGAACGAAGAAAATTGCACCGCACGCTTACTAGATTTGGAACCCGAGTTCGAACTCGACGAATAATTCCTGCTCCGCGTCAGCGTTGGAGTAAGAATCGCGGTATACTCTGAGCTTCCCCCAATCGCCGTGAGGATCCATGCCGAGACAGACGCGTTTAGCAGTCGCACTCTGGGTTTGTTTCTTCTCCTCCACTCTTTTCGCCGTTTCAGCAATGCGCGGGCCGGATGAAACTTTCGAAGCCGCCCGCGATCGCAATCTGCCCAAGCAACACATCTTCGCGGTCCCCATAAATCCCTCCGCATACGAAGCAGCCGTGCCGCTCGCCGATCTTGATCCTACTTCGCTTCCCACGCAATATCGGGCGCGGGAACTTTTTGAGCAGATCCGCGACTCGCGTTACTTAGCTTCGCCGATGCAACCTGGTTTTGCGCGCCGGAGTAGTTGGTTGTACCCGCAAGATGGCTGTTGGGTGCGTGCCTCGGTATCTCGTCGCTTAGCGCAGGACAAAGGTTTCGGTGAGCTTAAGAAACTTTTCATTTTTGGCACGTTGCGGGTGAAGACCGGCAACGCGCCAGGCGGCTTGGTCAGCTGGTGGTACCACGTGGTGCCGGTTTACTCCGATGAACTGGGGCAGGTGACGGTGATCGATCCGGCCATCGACCCCAAAGGCCCTCTACTTTTGGAGAAATGGGCGCGCACGATGGTCGCATCGGCAGACGATGCGACGTACAGCATCTGTTCCCCTTCGACGTACGATCCTAGCTCTCCGTGTGAGGAGAAGGATCTCGACGCGGATAAACACGCGGCGCGGGATCAGGTGGATTTTCTGAATCTAGAATGGGACAACTTGCTTGATTTGGGGCGCCTGCCTCGCAAGGAACTCGCTGACTCCCCGCCCTGGGTACGGCCCTGAAAATAGGCACGAAAGTGGAGATTTTTTGAGTTAGACTCTGGCATGTTCCGATTTCCTGCATTGGTTTTTCTTTTGTTGGGCTCCTCTTTAGTTTCCGCGATGAATCCTTTTGTCGACGAATCAGTGACTTGGGAAAATGAAAGCGGAAAGTGGTTACTGGTGCCGGCGGAGGGTATTGCCTCGCTCAAGCTGTTCGGTTCGATATTGACCGGAAAGCGAATTTATTTGAACGGTACCGAGGTGTCCGTAAGTGCCGGGCAATTCGTGATTGAGTTGGCGTTGGCTGAAGCCACCACTCCGTTCGAGTTTCGACTTCTCTCTTCCGACGGAAGTGAGATCTTTTATCGCGTAGTTTACAAATGGATCAAAGAGCGCAAACCAACCAAAAAAGATAAGACCCGGAAAGCCCAAGATTGGTTGGCTTTAGAGGTGCCTCAACCCGAAGTACCCCAACCAGAAGCGCCCGCCCGTTTTTCCCTGCGTGTGGCCGAACTCAGCGGAATGCTGGCCTTGGATAACTTGGGTGGTCTTCTTGTTACCGTGGGAATCCATTGGGCTCCGGAGTTTTATTGGACTCCAAAGTGGACGCTGTCTAGCGGAGTGGGTTTTTTGCCGCTCAAAACGAATACCTCGCGGGTGATCTCCGTATTGGAATACAAAGTGGCCTTGCGGAGGTTAATTGTGGAAGGAATCGAGTTAGAGGGCTCCGCCGGTGGGCAAACTTGGTTTGGTTTGAGTGCGTTCGTTCCGACCGTTGGGGTATCGCTTCGCTTTTCTCGCGATCTTTTTCTGTCTCCCGCCGCGCCGCTGGCCTTTGTGAAGCATTTAATCGTAGGCTACGCAATTGCCGCGGGGCCTAACAATTTGCACCAGATACGTCTAGGTGCCAGCTTCCGTTTTTAGCAGTCCTTGCTTAGCGTCGGCGGCGAGGCTCCCGGCGTTGCGCTTTCTCGGGTTCCGTGGCAAAAAATGCAAAGCCTTGGTTTTCGACCAATAAAGCCTCCGCGCAACCCGCCGAAGTAAGGTAATCCTTAAAGGCGCCCACGAACTGGGCCGCATCGGGTGACCCGTTGAGAGATAGTTTGAGCTTGGAGTGAAAGTGCTCCTGTTCTAGTGTGCTACGCACTAACTGCGCCACCAATCTGAGTTGCCGCTGCGCCTCTCGCCAAACGTCGCCGTGAATAAGCCCGAAAAATGCCGGCGAAACGGAGGGTAACTTCAGCAGGGCAATTAAACAATAGACCCGCTCCAGCAAAGAGGCACTTTCGTCTTGAATCGTTTTCATTAGACGTTCGGGAAACGAATTCCAATTCGCCGTTTGATTGAGCTCTCGGAGCAAAAACTCCAATAGTTGCTGGTGTTCAAGGATTCCAAAATCGCCGGATTTCGGCGAGACCAAAATGCTGTTGTTGAACTCATGCTGAAACAAACCAAAAAAGTGGTAGTAGTTCGCTAGATTTTTCATTATCTGCCAACCATCGGAAAGCTGGGTCACACAGACGTAGAATTCTTGCCAAACATCCCTAGCTCCCAAGTTTTCCGCAATTCGGGCACTCGACCAGACCCCGGAGAGCATGAGCGCGGTTTGGAATTTTTCTTCGGCCTGTTCAAGGCTTTCCGCCAGGCCCAATTCTACCGCACGCGCTGCGGCCTGCTTGGTTAGCGCTTGAGCGGAATTCAACTTCGCCCTACTGGGAGTTTCCAGCATCAATCCTTTGCTGGGGGAAATCGCACCAAGCGCGATCGAAAATGAAACGTCCCCGGTGATCATCGGCGAAAGACTGCATCCCTGAATAAGAAGCCGCATCGTCGACTCTGGCAATCCGCTCACACCATAGAGTTTTACATTGTGTGGCAGATTCTTAGCCACCTGCTGTACAAAGCTCTTCTTCACGAAAAGATGAAATGTCCGTTCCCGGTTTGCGGGAGTGCTGGCGAACGCTGAGACACCCGAGACATAGTTCGCAGTGGCGTTGGGGTATTTCGTATAGGCTAAGGCTATTTCAGAATTCGGTTCGAAACCGTCGATCAGGACGTTGCTGCTGGAAAGGGCGAGAAGAAGGCGCGTCCGGATTTCTTCAGAACTCAGCGGCTCTGGTTTCGGGTACGGCAAGTAAAGACCCATTGTATTCACTCCCGATCGAAGAACAAAGAATAGTCGCCGCGCGACCCCCTGGTGGAAAGTGAAGGCATTGAAATCTAAAATGTTCGAGTGCCCGCTGGGCTCCTCTACGGTGATAGCCACTGGTGCAGTAGCCTCCATGACTCTGCGCATGTGCAAACCACCCGATAAATTTATGGAAAGATCGGCTTTCGGAATGACGCGGTCAATGGTTTCTCGATGGGCGTAATCAATCACCTCGCTAAAAAAAAGGTAGTTTATTCCATCTACACGTTGAATAACGTCGCGGTTTTTTGAATCCAGTCCTGGTACCATGATTTCAGCAATCCGTTCAGACGATGCTTCTGGCGAGCGACTCTCCAGGTGCCACTTAGAAACCACAATGAAGTTTACAGTAATCCCTGGGTGGGCTTTGGCGAAATGGGCAGCTTCCACCAAGTTGGCGGCTACATCGCCGAAACCACCACTCAAATCGATCCCTTGACCCATAAGAGGTATGCCCGAAAAGAAGTTGATCGATGCTATGGCCGATGGGATTTCGGCAAGTCGCTCAAGCGGTTTCCATTGCGGGGGAGCGGAAGGGGGGCTCGCAGCCGGATCTCCGCCTCCGAATTTCAAAGCGGCGAGGCATGGACAGGCTAGTCCTACGGCAAACGCAACTGAGAGTATTCGATAACGAATGGGAAGCCTCATCCAAAAAAATGAAGCATCCCACTATCACAAAGAGCCGAGAGTTAAGCGAAAAAAGGGCCCCCGGGGAGGGACCCACAGGACGGCCTTGAGAACCCCCTAATGCCCCTGGGTGGCTAGCGGAGGCGCCCGCCTCGACGGTCCCGCCTATTGAAGAAAAGACGCTGCTGGGGTTGAGTCTGTCCCTGAAATTGCGGTTGGACTCGGGTGATCGGCTGAGCCTGAGCGACGGACGTTTGGGTTTGCTGGATGGGAGTGACCGGCATTGCGGTCGCTGCACTTTCGTTGGCGTAGCTCGCGAGTTGGGTGTTTAGCACATTCGCTGGATCGCGTTTGGCTGCATCGCTGGCAAACGGTTTAATGGGCTTTCTGGCAAACGAAGCCAGCCCACCTTCGTCGACTTGGCCGTCCAAAAGCTTTTCGATTCTGGTAGTGCCGCCCGGGACTGGGCCTACGATCTTGCCTTCCGCGTCCTTGCTGAGCGGGACATGGATTAGGTAGGTGCCAGAAGGATCTTTAGCCACCCATAGTCGCTCTGGGTTTTTGCCGCTCTTGTCCATTACATCGACATGTAATCCACCGCGCGAATCCGCATTTGTGAGTTCGTTTAGGCCTGCCGCGGCGATTGCCGCGCGAGAGGGAGCCGAAAGGAGCTTAGCCGCCTGCTTTCCCACAAACGCAAAGCCGGTATTCGCTGGGGTGATTTGCGCTCGGTTAGTGCCTTGCACGGCCCGGGTTGCATCGATAACCAGCGCCTGAGGGGCGCCCCCCGATTTTGGTTTAGCCATTACCACGGCCTGATTGGGAGAGATCAATTCGTTGAAACTGGTCGGCTGGTAGCCGGCCGCTTCGAGGGCATTTTTCCGCGCGACGAAAGGGGCTGGGGGATCCACTTGGGGAATGGCCAGCCGGCTGGTCTGCTGCTGGCGTTGGCGTGCGGCCATTTCTCCTGCGCTGCCATTCACGAGAGGGCCCGCGGGGACGAACCGAACTTTGTCGGGCGCTTTTTCGTCGTAAGCCATGGCGACATTGGTGCCTTGGGGAAGGCCAAAGGGGTAGCCAGGAATACTTTCACCTAAGCCAATCGGATTGGCCCCAGTCGGAATCTTGCCGTCTCTCCCGGTGAAGAAATACTTACCGTCTCTTTTAACGAGAGCGAAGGGAGGAAAATCGCTGCCGGGTTGTGGGGGGACGTGGAGCGGGCCCTGGGTTTTTGGATCTGCGCTTACCACTAGCGGAAGGCCATCGTCGCCAAGCACAAAGTTTACGACGCCGTTGGTTTTGTCTTGGGCGGCGGGAGTAGACAGCATTCGCCCGTCTGCAAAACGATAGCCGGCTTTGGGGCCTGGGGTGACGGTTCCTGTCGGGTAAGTCGGGTTGGGAGTTTGTTGGGTGTCCGACCCTCCAGTCAGGCTAGTCGGCACTTTGTTTGTTGCGATTTCGCCGTTGCCGATTTTCGGAGTAGGAGTGTTTTGCGCTTTGGTTACTTTGATGCCGAGGTACTTAGCTAAGGCTCTGGACTCCGCGGCTGTTTGCCCGTTTCTTTCAGCTCGCTCCGACATATCGGCAAGGATATCGGCAGCGGAATTGTCCTCACTTGCACTTGCATTGAGCAGCGCAAGCACGCCGTCTTTGTTAGCTGGATCAAACTCGGGGCCGCTTTGGGCCTTGTGGCAGGCAATGCATTTACCGATCGCCTTTTCGGCTTTGCTCGTCTCCTCGGCGGTCATCGCAGTCGTGGAGTCCTGTACACCCGTTTCACCGTCCGTGCGCCTATCAGCCAGCTCAGTTTTCTTGTCGGTGCCGTTGGTTCCATTGGCGGCAGTGGCCGCCCGTTTCCTGGCCGTAATGGCTGTTGCCAATCCGACAGCCACCCCAATTTTATCTCCGGTAACCAAGGAGGTGGCTGCCCGGGCGAGCCCACCACCTACAGTAGGCTTGCCGGCTGTTTTAGTTTTCTTGTTAGCTGTATTGTTTTCGCCATCGGTGTCCGGCTTTTTCTGATCCGCCCGCATGGTGGTGGTGCCTTCGGCCTCAATTTCATCGACAGTATTTTTCTTCGCTTTAGTAGTCTTTCCCAATTTTCCCAATCCCGACTTGATGTGCTCTGCACGAGGTCCCATCCAGTAATCCTCAGCGTACATTTTTTCCAGCGCGTCACGGACATCGGAATCCGTCTTGGCCTTAGCCAAAACACGATCGGCGAGATTGCGCCAGGTGCCCGATTTTTGCGGCGCGGTGGGATCGCCCCCATCGTCTACACCGCCCAAGCCACCCAAAATATCGAGTTTCGCGATTTGATCGATTGCGTCGAGGGCCTCTTGGCCAGACGTTTTTTCTCCCGCTTCCATCAAGGCGTGGGCCTGGTTGATGGCTTGGCGTTTAGGGACCAGCGTTCCCGCGTTTTCCGCCAGTTTTGGATTTGCTCCAACGAGGAAGGCGTCGGAGGTAAGGTGCGCCAGCACATTTTCTTCGTCGAGCCGGAGCTCTTTCACTTTCTGCAACAAGTTGGTGGTGAGTTCTTTTACCTTTGCGGGACTCTTCTCCGACCGAATCTCGCTCATCTCAAGATCCAGAGCTTGCTTGGCTGAAATGTCTAGCTTTCCATACTTGATACCAGCGCTGCCTGCACTGACGAGGCTGGATTGCGCGATCATCGCAAACGCTTTCATCTTAGTTTTGTCAGGTACCAGGTGCGCTTGATCTACCAGGAACATAACATCGGCTAAGTTCATTTTCTTGTCGCCGGTAATCATCTCCGCAATAAGCGACTGAGCGGCTTTGATGAACTCTTCGCTACTCGCGCCGTATCGGCCCATATCGCGCAGAGCGGGGGCCAGTTTCTCGGCTTCGATATGTTTGTAGCCATATTTATCCGAAATGCCTTCGACCATCTCGGCTAGCTCTTTATCTACTTCCGCCAACTTCTGTGGATCGCCTCCCGCCAGAATGCAGTATCTTGCGTTGTTTTTGGAAATCAGAGCGGGTAGTGCGCCCGTCACCCCGTGTTCGAGAGCGAAGCTAGCCAATTCCTCCGCCATTTCGTGGCCCCGGTCTGCGTCGCCGGCAAATTCCAGTTTCTGGTATGCGCGCAAAAGCTTGGCGAGTGCTATGCGATCTTCGGGTGTAAGGTTTTTCAGTGAAGAGTCCGCGTTGAGCTCTTCAATCAGGGAAGCTTCAGCACCGATGTCGGTAACCTCGCGCAGCGCGGTTTCCATCGCTTTGGGGTTCAAGGGTTTGAATTCGGGAGAGTGAAGGAGGACGTGTAGTTTCGAAGGCGTGAACCCGGGTTCGCTGGTCCCTCCCACCGCGAGTGCATTTTTAACCGCCGCTGTCATGCCATGGCCGGAGTCTTCGACGACGAGCATTAGGAGGCGTTCAAGTTCGCCGAGGTTCTTTGTTTGGTTCGAGTTTCCTTTACCCTTCAAATCTTCGGTGGCTATCGCGATTAGCTTATGTACTTGATTTTCATCCAACCCCGACTCGGGTTGTATGAGTGCTGCGACCAAGTCGACCGTGCTCACTTTGGATTTCTTGGCGATCGAAAGGAGGTTTTTGACGTCGGATTCGACATCAATCGGCATGCGACGCGCAATTTCCGCAGCCAGTTTTTGCACTTGCACGAGATCTTTTTCGCTCTTAAAAAGCGATTTAAGGCTGGCCTTCACTACACTGGAAACGCAGCCGGTGAGATCTTGTTTTTTTGGCGATGCGGTGCGGCGTTTCTTCTGCGAAGACTCCGTAGGGTCTGTTTCGTGGTTGCTCCTACGGTCGGCGACCGCCAAGTCTTGGGCCAACAAAAGTACAGTCAGAACGGAAAATACGGTGAATAAAAACCGGTTGTTTGAACCCATCTGAATCTCCCCCAAGATCGTGCTGCGTTGAGTGCGGTGCACTGTCTAGTATATTGCAACTAGGGAGAGAGAATACAGACGCAAATGAAAGACGGCGCTACGCCCTAACTTAATGCGTCATCAACATGTAAGCTTGGCTATCTCCACTTCGGGTGCGCGAAATGCAAGTTGTGATCGCATTCGGCCGTCAGCGCTTCTTCGTCCAATTCAATGGTGCCAATTTTGGAGAGCCTCTCGCCTTTGGCCGCGACCGAAATTGAAAACGTCAGCGGCTTTTTGAAATTCTTCAAACGCAGCTCATCTCTAAAATCGGCATTGCCAGGCCGTTCGGAATTCTCGGCTTTGAGTGACATCAAAGCGGGTGTGACGGCGGTGGTTTTGTTGGTGAGCCCCAGTTCGGCAATCGGGTACAGCTGGCGAACTGCCGGGTTTTTGTCGGCGGCGTTAAAAGCGGAAGAAATCACGGAAAGCATCGGTAGCGCAAAAAAGGTGGAGAAGTGTTTCGAAATGGGAGGCGCATTTGTTTTGGCTAAATCCAAATAGCTCTTGGCCAGGGCGCCGCCCAAATCATCCACGGTGAAAAAATTGGCTGTTTCGTACTCTCTATCGTCGGTCGGGTTAGACGTAGGGAAAAGTTTGCCCGCCAAACCCAGTGCACGATAGTCCTTGGCCAATCCGTTCCCCATGGCTTCCGAAGCCCGCGCGATTATCAGCGCCTTGCTGCCCTGGGCGAAGTACCCAGTGAATGGGGATTTTTCGGTGACGGTCCAACTTCCAGCGAAACAAATGCCGATGGGGTGTACGAGTTTTTGGAAAGTCGGGAGAATGTCGGTCCCCACCGTCACGGTGCGCTTCGCATCGGCAGCTAAAATATTGGTACCGGCACTTATCCACGTGGCTCCCTTATAAAAGGAAGCTTTGGTCACGCTATGGGCGGGCAGTGCTGCGTAGGGTGTCGCCTGCACCTTTTTCCAAACCGAAGAAAAGGACGCGCCCTGGGGCGCAGGAGCAGCCGAAGCCACGAAGGAAACCAAACAAAAAAGAAACGCATGCCAGCGCATTAAAACCCCCCGTTAAAAACCCACTGAAAAAACCATAACCAGGCACATCTATAAAAGGCACGCTATTTTTCAAATGCCTTACCTGCTTGGTTGCGATGGGTGGTGTGGCGGGTTGAGGTGCGATGCGCTACCCTGTCTTGAACATACCTAAAAAAGAAACGGGGCATTTTGTGTGCGTACTATTCCCAAAAAGAATTGCGGTTTCACTTTTTGCATCGGCACTCCTTGCGTCTGCGGCTTCGAATACGGTCTTTGCAGGCGGTGGACTGTCGAAATGCGAGTTGATGTCGAAAGCGGATCCTAATTTCAACTCTGCAACCGTCGGGGAGATTTATGAAGTCCAGATCCCTTACTTAGGTAGGCTCATAGCTGATTTCGACCGATTGAAACAATCGAAAGAACCAAACAAGGGCAAGGATCTCAAAGTGCTCGTCGGTGACATCGAAACAGCAAAGTGGGATACGACGTGCGCTATAGAAAAACTCACTAAGAATGAAAATCAACTCACGCTTGAGCAGCGGAAGATCTTTCGGGGTGTTCTGAAACGGCTCAAAGAATTTAAGGCCGGGAAGCGGATACGATAGGTCACCGAGTCTTTGCGGCGGCGGCTAGCGCATGGGAGATGTAACGCGTATCGCCTCCTACTTTCACTTCAACGAAACCCCGGGGGGTCAATTCAGTGGTGCACGTTTTGAGTGCATCATTTCTCAAAGTGCCTTCCATCAACCCGATAGGAACTCGAAATCCATAGCCGCTTAAGCTAGCTTTCAATTCTCGCTCCGCTTCGGCTGTGAGTTGCTCGCCTGCCTTTTTAAAAATATCCTGTGATGCATCTCCGCAGAAGTTTGCGCCAAAACGCGAGGCGAAAAGGCGAAGCTGTTTCCACTCGTATGCCAAGTCCGGTTGTCCTAAATTTCTACGAGCTTCGCGATGCACTAGCAGAGCGGAATAGTAGAAAAGCGAATAAGATAAAGCATTTTTCCCGCGGGTTAACTCACTCGGCACCAACCCGACCATCCCGGCTTGCGAAGAAATCCCTGCCAAAGATTCTTTCCAAGCGTTTGTTTCCGCGCTTTGCAGCTCTTTGTCACTCAATCCTGCGCCTCTGAGCAACACGAGCGTGGTTGCGGCCGATGCTCCAGCCCAAGCGTTCACGTTGTTATAAAAACCGTGAAACCGAAAATCCCGGTACTCTCGCGTGACGGCAAGGCTGAGCGCCTGCAGCCATTTTAGGATTTCGACATCGACTTCGACTCCGCGAAACATCAATTTGCCTGCAATGATATTGAGTGCCACGGAATACATCACGCGGCCCACTGAGCCGCCGGAATTGGACGATTTTTTCAGGAGTGCTCCGGCACGTGCCCAGGTACGCAATGTGGAGAGAATGCACTCGCGGCTGACATCGGGCGAAGCGGCCCACGGAATGGGTCGATCAAGGGCATTGCTGGCGGAAAGCACAAACTCCTGCAACGGAGCGATCTGACGCGCGTTTTCTTGAACCGCGGCAGGATCCACTGCGTCCCCTTTTCCGTAGGGATTCGCGTAAACATTGACTCCCGGCATTGATTCAAACACAGGAAACTCACATTCGGGATCCGCGCTGAAAGCGGCCCCCGAAAAGAAGAGAAAACCGAAAGCGAAAGTAGCCTTAACGTACTGAATGCGCTTTGCCATATCCCTATGAAAAGCAAGTCCCAGGCCAAAATGTTGAGCAAGGCGACAACTGTCAAAACAGGGCACAGGCGGTGAAGTTTTTGACAGATTTTTATGTCTGCGGAGAAGTGCTTCGTTTTCTTGAGGATTTTCGCACGCGGGTTAGGCAGCGAAGTTTCGACATTTAAACGGTCGACCTTAGTAGCGTAAATATTATTGACAAAAACGTCAACTATGTTATCGGTCCGTGCTTCTCAATTTCGTGAGCTAAGTTTTGGGTGGTTTATGCGTTTCCGCGTCGCCTTTTGCGTTTTCCTAAGCCTGTCGGCGTTTTCCGTCGGCTCCTATGCGGTCCAAGATCGCCCCTGTCCCACACTAGTATTATCAGGCTTCGAACCGGACGAGAAAGGACACCTAGTTTTTAGGGACCCACTCGCGCCCCTGATCTCGAACTACACCAGCTACACAAGGCAACAGCTCTTTCGTGCTCTCTTTTTGAGCAAGCAGGAGGGATGGTTATCCCCCAGAGAGGCGCTCACTCCTGCAGAACAAAAAGCGAGGGCGCACGCCGACTCGCCTTCCGTCTACCTACACACGAACGGGTTGGACCTTGGAAAATCTAGCGTAGAGGGACAGCCCGACGGTTTCCACCCCGCAATCGATCGCCGCTTGACCAGTTTTTACGCTTTGCAACTCTTTCTTAAGGATGACTACGACAGTTTTGTTCAAGCGCAGAAAACGGAGGCGCCCGGAGTGATGCCTCTTTTGCCGCGCGAGCGCTTTTCCTACTGGCGAAAATTCTTTATCGATCTGCTTGCGGTGGACGCCAAGTCAGCGAAGCAGGCATTCGCCGACCCGGCGCTACCTTTGGCAAGTTGGTGCGATTCGGAAAAATTTCGCGTGCTCCTGGTTACGATGGCCGGGCACGGTTTGGAAAAGTCCATGGACTCCTCGGCGCCGTGGATGGCAGCTCTGGAGCCGCGTTCCCAGAGAGTTCCTCTTGCGATTTTCAATCGCCGCTACGATCTAGAGCAAGATGTCGGGTTTGAAGCTCCCGATGCGATGTTGGCCCAGGTCGCTGGAATGGATGCGTTTACCATCCAGATGTACATAGCGAGCTTGGTGCTGGAAGTTGCAAGCGCGCAAGCAGCGGTCGATCCAAATGGGGCACGCCTCTTCCATGCAGAAGTAGAAAAAACCTATGCTATTGGCGCTCGGAACATGGAGCGTGTTGCAGCTGGCGAGTCTGTCGCGGCCGTACGGCGGGATAGCGCACGTGAGCGAGTCCGCGAATACGGGATGGCGCTAAACAACGACGAAGATTACCTATTGGCCAAGCTTGTTCTGTGCTCCCAAGCACGGTCGACAGAAAAAGCTCGAGCTACGGTGGCGGCGTTTTACGATCTTCCTTCCTCGGTCCAAGCCATCCTAAGAAAAGAAATGATGGTGAGCGGAATCGAGGATGGGTGGGCGATCTGGCTCGAAGATAGCCACCATATGATCCATAACCTGGAAAAAATAGCGACTTGGACGAGAGAATTGAACCCAGCGGCTTCCGCCCGTTTTTCTGGTTTCACACAGATTGCCCGCATTTATCAGCAGCTACGTACGGAAGCGCTAAGGGACCGTCGCGGCAGCGGCATGCTGCACGTCGATATCAATCCGATTGCGAATGCCGTATTGGCTATTTCTACTGTTCAACCGGCCAAGATAGTCGAACTCAAAGACGTACTTTTTGATTTTCGGGTAGCTGGAAATGAGGGTTCGGTAAATGTCGTTTCAAATATCCAGCCCATGTCACGCACCGCTTCGAGGAAGAAACTATCGGAGGTGCTAACCGTTTCTCAGGCTTCCCATGTTGTCATTGTGGGAATGGGCGGTGGCGGCGATGTGATGCAGGGCGCGGCGTTGTCCTCGATGATTGAGAAAACCGGCAAGAGTATCTTGGGTTTTGTTTCCGTGCGGGGCAAAAAACCGGGGCGCGCGGTGACTGGTAGCGGGAAGAGCCCACAAGAAGGGGTTTACGAGATTGCCTCGGATACGCAAATGTCCGGAAGAAACTTTGAGCCGATATTGGTCGGCGAAGGCCGAAGGGTTTTTTCAGTAATGTACGACTCTGCGCAAAGTAGCGCGGTTTTGTCGTCACAAATCGACTCGGCGATTCATGCGCTGGGGCAGGGGGTAGTCGAACCGAATGCTAAAGTCTTGGTTCTCGCGATAGACGCGGGCGGGGGTGTCCTGATCGATTCGCCCAATCCGGAGCTGGCCGATCCTGCTGGGGTGGGTACTCAGCAGAATGCGGACGTGCTATTGGCGGTTCACCAGCTGGCGAACGATCCGAAGCGGTATGATGCTTTGGTAGGAGTGGTTGCCGCTGGAATGGAAAACCCTCTGCACTTTGCCTCGACTGGCGCTCCGGCTGGAGCCTCCGTAGTGTTTCCGACCGCGGAAGAGAAGCAAGAGCTGCTGGAAGCGTATAAGCGCTGGCAATTGTCGCCTGAGATGCCCGCTACTCAGGGTCTCTTTTCCCGCACGGGTTTGGCCTGGCAACTTGCGTTGAGAGGATCTGTTGGATCCTCGCTTGTGCCTTTGCCGCAAAGCTACGTGGTCCAAGGCACAAACCCATGGGACCCGTTCCCCTATTTATATCCCGATGCCGCTGCAGTGCTTTTCTACTCGGCAGGCGACTTGCTCAATCAGCTGCCCGGTACTGTACGCTGGGCCGGTCGGTCGCGGGCAGTGGTTCCCGAGGGAGCGATTGTCTTGCCTGACCTGAGCGGGGTTCCTGTTTCAAAAAGTCTTGCTTCGTTCCCTGGCGAACTCGTTTCCATTATCGGATCGGGCACGCTGGAGGATTTCGCCAAATGTGTCTTCTTGGCCCGGCAGCTAAAG